>NZ_KV802288.1:104315-192884 GCF_001810635.1 Rothia sp. HMSC067H10
GGTCTCTTGCTATAGCGTATATACGGCGGTATTCCGTGCTTGATATATAGCACGAAATACCGCCCTTTATTTGTATAAAACTCGGGTATGTATTCCTGGATATTATCTTCGTTGCGTATTTATGTCTGGGATATATTGCGCGCAGGGTGGAGGTATTTCAACTCTGCGTAAGCGTTTGCACGTTCTGAGACGGTGTATGTAGTATATATCTACAACGCAGATTATAGATCTGCATCACTCTAGAGGAGGTTGCCATGAAACGTATCGTGGATTTTATGTTTTTGAATAATGCAGCGGGTTTTCTTATGACGAAAACCCATTATTTTAAAATTTTATATCAAGAAAGACATTGCTTGTGTTGAAAATAGCTAAATATAGTAAGCATGAGGCAATTTTCTTATCATCAATAGTTATTTCAACTCTTGGTGATTCGATGATACCGATTGCTTTTGCACTCTCTGCCGTTGAGCTTGAGAATAGCGGATACGGCTTTACTGCAGTTCTATTGAGCCTTTGGGGTGCACGTCTTTTCGGGTCAGTGCTGTACCGCAGGTACGGTAATATATTCCCCCTTATCAGGACCATGATATACGCAGATGTTATCAGGTTCTTAGCACAGTTCATTCTTGGAATTTGGGTCATAGCTGGCTACAATTCCATACTGTCTCTGTGTATTTCATCATGCATATACGGATTTGGAACTTCTTTCTTTGTTCCTTCCAGGTATACGCTAACTCCTGCACTTGTTGCCGAAGATATTCTTACGAGCTTCAATGCTTTTAGTAATTTTTTCACGGATGCTTTTGGAATTTTAGCTCCCGCAGTATCCACCTTCATATATATTGTCTACGGGTTTCCCGTTATCTTATTCATTGACTCTGCAACCTTTATGGTCGGAATATTTTTACTCATATTCCTCATGAAGGCTGCAGGGCAAAACGGGTCAACATCTGTCAACGATCATGAGTCTTCTTTCGGTGCTTCCTCCCTGGCAAAAGTTAGTTTTCCCCGCTGGATAGTAGCGGGAATAGCTGCGTGGTCGTTAATCTCTTTGACTCTAGGGTTTTCGGGTGCTGAAGGCCCGCATCAGATGATTTCACGTTTGAATGAGGAATCCTGGGCTGCTGTTGCAACCTCCCTTGCTTTGGGCTCTATAACGGGTTCGGCAAGCACCCTGATGGGCGTTTGGAAGAAAGTCTCCTGGCGTTACCTTGCTATGGCTACCGCCGTTCTCTTGGGTCTTCAAGTCTATCTGTACGGGTACGGAACGCAGATTATCGTGATCTTCATGTGCACCTTTGCCGCATCTTTGACCTTATCCGCCGCTGCGGTGTCATGGGATGTGAAGGTGCAAACCTCTTTAGAGCAGGATGAACTGCAGTCGTTCGCCAATATAGACAGTATTGTCTCTTCAGTGGCGGTTCCCCTCGGAATGCTGCTCTACGGTATCGGAGGCATCTGGAATATCTCACATATTCTCATCCTCCTTATTTCAATACTGGTTACGCTCAGCGGGTCCTTGTTCCTGGTGACGAAAAGAACCTAAAGACGCCTAAATGTGCATATACCTTGAGCATCGCGCTGGGTCAGTCTGTGTCACATGATAGTGACAGTATCTTTTATAAACTCGTGCTGCAACGGCGCGGGGGCTACTGTTACGAACTCAATCTACTCCTGCTGGATGCGCTCATGCTCCTGGGCTACCCCGCCCGTCCGCTCACCGGTCACGTTTAAGGATCTAAACCAGATGAATACGGTGCACGCACATATATGCTGCTTGAGGTAATGTTCGATAACCGGACGTGGATTGTTGATGCGGGTTTCGGCGGACTGTGCCCCAGCACCCCGCCTAGAAGACCAGAGTATGCAGAGCAACGCCCACGGCGACTGCCTCATCACACCGCACGACGGGCGATATATCGTCAGTGCATGCATAGACGGAGTGGATGCTGTACACTTTTGACCGTCAGCCGCAGCGCCGTCTCGACCTAGAAGGCCATCGCGGGGTTATTTACCGTAAGCGGTAATTTTAAGGTCTCTTGCTATAGCGTATATACGGCGGTATTCTGTACCCTGCCCGGGGTTGGAATACCGCCTATCTGTTACATGTACTGACAACAGACCGGAATAAAGTCCGTTTCATGTCAAGAAACGGGCTGATTCACAGCGCAGCAGCCCTGTACTGTGAAACAAGCGGTTGGAATACGACCAGCCATTCTCGTGGTGCTGAGTTTAAGGAGTGAATTACAGTGAATATTCTTTTGATCGACGGCGGTAAAGCATTTGGACACTCGGCGGGTCGCCTGAACCACACCCTGCATCAAACAGCCCGTGATACGTTATCGGCGCTCGGTCATCATGTGCGAGAAACTGTGATTGACGACGGGTACGATATTCACCAGGAAGTAGAAAAATTCCAGTGGATGGATGCGGTCATCTGGCAGATGCCCGGTTGGTGGATGCACGAGCCGTGGACCGTGAAAAAATATATGGACGAGGTGTTTACCACCGGCGCGGGCACCCTGTACGCTAATGATGGTCGCAGCAGCGCCAACCCCACTGAAGGATACGGTACGGGCGGTCTTCTTCAGGGGCGGCGGCATATGCTGTCGCTGACGTGGAACGCGCCTCGCGAAGCTTTTATCCGGGAGGGCGATTTCTTCGAGGGACTCGGGGTAGATGCCCTCTATATGCACTTTCATAAAGCCAATGAGTTCTTGGGGACTACCCAATTACCCACCTTTATTTGCAATGATGTGATTAAAAATCCGCAGGTCGAACAGTATCTCGCTGACTATACTGCCCACCTCAACGAGGTCTTCGGTCGGGCGTAAGGGTTTAAATCTGCATGCCTTCATAAGCATGTCTGAGCAGACGGCATCACGTGAAAGCTGACCGCATAGAATCGGATGCAGATTTCTCTATCGCATCATGTCATCACCAGGAAGGTAGTTAAGATTATGGCTGCTGAAAACAATGAACGTTATCTGCGTGGGAAAGAGGTACTTGCTCGGGTAGAGCAGAACCCTCATGGATCTATTCTTGATAGCTTAGCTTCTTTTTCGCCTGACTTAGAACGGTTTGTCGTGGAGTTTGGGTATGCGGATGTTTTTGATCGGGAAGGTTTATCCGATCAGTCCCGCCAGCTCATCACCATATCTGCTTTGGCCGCACTTGGGAATGCAGCTCCGCAGCTGGAATTCCACATTAATGGTGCCCTCAATGTGGGCTGTTCTCCTGAGCAGATTATCGAGACTTTTATCCATGTGACTATATACGCTGGTTTCCCCGCTGCATTAAATGCCGTCTCTGTTGCTCGTAAGGTTTTCACCGAACGCGGTATTGACGTGAACTTAGATACGCATAGCACCGAGCCTGCCAAGCGTTTCGAGGTAGGTTCTTCGTATCTTGAGCGTGTAGATGGAGCTGGTGGCGAAGCTGTAGTTAAATCGCTTCAAGATATTGCGCCGGATTTAGGCCGCTACATTGTCGAGTACTCATTTGGCGATGTTTATTCTCGGCCTGGGTTGAGCCTATGGGAGCGTGAACTGGTCTCTGTATCTGCGTGTAGCGCTTTGGGAACGTGCGTGCCTCAGCTGCATGTTCATATCAACGGCTTTTTGAACGTAGGCGGCACTCAAGACGAACTTGTGGAACTGATGATTCAGATAGCGGTCTATGCAGGATTCCCTGCCGCCCTAAATGCTATCGCAAGTTTACGGCAAGTATTAGCAGAGAATAATGCATAATGACGATGCGCACGAAGTGGTGAAACCAGGGGTTTAAAGGTAGCTCTGTTCGCAGGGCGGCACATAAAAAATATACGGGTGATTCCCTGAAAATATGTCAGGGAACCACCCGTATATTCTTATCAAGTTATATAGCCGAATGGCTATATATACTACTCAAACCCTATTTTGTAGGGTATGACGGTGCCTCTTCGCCAGCCATGCGTTCCAGCACGCGCACCACCTGGCAGGAGTAACCGAACTCATTGTCGTACCAGACGTACAGGATTGCCGAGTCATCGCTGACGACGGTGGCAAGCGCATCCACGACACCCGCGTTGCGCGAACCCACAAAGTCAGTGGAGACGGCCTCATGGGAATCGGAGTAACCGATCTGGCGGCGAAGCTCACCGTTGAGGGCAACCTGGCGGAAGACCTCGTTCAGCTCATCCTTAGAACCGGCGGGCTTAGCCAGCTTCACGTTCAGGATAGCCATCGAAACGTCCGGGGTGGGAACGCGAATAGCGTTACCGGTCAGCTTGCCCTCCAACTGGGGGAGTGCCTTAGAAACAGCACGTGCCGCGCCGGTTTCGGTAATCACCATGTTCAGCACCGCTGAACGGCCGCGACGATCACCCTTGTGGAAGTTATCGATCAGGTTCTGGTCATTCGTGAAAGCGTGCACGGTCTCCACGTGACCCCGTTCCACACCGTACACGTCATCAAGAACCTTCAGTGCGGGGGTAATCGCGTTGGTCGTGCAGGATGCCGCCGAAAGAATCTTATCGTCGTCGGTAATGATGCTATCGTTCACGCCGAAGACAATATTCTTCATATCGCCCTTACCGGGAGCGGTCAGCAGAACGCGGGAAATACCGGGGCGCTCAAGGTGCTGGGTCAGCCCCGGAACATCGCGCCAGCGGCCGGTGTTATCGACCAGAAGCGCATCCTCAATACCGTACTCGGTGTAATCCACAGTGGTCGGATCTGACGAGTAGATAAAACGCACCGGCAGACCGTTAGCAATAATAGTGTCGTTCTCAGCATCTACCTTAATAGTGCCCTTGAACGGACCGTGCACCGAATCGCGTGCCAGCAAAGAAGCACGCTTCTCAAGATCGTTCTCGGTGTTCTTACGCACCACCACCGCACGCAGACGCAGGTTTGCCCCCAGCGATGAGGAACGCTCCAGCAGAATACGCGCCAGCAGACGGCCAATACGCCCGAAACCGTAGAGCACCACATCCTGCTGCTTAACGGTCTCGCCCTTCTTGCCAACCGATGCGCCAACCTGCTCGGGCAGCCACATCGAGAAGTCGGGAGAACCCGCATCAACATGCTGGCGATGCAGAGCCGCAATGTTGATCGAGCAGGGACCAAGGTTAAGGTCAAAAAGTGCCTGAACCAGCTCTAGCGTATGCTCGGGGTTCAGCGGGGTTCCATCAACCTTCGCGGCGCCATCATGCAGGCGCAACAGCTGAATAACGGACTTATTGACCAGGCTGCGACCGTGAATATTAAGAACTACACCGTTCTCGCGGTTTAGCTTACCGATGAGGGGAATCATCTCCTCAGCCTGGGTTTCGCGGGCAATCCACTGCTCGTGAGTGTTTTCGGGAGTCGTCACTCTTGACCTTCTTCCTCAATGGACGTCTTCGTCGGAATTTGTTGTTCGTGCCGATGCGCCCGCCCAGCTTATCGGGCAGCACGCAACCGACTCTGCTTTAAGTCTAACCTCTGCGGCGAACGGTTTTATTCCCTCACGCCGCCGAATCTGTGAAATCTAGCACGCTTTGCACAATGCACTACGCCCGAAGCCAATAAAGCCCACACAACCCCTCACACAAGAAGCGAAAACAACGGGGATAACACACAGAAACACACTCCGCCGCGCGGCAACCTTGAGTAGAATTGAGACATGTTAACTGTCATCGGTGAAGCACTCGTAGACGTCGTCCACAGCAACGACGCCCCCATGCACGCCTACCCCGGCGGATCTCCCCTCAACGTCGCCGTCGGCGCCGCGCGGCTAGGACACAAGACCCGGTTTATCGGCCACTACGGAACCGACGAACACGGCGCCAGCATCGCCGCGCACCTGAGCGCATCCAAAGTGCAGGTACCCTTCGAACCGCGCGCCGCACGAACCTCAACCGCGCAGGCGTATATCGGGGAAGACGGCGCGGCACGCTACGAATTCGATATCGACTGGAGCCTCGACAGCTACGCCGACGACATTCTAGCCCTAGCCCCCAGCTGCGAAGCGCTGCACACCGGCTCTATCGGGGCGATGCTCGAACCGGGCGCCCATGTGGTTGCTCAAGCGCTCACGGCAGCACGCGAAAGCGCTCTCATCAGCTACGACCCAAACTGCCGCCCCACCATTATTAGCGACCGTGCCCTCGCCCGGGGCTGGGCAGAAAAATTTGCTGCGCTCGCGTCGGTGGTGAAGGCAAGTGACGAAGACCTGATGTGGCTATATCCTGACCGTTCCCTTGCAGAAACCGCGCATGCCTGGCTCGACCTCGGCGTAGAGCTGATGGTGATAACCCGCGGTGAAGGCGGGTCGATCGCCTACACCCGTGCATACCCCAACGGGATTGAAGAACCGGCCTATCGTGTGGAGGTTGCAGATACTGTAGGAGCGGGCGATTCGCTCATGGCGGCGCTGATCGCCGCGCTCCTCGACAGAGGCATCAGCGGTGCTCAAGCACGCAGCAAACTTGCCGCACTCACCCGCGAAGATATTCAAAATCTGCTACGATTTTCCGCAACGGCGGCGGGAATTACTGTCTCGCGTTCCGGCGCGAACCCGCCCACCCGCGAAGAACTTAACGCCGTGCTCAACGGCTAAGTCAGCCACCCAACCAAACGAGGAGGACTACCGTGACTAACAACCTCGGCACCGCACCCCTGCCGCGTGAACCCTACGCCGGGCTACCCGACCTGCCGCTCTTCAACCTGACCTCCACCGACCTTGAAAACGGCGCCGCCGCGCCCACCGCCATGCTCTCGGCGCTCTTCGGCGTGCCCGGCGGGCAGGATCAGTCTCCGCAGCTGAGCTGGTCGGGATTCCCCGAAGAGACCAAATCCTTCGTTGTCACCTGCTACGACCCGGATGCGCCCACCCCCAGCGGGTTCTGGCACTGGACCGTATCAAACATCCCCGCATCGGTCACCGCGCTTGAGACCAACGCGGGCGCTATCGTCGGCGGTCAGGGTGGCGCGGCGCTCCCCGCCGGGGCGATAGCGCATCGCAACGACGCCGGGACCCCCGGATTCGTGGGTGCGGCGCCTCCAGCAGGGCACGGGCCGCACCGCTACATATTCTGCGTGACTGCCGTGGACGTACCCGAACTTGAGGTAGACGAAAACACCTCACCTGCCGTCGTGAACTTCAACCTCTTCTTCCACGGCATCGCGCGCGCCTTCCTGACCGTCACCTACGCAGAACCGGCGGAGTAGGCGCTTATTCTCGCATGATTAAGCTCATCGCCAGCGATCTGGACGGCACGCTCATCGGGCCTGATTTTCGTTTTCACCCCCGCACCCTGCACGCCCTAGAGGCGGCGCGTGCGGCGGGCATCGACATCGTGTTCGTGACCGGGCGCCCGAGCCGTTGGCTTACCCCGCTGCGGGAACAAACCGATTTTGACTCCTACGCCATTTGCTCGAACGGTGCCGTGGTGTATCATCTGGGCGCCAACGAAGTAGAGGCGGTTAACGGCGCCGAACCCGCCGTGATCGAGCGTGCCCATACTCGGCTTGAGCCGATATTCCCCGAGGTCACCTACACCCTCGAAACCGTAGATACCGTCTACATTCAGGGTCCGCACGACGGGGGAGACGTGCTTGAGGGCGCTCGCGTGGTTGAATCCTCTATAGCGGAGGCATTCGTGGCGCTCGGCGATACTCCAATCATTAAATATCTGGTTCGGGTGCCTGGTATGGACCCCGATATCCTGCAGGTGCGTGTAGTGCAGACCGTGGGTGAGCTGGTGTCGGTTACGCGCGGGGTTGTGGGCGAGCCGCTGATCGAGATGGGCTCGAAGACCGTGAATAAGGGGCGCACTCTCGCCCAATTTGCCGCAAGACACGGTATTGAGGCGCATGAGGTGATGGCTTTTGGCGATATGCCTAACGATGCCGAAATGCTGTGCTGGGCAGGTCGCGGGTATGCGATGGCATCCGGCGAGCCTGCACTGATTAAGAAGGTGGGGCGCACCTGCCCGCCCTTCGGCGAGGATGGGGTGGCGCAGGTGATTGAGAACCTGCTTGAGGGGCACTCCGGGAGTGCCGAGGAAGCTGTGTGGGATTCGGTGTAAGGTTCTGTGTAGCCTGTGGATCCCCCCCCGTCTAAAAAGGCTCTTTATTTGAATAAAGCGGCGAAAAATACGCTTTATTCAAATAAAGAGCCTTTTTAGTGGATCTTGAGTGAGTCGGTGGTGGGTGATGTCCCTTCGCAGGTGCACCCGATGTTGTGCGGCCTCATCCAAATCCTCATCTAAATTTTGCTCCCTCATCTCAAAATTTTTGGATGAGGGACGTATTTTTTTGGATGAGAAGCACAATTTTTGAGATGAGGACGTATAATTCTGACCCCTTCACCCACCGGAAAAGCACCTGGTAACCCTAGTATTTCAAGGGATTTTGTCATAGTGTGCAGATCTAAATCCTCATCTAAATTTTCTTCTGCTCATCTAAATTTTTTTTGGATGAGGGATATAATTTTTAGATGAGCACCTATGATTGGACCCCCGAACGCCTAGAAAATACCCTGCTTGACCTTCGGTGTTATGGTGGTGACACCCACCGCATCGAAGTGAAAAAGGCTCACGAGGGTTACCCTAAGAGCCTAGACGACACTCTGTGCAGTTTTTCAAATATTCATGGTGGGGGAACCATTATCTGCGGTGTTGCAGAAAAAGAGAACTTTAAACCTGTAGGTGTCTATGACATCGATCGGCTAGAAAAAACTGTTGCGAGTAAACTCCGTAAGCAGCTCGTACCCCCAAATACGTGCACATTCTACCGGGTTGAATATAAGGGCCACGACATTCTTGTGATGGAAATTCCAGGTCTTCCTGCATCCCAGCGTCCGGCCCGCATTGGCAAGGATTACTATATTCGGGTGGGTGATGGTGACCATTTGATGGATGAGTATGAGGTAACGCTTATGCTCTCCCAGCGGGAGCGTCGCAACTATGACGCAGAGCCAGTAGAATACACATCATTCGAAGATCTTGATCATGAGCTTACAGACTCATATGTGAGTTCTGTACGCCGAACTTCCGCAAGGATTACTAGCGCCCTTGATAGTGAGCAGGTTCTCAAACGAAAACGAGTGATAGCTCTGGGGGATAGTGAGAATCTGACGCTTGCCGGACTCTACGCTATGGGGGATTATCCACAACGGTTCCTCCCCTCACTCAAAGTAACCGGTGTAGTGGTGGACCCTGAAGGTAAGGTGCGTAACCTTGACAAATTCGAGGCAGATGGACCTATTCCTTTTATGCTCCAAGAAACTCTTCTCTGGCTTGAACGGAATCTGCGCAGGCCCGTACGTCAGCTGGAAAATGGACATCTCATTGATGGAGAAGAAATTCCTGCGGTTGCTTTGCGTGAGATTGTCGCTAATGCCCTGGTTCATCGAAGCCTCAACCCCAATACGTCCACGCATGAAGTGCAGATTCGTATTCTTCCCCATGAGGTACGGGTTGTAAACCCCGGTGGTCTGTGGGGTATTACGGATGAAGATCTGCAAAAATATGGTACGCATTCCCGTGTAAACCCGCTACTGTACGAGATCTGTACCGCTTTGCGGGTACCGAGCCAAGGATATCGGGTGATTGAAGGGGAAGGCAGCGGTATTCCGACAGCGCAGGAAGCCGTACGCGCGGCTGGGCTGAAGCCTATACGCTTCATGGATGGATCCACTAAATTTACGGCTATTCTGAGTCGTGAGGCGGTATCCGAAGGTGAAGAACGTGTGGGTTCTCAGCAACATACTGTGGAGCCTGCCCCTCAAGACCGTGAAGAAGCGATTCTAGCTGTGTTGCGTGATACACCGCATCCGCTGAATATTGAGGATCTCCATAAGCACTTGCCGCCTGAGTATTCAACCTTGAATAAAGCGCAGGTAAGGTACACCTTGAACAAGCTTATTGCTCGAGGTTATGCGGCTCGTGAAGGTGGGCAGGGGAGCCGGAGCACCGTTTATAAGAGTGTGTAATTTCAGAAATCAGTCCAAGGCTCAAACAAAAATAATTATTTCTATTACCTGCTATAGTGGAAAGAGTTCTTTCTATATAAGGGTATAAAGATTATGGCGTATATTCCCACCAAAGTGCGCCGAGCCGCGCGGACGATAGGCGAGCAGCTGCGCATCCAACGCAAACTGATGGGTCTAACTGCGCAGATGGTTGCGGAACGTGCAGACATTACGACCGTGACCCTGCGGCGCATTGAGCAGGGCGAATCGGTGCGTACCGACGTGCTTTTCCGTGTGCTGCGGGTGCTCGGCATGCTGGATGCGGTCGTCACCGCTACCGATCCGTATCTCACGGATGTCGGCCGCCTGCGTGCCAGCGAAAAACTACCCAAGTCGGTGCGCATCCCCAAAAGCGAAATGGGCTGGTAACTATGAGTGAAACAGTGCAGGTTACGACAGTGGCAGGCGACCGTGAGGTAATCGCTGGTCGTCTTTTCATCAACCGTGGAACCGGAGTATTTCACTACGATGCAGCATATCTAGCGAACCCTGCCGCCTACGCTCTTGCCCCATCGCTCCCTCTTGTTGCTGGCGCACAGCCCCTTGATGGGTTGGGCGGGCTGAGCGATTCTGTCCCTGACAGGTGGGGACGTAAACTCTTGCAGCGTGCACGAAAACGCACCTCGCTCAGTGAGTTCGACTATCTTCTGGGGGTAGATGATGCCGGGCGGCAGGGGTCTTTACGATATTGGATAGACGATACCCCGTTAAGCTCCGATGGTACGGGTATACCCCATGAGCTGGATTTGCCCGAACTGCTGACGACAGCGGATGCTATAGAGCTTGATCCGTCTGCTGTAGATGATATTCAGGCGCGTCGCCTTTTCCGTGCTACCGGCTCGCTTGGCGGCGCTCGCCCAAAGGCAAATGTGCTGATCAACGGCGAGTTGTGGCTCGCAAAGTTTCCTAAGCCTGTGGGTGATGAGTGGGATCTCATGGGGTGGGAGTACACTCTCAACCGCCTGGGCGCCGATCTGGGTATTATCGTGCCGCAAGCGCGCCTGCTGAAAATTACCGATATTAATGGTGAAGATCGGCATATCTATGTGGCGCGTCGTTTTGACCGCCTGCAGGACAGTCGGCAGCGCATCCCCTATATTTCTGCGATGACGGCACTGGAAGCGTCCGACGGCGATGGCGGGGACTGGGTCGATGTGGTGGAATACGCCCGAGAAGAAGGCGCAGATACCGAGCAGCTGTGGAAGCGCGCTATGCTTGGGGTGCTTGTGGGGAATACCGACGACCATTTGCGTAACCACGGGTTTTTGCGGTTTGGGCGTGAATGGGAAATAGCCCCGTGTTTCGATATGAATCCAACCCCTGACGGTGATACCCATCAGCTGGCTCTCTTCGGCGAGCCCTCATATGAACCTTCTGCGCTTGTCTCTAAAGATTCGCTTTCTCTTTTTGGAGTATCTGAGCAGGATGCGCACGGCTGGCTGCGAACCGTAGCTCCTCTGCTGGAACGTGTCCCGGAACGCGCTCGCGGCTATGGGGTGGATGCGCCCAGCGCCTCTGTGATGCGCCCACGTTTTGAGCGTGCAACACAAGCAGTGCGGGAACTGAGGGATTAGAAGTTTATAATAAGTGGTGTATTTCAGAGAGTTATTTAGCGATAAAAATACAAATATAGTCCAGTGAAGATACGTTTAATTATTAAGTATATTTGATATTTATATATAACTATAAGTTATCTACCAGTGCGCATTTATCAATGCCCAAGAGCTGACCCGTCGCATCTAGCGGTTTTGCTGATTATCTTCCGCGTCAATCCTTTTAAAGAAGGAATAGTAAATAATTTGAACAAAAACGATCAGCATGATGATGAGGATTATTGGAACCGTTATATATTCGATTTTCATGTGCCGATCCAGCACATCCACGCCGAAGGTGATAATTAGAAAGACCATGAGGTAGTTCGATTTCGTCTTCATCTTTCCCACTCTAACATCACCGAGTGCAAGAATTCTTGCACCTATCAGCTTTATAAAGCCATATAAAGCTGATGGGGTGGTGTGTACAAGGGAAGGAGTGCATCATGCCTAAGAGTTTAGCGACCGAAGAGTTCATCACAGGTGTTCTGCAAGATACTGAGCGGCGCATCCGTGAACAGATCGATCGGGGTGAAATCACTCCCACTGCCGAGTCTATGCAGGAGCTCTCGAATGCGCTCTCGCATACGGTTGAAGTGCGCAAGGGTGCGCGGGGGTCTGGGAAATATATCAGCAAGGTGAAAGACAGCCGCAGCACCCGCGAATACCTTGGCGGCATCAGTCTGCAGGCCCTCAACGATAGGGTGCGCAAGAACAATATTCTGCGCCTCAAAAACAAAGCGGGACGTAACGGATATCCGGTTTTTCAGTTCAAAGACGGGGCAGTGGATCCGCAGGTTCGGCAGGTTATTAAAATATTGTTAGATAGCGGCCTTACCGAGTGGGGTGTAGCTTTTTGGCTTGCTCGTCCGTCAAAATTCTACGATGATCGCCCCGCAGCTGAGTACATGAAGGATTCCGAAGATAACTTCAAATTTGTGCTGGCATGTGCAGTTCAGGATGCTGCTAACCGGAGGGCAAACTACTGATATTTCTTGATGGGACAAAAGCGGGAGCGTTTTCTTCATTCGGGAGCACTTTAACCGCTCCCGAATGAAGAAAATGCTCCCGGAACTCAAGGGATTGTGGGCAAGCCCAGCAGTTAGTGCCCCAGCTCGTCGTGGTCCCTGTCAGTGAAGGGTTCCAGCGGATCGCCCGCCGCCCTGGTGTATTTGGCGATGAACGTCATCAGGTGGAACACAATCAAGGTCGCCGCCGTGCCGAGTGCAATACCGGCGAACGACAAGCCCGAGAATTCCCAGGTGTAATCTGCGATGCCCACAATCAGCGCCACAGCGGCGGTCGTCAAGTTAATCTGGTTTGAGAAGTCCACGCGGTTCTCGCTCCAAATACGCACGCCGAGCATCCCGATCATGCCGTAGAGCACGGTTGCGGCACCTCCAAGAACACCCGCCGGAACGGTCGCAATCGCAGCGCCAAACGCCGGGAAAAGCGAGAGAGCGATCGCGAAAATCGCAGCCACCCAGTATGCCGCCGTCGAATACACCTTGGTTGCCGCCATAACACCGATATTCTCGGCGTAGGTGGTTGTACCGGAACCGCCGCCAAAACCGGCGACGGTGGTCGCTAAACCGTCTGCCATGAGCGCGCGACCCGAGTACTCATCCAGGTTCTCGCCCGTCATGAGCGCCACCGACTTCACGTGCCCAATATTCTCGGCAACCAGCACCAGAATCACGGGAATAAACAGCCCGGCAAGCTCCCAGTGGAACTCGGGGCTCTGAAAATGCGGCAGTCCGATAATGCCCTGCTGCTGCACGGTCTTTTCGATGGTCGAGAAGTCTACCTCGCCGCGCACAACCGCAGTCACATACCCGATAATCACGCCCAACAGAATCGAGAGGCGACCAATAATACCCTTGAACAGCACCGAAATCAGGATAATCGAGATAAGGGTTACGAGTGCGGTGATGGGCGCCTTCATGAAGTTTGCTTTCGCACTCGGTGCCAGGTTGAAGCCGATGAGCGCCACGATCGCGCCGGTCACCACGGGCGGCATGAGCTTCGTCAGCCAGCCGGTACCCGCAAACTGCACAATAACGCCCACCAGGAAGAGCGACAGACCCGCCATGACGATGCCGCCGAGCGCACCCGCCGGGCCGTGCTGGTTTGTTGCCGCCGCCAGGGGCGCGATAAACGCAAAGGAAGAGCCCAGATACGAAGGCACACGCCCGCGTGTGATGAGCAGGAACAAAACGGTGCCCAGGCCCGAGAAGAACAGCGTGGTTGCGGGTGGGAACCCGGTCAGCAGCGGCACCAGGAAAGTTGCGCCGAACATCGCCACCACATGCTGGGCGCCGATGCCGATCGTAATAGGCCAAGCGAGGCGTTCGCTCGGCGCCACGACCGAGCCGGGTTTAATACTTCTGCCGTCGCCATGCAGACGCCAGCCGAAACCGGATTTCTGTGTGCTCATGGGATGCGATCTCCAGGTGAAAGTGAGGACAAAATTCCCAGTAATTCTACACCTGTTGAGCCTGGTGTGCGCATTGTAAAAAGGCTCTTTATTTGAATAAAGAGTGTTTTTCACCGCTTTATTCAAATAAAGAGCCTTTTTAGGGTTGGGGGAGGCGGTGGCAGGTTGCCGCTACAGCGCCGCCTGCAAATCCTCTAAGTGGTCGTACTTCGAGAGCTCGAAACGCAGATGCCCCTCAGTCGGCGACTGTACCGGTAGGAACGAAGCCTCACGCAAACGCCGCGCGGTCGGCGAGGAAGCAACGTAACCGGCGCCTCCAACAACCTGCAGCTCAAAATGCGTAGCAATCGTTGCCAGATGCGAAACACCCAGACGCAGGCTCAACAAATCGCGACGATCGGCACGCTGCGGCTCACGCGCCAAACGCACCAGCTCATCGCGCAAGCTCTCGTACTCGCCCACAATCAGCGGGAACTCAGAACTGAAAATACCCTGCGAAGCCTCAAGATGCTTCGAAGCCTCCACCAGCGCACCGGCGGCAAGACCCAAGCAGAACGCGGACTGCACCAGCAAGAACGGCGCGGTCACATCGCTAAGGAAACCCTCAAAATTATCGGTCAGAATATCCTCGGTCGGCACAAAAACATCCTCAAAAATGATCGTGCCAGACTCGGTTCCGTTGAGCGCCAGCAGGTTACGGTGATATACAACCTTCAACCCCGGGACATCCTGGCGAACCGTCACAATATACCGGTTCGGATGCCCCTCCTGCGCATTCTGCACAGCTACCGGCAGCACAATCACACCGCCCGGGTACAGGTTAGAAGCCCACGACACCGTGCCGTTGAGCTTCACACCGCCCTCTACCAAAGTGCCCAAAACCTTGATCGGCGCAAGCCCCGAAGCCTCCTTATATGCCGCCGCCATCGCGCTTGTACCGCTCGTCGTGGCCTCAGCCAAGCCCTCGGGCAGCTCACGGTTCACCGCATCAAAGAACGCAATCGTAGAACGATGTGCCCACAGCGAGAACCCGGTTGTCGCATCCTGCGAAGCAAGGTCAAAAGCAACCGAAACCTGCGGAAGCAAAGACCCGGTGCGCCCCAGAGTCAGCAGACCATCCTTCGCAATCTCGCGCAGATTCTCAAACGGGGAACGCTCACCGGCATCGACGGCATCTGCGTGTTCGGCGGCAAGCGCAAGCACTCGCTCGCGCTGAGGATAATCCTCAAGGGGTTCAAGAGTGAATTCAGACATGGTAGAGAGCTCCTATATGCAATGTGCAGGTGTGCTTATGCGTGTAGCTTGAAGAGGCGGTCGATGGGGGTGCTCACGGCTTTGCGGGCGCGAAGTACCGCATCCTCATCGGGGGCGTCGTAGAAGCACAGGCACTTAGCGGTATCCTCACGCACATAGGTGCGCAGGAAGGAAACCTCGGGCACCTCGGCGTACTTGGGCGCGTTCGCCTTCTTGCGGGTTAGGTACTGCTCCATCGTGATTTCGGCGGGAATATCCCACTCAACCAGGTAGTCTGCATCTTTCTTGAGCTTCTTGATGTCGTCGAGTTCTGCGCCCACCAAGCGAACCTCGTCGGGGCCAACCACGGATGCGCGCTCGCCAATAGCCGCAGTGAGGGCGGGTGCGAACGCGGTGTTTTCTGACTCAATGATGGCGAAGATCAGCTTGTGATCGGCGGAAACCTGGGTTTCGATGAGCTCCGCGCCTTCGCTCAGGGAGTTGGAAACGGTTTCGATGAGTGCGGTTGCCTCGTCCTTGGATGCGGTTGCTGGGGTCAGCTCGATCAGGTACAGTGCCATGTCTGTTTTCTCCTTAGATAGAACGTTGTCTTCTACCTGCCTGTGCGGCGGGTCTGGCATATACCCTAAACCGGTCGCGGGCGCGGCGCATAATGTTTTTCGCTATGAGTCCTAAAACGAAGATTTAAGAACCCTTCACCCGTCACATGAAGTAATGCGGAGACACAAAACGTCATGTTACAGCGGTGACGGGAATATTTATACGGCGTCTAATGTTCGGGGCGGGTTTCAGAAGTCACAGGAGATGATGCGCAGCGAGCAAAACCTGACTTTTGGTAGCGTAGAATGTCTCTATTTACTATCTGACTAGTGAAAATACGTGTTTTGTCAGATCTGCTGACGAGAGGCTTATTCTGACCCGTATCTATGTATCTATACTGGCTGAATAGCGTGTAGTAGCTTCCCTTATTGAGAAAATAGAGTTCCAAATTCTCATTAATTGCCCGTAACTTCCCCAAATTTTGGCGACGCATTCGCGGCGTGTGCCGGGCGGTGCATCTAGTTCAGAGTACCTTTATCTAATTATAATCAGAAATAGGAAATATTCTATAACTGTTTATTTAAATACTTTAGTTCGAGCATGGGTGTCTAGAGTTTGCAGTGTATATATTTTATTATTGCAGCAGCTTGTGTTTCGATGAATTTTAAAAAATATCAAATGTCTAGCCTATGGTGTTGGTGAATATATAAACCTATGAGTGTAGGAAATATGCTTTAGTCTTGACATTGATTTTAGAATTATTTAGCGTGGTAGTGTTATCTTTATTTTCTAGGTGGCGCAATTCTAGTGGATTAAATTCACAAAGGAGCTGATTCGAAATGAGTAAGTTTGCCAAGGTTGGGACTGGTGCAACGGCTCTGGCTATGGCTTTGAGTCTTTTTGGTGGTGCGCCAGCACATGCCAAGTACGATTCAGCAGAACCCCTGAAGGATGGGTCGAAGGCTGCACAGCTTGGTTGTGCTCTTGCAAATTGGCTGTATGGTCCACGCACATGCTCTCTCTAAAGTAGAACATTCCCTAATCAACAGTATGCAACTCTTAATGTTTAGGTATTTTTGAAATCTTTTATGTAAGAATACCGGTTGTATAGCGGAAAGACGATTCTTGTTTACATAATATGGTGTGGGCTATGTATCGCTTTCTGAAATATGTAGAGTTTTTACTGAGTTGCAGGGGTGTAATTAGGGTTGCTTTTGTCTCCTGGTATTCGGAGAGGCAAAAGCAACCCTTTCTAAAATATCAACGCATGAAAATTCTTTAGAAAACTATTCTATTAAGTAGGCGTGTTGTTGAATGTGATATATATTTTGAAAATAGGTCTCACTATTTCACCCCACGCATGAGTTTTTGCACAGGTCTGCGCCACAGGAACAGCGCGATGCCGGTCACGATGGAGAGCACACCCATCCAGCTGAAGTACGGAACTTCGGTCTCGAAACTGTAGAACTGTGCAAACCAGCCGGAAAGCACAGTTCCCATCGCAACGGACGTCCAGTAGAGTGCCATCATGTTCACCTTATAGGCTTCGGGCGCGAGCTTGGTCGTGAGCGAGGTGCCCACGGGCGAGATTGTAAGTTCGGCGATAGTGCATACGAAGAGGATCAGTACAATCCAGCCGACATTTACGCTCTGCACACCCGCCTGGGCGAGGAAGATCCAGAACGCAAGGCCGATCACCACGAGAGCGATTGAGAACTTAGTGGTTGTGAAAGGCTGTTTTTCGCCCAGTTTCGTCCACATCGTGGCAAATCCTATGCCCAGAATAATAATGAAGATGGGATTAATGGAGTTCACCAGGGTCGGTGGGAATTGTATGCCTAAGATATTCCAATTCAACCGTTCATCCGAGTAGACAGCCATGACGGTGAATTGCTGTTGGTATAGGCCCCAAAACACGGCGTTGGCAATCCAGAGGGGAATGAATGCCCATACCCGCGAGCGTTCGTCGCTGGTTACGTTCTTGGCGGTGAGCAGTTGGATGAAAAGCCCGACGGCCGCAACGGTAATAGCAGCCAGAACCCAGTCTTTGAGGTTGGTCGGGGTCATGATCCCCAGCACCACCATTATTGCTACTAACGCGGCGAAAATCGCGAGAATCCCAGCAAAAATACCTTTTTGGCGTGTGGTAAACGGCAGGGTGACTTCGTGCACCGATTTGGGCAGGTTCTTGCGAGTGAGCGCATACTGAATGAGGCCTGCCGCCATGCCGAGTGCCGCAAGTCCGAAGCCAATGTGGAACCCAAAAGTTGTGCCCTTGAAAGCTTCCCATCCCCATCCGGTCAGTGCTGGGCCCAAGAGCGCACCAATATTTACACCGATGTAGAAAATGGTAAATCCGGCATCGCGTTTGGTGTCTTCTTTGGTGTAGAGCGAACCAACTAGAACCGAGGCGTTACTCTTGAGCCCGCCCGAACCAATAGCAACGAGGAGCAGGCCAATTACCACACCGGGAACTCCCGGTACGAATGCGAGAGCTATATGACCCGCCATAATACCGATGGCGGAGTAGAACAGAGCACGCTCGGGGCCTAGAATGCGGTCACCAAAGATGCCGCCAAGAATCGCCATGAGGTACACAATCGCGCCGTATGCGCCAATAACGCCGGTTGCCGCCGATTTATCTAAACCCAAACCGCCTTCGGTAATGCCGTAGTACAGGTAATAGAGCATGAGAACCTGCATGCCGTAGAACGAAAATCTTTCCCACATTTCTACGGTGAAGAGGTTTGCAAGCATCTTTGGATGCCCAAAGAAAGAGCCGCCGGTGGAAGGCTTCACTTCCGGGGCGGGCGTTATGGCTGACATATATTTCTCCTAAGGACCAAACTGTAATCTGAGTGTTCTGGATTATATTCTCCCTAGTATATACCCATATCAATGTATAGGTATACAAAAAATTTTCCAGAGTTAAACAAAAATAGTGAGAGATGCTGTATGAAATATCGTGGGAAAATCCTCAAACTGGGCGTGTGTCGCCGACATAAAAAGTGCCTTGATGTGAATAAAACCAACATTTTATTCACATCAAGGCACGTGTTCGTTTATAAGGGGTCGGAGCAGCAAACCCGCTACTTCACATCGCGCATAAGTTTCTGGATGGGCGCACGGCAGAGAAAGAGGACAATGCCGGCAACAACCGAGACGGCACCCACCCACATAAAGTAGGAAGCCTCAGTGTCTTGGCTGTAGAACTGTGCGCACCAGCCCGCGAATGCGGTACCCATCGCCAGCGAGGTCCAGTAAAGCGCCATCATGTTCACCTTATAGGCTTCGGGCGCAAGCCTAGTGGTCAGCGCCATGCCCGTGGGCGAAATCGTAAGCTCGGCAACAGTGAAGATGAACATGATGATAACCATCCAGTAGACCGCCACGCGAGAGACACCCACCTGCGTGAGGAAAACCCAGTATGCCGGGCCGATAATCACGAGCGCGAGTGAGAACTTGGTGGTTGTGCGCGGCTGCCGATCGCCCAGTTTCGTCCACATGGCGGCGAACCCCGACCCCAGAAGAATCACGAAAATAGGGGCAAGAGAATTGACGAGGGTTGGAGGAAGGTCCATGCCCAGAATATGCCAGTCGAGTCGCTCCTCAGAATAGATGGGAATGACCGTGAACTGCTGCTGGTAGAGCGCCCAGAAAATAGCGTTGGCAATCCAGAGGGGAATGAACGCCCACACCCGCGAGCGTTCGTTGCTGGTCACGTTCTTGGCGGTGAGCAGCTGTATGAAAAGAGCTATGGCCCCGATGCCGACCGCGCTTACCACCCACGTGGCGAGGTTGCCTGTAGTCATCCAGCCCATCATGACCAACAGGAATGTTATGAGAGCTACACCCGCCAGAATACCGGCTAAAATACCGTTCTGACCTGGGGTGAACGGAACGGTTACCTCGTGCACCGATTCGGGCAGATTCTTGCGGGTGAGCGCATACTGGAGGAGTCCGGCCGCCATGCCGATAGCCGCAATTCCGAAGCCGAAGTGGAAGCCTAGCCATCCCCATCCCCAGCCGGTTAGTGCCGGGCCTAAAAGCGCGCCGATGTTGATGCCGATATAGAAAAGCGTGAATCCCGCTTCGCGTTTGGGGTCGTCTTTGCTGTAGAGCGAGCCGACCAGAACCGATGCGCTGCTTTTGAGACAGCCCGAACCGATCGCGACCAGAAGCAGACCGGTAATCACGCCAGCGGCACCGGGCATGACCGCAAGAACAATGTGCCCCGCCATAATACCGATAGCGGAATAAAAGAGGGTACGTTCGGGCCCTAGGACGCGGTCGCCCAAAATACCGCCGAGGATCGCCATGAGGTAAACAGTTGCACCGTACGCTCCCATAGCGCCAGTGGCTGCTTCTTTTGGTATCCCTAATCCGCCGTCTTCGATAGAGTAGTACAGGTAATAGAGGGCAAGAACCTGCATACCGTAGAATGAGAACCGTTCCCACATTTCCACGGTGAAAAGATTGGCGAGCATCGGCGGATGCCCAAAGAATGTTCGCGGCTTCTGTGCCGCTGGTTGCGTGGCTACCATAAAGCCTCCCAAGAATACACAAACCGGAAGTGTTCTAGGTTATATTTCCTCAGTGTATACCTGTGAAGTGCATATGTATACAGAAGCTTGTGCAGAAATTAGGCATAAATTCCGTATTTACTCTGCATGAAATCTCATATCGAATGGTGGGGCTGGGGTGTATTGCGTGCACGCGCGTGTGCCTTATGACCTCAAAATTTTGTAGAGTTGATAATGTATCTCACGAGACTATAGAGGAGAATCCCATGAATAACGTACCCCAGGTAACCCCTGCCGATGTTCCTGCCGGTGCCAAGATTATTGATGTGCGCGAAGACTACGAATGGGAAGGCGGCCACGTTGCTGGTGCCCAGCACATCACCCTAGGAACGCTGACCGAGCGACTTTCAGAACTACCCAGCAAAGATGAAGAATTCTATGTGATCTGCCACGGTGGCGGGCGTTCAAACCGTGCGGCTGAATACCTGCGCCAGAACGGATACCAGGCGAAAAATATTGCTGGCGGAACAAGTGCTTGGTTCACCGCAAAGCTGCCCATGGAAAGCGAAAACGGGCAGGAACCTGCCGTCGTTCACTAATTGCGCTATACCTTAAATCTTTGGAATATATACAGTTTGACTAGTGTATATAGCCAAAACGACATATAAAGATGCGGCACCCCAGCCCCCGAAATGGCTGCTGGTGCCGCATCCTTTGTATTCGGGTCGAAGCCACACTGCTCAAGACCGACGGCAATGCACTCTACAATAGGAAACGTGATTCTTCAGCCCGATCAATACCCAACGCTGCACGTGCGCGCCCTCGACTTTGCGATCATGCCCGAGGCTGCATACCCCGTGATCGCTGCGGGTGCTCGGTACGCCTATTGGCTTGATTCCGCACGAGAAGAATCGCCTATGTCTCGCGTCTCGTATGTGGGTGTCGTCCCGCATTGGGCGGCTGTGCTGCGCATCGAAAACGCACGTGAGGCAACAAACCCGACACCTTGGGATGCTCTCGATACTGCGCTTGCCAGCGTGCCTGAGCCCGACAATATTGCCGAGTTGCCCGAAGGCTTGCGCGGTGGTTACGTGGGTTATTTCGGGTATGAGGCGCGCGCCGCCCTGCACCCCGGGCGCATCGGATACACGCCCCGGCACACGGCGCAAACCCCGGATTCTCTCTGGATGCCCGCCGTGCGGTACCTGACCTATGAACATGAAACCCGCCGCGCGTGGCTGCTTGGCGATGAACCCTGGCTTAAGAAAATTGAGCCGCGTTTGCGCGAATTGGCGCGGGATTCTTGGCGTGAGATACCGGGTGATAACGCACATGACGGCGATAATCCATTGAGTCAGCACGTGGAGCATCTGCTTTTTGAAGCCCCGGATTGTGAAAGCTATTGCGCAGATATTGAGCGCGCACAATGGCATATTTACGAGGGGAATAGTTATGAGGTGTGCCTGAGTGCCGAAAGTACCGCGCGGGTAGAACATCCTCTCACGCCAGATCAGCTTTTTGAGCTGTACCGCACTCAGCGTAAGCACAATCCCGCGCCCTATGCCGCCTATTTGCGGTGCGGCGATTTCTCTGTGCTTTCTTCGTCTCCTGAGCGTTTTCTGATGGTTGATACGCACGGAAACGCCGAAACGAAGCCGATTAAAGGGACATGCCCGCGCGGTGCGAATCCTCAGGATGACGCCGCCGCGGCTCACTGGCTGCAACACGATGCGAAAACCCGTGCCGAGAACCTGATGATCGTCGATCTTTTGCGCAACGACCTCTCGACGGTGAGTGACCCCGCGAGCGTGCAGGTTCCTGTACTCATGAGCGTGGAAAGTTATGCAACGGTGCATCAGCTTGTTTCTACCGTCACTGCGCGTCTTAAACCCGAAATTTCCGCGGTGCATGCCAGTGCGGCGTGCTTCCCTGGCGGATCTATGACCGGCGCACCCAAGCCCTCAACAATGAATATTATTGAGGATCTAGAGGCGCGCCCCCGCGGCGTATACTCGGGTGCTCTCGGATTCTTCTCGATGGATGGCGGCGCAAATCTCTCTATTGTCATACGCACCTTGGTTGCACACGATAACGGGCTTATAACCCTCGCCGCCGGCGGCGCGATTGTCGCCGATTCAGACCCGAACGCCGAGTACGAAGAAATGCTGACGAAACTACGCGCGGCGCTTCCACCGAGTGTGGGGCACATCGTTGAAAAGGGTGTGAGTAAGCAGAGCGTCGCCGCGACCGACCGGGAAAGCCCAGGAATATTATGAATTTTGTCTTCGATATTGACGGCACCACCAGCTTTAACGGCATGGTGATTGAGCCCGCCATTGAGCGCGAAATCTATGCGCTGCTGCGGGCGGGACACCGCATAGTTTTTGCCTCCGCCCGACCGGTGCGCGATATTCTGCCCATGCTCTCTGAGGATGTGCGCACGCATAGCGGGCTGGCGCTGATCGGCGCGAACGGTTCGCTGCTGTATCGGGACGGGCAGCTGCGGGCGCGGGAACACCTGGATGCGCATAGTTATGCGAAAATTCGGGACCTTATCGAACGTCATGGACTGCACTATATTGCGGATTCCCTGGACTCTTACGCCTTTGATTTGCCCGATGGGCATGTGCTCGTGGAGCGGCTAAACCCCGAGGGAACGGACCGCCTAGTTTCTTTGAAAGACCTGGAGAATCCTGTCAAAATAATTCTGCTTGACATCAATAATCCGCATCTTTACGCCGAGCTTGAAGAGACTATTGCGAGCCTAAACCTGCATGTGACTAAGCACCAGGATGCCACCACGAGTATTGACTTGGCACCCGGGGGAGTGCATAAAGTTTCGGCTCTTCCGCAGGCGCTTGGCGCGCGTCCGGGCGAAAAACCCGATCCTTATATCGCGTTTGGCAACGATGTGAACGATGTAGGGCTGCTTGAGGGTGCTCAGTATGCGGTCGCGGTGGGCTCGCATGAATCCTTGCTGCCGCTCGCAGATCTGACGGTGGACCCGCATCCGGATGCGGTCGCCGCCGCCATCCACACCCTCGCTTCCTCGTCCGCCTTGTAAAAAGGCTCTTTATTTATATCAAGCAGTTTTTAATGCTTTATTCACTATCAAGGCTCTTTTGATGCGGCATGTTTGGTGCATCTGAAATCCGACGAACCATCGCAGAATACCCTTATCCACCCTAATTTCGGCTATGCTCTAGAGGTGGTTTCACAAAGCCATCTTTCCGCACACAATATTTGAAGGAGCATCACCGATGAGTGAAAACATTACGTCCGGTCAAGAAAAACCGCAGAATTCCCCGTCTGTTCAGCAAACTTCTTATCAGCAGCCTATGATGCAGCCCGCACCGACAGCTTACGCCGCTGCAGCTTCAATACCAGCCACTCGCCCCAAAATTACGGCGTTGGCTATGACCGCTTTTATAGTCAGTCTGGCGTGCGCGCTCTTACGCCTCGTTGAGTTCGGTACCATGAGGTCTGCCATGAGCTCTCTGCAGACTGTGGCTGCGATGAATGGCGGGCAGTCACTCAGAAACTACAATACTCTAGAATCGTTTGTGTCCTTTATTTCTCTTCCGCTGTTCCTCAGCATTATTCTGTACATCCTGTTCGGTGTTTTCATCTACCGAGGATACAACTGGTCGCGTATCGTCATGACCGTTATTGCTGTTTTGGCTCTTGCCGGTATTGTTTTGCACACGTTTATCACATCGGCGGCTTTGAGCGGCATGAATGAAGAGAGGTCATCGCTCGCGCCCGGTTTTACGTCTTCCCTTTCCACACTCATTGTGATCTACGTGGTGTTGTTTATCGCTAACGTTGCCCTGATTGTTTTCTTGTGGCTGCCTGGGACCAACAGGTTTATGCGTGACTCCAAGGCGTACCGTCTGGCACAGAATCCGATGGCTCAGCCCACAGTCGTACAGTCGCAGCCCGTTCAGCCCCAGGCGCCGTACCAGAACTAACCTGCATATTTAGGGGCAGTAGGTGTTAAAAAGGCTCTTTATGTGAATAAAGAGCCTTTTTTACGCGGCAGAGAGCCGGGACGCACCCCTAAGGCACCTAAGGCATAGCCCTGGACACCCACCGCCAGCCCGTGCCCGGGGTAACCCGCTAAACTTGAAATATGACTAAACTTTCCGAAACCCTGACCATCGAAGAAGCCCGCGAACGTTTGCGCCAGCTCATCTCCGAGCTTGCCGTGGTGCGCGGTAAAGTGACTCTTGCCTCCGGGAAAGAAGCCGACTACTACGTCGACTTGCGCCGTATCACCCTGCATCACGAAGCGTCGCGCCTGGTCGGTCAGGTGATGCTCGATCTGCTCGATCGTAACGGCATCGAATTTGAGGCCGCCGGGGGTCTGACGATGGGCGCCGACCCGGTTGGTTCCGCAATTATGCGCGCGGCGGGCGATCAGGACCGCGCTATCGATTCGTTTGTGGTGCGTAAGGCACAAAAGTCCTACGGCATGGGTCGCCAGGTTGAGGGGCCCAGCGTTGAGGGTCGCCGCGTGGTTGCTGTTGAAGATACTTCCACCACCGGCGGGTCCGCGTTAACCGCCGTGGATGCACTGCGCACAGCGGGTGCCGAGGTCGTCGCCGTCGCCGTCATCGTAGACCGTGCAACCGGGGCGAAAGAACATATCGAAGAGGTTGCCGGGGTTCCCTGCTTCTACGCCTACTCCAAGGATGATTTAGGGCTCGACTAGGGGCTTTATAGGTGCCCGCGCGTGCTGGCAGTTAGCGGCGTGCGGGCATTGCCGCACCGCCCGCCCGCCAGATTCCTTCGCCGCGCATCCGGCACTATATGTACGCGCCATCAGAAAGAAACCATGAGTTCCCCAAGCCATCAGACACCCCTTGAGCCCTCAGATTCCGGGCAGGGTTCCCGCGTGAACGAATCTGCAGAACCGCAGAATATACCGCGGGAGTACCCCGAAAGCGAGGCTTTCGGAACGCCCCGGTTTGAGGTTGGAGTCGGCCCCTGGGAGGGCGAGTGGCCCGAGGGCGACCATTGGGATGAACAGCTTCTGCGTGAGGGCGACCGTCGCAATGTGGTGGATAAGTACCGTTACTGGAGCATGGAGGCGATTATCGCCGACCTTGACACGCGCCGCCATGATTTTCACGTCGCAATCGAGAACTGGCAGCACGATCTGAATATCGGTACCGTGGTGCGCACCGCGAACGCCTTTTTGGCGAAGGAAGTGCACATTATTGGTAAGAAACGCTGGAACCGACGCGGTGCGATGGTGACCGACCGGTATCAGCATGTGCGGCATCACCCCACGATTGAGGACTTTGTGGCGTGGGCGCAGGGCGAGGGGCTGGACATTATCGGCATCGATATTTTCCCGGATTCGGTGCCGCTTGAAACCTATGATCTGCCGAAGAACTGTGTGCTGGTCTTTGGGCAGGAAGGCCCAGGGTTGTCGGAGGAAATTCACGCCGCCGCACGCGATACGCTCTCGATCGAACAATTCGGTTCAACCCGCTCGATGAACGCGGCAACCGCCGCCGGGATCGCGATGCACGCCTGGGTGCGCCGCCACATTTTCGGACAGAAACCTTAAAGCAAATACACCGCGAGCAGGTAGGATTTTGCCGAAAAGGTAGGAAAATCCTCCCTGCTCGAACCAAAAACCACCTGCTCGCGGTGTTGTGTAGGGGAGTGAACCCCTAGCCCACCGGAACGTTCACGTTCACGAGCGAGAAAAGATCCTTCGGATCGTCCGGGTTCGCCACCAGGTCAATGAACTGCTGCAGATCGGTACCCCGGGTTGCCTCGCGTGCATAGCGCAGACCCGAGAAGTCGGCGATCGCAAAGCCCACCGAATCGAAGAGAGTAATCTGCTCATCCGAGACGCGCCCGGGTTCCTCGCCAGTCAGCACCTTCCAGAACTCCACCACGGGGAAATCCGGATCCTTCTGCTGAATTTCACCCTCGATGCGGGTCTGCGGCGGGAACTCCACGAACACGGTCGAACGATCCAAAATCTCGCTCTCCAGCTCGGTCTTGCCAGGGCAATCGCCTCCAATAGCATTCAGATGTACACCGGGCTTCACCTGCGAATTTAGAAGCACCTTTGCCTGCTGCTTATCGGCGGTGCAGGTGGTAATAATATCGGCATCTGCAACGGCCTCGTCCACGCTGGATGCGGCATGAATCCTGAACCCCAGCGGCTCCAGATTACGGCGGAACTTCTCGATAGCGGCAGGATCAACATCGTACACCGCAAGATCTTCGATGCCGAGGACGGCGCGCATCCCAAGGGCCTGGAATTCAGACTGTGAACCGGTGCCGATCATCGCCATCTTCCGCGAATCCTTGCGTGCTAGATGTTTAGCCACCATGGCAGAAACAGCGGCAGTACGAAGGGCGGTCAGCAGGGTCATCTCCGCAAGGAAAACGGGGTATCCGTTATCCACATCAGCCAGCAGACCGAACGCGGTCACGGTCTGGTACCCGCGTGCAGGGTTCGAGGGGTGCCCGTTCACGTACTTGAAGGAATAGATGATGTTATCTGAGGTCGGCATTAACTCAATCACGCCGAAGGGGGTGTGGGATGCCACGCGCGGAATCTTATCGAAGCTCTGCCATTTCTTGAAATCTTCTTCCAAGAAATTCACCATACCGGCAATAATATTCCCAACGCCGTCACGCTGAACCCACTGTGCCATGGATGCAACATCAACAAATTCAACCCTGTGGTCGGTCACGATAATCTCCTTAGTCGTGAGAGGCTGACATGAAATACTGAACCAGTATATCAGCGGTCAAATGTATAGATTATTACTGTGATGTATATAATATTCCCCGGAATACGCTGAAAATATGCATGACATTATGCTCAGCGTAGTGTGTGCAATATCCGGAAAATAATGTGTGTAAAAAACTACTTCCGATCCTCATCCGAATCATCGTCGTGTTCGGCAAGTTCCGTGAAGTAATTCTTGTACACGCCCTCATTCGAGAGCTTACGCGCCATCGGAGGAGCCGCAATCACCGGAACAGTGCCCGTGAAGCCCTCCCGAACACGCGCAATCTCATTCACGCGATCACGCACCACAAACCAACCAACAATGAGCAGCGGAATCACGAAAAGAAGCGAGATAAGAGTCCATGTGCCCACGGGGTAGTCGAGTGCCATCAGCACAATAACAATAGCCATGAAAGTCAGAACCGACCAGTCGGCAAAGCGCCCGCCGGGAGCACGGTACTCGGGACGTGTGTACTTTCCTTCCTTGGCCAGCTTGAGGAACTTCTGGTGCGAGAGCGAAATGGCAACCCAGGATGCCATTGTACCGAAGGCCGCAATATTAAGGACGACCTCAAACGCCTGTTCGGGAACAATGAAATTCAGGACTACACCGAAAAGTCCCACCACGCCGGTCAGCAGAATACCCGCCACCGGAACGCCGGACTTAGAAACCTTAGTTGCGAACTTCGGCGCAGACCCGGCAACACCCATCGAATGCAGAATACGACCAGTCGAATACAGACCCGCGTTCAGCGACGATGCGGCGGCGGTAATCACGACCAGCTGCATGATTGGGGCACTGGCGGTCACGCCAATATTGTCGAAAAAGGTCACGAAGGGCGACTCGTCATCGCTGTAGACGGTGTACGGCATGAGCAGGCACAGCAGCACTACGGCGCCCACGTAGAAGATGGCAATGCGCCACACCACAGCGTTGATAGCGCGCGGAATAATCTTCTTGACGTCCTTTGTTTCGCCGGAGGTGGTGCCCACCAGTTCGATACCGGCGTATGCGAACACAACGCCCTGCACAACAATTAACGCCGGAAGAACACCCTGCGGGAAGAGCCCATCATGTGACATAATCAGCGGAATACCGGGCTGCACGCCGTTGATGGGCTGTCCGAAGATGAGGTACCAAATACCAACCGCCATGAAAGTCAGCAGTGCCAGAATCTTGATGAGTGCAAACCAGAACTCCAGCTCGCCGAAGAGCTTAACCGAGACCAGGTTCAGGGACACGGTCACAATCACCACGATGAAGGCGGTGAGCCATTGTGGTAGGTCGGCAAAGAATTGGTTATATCGCCCAAACCAGGAGATGTAGATAGCAATTGCGGTCGCATCCGCCACCGCTGTCATGGCCCAGTTGAGCCAGTACAGCCAGCCGGAGACGAACGCCGCCTTTTCGCCGTAGAATTCACGGGTGTACGAAACGAACGAGCCAGAGGAGGGGCGGTGCAGGATCAGCTCGCCCAGTGCGCGCAGGATCAGATAGCCGAAGAACCCGCAGACGGCAAAAATGATTGCAAGCATAGGGCCGGCCTTTTCGAGACGCCCGCCTGTCCCCAAGAATAGACCGGTACCGATAGCGGAACCGATCGCAATCATTTGAAGTTGTCGAGCGCCTAGCCCCTTGTGCAGGCCTTCCTGCTCATGAGCGAAGGCGTCTTCGTGGTCTGGTCGCGTCATAGGTTTTTTAGGTGAATCGAGACTCATATTTTTCCTTATGACCTGCAGCGCCCAGCGGGAACGATGGTGTACCTTCTCAGGCGCCACAATACGGTGTTGTTCCATGCGGATATATAGTAAATCCCGGAAGCCGCATGGAGTTTTTTAAGACTATAGCAGACCAAGTATAAGAATGTTACGGGGAGCACACCCCGATAATATGCGCGTCAACGCATAATGTACGTACTGCTGTGATGCCGGGAATATTCCGAAAATTGTTATTGAAATTTAATAAATACAGTTTATTCCCTGCTATAGCAGGGAACATAAAATTATCCCTGGCTCACAGAAAAAATGCGTGTATGTATACAGGCAGGGTGTACAGGATACGAGGAGACGGCGCTCGCTTGTCGTGGGTTTAGCCGCCGCCCAGTGCGTGAATCTTTCGGTCGAGGCGCTTCTTGCGGCGGGTCAGCAGCCACCAGCCGGGTAAGTGAAGCGCGGATTTGCGACCCACCTCGATGACCGAGGGGAGCTTCTTCTTGGCGAGAGCGGTATCGATCTCAAGGTCGGTGGCACCTTCGGCGCGCATCCGTTCAATGAGGGCGAGGGATTTGGCGACGGGTCCGCCTCCAATGACGTGTGCATCCATGCGGGCTTGAATCGCCGTGCGGCGTTCTTGCAGGTGTGTCAACCGTGCATTCTTAGGGTTATTTTCACCCATTCGGCGTTCCCCTCATTATGATGACAATGACTCTCAAATACGGGCTAAAATGCCTCATCAAAGCCCGAAATAAGCCGAAAAACCGGCACTTTCAGTCTACAGAAAACCCTAACCCCCTTGGTAAAATAGTCTCTGTAGATGGCGTTCAGACGCGCCAACAAAACCACGGGAATTTACGTTTTCCCGCACCCTAGTCAAGGAGTCAGCATGGCTATTGCAACCCCCGAAGTCTACGCAGAGATGCTGGAGAATGCGAAAGCAAAAGGCTTCGCCTACCCGGCAGTAAACGTCACCTCATCGCAGACCCTCAACGCCGCTCTTCGCGGTTTCGCTGAGGCTGGTTCTGACGGTATTGTTCAGGCATCCACTGGTGGCGCAGCGTACTGGTCGGGAGCATCGAAGAAGGATATGGTCGCTGGTTCCCTGGCATTCGCGGCATACGCTCGTGAGATCGCCAAACAGTACGACGTGAACATCGCGCTGCACACTGACCACTGCCCCAAGGACAAGCTGGATGGCTTTGTTCTTCCCCTGCTCGCCGAGTCTGAAAAGGCTGTGGCGCGCGGCGAAGACCCCATCTTTAACTCTCATATGTGGGATGGTTCCGCTATTGATCTTGATGAGAACCTCAAGATTGCGGCTGAGCTTCTGGAGCGCACCAACAAGGCAAAGATTGTGCTTGAGGTTGAGATTGGTGCCGTCGGCGGCGAGGAAGACGGCGTTGAAGGCGCTATTGACGACTCCCTGTACACCACCGTTGATGACGCGGTGAAGACCGTTGAGGCTCTGGGTCTGGGCGAGAAGGGCCGCTACATTGCGGCGCTGACCTTCGGTAACGTGCACGGCGTGTACAAGCCCGGTAACGTGCACCTGCGCCCCGAACTGCTCAAGCAGATTCAGGACGAGATCGGCGCTAAGTACGGTAAGGAGAAGCCGTTCTCGCTCGTGTTCCACGGTGGTTCCGGTTCGACCGCTCAGGAGATCGCGGATGCGGTTTCCTACGGCGTGATCAAGATGAACATCGATACCGATACCCAGTACGCCTTCACCCGCCCGGTCGCCGGTCACATGTTCACCAACTATGACGGCGTGCTCAAGGTTGACGGCGAGGTCGGCAACAAGAAGGCATACGACCCCCGCGTATGGGGCGCTAAGGCTGAAGAGGGCATGGCAGCTCGCGTGGTTGAGGCTTGCCAGCAGCTCGGCTCGGCAGGCAACTCGCTGAACAAGTAGGTAATGCTTAGCCGGTTTGCCCCGGCGTAAAAAGGCTCTTTATTCCAATAAAGCGTATTATTCGCCGCTTTATTGGAATAAAGAGCCTTTTTAGTATGTGTTCGAGAGGCTCTCAGGGCGAATCCGGCGAAAATAGTCGCCGTCGTGAACGGTGTGCATGGTAGTTTTATATTTATGAGTGAGCAATCATCGAGAGAAAACTTTGTCGAACAGAACCTGCACTTGACCGCAAGCGTGGTGAGCTTCTTTACGGGGGGGGGAGGGGGGGATGATTTCCTTCTTGGCCCCAAAACTGTAGAACGTTTTCGTCGGTTTTCCAGCAAGACCAGTTTGCCACAAAGAACCTCTCAATTGCGAAAAATCAAGCACACTTATAGGGCAGGTAGTCTCAACCGAAAAGCGATGGATACCACACTGTATCCTGTTTTGAACCATTCCACAACTCAGTGCTCTTTGAGAATGGCTCTTCAGATCGTGCCTACATGATCGATTATTCTACTCTTCTGGTGCGCTGAAAGAGAACTCTCTCAAGATTATGGAAGGAGCCCCTTTATTTATCTCTGAAATACAATGTGTTACATTGTATTTCAGAGATAAATAAAGGGGCTGTGAAATGAACGCAACTGCTACCACGACGATCCGTCTTGACCCGAACCTTAAAGAACAGGCAACGAGCATCTTTGAGGCTCTTGGGATTAGCATGTCTTCGGCTATCAACACTTTTCTGAAAGCAACGATTCGTGAACAAGGTCTACCTTTTGAGATGAAAGTTGAATCTCCAGAAGTACCAGCTACTGGAAATTCCACTCTAAACAGCGCTTCTCTAGCACGAAAAGACGAGTTCTATACCCAATACGAAGACGTAGCGAAAGAAATGCAATACTATGTAAAGCAATTCAAGGGGAAAACCGTTCTTTGTAATTGCGGTGACTCTTTTGAGTCTGCGTTTTTCCGCTACTTCGTTCTTAATTTCAATGAGCTGGGGCTTGCTTCGCTTATTTCTACTTCATATTCGGGGTCATCTCTTGGAAAGCAGGAAGATCCTTTACCTTCCACTCTCCCAGCATATAAAGCTACAGTAACTGAGGTACCAGGTATTGATCTAGTTCGACCTGATGGTTCCCTAGATCTAAATGGTATTTTTAAGGCTAAAGGAAATACTTTGGAAGTTTTATCTGGTAACGGAGACTTCCGATCTTTTGAATGCGAAGAACTGCTTGAAGAAGTAGATATAGTAGTAACGAACCCGCCGTTCAGCCTTTTTCGGGAGTATATAAGCCAACTATACCGCCACAACAAGGATTTTATTGTGTTAGGTAATATGAACGCCGCAACGACCAAAGAGATTTTTCCGCTATTCCGCGATAATAAAATCTGGTATGGACGATCCATCCGTTCAGGTGACAGGAAGTTCTATGTCCCTAACAATTACCCTCTCAATGCAGCGAGTTGTGGCGTAGATGAACAAGGGCGCTGTTTCATTCGGGTCAAAGGAGTCCGATGGTTCACAAACATTGATAGCGGAATACTGCACAAACCGCTGCCACTCACTCAAGAGTATGATCCGGTAGCAAATCCTGCTTATGATAACTATAATGCTATCGAAGTTGGACGGACAGCTAATATCCCCGCTAACTACAAAGGAATCATGGGTGTTCCTATCACTTTTCTTGATAAGTACAGTCCTGACCAGTTCGAGATTCTAATGCTCGCCAACGGTAACGCACGAACCAATGTTGAATTCTCCACTCTGCAAACAGTCGGATATGAGCAACATCCAGAAGACCGCGGTGGAGTAACTATCCTCAACGGGCGTAGAACTTATGCGCGTATTCTTATTCAGAATCGGAAAAATGAAAAATAAACTTCGAGTACCTTGCGCCTATCAGGGAGGCAAGCAGCGTGTTGCTCCTCAGATTGTAGAAGAGCTTATAGAAGCAGGCTCCGCTAAATCATTGTTCTACGATTTTTGCTGTGGTTCAGGTGCTATCTCTATTGAGCTAGTCAATAGAGGTATTGATCCTTCTCGTATCGTCATGCTGGATATAAGCTCTTGGGCAGTTTTCTGGAGGGCTATCGGTACTGGTACATTTGACATACAGGTTTTTGACAATTTTCTATTAGAAATACCTTCTGATAAACGCCGGGTAAAATCGTATATGCTAGATCTTGTTGCTCAACCTGTGGGGTCGCATGAGGCTGAACTTTATCCTATCCTCCAATCGGCCTCATTTGGTGGAAAACAAATTTGGCGAGAAGAAAGCGGAAGCAAATGGGTCAATGCTTTCTTCCGTGATTATTGGGAACCTACACCTACTAGTGTGCGTCGTAGTCCTGCGAATCCGATGCAGCCATCACCCGATGAACTGCGAAGGCGAGTGATTATGCTAGCAAAACAGATGAAAGGGCTAACATGCGAAAAGGCCAATATCCTGACGACTTTGGACTGGGAGATTCCTGATGACTCGGTAGTTTATATTGACCCACCGTATAACAACACCACTGGTTACGCTTTCGAGTTTGATATTGATAATTTTACGGAGCGTTTTACTAATATTCATAAAACAAAGCTATTTGTTTCTGAAGGTAAGCAGTTATCCGAAAATGCAACTCGCTTGGTCTTTGGTGGAGCTAAAGGTGGTATCAATGGTAGTCGTGTAGGAAAACACCAAGAATGGATCAACCGTTTCTTCTAACCAGTGAATCAGAGAGGCTGAGGCGATCAGGATAGATACTTCTATAGGGCATCAGTATATTATACCGATATAACGAGAATTTGAGTTGAGGCCATTATATCCACATAAATCGGAATTGTTTTTGAAATTATCCAACTCACTTCCAGGAAACACGGCCAAAGAATAATAATCTGTATCAAGTTTAGTAAAGGTAATAATCTTAAATTTTAGACTGTTGTTTCCGTAGAGAGATTTTAAATTTTTCCCGGACGCGTTAATACCTTCGAGTTGCAACCTCCAGGTGCGATTACTATGTTGGTTGGATGGAAATTTTATAGTATTCCCTTTATAATCATCACCTTGATAATGAATTGTAATATTTTTTGTCTGGGAGATTTGAGACGGATTTACTCCAAAAAATTCAACGGTTCCACACATATACCCTGCTTTGTTCCTGTCATATGGGGTTCCCGACGGATCGCCAGAAACCAATTTTGATTGTATGGATAAATCAATTTGGTTACCCGACCCACCAGTTAATTTCTGTGTTGAATACCAAAGGGTATGATCGCTAATCTGTAAAGTAGGTGTAGTTAAAATCGCTGTATTTTTCTCCTGTTGTGAAGGAGTCTGAATCGGATTCCGAGTGGATGGCTTCTGGGGTAGTGCAATATGCTTTCCTGCGCCAAACTTAGGTTGCAGCTTGGGCTGGTTCTGCCGTGCTTCCTTCCGATTTATTTTTTGTAGGACTTCTTGTGATATATAACCATCTTTTAGTAGTTCTTCGATGAAACCCTGGTCTTTAACGTGCTTGAACGAATTACCAAGAATTTTAAGCTCATTTACATAGTCATCAATGCTTTGTTGAAGTTTTTTGCCGTCCATTTGAGTTAAATCCGCTGCAGCAATAAATGAGCTCTCGAAATTAGTCCAAAGTCCACCTGCTGTAAGGTTGTGCGACCCAACAATAGTTAGAATATCTTTGTCGTTTACAAAATTGAATATTTTAGGATGGAAAGTTTGTGAGGTTTCTGAGTGAATAATATTCAGGGAATCCACAGACTGATTTAGTGTAGTTAATGCTTCGTAAGATGTGCCGTCTAAATCAATTCCGACATACGCGGTCACACGTCCTTTAGCTAATCGAAACTCGTCGAGTGCATCCTTTATTCTGAGCACACCGGATTCTTTTGCAAATGCAACAATAATGGTCAAATCAGTGTATTTTTCTGAATTCAATAACGATATTAGTTTTTCACCCATCGTCCCGGAAAAGGGTTGATTGAAAAGTTCCAACTTGGTCTCCTAAACTATAGATCATATAAGGATGTTCTGCTCCCACACATAATTGGGGATTACGCATCAGGGGTAGCTCTTATTCCTGAACGCGCACGAAATAGTAACGGCTCTTATACCTCGTATATGTATGATAGTGAAAGAAACGAACCAAATACCAATCACATGCGTAGGTAGAGCATTCTACCTTTTCACCGTACCACTGGACTGACCACCACACAATTCGCTACCATCTTAATCTTGCTCAGTCATATCCTAGACCTGGGATACCTGAATACTAATCCCTACAGGTTTGCTCTCGCCCAGGGGCTAAAAGCCGCCCCGTTATACCTACGCTAAAACCATACCGAAGAAACCCTCGCCGAATACTTCGGGGTATCCCAAGCCACTGACAATGCCACCATCACCATGATCGAAAAGGTGGTACTGACAAATCTGCAACCTGGTGATACCCACAGAACAGAAACCCTGCGAACTCTTTCGGAACTGTCATCATAGAGATACCCTTGATACCACTTATAACTGGCACACTACACCAGGTTATGGCAACCATTCATAATGACAGACCCTGTTATTAGGGCTCTTCACGATGTGTCTGCGTACCAGTATCACGATTTGGATAGGTTTGTGACTCCGAAGGATATTTTGGTAAATAAGGAATATCAAGACTAGAACTGATCAGCTTGTCTATGAAACCACCGCGTGAGAATCTCACCAAGAATGAGAAAGAGGTTAACCGCCAGATTAACCACCACTGGGCGGTGGTGGAGCGTCGTGTGATTGCTCGGGTGAAGTGTTGTTGCTGACCCCTGAGCTTCTTATCCTTAGGGTGTTCTTGGTCGTCTGTGGGCTTATCTTTTGGCTACGAGACAACTTCCAAGTAAGTAAAACTCAAACCCGTTTTATTGGAATAAAGAGCATTTTTAGTATGAGGAAATATGTAAGGAATATATTCATTGAGAATGTTCAGGGGGTTTTCATAGAATATCCAGGGTGTAATCATAGGGTAAAAATATGAGTACAGATCATGATTTTTCACCCCAAAATTCCGCTCACGATGCGCCTGCCGCTCAAAGCAGCCGCAAGGTTCCTTGGTCGGGTATGGTCGATAGCGCCTCGGCAGATAATGAACTTCCTGCGTATACGGCACTTTACGGCCAGCTGGGGGATGAGGAAATCGTGATCCGCCCTAGTGGAGAGCCGGAAAATGATGCCGAAAAGCTGGAAAAACCCACAAGTTCAGGAAGTCCCGCAAAATCGCCAGAGAAGGCGCACGATTCAGTGGAAGTCTCTGCGGCAAAACCCTTAGGGCTTGAGAATCTCAAGATATTCTATGTTCTTCGTATAGCTCTGGCGTATATTCCGATAGTAGTTATAGCTTATTCGTGGATAAACTTTATGGCGCGGTATTCAACTTCATATCGCGAAGAAACTTCTGTAAATCTGTTATCGGTTGAACGGCCATTATCCCATATAGCGATTCTTGGGTTTCTGATGATTCCTTATGCAGTATATATTACGGCCGTACAGACCCGCGCCTGCGCAAAATTTATACGGCACAAAGATTACCCCTGGGTTGAAAAGGTGAATAACTATGGTCTTGTATTCTCTTTCGTAATGACCCTGATTACCGTCGCATACGATAACCCCTTTGGGTGTCTTATGGTTCTTTTTGACCTTGGGATGAGCATTGTTTTCGTGAAAATGATGGGTTCAGAGACGGCAAAAACTAAACCTGCCGCCCGACCCCTAAATATCACAAACCTCGATAGTAAGGAAAGTTCAAACAACAGCCTCAGTAACGAAGAAGCAGAAAAATAGTGGGATGTGAACGATATGCATGATAGTTTTGAATTTATGAGCGAGCAATCATCGAGAAAAAACTCTGCCGAACAGAACCCGCAGGATGCGGTAAAACCCTGGGCGGCGTCGCAGTCTTCCGACGAGCAGGCTTCGACGGTACCGGGGCAGGATGCATACCTGGGTGCCGCGAAACCAACGGAAGCGCCCATAGCCGTGACGACGGCAGACCCCAAATTTCCGTTCCGTTGGCTGTACGGGGTGCGTATCGCATTCATGATAGTGAGCCTGGGGACGTCTGTGTGGGGTCTATATAACTATGTGGAGTTTATGGCTAAGTATGGATTCGAGTATTGGGATGCAGAAGATTTTCTGCACTTAGCATTGACATGTGCATTTCTGGCATATTATGGCCTTCAAATACTCGCCGGTATCTTCTATCTCAGGTCTAAAGCTCTGGGATTTATTCTGAGCATCAATATTATTGGTCTGATCCTTCAAACTCTAGAAATAGCAACGCTAATTGATGTGATCACCCATATGGACGACTTCTTCCAATACGCCAATGGCTTGGCGTACCTCTACTGGGTCCTATATTTCATAGACGTAGCTCTCTGCATCGTCTTTATCGTCATGGTGAGTCAAGAATATTCACGCCGCCGGACGAATAGTAGGGTTTGGAGTCAGGGAGCACAAGCGCAAACCGCACAATCTCAGCATGCACAGACTCAGAATCCGCCGGATCCTCTAATGTAGCCGGTAGCCAGTTGTGAAAACATATGAGAGTGCCCCAGACTCTTTATCAAGGAGTCCGGGGCACTCGCATATAAACATTCGGGGAGGGAACTACTAGTGCGGGAATGCGCGCTTTAGCCGCCGCACCCGCAGCCACCACATCCGCATCCGCCGGATTTGGTGGCGACTGAACCCTCAGAGGGAATGCCGTCACCGGTGTCGCCGCCCATGAGGTTCACGCGGTTACCAATATCAGGACCGCCTACCACCTGGGGCTTTTTACCGGCGAGGGTAGCCGCGAAACCGGCGGGTTCGCGCAGAGCACCGGGCGCTAAATCGGGAATGGGAGTGAAGCCGGAAGAACCGCTCGGACCGCATGCCGCTGCAGCCGCATTCACCTTCGGCTTTTTGACCTTGTGGGCTTTAGAGAAGCGCGTAATCTGCTCGGCGGTCGGGTACATAAACGAAACTTTGACCTCGCCGTTGACGAGCATAATCGGTAGAACGTCGGCACCGCTCATCGCAATCTGCTCGGCGACGGGTTCGCATTCTTCGAATGCTGAAGGGTAACTATCGGTTGAGTAAACCTCAATATCTACCCCCGAATCGAGTGCTTCCTGCGCAGCGCCCAAAAAGAGGGTTCGTTCCATATCGTTAGGGTCCTCAGGGTTCTCGCCCGGACCCGGAATGAAAACCTCAAGGATGGTGCCGGTTAGTTCTTCGGTTTGCTCACTCATACGGGAACACTTTCTCGTCGTTAGGGTTCAAGCCTTCAATATGCTCTAAGTGTACTCGTGTTTACCTGATGCAGGGAGGGCTTACAAAAATACTGAGCGATCAGCGAAATCCTCCGGAGCTCTAGTGCTGTGTCTGCCGCCTGATTGAGCGACTGCATCATGAAATATACTCTGGAAATTCGGCATATTATGCAGGCTGGGAATATTTTTTCAAAATCCCTCGACCTGTGGTGGACACAGTAACAAAAACCTGACGAGTACGGTATTCTATAGGGCAAATACATGTATTTGCCTGTGTCGTTACACAAACGACATCTTTCGGGTGTTTACTACATCAAAGGAGATCTTATGTTTGGTTTCGGGAAGAAAAAAGCAGCGGCACCGACGGAATCGACCGCAACCGCTGATATTTATGTGGCACCGGTGACGGGGGAGTACCTTCCGCTGTCTGAAGTTTCTGACCCCGTATTTTCGCAGGGTGTCATGGGGGATGGTTACGCCGTTAACCCTACATCGAATATGATCGTTGCCCCTGCGGCAGGTACGATCGCCTTGATTCAAGACACCATGCATGCCTTTATGCTGCGCACCGATAACGGCGGCGAGGTGCTGGTGCATATCGGTATCGATACTGTAGATCTCAATGGCGAAGGCTTTACCTCGCACGCTAAGGTTGGCGATAAGGTTGAGGCGGGTGCCCCCATTATTGAGGTTGATTGGGAGGCCATTAAGGATCGTATTCCCTCCAAGGAGACGATGGTGATGGTGACCAACACCCCCAAATTCAATATTGTGAAGGACTCCGAGGAGCGCCGTACCGTCAACGCGGGCGATCACGTGGCGGAAGCGACCAAGAAGTAGAAGACGCGTAGAGCCTTGTGATGCTTCGACAGGGCGGAAGGCGCCGGTTTTCTCGCTCTGTCTGGCACGATACCCGCTTTAGCAGCCTCGCTTTATGTGAGGTCTTGTGCCGCAGGTGCCGACGCACAGACCTTACGAAAGAGGCTTTCTCATATGGTTTCACCGATTTTCGGTGGAACCATATTTTTTAACAAAAACTTTTTAACGGGCAAAAGATATTGTCTCGAAGAAATAGGCGTGGGAAAATACTTGACAAAGATAAATTTTCTCGCTCAAGCAAAAGTGATTTACAGGTAAAAAATAGTTATGCTATTTATGTGACGCGTCAAGAAAATATTTTTTGATGTGTCCGCCTATTCATTCACTCAGCAACATATAATATTTGGGAGTTCATACCCATGAGCCTTTCTTCGCAGAAACTCAACCGACGTACCGTTCTTGGCGCCACCACGCTTGGCGCTGCCGCCGCTATGATGCCCGTGGTGGGCGCATCCGCAGCAGAGGCGAGAATTCAAGGAAGTCTTCCCGGCGAGAAGGAACAGCCTGTCAATGATGAACAGCAGCCTATCCTCGACGAAGATATTGAATTTGACCCGGAACATGCCGCCTGGACCTTTCTTAGACAAAAAGAATTCTTTGTAGCACACCGTGGTTCGGGCGATATTAATCCCGAACATACCGCATACGCATATACTCAAACTGCAAGAAATGCCGATGCTATCGAAATTTCTTTGCGAACCACGGCTGATAATATTCCCGTTTGCATTCATGATGAATCGCTGATGCGCGTTACCGGACTTAATCGCAAAGTACGTGATCTTACCCTGCAAAAACTGCGCGGCGTTTACGTCAATATGCGCAAGACCCTCGGTGAAGGTACACCGCTGGAGCAGATTCCCACCTTTGAAGAGGCTGTGGATGCAATCAACAACGCCCCCACCGGCAAGCGCCTTCCCCTCTTCATCGAAGCAAAAGACTGGCGCGCACAGGTCCATCTGCTGAAAGCTATCAAAGAACGCGGGCTGGCGCATCGTGTGGTGATCAAGATGTACCGCGACGGCCACGGCGGTTTCAACCCCAACTCAAAGTATCTGACCCAAGCGAAAGCTGCGGGCTGCCAGACCTGGTGCTACTTCGACGCCAACGACAGCCTTGAAGGAATCCGTCAGCTGGCGGGATCCAACAACGTGGATGTGCTCGGCGTGCCCTACTTTGAATCCGTGCGCGGCCCCGGGTACGGTTCCATGGCGGATGATAAGGTGCGTGCCATTGTCGGCTTCGGCAAGCCCGTGATTGTTTGGGAGGTGCACCGCCGAAGCACCTACGAACACTACAAGAGCCTGGGCGTGCGCGGGTTTATGAGCCCCGACCCGTCCTGGGTGTGCGGGTGGAAAAAACAGGCCACGATCAACGTTGAAAGCGGCCGTCGGGAGCACGGCATGCTGCCCTCCAGCATCACCAACGCCCAGGATTACCCCGACTTCACCCGCGGGGCAATCGTGCACCAACAGAATTACGACGAATCCTTGCTGCTGGGGCCGCTCGCTGCTGCCACTGACAGGGAACAGTACACCCTCGAATTCGCTATGCACTGGGATAAGAAACTGCCCACAACTACCTGGAATTACGGGTACATGGCGTTCGGTCGCAGCCACGACGGTCCGCTCGGTATCGCCGGGAAGTTCCGGGGCGCATCCGAGGACGGCTGCTATGTGCTCGCTCTTCGCCCCGGCGCGAAGGTTCGGGACGAGCACGGCAAATACCGGACGGGCGATCTTGCACAGCTGATTCGTCTTGACGGCGGGCCGGGTGCGTCTCGCGAAGGTAAGGTTCTGCACACCATGAGTTTGAAAAAGCCTATCAAGCCCAACGAGAGCATCGAAGGCAAAATTGTGGTGAAGGGCAAGTACTTCTACTTTGTGATTAACGGCCAGTATTCCGCGCAGATTCATGATGCCGCCTACCGCGGTCCCTACGTGCATTTCGGCCGCTATCACGGCAATGCAACCGGCGGTCCGCTCGTGCTCACCCGCGCACTTGCCCGTGAGTCATGGGCATAAGCCTTTGAACCAGGCTGCCAGGGCGGCTTATCCACCCGAGAAAATTGTGTGGATAAGCCGCCGCGGGTTCGCCAAGAAGAAGTTGGGCAGTGCACAAAAACTGTTTGACGTCAGGTACAGGTTACCGTAGCAATTCGGGCGGGGTTAAGGCGATGCTGATCTAGGTGCTACTCTAGGGGCATGACAACTTCATTCACCGATAAAAAAGCTGTAACGACTGTGAGCCCCGAAGCTCGGGACGCATGGTTTAAATGGCAACTCACTCCACCCGTTCCCACGTCCTGGGAACTGCCCGAAGAAGCACGAGAAGACTTTGAAGATGCAATCATGCTCCTGCTCCTCATCGGCGAGGACGCCAGCGAATATGCGGATTACCTCAACGACTGCCTCGAAGAATTTCTAGGCGAATCGCAGGTCAAAGGCGACTTCTACCACGATATTGAACAATACGCGCAGAAAGTCGTGAGGGAGCGCCGTGCGCTCGCCGAGCGTTTGGGTGTTACGGGTGATTCTGGCAACTTGGCTGCGGCTTTCGCTGATTTGGAGGCGCACGGCGTGCTTGCGCGCGGTAAATTTTCGTGCTGCGGAACCTGCGCCAGCGCCGAAATCTGGGATGAGCGTGAGGGCTCTGACCGATGGAAGGGCTATATCTACTATCACCAGCAGGATGCCGAGAACCTGGCGGAAAGCGGGAGCACCTACATTGGCTTCGGCTCGTTTGAGGCGTACCCCTCCGATGAAGAGGCATGGAAGAAACTCAGCGATGAACAGCGCGCGGCCGTCACCCGCAAACATGAGGAACTATCACTCGCGTTGATGCTTGATACCGTGATCCCCACGCTGGAACGTTACGGCGTTAAGGTGACCTGGAACGGCAGCTACGATACCCGCCCGCGCCTCGATAACGTTGAGGTCTACGAGATTCCGTAAGCTATAAAACCGTGCGTGCGGTCCGCCGGAGGAGTCGCGCGTGAGTTGAGGGGCGCATCCTGTATGTTATACGGGATGCGCCCCTCTAGCTTTTTTGTATTTTCTTACCGGTGCTCGCGGGGAGGTTATTCGGGCAGCAGGCTCAGCGCAATCTGGAAAAGGTGCTCACGGTCGGTCGAGGGGGACAGGGTTGAGCGCACCATAAACCCCTGGAAAGTGAGGATGAGCGCATCCGCTGTGTCGCTGACGAAGGCTTGAAGTTCGTCAGCAGAAGGTTTGCGTTTATTCTCTGCCTCAAGATACCGCTGGCCCCAGGGGATGAGCGATTGGGCAACGATGTCGTGCAGAGTGGTAAAAAGCGTGTTGGTGGATTCTTGCACCTCGGGAACGGTAAACGATTCCAAACGGATGCGCAGCATCGAGGTGAAGTTCGCTTCGACGGTTGAGGTGGCGAAGATCATGCGCATAATATCGCGTGGGGAGGGGTCTTTGAGTTCCCCGTAAGCTGCGGCGATCATATCGATACGCTGTTGAACAGTGGCGTAAAGAATGTCGCCTTTGCCGCTGAAGTGCGAGTAAATGGAACCCGAGGAAAGTCCGGATTCTCTGATGATGTCCGTCATGGAGGTATGGGTGTACCCCTTGGCGGTAAAACACGTGAAGGCGGCGTCGATAATTTGGCGTCGACGTGCCTGTTTAGTGGCTTCGGTCAGACGTGGCATGCCTTAAGACTATACCTTTCCGAGGAGTTTGCGCTAGATAAAAATAGAATGTTTATTCTCTGTTGTGAGATTATAAACAAAATGATTATTGTGTTTGCATCTGGTCTTTATGCAGAGTAGAGTCTTAGGTGTTAATAAACAAAACATCTATTTTGTTTGGAGAGTTTCATGGCACGCACACCGGAGGCGATTACGCCCTCATCCTGGCGTAAAGTTATCGCCATCGCCACGCTGGCATCCGTCATCGTCAGCATCGTGATTCTCGCCTTCACGTGGCCCACTAAAGCCATGGAGACGAACCTACCCGTCTCCATCGCGGGACCGGAAGCAGCCGTCAGCCAATTCGAGCAAGGACTCAAAGATCGAGGAATCGAAACCTTCGAGTTCAAACAGGCATCCTCGCGTGAAGACGCCGAACGGCAGATCAAAGAACGTGAAACCTACGGCGCGATCGTCTTCACCGAAGGTGCGGCGCCCGAGGTCATGACCGCGCCCGCCGCAAACGCATCCGCAAACCAGATGCTCACCGGCGTAGCCCAGCAGATGAACGCTCAGGTACAGCAGAAAGCCACCGCAGCCAAAACTCAGGCGCTGCAGCAGGCCGTACAGGCGGGCGGTGAACAGGGGGCTATTGCTGCCCAGCAGCTCGAACAGCTGAAAACCGAGCAGGAAAAACTGCAGCAGGCACAGGTTAAGACCACCGCGGTTGTGCCGCTCGGCGAGGGTGATCCCAACGGTATGGGCCTGGCGGTTGCCGCATTCCCGCTTGTGATGGGCGGTATGCTCGGTGGGATCCTCAGCATCTCCCTCATCAAAGGAACCTTGCGCCGCTTCGTGACCGCTGGGCTCTACGGGGTTATCGGCGGACTCTTCATGACCCTTATTCTAGGAACCTGGTTCGGGTTTGTTCCCGGCGATTTCGGGGCGCTTTGGGCGACCTTCGGCGTGACCGTCTTTGCGACGGCCTCCTTCATGATCGGAATGTCCGCGTTGTTTGCCGACGCCGTCGGTATCGGTCTTGGCGCCGTGATCTCCATGTTCATCGGCAACCCGCTCTCCGGGGCAAACATGCCGTGGCAGTTTATCCCCGCACCCTGGGGCACTTTCGGACAGCTGATGGTGCCGGGTGCATCCAATACGTTGCTGCGGAATATCGCCTACTTCCCGGATGCCTCAAACTCCCTGCAATGGGCTGTGCTGTTGGGTTGGGCAGGGTTTGGCCTTCTCGCCGGGGCGATCGGATGGGCGTGGAAGGAACGCCGAGCAACTCACATGAGCGCAGAGGATGATACCGCGAGCGTTCGCGCGAAGACCGAGCAGAATGCGGACTCGCCGGACACCGTGGAGATTCCCTGGAAAACGGCAAACACATAGCGACTTCCGCCCCCAAGTAGATCCGCGAGCAGATAGTATTTTGAAAATACTATCTGCTCGCGCCGCATGGGGGAGATTCCTAGAATGGGAAGTATGAGCGAAGAGATCACCAGCGCCCGCATCGACGTCTGGCTGTGGTCGGTGCGCATCTTCAAAACCCGCGCACTCGCAGCCGACGAATGCAAAGGCGGGCACGTGCGCGTGAACGATGCATCCGCAAAACCCTCACAAAAACTCAAACGAGGCGACATCGTGCGGGTGCGCTACCCCGGCTGGGAGCGGGTGTTTAAGGTCGAAAAACTCATCACCAAACGGGTGGGCGCGCCGATCGCCGTCACCTGTTACGAAGACCTCTCGGGACCGCGCCCCGCGCACCTGTCGATGCCGTCGGTCGCCAAACGCGAACGCGGCACCGGGCGACCCACCAAGAAAGAACGCCGTGCCCTAGACGAGCTGCGGGGGCGAAAAGGCTAAACCCAGTTCCGCTTTCTCTCACCCCGCGGGCGTCGTTAATACCCGCGAGCAGGTAGGATTTGGCCGAACAGGTGAGTTTTTCCTATCTGTTCGTACCAAAACCACCTGCTCGCGGAATAAGAAGCGGTCATAGCGTGAGACAGATAAACGCATCGCTGACGTGCCATCTTTGCGGGAGTAGGCTGTACCTATGAGCAACAAGGCCTCAGAACCCAACACATCAGGCGCCGCGAACACAGCCGACGGCACCGCCAGCACGCACGAACCCCAAAACCTGCTGGATGCGACCCCGCGCACCGGCAGCATCCCCCTTCACCTGGGGGAAGGCGGCGCGGAATCCGGGAAAACCCAACCCGAAAAATCGCTCAACAGGCGTATTCTGGCGCTCGCCGTACCCGCCTTCGGTGCACTGATCGCCGAGCCGCTGTTCGTGCTCGCCGATTCCGCACTCGTGGGGCAGCTGGGCACCGAAACCCTGGCGGGCATGAGCATTGCGGCAACCCTCATCACAACCGTGGTGGGACTCATGAACTTCCTCGCATACTCGGTGACCCCGGCGGTTGCGCGCGCGTTCGGGGCGCATCGGTTGACACACGCCTACCGCATCGGCGTGGACGGCGTGTGGGTTGCGCTTGGGCTCGGCCTGCTCATTATGGGAGTGGGTTATATCTTTGCCGACCCTGCGCTGCGCGGCATGGGCGCGAACGACGCAACCATCGGTTATGCGCGTGACTACCTGCACCATTCGCTGTGGGGCATTCCGCCCATGATGATGATTCTGGCGCTCATGGGTACCCTGCGCGGGCTGCAAGACACCGTGACCCCGCTCAAAGTTGCGGGCGTGGGCACCGTGGTGAATGTGGCGCTGAACTGGGTGCTGATATACCCGGTCGGCTGGGGCGTGGCCGGTTCGGCGACGGGCACATCGCTCACGCAGTGGGGCATGGCGCTCGCACTCGGTATATTTATTCATCTTAAGATGCGCCCGCAGGGCGTGACCTGGCGACCCGATATTGCGGGGATGCGCGGCGTGCTATCCCTCGGGTCCTGGCTAATGCTGCGCACCCTCTCGATGCGCCTGGCGCTGCTGTCTACCGTATTTGTGGTGGCTCGCCTGGGCGACGAGCAGACGGCGGCATATCAACTGGGTATGAGCGTGTTCAACCTGTTGCTCTTCGCTCTGGATTCCCTTGCAATAGCGGCGCAGGCGCTGCTGGGCAAGGAACTTGGGGAACGCGATCTGACGGCTGAATCCGGGCGTGCGAAAGTGCGTGAGCTCAAGAATCGCCTGGTGCGTATGAGTCTGGTGTACGGGGTTGTCACCGGCGTTGTTGCACCCGTGATCGGTTTCTTCGGAAACTGGATTTTCACGCAGGATGCGCCCGTCGCCACCCTCTTCGCGTGGGCTACCCTCGTGATTGGCGTGGGGCAGCCGATAGCCGCATATGTATTCGTCCTTGATGGTATCCTCATGGGTGCTCAGGACGTGAAATACCTGGCAATTGGCTCATTTGTGATGCTGGTTGTTTATGCGCCCGTCATTTTCGGGATCTACTGGGCGGTTTCCGGCGGTCTGCTGAGCACCACGGTGGGGTACCTGGGGCTGTGGGCGGCGTACATCCTGTGGTACCAGGGCGTGCGGGCGTTCATCTTTGGCCGCCGCGCCGCCTCGGACGTGTGGATTAAAGCTTAATTTTTTTTCCGGGGTTACCAGATTTCAAGTGCTGAGGATAAGTGTTTTTCGCGATCTTCTAGCTCACGCATCGCGTTGAGGCTCGACTAGTAACTCCACGGCATCTATGTGCGAAAGGACTATACCTTAGCGGTATGTGTTCTCCTGAAACGGATAGGGTTCTGCGATACGCATCGCTAGAAAAGGGACTTTATTCGCACCATTACATGAGGCTGAGACTTAGAACCTGACTCCGAAGTACCGCCCTCTCGATTTGCTTGCGACGATGAGCGCAGAACCGCCTCTTGAACATCTCGGACAATTTCTTTGACCTTACGAGAGCCATCGATTCCAATCTCGATAATGACCTTCTCGCCCGACTCAATGATGATTCCGAATCGGGCGGCCGCAGGGTCGCCGCTCATATGGCTGCCGATGGCTTTCAGCGTGGAGCCGACTCCCGGTTCAATGCCGCGCACTCCGGGAACGGCCGTGACCACATGAGTCAATTTGGCTGCTGAGAGGTTAGTCGTCATCGTGCAGATCCTCAATGTGAATATTGACGGTTGGGGACAATTCTAGGTTCTCATAACACGCCTGGCGTACCGCATCACGGACCTGTTGAGCAAGTTGGGAGAGGCTACTGGTTGTAGCTTGTGCGGAGATACGGCAGAAAATTGTATTCGGTATTCCCAACTCCCGCTGACCTTCGGGTGCTGGGTCATGCTTAAAGGAAGACTTTAGTGCATGAGCTCCGGGTACGGAGTCTACACTGCGTCGCACTAGGGCGCGCAGGGAGAATTCGGACATGCTATATGGTCCTAAGCCGGTCGGCGGCATCTCTACCTGAGCACCATGTCGGGTTTCGGCGATGACAGCATCCATAATATGGCGCTGAGGCATCACCGATGCGCTCGACTGTGCTTCCAATGTGTCCCAAGTCTTGTGGAGTGAAGCGATTAGACGCAGGTACTCCCGTGTGGAGGCTTCGTCAAGCTCATAAGACTGAGCCGACTGTGTGGACTGTGGTTCTGCGTGTGGGATGCGGGTGGTGGAACTCATTCCCACTCCTTCATATGGCGCATGACGAGGGAGCGGGCGCGTGCCAGCCTCCCCCGGACTGTGGATTCGGTTAGATTCAGAGTTTGAGATATCTCCTCGTAGGACATATCATCAACCTCTCGAAGCACCCAGACGATACGCAACTCTTCAGGAGCGGATGCCAACAGCTTGGCTAATGCTTCTATCTGGGCGTTTACCTCACTGGACTGCGCCGGATCCTCGGTCGCTGTCGACGTGGTGTTAGGTAGGACGGTCGCGCTCTCAAGACCCTCTGAATCGTAAGGGTCAGTGGCTCGGCGCTGAAGTTGACGAATAGTGCTGGTGGCCTTATTAGTGCAGATACGCATGAGCCAGCCTCGGAACGCATCAGGATCCCGAAGCAGATGAAGACTCCGCCACGCCTGAACAAGGGTCTCTTGGACGATGTCCTCACTGTCATGGCGGTTGCGCACAATCATGTAGGCGGTGCGAAACAGACGCCCCTGATAACGTTCGACGAGCTTTCCGAAGGCGTCGATGTCACCGTCCTGGGCTCGCAGCACCAAGTACCTGTCTTTACCCTGAGACGCAGCGTTCGGGTGAGGAACATGCTTGGTGGGCGGACCGGTGGACTGCCCCGCATTACTGCGCTTTTCATCAGTCATGGTTAATTAGAACCGCCGCTCTCTAATGAGTGTTTTCCTGTCACAGTGTGGGTTGCACTCTGGGGTTTGGTGGCTTGTTCTAGGCGCAGCAGTACGTCGATCTGACGAGCATGCTTTCCCAGAGAGGAACTAACGTCTTGGTCAAGTCGGTTCCTGAGCTCGCTCACGGTCCATGCAACCTCGCTGTTCTCTGCTACGGTGACGGTTGCCTGCACCCACAGGTTGCTGGGTGAACCGGTGACCCATACTGAGCACCGCTGAACCCCAGGAACGTCTTCGGCTCGCTCAGACAGTGCTTGTGATATGACATCGGGGCTGACTGTGGCCAGCAGCGTGCCGTCGGAGCCTGTCAGGCGCAAGGGGGACGCAGCAGCCTTACGGGGCACCTGCTTAATGAGCAGGACTAAGCCAATCGCGAGAAGAAGAACCGACCCAATAACGGCGGCTGGCAACAGCCAGTGTGCCTGGGGTCCGACCCAGGTATCGACCCGGGTATCAGCTTTGGCGAGAACCGAGCTAAGCGCGGGCCATGACTGGCCCACACCCATGCCGGAAGCCATAAGCCAGAGGGCTATCACCGCGATGAGCAAACCGCTTACCGCAAGGACTATCCTATTGAGAATTCCAGATACCGAACGCATGGTTTTCTCTCTTTCAGCTCGTGTGCTGGATACGCACTCGGCTGTGTGCGGTTCCGACGGGTTTCAAGGTCTGTATAGCCTGTTCAGCTGCTTTCTGTGCGGCCTGACGCACAGGTTCGAGGTCGTCCAGAACGCTGAACACAATCACATTCACGCGAGTTCGACGGACTCGAACCCTGGTGCTGTGAACACCATCGACCCGCTCAACATGGGTTTGCACGAGCCTTGCTAGGTCACGACGTGAAATAGCTGTCTGACCGGGTATGTTATCTGCAAGAACCTCAGTGCGTTCAGGAACTCCCGGCCACAGAGCTAGGATAATCATGAACAGACTGCATACGGTCACAATACAGGCTACTGCGATTATCGCTGGTGCCCCGATGATAGTGGAGCCGAGCCCGCTGACTGCTGAGGACGTTCCATCCGGCCATACTCCGTTTAGGAGACGGTTTCCCAACGCCCAGATTCCCAGCCCTCCTACGATGAGGAGTAGTAACGCCAGGGCAATGACGGGCAAGCTCCGTGACGGGCGCTGGATGAGGTTTTGTACGGGAGTTTTCATCGCAGAGCCTTCCTTACCTGGTTGTTCGGATTGAGCCAGGAGACCTCAATGTTGATCTTCTCAACCCTCAGTCCGGTTAGGTGCTCGACGCGCTGGCTCACATGCTCACGCAACTGTTGCAGGGTTGAAACCAATGCTGTAGGGAAGGTAAGGCCGAGATCTAAGTGAAGGACAGCAACCTGACCGTAGAGATCACACTTTGCCTCGGGGCGTGAATGGAAATTTCGACGTGCCCCTATCCCGAGTAGTCCTCCGGCATTCGAGCCCACATTTGCGCTCTCGTAAGCGGCTTGAGCCGCGATCTGCGCAACAACCTGGGCGGGAATGACGGTGACGCCGCGCTGCCCCTGCCAGGGGCTCTCTTTGTGAGAGCCCTCAGCACTGACAGCAGCGGACTGTGTGTTGGTCTCCGTCATTACTTCCTCCATCGATTAAGGATGCTTTGGACATCGACCCGGCCCTCCAGGTAAAAACCCACCACCGTTCCAGCCAGGCCGCACAGTGCCACCAGGATGAAGTCGGCGAAGGAACCGAAAGCAAGAATTGTTCCCAGGAATAGGCCCACCAAGAGGGCCAGGTGTGTTGTCTTCATAAAAGATCCTCAGATCGGGGGCGTTGGATTACTTGAGATCCGCAGAGTCAGCGGAATTGGAATCGTCATCGGGCAGGTGAACGTCGGTGACGTCGATATTAACCTCTACTACCTCTAGACCCGTGGTTCCCTCAATCTGCTCGATAACGTTGCGGCGGATAGCATTGGCTACTTCCACAATGGAGACTCCATATTCGACCACGATGGTAACATCTACGGCTGCCTGAGTCTCGCCCTTCTGGACGCTAATACCGCCAGCAACATTGGTTTGGGCGTTGGGGATGCGGTCAGTCACGGCACTGAAGGCGCGGCGTACGGCATTACCCATATCGTACACGCCGGGAACTTCGCGGGTTGCTATACCAGCGATTTTGGCAACAACGTTCTCTTCAATGGTGGTTACACCGTGTGAAGTCTGTAGGGGACCGCGATTAGCCTTGTTATGCTGGGTCTCCTTGTTGTTTTCACGGTTGTTTTCGCGCTCACGCTGCTGACCGGTTTGGGGAATCGAGTTTTCGCTCATGGGAGCCTCATTTCGTGTGTTTTCTCCGCTACGCGGATTATGATGTTTGATATTTGCGGCACGCATCGACGGCTGAGGAATTCGGGCGCTAACCACGCCCTTTATCCGTTTTTGCGGTCGATTGCGACGCTACTATAAAGACGCTTGAGGCACTGAATTCCTCACACATCAAAATGGTGGTATTTATCACTTTGCGTTGATGAGTGTGTACAAACACAACTGTTGCCCATGTCTGCTCGACTCAGCTGCCTATTGTGCTAATAGTCCTTATATGCGCCAAAGCGGGGTATGCGGAAGCTGGGAATAGTTTCTGCATACCCCGCTTGGCTTTGTTCCTGCGATGCTGAAGCGACGCGAGAATATAGGCTATTAGTTCTTTTTGGTTACGCTTAGGTATATGGAGATTGCGACAATGGCGGCGATAATGGAGAGGATCCAGCGAATCCAGTCGATACCAGCGGTATCAGCAACGCCAAAGAAGCTCGCGATTCCTCCGCCAACGAATGCGCCGACAGCACCTAAGATAACGGTCCACAGTGCCGAGATGTTCTGGTGACCTCGCATGATGAGGCGAGCCAGAGCGCCGATGATAGCGCCAGCAATGATCATTCCGATGAGTCCAAGCATAATGGTTCTTCCTTTGTGAATATCCGCCATGGCGCGGAAGCGCCTAAACGGATTATGATATGGGGTCTTAAATGCGCAGACCGGTGAGGTTCCGCCCGAAAGTTCAGCAGCAGCCGAGATATCAGCTGTCTTTACTGTCACATATTGCGTGATTCGACGGAGCTTTTATCGCCTGCCGTCGTCTCTCAAGCCTACGGCGCTGATATGAAGACGCCATGAGCGCGCAAATCCTCACACGTTTTGTAAGTTTTTTACATCACATACCTGTTGGCGGGTTCTTGATTCCCGGCTCTTGAGGTGCGGAGATAAAAGGAAAAGCGTACTTTATCCGATTATCTTTGACGTCGTTACACGCTTTGGAATTTACCGCATTCTTACATAGGTTTCAACTTGGAGTCTTCTACGGGCATCCACCTTCGACTGCCGCGCAGCCTCGAACATGTGGATTAAGACATAGCGAGCCTTAAAGCTCCCGTCAATTATTCGTCCGGGTATGCCTCCTCAAAGAAAGAATAGTCATCCCAGTATCCGCGATCCCACCACTCGATAAATTCGATGTTTATACCTTCGTATCCGAGGGTGAGGAAATCCTCGAAGAAAATCAGGCGCTCGGAGAAAATAGAACTGTCGTGCCTCTCGATGCGCATTTTTTCGTGAAATTCACGCGGTGAAAGCCCCAGACTCACGCCGTCGAGGGTGTCACCATCCAGGATTTGCAGGGAGAACAGAACAACCTTCCCCTCAGCCAATCCAAGATCCACCACACGTTCGGCGTTGCCCAGAGTAACGCGACCCATAAAGCGCTCGCACCCGGGGGATGAAGAATCATGAAGTTCTTTATTAAATTGTTCGCGGTAGTAACCGATAGGCTGTCCGAGCTCCAGCTGGGGCGGGGCCTCAAACTGAAAATCCATATTCTTCACCTTTCATGAGGGACCATGAAAATCCTTATAAAGTACCCTCGAAACATACGTAATATACCCAAAGGCGCATTATTTACTGAATGAAGGCGTGCAAATAATCGGAACCGCTATATGTCACCGTGTGCTCGTTCCGGGATCTGATAGTAGATCGGAGCGGCATGTAGCTGCTGGATCGCCTCAATAAAACTCGGGCCCAGCTCCCCCAACTCATCAAGCCAAGACCAGTCGTCAGGGGCGGAATCGTGTGAATGTTTCATGCGCCCTCCGTATTCTGTATGGAGTGAATATACTAGTTGAGATGAGCCCGGCAGTTATCGCAGCATCTGGTTAAACTGCTCAATGGCGGCGTCAGGAATATCACCGAGAGCATGCAGCACCTCGAAGGTGAAATCAACGAATCCCATCCCGCTGGCGGTCACCAGGTTCTTATCGCGCACCGCCTCGCGCGTGGTGTTCACGTACTGATGCGGGTTCGTGTAGGCAGGCAAATCCTTGATGTCCTCAAAGCCATTGGCGGTGTGCCTGCGTCCATCGAGCAGGCCAGCAGAAGCCAAGAAATATGCGCCGTCGCAGATACCACCAACCGGTTTGCCCGCATCCTTGAAATCACCGAGGATTGAGGCGAGCTGCTGGGAATCTTCGGCGGGCAGGGTGCGCCACGAGCCTTCCGCACCGATGACGATGACCGCATCCGCAGCCGTGGGAATCTCGGGAGTTGTCATATCGGGTTCCACACGCAACCCTCCCATAGAGGTTTTCACTTCTCGATCGACGGACGCCCCCCGCACTGTGTACCCGCCGATGATGCTCTGCAGACCGGCGGCAAGCAGGGCAGGCTCCCAGTCGGCGAATTTATCCAGAATGACGACAGCAAGTGTTTTCATGGGAACTCCTCGTAACCTCAGCTCACTAGTCCCTAAACCCTACGGTAAACCTCGTCGAAGGGCAGGCGGAAGCGCTCGCCCCAGATGCCGTGGCCGGGTTTGCGGATACCGCAGGCGACTACCATGTTAATCTCGACATTGCGCGGCAGGTTGAGGAGCTTCTTCACGCGGTGGCTGTCGAAGCCCTCCATCGGGCAGGTGTCGTACCCCGCCTCGGTCATCGCGAGCATAAACGTCTGCGCCACCAGGCCGCAGCTCTTGTGCACAACCACGCGATAATCGTGCTCCGAAACCTCACGCATCATCGGAACGAATAGGCCCGCACAATTCGCCATTGCCGCGCGGGATGCGCCCAGCAGACCAAAGCAGCGCGCGTACACGAGCGGCATAGCCTTGGTGTAGTACATTTCCCAATTCTTGATGCGGTCTCTCTGCTTCTCAGCCGGACTGTTACGCTCAACATTGCCGCGCTCAAACTCCAGCGCGGCTTTCGCGCGGCGGCGGTACAAATCCTGGCGGGTCACGAATACCACCATCTGCTGCGCGGTCTTGGCGGCCTGCTGGTGCATGCACGCTGCGGCGAGTTTATTCAGGACGGCGGGATCAGTCACGTGGTAGAGCTCGTACAGCTGCATATTTGAACTTGTGGGCGCCAGCTGAGCCGCCCGCAAACACTCTTTGACAACATCGGCATCAATGGGCTGGTTCTCGTCGTAGTGGCGCACCGAACGGCGGCGGTTCAGCAAATCTAGCAGGGACATTATGCGACTCCTTTCCACGGCGGCGTTCCGAAGGCATATAAAACTAGTCCTTACCTTTAAGACTATCGTTCGCGGGCGCGAAATTCACGCATAATTTTGGATATTTAAGCGAACGCGATGCCGTATAAAGCGCCTTGTGAGCACAGGTTTTATAGTGGAAAGAAGCAAGCGCAGTATAAGAACGAGGAGGCTCCGTGATACTTCTGAACATTCTCGCCCACGATACCCTCAACGAACAGGCTGATGCGCCCGGCTGGATACTCCCCGTTGTGCTTGCAGTTGTTGTTATCGCGTTCGTGGCTATCGGTGCCGTTATTCTCAAGGGTATTATGCGGGATTCGGGCGATGCCTCCCAACGCGCCGCCCATAAAGCGGAACGCAAAATCGCCACAAAAACCGGAAAGAATCTTGGTCGCACGGCACACGATAAATACCGGGAGCACCGCGAAGAATAGCTGGCCGGTACGAAGAGATCGGGCGGGAAGCTACCCGGCGAACCAGTTCTCGGTGACCGTGTGCGCATCGAAAACCTGCCCCAAAAGTGGGGTTAGCGGGGAAATTCCGTGTTCAGGCACCAGCGGCACGGAACGTAGCACCGACTCATTCCACAAGTGAAGCGCCAGCGCATAGGTACGCCCAGTGAGTGCAGAAACCGGGTAAATTAGGGGGTCGGGCAGGCTGCTAAGTACCTGAACCCGACCCCCAGATAAGAGTCCCGCGCGGGAACTCAGGGAGAGCAGACTACTTGGCCCACACAACGAGCTCATCAAGCGGTTTGCGCGGCTTCGGGTCGATCTCGCGCGAGCGGTAGCCGAAGGTCGCGGCAACGGATACGCCGTAATCCTCGGGGTCGAGGAGCCCTTCCTCGGTGAGGAGCTGGGTGACCGCATCGTAGTCCATGCCTTCAACGGGGCAGGAATCGATGCCGAGCATTGCTGCGCCCGTGAGCATATTCCCTAGCGCAATATAAGTGTTCTTCCTAGTCCACTCGAAAAGGGCACGCTCGTCGTCGGCGATCTTCATATCGTGCACCTGGAAGTTTTTGTACATATCCAGCGCCATCTGCATCTGGTCTTCGGGAAGATTGCGCTTCGCTAGCGCTTGCAGCAGGAAATCGGAATCGTAGCGGGCGTTCTTCTTCGCCACAATAATCACCACATGGCTGGCGTCATCGAGCGTGTTTACCATACCCCAGGCGATAGGCTTAAGCTTCTCGCGCAGCTCTTTATTCTGTATCACCAGGAATTTCCACGGCTCAGAACCAACCGAGCTGGGGGAGAGGCGGCCGAACTCAAGGATTGTGTTAAAGTCTTTGTCGCTGATTGTACGGGCGGGGTCGTAGGAGCGGGTAGAAACGCGACGCTTGAAAATTTCAATTGCTTGTTCACGAGTGAGAATCATGGTTTTCCTTTTCTGTGCTGGGTTTTTATGACGGAATTTAGTATATCGAGCAGGGATGCGCCTCCCGCCGGTTTTTTCGCACAGCGTGATTGACTGCGTTGCCCAAAGCGTGCTTTAGATGTGCTCCTACGGCTAACAACATATCGTTTGGACAAACCGCCGCCGATCTTCAGCTGGTTTTTCGGGTGAAAGAGCCCGGTGAGCGGCCTGCACAATCAGAGAGGCTGGAACTGCATCATATGTTTTCCCCTGGGACTCGACGGTTCGGCACTGTTCACCGTGGCACACATCGTCGCAGGTGCTGCTTCCCTGTATCCCACCCACTAGATCTTCCAGGGGTACACCCATAATCCAGATACGATTGGATTCCTCAGGATGAGTCAAGAATTCTTCTTCACTCATTGTACGGATTTCCAGATGAGGCTGAATACCCTGAGGCAAGAGCTCAGCTTCCAATACCTGTAAAGCCTTGCGCAGCTCCTCACCTGTTGTACCGCACCGTGAGCAGGTTTGTTTTTCGGCATTGACAAGGTGCTGCCAGATAATAGGTAAAGTTTTCATCAGGGACTACCTTTCCTTTTTGAAACTATAATCTATTTGGTTGTGATGAGATGGGGCGTGGGCACGCCAGTGTTTACGCCACTTTTACGGTGTATTCCAGGGCTTTGCTCGGGTGCATGGTTACTGAGACGTATCCGTTGGCGGGGGTGCGCACATAGTCGAGGTAATCTTCCATAGACGGACCAAATCCTTCAACATCGTCTACGGCAATCACGGCGCGGTCGGCAAGATGCGGCTCCAAAAGCTGAAAGACGGGATGCACCAGGTCAGGCCACCCGTCGAGAAGTACAAAATCGGGGCTGAAATCCAGGTCTTGCAGGGTCTTTAGCGCATCGCCTTCGCGCAGCTCGATATAGTCCGCAAGCCCCGCCCGCTCGAAATTTTTCCGCGCGGCCTCAGCCTTATGAGGCACATATTCGCAGGTGATTACGCGCCCGCCATTGCGTTTTGCGGCGGCGGCAAGATACAGCGTCGAGATACCGTAGGACGTACCAAACTCAACGATATTCCGCGCGCCGCTCGCCAGCGCCTGCATATACAGAAACTCTCCCTGCTGCGGGGTTATGGGGATGTATTTATCGGTATAAAAATCTTCGTTCTCGGTCTCCCAATCAATCCCCCTGCCTAAAATCTGGTGGATTTTCGGCAGAAAATGTATGAACATGCGCTTGCCCTGCTTGAGCGTGGCGTCGTAGAGGTCATAGAGTGTGTCTTCGACCGGTGGGTCGTTGAGGAATGTGAACATTTGCGGGGTTAATTTGGGCATGTGAATCTCCCGGATGCTTCGGCGCGTATTACCTGCACCACAAAATTCAGAGGTATACCCCTGAAAATAGTGCGGTCATGTGATTCCTCTTATCATGCCAGCGTCAGCAGGGGAGTACAAGGGGTTTGCGCGAAGACGCACAGAAGCCGAAGCTCGCCGCCGCAAACCGAGCTACCGCTCAAATCGGGTGAGGCGCATCGAATTGAGCACCACAAACACCGAACTGAACGCCATGGCCGCGCCCGCAATCATCGGGTTCAGCAGCCCCGCCGCCGCGACCGGCACCGCGATAGTGTTGTATGCGAACGCCCAGAACAGATTCGACTTAATGGTGCGCAAAGTCGCCCGCGAAAGCCGCAGCGACGTGGGGATCGCGCGCATATCCGAGCGCATCAGCACAATATCCGCCGCCTGTACCGCAACATCCGTGCCCGAGCCCATTGCCATGCCCAGGTCCGCGCGGGCCAGGGCGGGCGCATCGTTCACGCCGTCGCCAACCATCGCCACCCGGTAGCCTTCATCCTGAAGCTGCGCGATAACTTCGGATTTACGTTCGGGCGTGACCCCCGCATAAACGTTCTCCGGATTAATCCCCACGCTGGATGCGATAGCCTGGGCAACCTCGGGGGCATCACCGGTCAGCAGTACGGGCTCTAAGCCCAGTTCATGAAGCTCGGTGATGGCCTGCGCCGACTCGGGCTTGGGGGAGTCTGCCAGCGCGATGAGCCCCACAGGCTGCGGGTCCTTCGTGCCGATCGCGCGAGCCACAACCACAGTGGTCAGCCCTTCCGAGCGCGTTTGCTCAAGCATCTGATGCTGCTTCTCGGTGAGAGCAACGCCTGCCTGCAGCAGGTATTCGGGGGTGCCCACCAGCACCAGGCAGCGGGACTTCCCCTCGTCCCGAGTGCGCACGAGCTCGCCGCGCACACCTCCGGGCACACCCTCAAAATTCTCAACGGTACCGAGAAATGCTCCATAGTTTTCTGTCGCAAAACGCGCAATAGCATGGGCTATTGGATGCTCGCTCAGCGCCTCCACAGCTGCGGCATCGCTCAGAATAGATACAGAACGTTCGCTCTTTGAAGAGGCGTTGTCGGCCGTGACGTCGGTGAAATCGTCGAAGGTTCCAAAGCGCGCCACGCGCATTGTGCCCTCGGTGACGGTCCCGGTTTTATCCAGCACGATGCGGTTCACCGCATACGTAGTTTCCAGCACCTGCGCGTTGCGAATCAGTATGCCCAGCTGCGAGCCGCGTCCGGTGCCCGCCAGCAGTGCCGTGGGGGTTGCCAGACCGAGCGCGCAGGGACAGGCGATCACCAGCACCGAAACCGCCGCATTGAACGCACGCGGCACATCGTGCGATACAACCAGCCACCCGATAAGGGTCAGGAGCGAAATCACCAGAATTATTGGCACGAAAATCGCAGAAACACGGTCGGCAAGGCGCGCGATGGGTGCCTTCGTTTCTTGGGCGGCGGCAACCAGCTCACCCATTTTCGCGAGCGTCGTCTCAGACCCCACGCGGGTTGCGCGCACCGTCAGCGACCCGGAGGTGTTCAGGGTTGCGCCGGTGACCGCATCGCCCGCCGAAACCTCGACGGGCACCGATTCGCCGGTCAGCAGGGAGGCGTCCACGGCGGAAGACCCTGCAATAACCGTGCCGTCAGTGGCGATTTTTTCACCCGGGCGCACCAGAAATTCGTCTCCCGGAAGGAGATCCTCGACCGGAATCTGCACCTCGCGCGTGGTTCCCCGCTTGTCGGTGCGAAGCAGGGTCGCGGTGCGTGCTCCCAAGCTCAGCAGGGTGCGCAGAGCCTCGGAAGAGCGGGTTCGTGTGCGGTGCTCAACTGCCCGCCCGATCAGCAGGAATAAAGTCACCATCGACGCCGAATCAAAATACAGTGGCGCATGGTTACCGCTCAAGAACATGCCGAGAATGCCCCCCTGCATGGGGTGAACATGCTCGGTCAGCCCGGGGTTCATGAACAGCTGCGCGAGTGAATACAGGTAGGCGACAATCACGCCGAGAGAAACCAGCGTGTCCATCGTGCTGCTGAAGTGGCGTGCGTTCGTGAGAGCGGCGCGGTGAAACGGCTCGGCGCTATAGACTGCAACCGGCAGCGTGATAAGCGCAAGCACCCAGCCCCAGTGCGGGAACTGGAACGTGGGGAACATTGAAATCAAGAAAATCGGCACACTCAGCAACAACGCCACAACGATGCGCCACCCCAAGCCCCCGCTGCGCGCGTTGGTCCTCTCTTCGGACTCTGCATCGCGAACCTCGGTTTTGAGCGATGCCGTATACCCGGCGTTATTGACCGTTTCAATGATCTGCTCATCGGTAATATCGGCGGGAACGATCACGCGCGCAGACTCCAGCGGCAGGTTCACGGCGGGATCAACCCCCGGAATTTTGCGGAGTTTGCGTTCCACGCGGCCCACGCAGGATGCGCACGTCATGCCCTGAACATCCAGGTGGATAATGCGCGTCTGCCCGCCATTAGCCGAGGAATCGAAAAGAGAACGCTCGTTCTCAGTTGTGGTGGATGCTGTTTGAGTTGAGTTACCCATGTTCTTCGCCTCTGTTCTTAATGCTCACGATGCTGTGCTGTCTTCGGGCTTTGCCTGCCGCAGTCCGCCCTGATCTATACTTCGCCTTCGTCCGGCAGTCCATCGGCACGGTTGCTGCGCGGTCGCTGCCCGGTTAGTTTCGGGCCTCGATCGTTCACCCCGCGAACCCGCGTGACGGCAGCACGCCTGAATGTGCGGCGTTGAGCGAGGGCGTCGTATGCGGTGCCGTGCACACCGGGATGCAGATTATCGCCGGTGCCGTCTGCGGGGGTATTCGCCGCATGATCCTGTGAGGAATGTATACGCGATGCGCCCCGCCGTTTCAGCCCGCGCTGATCCTCGCGCGCCGTATAGGGGGTGGAGTCGCGCACCCACGCATCCAGCAGATCAGGGTCGAGCCCCATCTGCCGTGCCACGCGGGAAATCGCCTCGGTCAGGTGAATGTTCTCGGTGCCTACGAGTGCGCGCACTGCCCCGACCGCCATTGCCTGGTACTGCGGAGAATACGCCATGATTAGACGGCGGGAGTGAAGCCAGCTTCGACGATGGCATCCGCTACGGCTTGCGTATTGAGGGTGCCTTCGTGCTCGATGGTGACGGTCGAAACGCCGTCTTTGACCACGTCTACGTTCACGCCGGTGACGCCCGGAACTTCGCCGACTTCTTCACTCACGCTCATGGCGCAGTGGTTGCAGGTGAGGCCGGTTGCTTTGACGGTGGTGATTGCCATGATGTTTCCTTCCAGAATTTTTGGAATTACAAAACTTGTGGATGCGCCGCCCGCGTGTCAGCTGCGCATCATGCGGGATATGGCGGCGGTTGCCTCTTTGATTTTCTCATCAACGATCATCGCATCACCTGTACGTTCGGATTCAATTGCGGCGTTGGTGACGCAATGACCCATATGTTCTTCGAGCAGGTTGAGTGAGACTGCGTGAAGCGCTTTGGAAACCGCCGCGACCTGAGTAAGCACATCAATACAGTACTTGTCTTCCTCGACCATGCGGGCGATACCGCGCACTTGCCCTTCGATGCGGCGCAGGCGCTTCAAATGCGCCTCCTTGTTTGGGGTGTACCCGTGTGGCTGTGCTGAGGAATCACGGTTTGTCATAGATCCAGTGTATACCCTATGGGGGTATATCTCAAGAGGTGGTGAAAGTGATTTGATATATTGGCTTTATGCGTGCACCACACCCTCAATCGGTCTATACGCTTCCGCACGAGCAAACGGTGCTCAATACCCTGCGGAAGTATGGGGTGGTTAAAGCGCACCTATTCGGCAGCGCGGCACGCGGCGAGCTTACCCCCGCCAGTGATCTTGATTTTTTGATAGAGATGAAAGACTCCCCAGATTACGGCGTATTGTTGCGGTTATCTGAGGAGCTTGAGCAGATTACAGGGTACCCGGTCGACGTACTGACCTCTATTAAGCCTGTTTTTCGCCCTTACATCGAACCCGACTTGATGGAGCTGCCGTTGTGAAAGTTCCAGACCCTTACATCATCATGGCGCTTGATGTGAATTAATAGCCTGCGCCCCCAATCCGTACCAACTCTGTGGTTCTAAAACTACGAGGCAATTTTCGCAATCTGGAACATCGCTGCGGGCATAGGGCGGTCCAAAGACCAGCGAATATGCATCGGCTTGGAACCCTCATGAGAAAGGTACTTTACGGTCCCCAAGCACATGTAGGGGCTAGAACCCAAGGCATTTTCCCTGGCCTGGCGTGCAAAGAGCACAATGCGCCGACCCTGCTCCTCATGATGCTGGAAGAGCTGACCCATCGGGCTTTCAGGGGCTGTTGCGCTCTGCGAATCCCACGCGAACTCGGAAGTGCTAATCGCATAATCTTTATACATAGTGGCCGGTGAGAAATGCTTCTCGGATTTCTCCAGGGTAACCAGTAGCGCGGTGGTGTTCGAGGAGCCAAAGGGTACGACTCCGCTCACCACGCTGCCGGGAACTTTGAAGTTCTCTTCCTGGCCAGCTAGGCCAGCGAAAAGTTCCTCGCGGGAGTAGTAGGCGTGGGTGCGCAACGGAATACCTTCACCCTCAAAGAGGGGCAGGGGGGAGGTGGTGTCCAGAACAGAGTTGCGCTGCCAAAGGCTCTCTACCTCACGGAGCATGCAGCGGCGTGCACGCAGAGCATCCAGACCCTTATCGAGACTGAACTTCTCTTTGGAGCCTTCCCACTTAGCCTTGGGCCAGATAGAGAACAGAAGCATCCACGCGTAACGCTTCTGCTCATCACTCATGTCCTGCTCCAGGATGCCAGTGTTCAGAAGCTCCATGTAAGCCTTGATGCGGAAAGGATCGTGCACATGGGAAAGGGCCCTAATGCGTTTATTTACCTCGACGGACACCGCATCATTGAAGAGCGTTTCCAGGTCGGAACGCAGTCCAGTGGCGGCCTGAAGGCTCGTCCAGGTTATTACTACGGATTCGGTGACACCCGGAAGGGAGAGCTTTATCTTGGGTCGTCCGTAAATGTGCTGAGGCTCCATCCCATAGTGGTCAAGGAAGTCAATGACGGTGGGGCGAGCATCAATATCTGAAGATGACTGCTGGGTCTCTTCCAGGTAATCTTTGACCTTTTCGACGAGGACATTCTGTGTGGGGGCGAGGGATTCACGAATTTTCTTAATAACCTGGTCCTGAGTCATTTCATCCAGAGAGAAATAGCAGCCGGAAGGTAGTGTGGGATTTTCAACGTCCTGCACCGTCAGAACACCATTCCGAGCGAAGGCGCGGTACTTCTGGTGAATCATGAACTTCTTATTCTGATGCCCTACAAAATCGAGCACGGTCAGCACTGACTTCTGCGGTGAGCGGCGCAGACCGCGCCCCAGCTGCTGTGTGAAGAGGGTAAGCGACTGGGTAGGGCGCAGCATGAGAAGAGTGTCGATGTTCGGAATGTCGATGCCTTCATTGAACAGGTCAACGGTAAAAATGGTGGTGAGTTCGTGGTTATCATCCATAAGGTTCTTCATGATCTCGGTGCGGTGATCAGAAGAATCAGTCCCCACGAGGTGAGCTGCGGGAATGTCTACTTCGTTGAATTTCTGGGCCATGTACTCAGCGTGCTTAATGCTCACACAGAAACCGAGGGCCTTCATGCGGGAGGGATTGTCTACCTTCTCCTTGAGCTCACGGATGATGATACGCAGTCGGCGTTCAGCCTCCCCCTTGGTGTACAGGTTTTCGAGAGCTTCATCGTCGTACCTGCCGCCTCGCACAGAGACGTTGCTAAGGTCCGTTCCGTCATCAATGCCAAAGTACTGGAAGGGTACGAGAAGATTATCTTCCAGCGCATCCCACAGGCGGATGGAGGTGGCAACATAGCCACTAAAGTACTTCTCCGCGATGTTGACCCCGTCTTCTCGCTCAGGAGTCGCCGTTAGGCCAATAAACTCGCGGGGTTCAAAGTAGCTGAAAACCCTGTCCCAACTTGAAGCATGAACGTGGTGGCATTCGTCCATAATGATGACGTCAAAATAGTCTGGTGCATAGTTTTCGAGTGCGGCACCCGATAGCGTTTGAATCGTCGCAAAAACAGCCTTATTGTATTCGGGCTTTTTGCCGCTAGTCAGGAGCTCACCAAAATTACCCTTATGCATCACGTCGCCAAAGGTGCGGCGTGCCTGGTCGAGAATTTCCTTACGGTGAGCAATAAAAAGTAGCTTCAGGTTCTCGCCAGCCTGCTCGCAGAGACGCCTGTAATCCAAGGCTGAGAAAACGGTCTTGCCGGTACCGGTGGCGGCTACCGCAAGGTTGCAATGCCGCCCGTTGGCGCGAGCATTCGCAATCTCTTCAAGCATGCGTTCCTGATGGGGGAAGGGGTGTACATCCAGCAAGGAGGAATTGATGTTGTGCTCTAGACCCTTGCTCTTGCGGCCGGTAATGTCGGCCTTGGCTAGGGCGGTGTCGAGGGTCTGTTTCTCCTCCTCGGTGCTCGTATAGGTGGTGAAGTCACCACTCATCCAGTAGCTTTCAAAAAGCCCCTCAAACTGGCGGATCAGTCCGGGGGTAATCGGGCTGGAGATGCGCACATTCCACTCGAGACCATCAGTGAGGGCGGCACTCGACAGGTTTGAGCTGCCCACATAGCCGGTAGACATGCCGGTGTTACGGTGAAAAAGCCAGGCCTTGGCGTGCAGGCGCGTGCTGTCGCCCTGATAACTAATTCTCACATCAGCACCATATTCCTCGACCAGCTTATCAACCGCTTTTCGATCGGTTGCACCCATGTAGGTGGTGGTAATGATACGGAAAGGAATGCCGCGTTCTTTAATAGCCCTCAGCTGCTGACTCAGACTATTAACTCCAGACATTTTCAAGAAAGAGCAGAGCAAGTCTACCCGGTCTGCGCTTTCTAGCTCTTTCTGAATTTCAGTATTGAGATTCAAATCCTTAGACGTATTAGTCATCAGAGCAACATCGCTCAATGGGATATCTGGACGCTTGGTTGTATCTTCCGTCAGAGTGAGTTCACGAAGCTGAATAACATTATTTTTAGGATCGGTTAGCAGGGAATTATCCTGCGCAGAGGTGCCTTGCGGCAGTAGCGCCAGCATGCGGTTCACCAGATCAACCTGCTCTGACGGGCTTTTGATGCCTTCAAGGGCGGGGATTAGCTGGGTAGAAAAGAACTGAGCTAGTAGTTCAGGGATGTTGTGATCCTTCCCCGTGAGGGTTTCTTCCTGCCATCGCGCGCCCTCAGGGATAGGGGAGTTTATGAGGGAGGTGCTCTTAAGATGCTCGTAAAGTCCCAGGGGGAGAATGCCGTTAGTTGTGTTCATAGCAGTAGCGTAGCAGCCTTAAACGCCAAAAGGGACGCCCGGTCGGTACCGAGCGTCCCTAGCCAGCATAAGAGCTTTACACCCTTACATACCCTGCGCCTGGATGGCGGTGATCGCCACCGTGTTGATGATGTCCTCAACGGTGGTACCGCGTGAAAGGTCGTTCACGGGCTTGCGCAGACCCTGCAGCACAGGGCCAACGGCGGGGGCACCCGAAGACTGCTGCACAGCCTTGTAGGTGTTGTTGCCGGTGTTCAGGTCGGGGAAAATGAACACGGTCGCCTGGCCCGCCACCTGGCTGTCGGGCATCTTGGTTGAAGCAATCGACATGTTCGAGGCCGCATCGTACTGAATCGGGCCCTCCACCGCGAAATCCGGGTTAGAGGCGCGCACAATCTCGGTTGCCTCACGCACCACATCCACATCCGCACCAGAGCCGGAGGTACCGGTCGAGTACGAGAGCATAGCCACCTTCGGGTCAACCCCGAACTGGCGCGCAGTCTCGGCGGAAGCCTTCGCAATATCCGCCAGCTGCTCGGCATTCGGGTTCGGGTTCACGGCACAGTCGCCGTACACCAGCACGCGGTCTTCCATGAGCATCAGGAACACCGAAGACACAATCTTGGTGCCCGGGCGGGTCTTAATGAACTCCAGCGAGGGGCGAATCGTGTTCGCGGTCGTATTGATAGCGCCCGAGACCATGCCATCCGCAAGACCCTTGTAAACCAGCATCGTACCGAAATATGAGGGGTCGCTCATGCGTTCACGCGCACCCTCAATAGTCATGCCCTTGTGCGCACGCAGCTCAGCATAAGTCGCCGCAAAATCCTCACTGTATTCGTTATTCGCAATGTCGATAATACGAATCGAGGCAGGCAGGTTAATACCCTCAGCCTGGCAGATTTCCGAAATCTTATCCGGGTTGCCCAGCAGAATCAGGTCACAGAAATCGCGGCGCGCAATCATCTCGGCTGCACGCAGAATACGCACATCATAGCCCTCAGGCAGAACCACGGAACGGCGGTTAGCACGAGCGGTCTCAATCAGGTTGTGCAGGAACCGCAGCGGGGTCATCGAAGCCGGGCGCTCAAGCTCAAGGCGTGAAAGCAGCTCTTCCTGGTTCACGTATTCATCCCAGCCGCCGAACGCGCTCGCAAGCTTGCGGGCCTGGCCGTTAATCACGCTGCCGTGCACGCGGGAAACAGCGCGCGCCGACTTAAAGGTGTCGCGGTCGGTCGATAGTACCGGGAAAGGCGCGCTTTCAAGCAGGCTGCCCACAGCGGTGTTATTGCCGGGCAGGCTGTTGAGTCCGCCTGTGAGCAGCATACCCGAAGGCGCCGGGAACGTGGGCGAAAGCGCGGATGCGAGGGTCGCGGCCACAACATCGGCGCGGTCGCCGGGAACGATCACAAAGTCGCCGTCGGCAAACTGGTTGAGGAAGTTTGAGACGGTCATTGCGGCAATCTTGATCTCGTTAATGTCACGGCCAAGATCTTCCTGCGACAGGTGCGAACCGTCGAGTTTGAGGGCGGAGACGACCTCTGCGATGGTAGGCTTACCCAAGTCTGCGATTTCGGGCAGAACGTAGACGGGGAACTTATGCTCGCCCAGCTTAACGTTCTTCTCAATGCTCTCACGCAGCTCGGGGTCGGCACGGTTGACGATAATCGAGAACAGATCAACCTTGGCTGCCTTAAGCTCGGAACGTGCAACCTCTACGGCGTTGGTTGCCTCTTCGAGGGATGCCTCGTTCGCACCCACGATAGCGATCACGGGCAGGCCTAAATCGCGGGACACCTGGGCGTTGAGATCGAACTCGACGGCGAGTGCGTTCTGGGCGGTCAGGTATATGCCGTCCACGATCACAACATCGCTGTGGGCGGCAATTTCTTCATAGGCGGAAACCGCGCGAGCCGAAATTTCTTCGGTGTTGCCCTCCGCAATGAACTCTAGTGCCTCGGTGAGCGATACTGCGCCGCCCACCTGTTCATCAGAGAGGTTAAAGTGCTCTTTCATCAGGCGAATCATGGGGTCATCGCCGGCAGTTTCGCCCTTGAAAATGGGGCGGAAAAAGCCTACTCGATCGGCGCGCTTCACAAGGGAATCTGCGAGGCCCAGGGCGATCAGGGATTTGCCTGAGTCCTGGGTCATCGCCGAGAGATAAATGCCGGTGGTCATAGTGCTCCTTTGGCGTTGAACGTTCGGCGGGGGCGCGCTAACAATCCGGTACGTACGTTGGATGCGCCGGATGCGGCGACTCTCGTCGAGTTTGTCTTGTCCTTTCTATCTTATCGGGGTTGAGAGTCGGGCAAACCTTTTGTCGCGGTGCGAGGGGGATTGAAGACTGCACTATGGTGTGTTTTGGTGCGTATTTTCGCAGTTAATATGGTTTTAGGTGGGGTTTGGGAAATATTTTGTGGCGAAAAGCATGTTTTCATGCACTAAACACACAATCAAATATCTCGCCCTATCAAACGTCGCTTTCATGCAGGATCATGCAAAATTCTTGTACTGTCAGCGAAAGTCCCCAGGGTGTGTATCGGCCCTCTGTAGATTTTTCGTGTGAGAACCTACGATTGAAATATGTTGTTTGCATTTTCTGTAGCTCCTACGGGCGGGGGTTCCGCCGACGGTTCTGTTCACGATGCGGTTGCCGAGGCCGTATCTATCGTTCGTTCTTCCGGTCTGCCGCATCAAACCGGACCCATGTTCACCACGATTGAAGGCGACTGGGACGAGTGCATGGATGTTATTAAACGCGCTACCGAGGCGGTGACGAAACGTGCCCCGCGCGTCTCACTGGTGGTCAAGGCCGATATTCGCCCCGGTCACGATCATGGCGAAATTGAGGGTAAGGTGCAGCGTCTCAATGCGGCTATAGATCAGATGGAATCTGGTAAATAAGCTCGGAATACTGGCTTGACAAGGCTATATGTTGTATGCGGCATATAGAATTAACGGCTATCGTGGCGATGCTCTATGCGTGCGTAACGGGCGGTGCTTACAGTCCTTGTGAAGGTACTCCTAGCCGTTGAAATACGTGTGCCGCAGGAACACTCAACTGTATTCCAGATGCGGCATATACGGCTGACCCGGTAGCTTGGGCAGCGACAGGCAGGTTCATAGTTTAGGACTCGAATTCCTGCCTGCTGCCCGAACCTAGCGTAGGCTTATGTGCATGGCGAAAAAGAAAAACCGCAACGCTGCCTCGCGTCGTGCCGAGCATCCGCACAAAACAGGTGCGGTTGCCGGTGTGTACCCCATTTCGACCGGTGAGGCTGAGCTTGTGCCCGATGGTTACCACTCTGATGGTTGGCTTCTGCTCATCAACGGTGTGCAGTCTTCGCATGTAATAGTGGGGCAGCCGCGCATGCTCGATTTTGAGTACATGCGCTGGATTGTTGCGGTTCTCGACTCGCATATTCAGACTCATCTTAATCCCGAAAAACTGCGTATCACCCATCTGGGCGGCGGGGCGTGTTCTCTAGCGCGCTATTGCGCGGACGTATACCCAAATTCACGCAATACCGTTGTGGAGCTTGATGCCAAGCTGGCCGAACATGTGCGTGACTGGTTTGATATTCCTAAGTCGCCGCGCGTAAAAATTCGGGTGGGTGATGCAGGCACCGTCACTCGCTCGTTTGCACCGGCATCGCGCGATGTAGTTATTCGCGATGTGTTCGCGGTAGATAAAACTCCGGTGGAACTTACGGGTGTGGATTTCGTGCGGACGGTTGATAACTCTCTGGGGCCCGGTGGGCTGTATATTCTCAACTGCGGCGATGACCGCACGCTTAATGCCGCCCGCGCCGAAGCCGCCGCCTTGCTTGAGGTATTTGAATACGTGAGTATTGTGGCCGATTCCGCAATGCTCAAAGGAAGGCGGCGCGGAAATATTATTCTGGCGGGTTCACATGTTCCGCTTCCGCAGCTTGGAAGCGCCGAGGCGGCGTCTATTTCTCGTGTCCTCATGGGTGGGGGAGTACCTGCCCAGTATTGGGATACTGAGAAGGTTCGAGCCTTCGCCCGGAAGGGTGCATAAACCGTGTTTACTTAGCCCCTAGCACCTGCTATATGCCTGATCGGGAATATGGCATATATTGGTGATAAATTTTTTTATTTATACTAGTCAAATACCTTATATTCCTATATCAGAATATATTTTATGTACCCAAAAGCACTTACCCAAGCTGCGGAAAATAAGGATGCAGTTTCTCGCGAAGCACCCGCGACGAAGGATAAAAATCTTCCCACCGAACCTGAACCATATGCCAACCTTCGGGGGTGGGTGCATCCGCGTGAGGAATCGCGACATCGGAAGCCACCATTGCAAGACCCACCCGCTGTTCGAGCCACACGAAACTCGCCTGCCGGGTGCGTAACATGCGGTACACACCCGCATAGTCCGAGGCTCGGTTCGAAGTATGCGCATCCGAAGCCCTCAACAGATATGCCTCAAAATCCAGCCGATGCACGGGCGCAGGAAGACCCATCTCAACCAGCTGCAGACGCGCAACGCTTTCCAGAAGTGAGCTGCTGCGCGCATCCGCATGCGTGGCAATATGGGTGGCCGCCGAATTTTGGCTCGCCTGCAAACGCGGCAAAATCTCTTCGGGGGCAAGCATTCGGCGATGCAGCGCGGCATCGACAAGGGCGCATCCTTCAAGAACGGGAAGTGTGCGGGCACAATCCAGGAGGGTCTGCGAGAGCTCAGTAACCCGAAAATTCGGGCGTAAGACCGTCACCTGTACTGAGGCTTCATTGCTTGTATGCTCCAGAACGCCGTCCGACTCCGCCCCTCGCGCCGAATATCCGGCAAGCACATGCAAATTCTGCGGCACATGCAGAAGCGGCAGACCGTACAAAAACGCCGCCGAAGACAGGCAAAACACGCATGTAGAATCACGCAGCGCCAGCGCGGTGTGGCGCGCCAAAACCTGAAGAGAAGGCGTAAAAGAATCCCAGACCGATGCGGCAATATACACCCCTTGAAGCACGCTGATCAGCTCTTTTGTGCGTAGTTTACGCCGCATCGTGGTGCGGGTATACCCGGAATTAAGCAGCCTTTCCTGGGTATAAAGCTGATCAAGAAGCGTGAAGTTGGGTGACATATCCTCAAGTATGGCACGACATGAACACCACTCAGCGCACGAAGACGATATGCGTCATAGAGCTCAACCTTGTGTTAAATAACGTCTCATCCTGCGAGCTTGTGGCGGTGCCGAACCCACCTCGCGCTAAGATTGAACCCATGCGATACACCTACCTTGGACCCTCAGGCACCTTCACCGAATCCGCCCTGCTTTCCGTGCCCGGCGCGGTCGGTGCCGAACGCATTCCCGCCACCAGCGTGCCCAACGCGCTCGAACGTCTTCGCAGTGGCGACGTGGATGCCGCCATGGTGCCCATTGAGAACTCGGTCGAAGGCGGGGTGAGCGCTACTCTTGATGCGATCGCGGCTTCCGAGGGAATGCGCATTATCCGCGAAGTTCTGGTACCTATCAGGTTCGTGCTGGTCGCGGCGCGTTCACTCGCTTTGGAAGATATTAAAACCGTTTCAACCCACTCGCACGCCTGGGCCCAGGTGCGGCAATGGGCGGATGCGGCCATCCCCACCGCCGAGTACCTGCCCGGTTCCTCTACTGCGGCAGCAGCCGTGGGTCTGCTTGACCCTTCCTGCGCGTATGATGCCGCGATTTGTTCGCCCGCGCTTTTGGCAACCCACCCCGACCTGCATGTGCTTGCCGAGGACATTGGCGATAACAAAAACGCCGTCACCCGGTTTGTGCTTATCAGCAGCACCGCGGATATGCCAGAGCCTACCGGCGCCGATAAGACGACGCTCACGATCCCTCTGCCCGAAAATCGAGAGGGCACTCCCGAAAACCGTTCGGGTGCGCTCCTGGAACTGCTCGAACAGTTTGCTTCGCGCGGCGTTAACCTTTCCCGCATCGAATCGCGCCCCACCGGCAGGCAGATGGGATCCTATATGTTCAGCGTGGACGCAGACGGGCATATTTATGAGGCTCGAATGCGCGATGCCCTGCGCGGTCTGCACCGCATAGCGCCCGGCATTAAATACCTGGGATCATATCCGCGTGCCGACCGGCAGCCCACCGTTGCGCCGCGCATCCACTCCGAGAACTCGTTCGATGCTGCCCACGCATGGGTGGAATCGCTCTTCCCGGGTGGGCGACCGGCGCATCTGAAACGCTAAACCGCCCCCCGCGACCGTATAAAAAGAGCCTTTATGCGAATAAAGCGTTGGGAATCCCGCTTTATTCGCATAAAGGCTCTTTTTACGGCTGGGGGCGACTGGGTACTATTGATATGTGATTGATATTAACCTCCTCCGCGAAAACCCCGAGATTTTCCGCGCCTCCCAGCGGGCACGCGGCAAAGACGAAGCCCACGTAGACCGTATTCTTGAGGCGGATGCCGCACGCCGCGCCTCGATCGGCACCTACGAGAACCTGCGCGCCGAACAGAACGCCTTCGGTAAACAGGTGGCGAAGGCACCCAAGGAAGAGAAACCCGCCCTCGTAGCGCAGGCGAAAGAGCTCGCCGCCCACGTAGCAAATGCGAAAGCGGCATCTGAGGCGAAAACCGCCGAATATGAAGAGCTGCTAAGCTCCATCGAAAACCTGATTATCGACGGTGTACCCACCGGCGGCGAAGACGACTTTGTGGTGCTCAAAGAAGTCGGCACCCCCCGCGATTTCGCCGCAGAAGGTTTTGAACCGCGCGACCACCTGGAAATAGGCGAACTCGTCGGCGGCATCGACATGGCGCGCGGCGCCAAGGTCTCCGGTTCGCGCTTCTACTTCCTCAAAGGGCAGGTTGCCCGTCTGGAGCAGGCGCTCATGTGGATGGCGCTCGATCTGGCAACAGCCAACGGCTTCACCATGATGACAACCCCCACCCTCGTGCGCCCCGAAATTATGAACGGAACCGGGTTCAACGTCAAGCACGACGACGAAATATACCGCCTCGAACGTGACGACCTGTACCTGGTCGGTACCTCGGAGGTGGCGCTTGCGGGCTACCATATGGACGAAATACTCGACCTTAGCGACGGGCCCAAGAAGTACTTGGGCTGGTCATCCTGCTACCGCCGTGAAGCCGGTGCCGCCGGTAAAGACACCCGCGGTATCATTCGCGTGCACCAGTTCAACAAGGCCGAAATGTTCGTCTACTGCCAGGTGGAGCAGGCGGAAGAAATACACGAGCAGATGCGCGCCCTTGAAGAAGAAATGCTGCAAAAATGCGGCCTTGCGTATCGCGTGATTGATACCGCCGCAGGGGACCTGGGCACCTCTGCCGCACGCAAGTTCGACTGTGAGGCGTGGGTTCCCACTCAGGGCACCTACCGCGAGCTGACCTCGACCTCGAACTGCACCACCTACCAGGCACGCCGCCTGAACATACGCGAACGTACCGCAGACACCGTGGACGATGCGGGCAATGTGCGTAAGGGGCGCACTCGTGCGGTCGCAACCCTCAACGGCACCTTGGCGACTACCCGTTGGGTTGTGGCGATTCTGGAGACACACCAGCAGCCCGACGGTTCGGTGCGTATCCCTGAAGCACTGCGCCCGTATATGGGTGGCGCTGAGGTTATTCCGGTCGTGTCGTAGGTTTGAGTAGCAGGTTGCGGATAACAACCTTGAGAGCATCAAGAGCATGCAAAACAGCCTGAGCTGGTCCATCGGTAAGGATGAGACTTACCAGGATTGCTTGGGCTGTTTCCATGAGTTCGAAGAACGTCATGGCTCTACTCACCTCCCCTCTGCCCCAAGAGTCGACCGCAGGGATTTACTGAAATGGATGTGCTGCGGCGTACCCCGGGAAGAGGGCAGTATTAACTTTACCCAACAAATATAAGCAGAAGCTCGAAAATACGGTCTGCACATTCACTTAACAGGGTTCATATAGAATGATATTGGGTGTATTGTTGGTATGTGTTTAAGTACGCATCTGAGACTTCTACACATTATTTCTATTTCTGTTCATTCACCTCTTCAGCAGTAAAAGTAATAATTCTTTTATGGGTGTAACTACCTTTGTGTGTATTCATATGTGATGACACAGATGTATTCAGCCTTTAATTACTCTTGAAAGGAACTGTTGATGGTGCATTCTTCGCCTCCGGTGGTGATGCGTGATGTTGTTCAGAAATTTGGTAGTACTACTGTTTTGCATGGTCTTGATCTGACGGTTAATCCTGGTGAGATTGTTGCTCTTTTAGGGCCGAATGGTGCGGGGAAAAGTACTGCGGTTGATATTATTTTGGGTTTGACTAAACCGTATGCTGGGTCGGTTGAGGTTTTTGGGACGACTCCGCAGCGTGCTGTTAAGGCGGGGCGTGTTGCTGCTGTGCAGCAGGATGGTGGTTTGCTTCCTGATTTGACGGTTAAAGAGACTGTGCAGTATATGGCGTCTTTGTATGGCAAGCTTAAGAATGTTTCTGCTGTTCTGGCTCAGGCCGGGCTTGAGGGTAATGCTAAGACGCTTGTGCAGAAATGTTCTGGTGGGCAGAAGCAGCGTCTTCGTTTTGCTATTGCGTTGTTGACTGATCCGGATTTTTTGATTCTTGATGAGCCCACGGCTGGTATGGATGTGCAGGGTCGCCGTGATTTTTGGGCGTCGGTGACTCAGTCGGGGGATCATCAGCGTGCTGTTTTGTTTGCGACTCATTATTTGGCTGAGGTTGATGAGTTTGCTGATCGTGTGGTGGTCATTAATCAGGGGCATGTGGTAGCGGATGGGACTCCTGCTGAGATCAGGTCGTATGCGCGGGGTTCTACTTTGCGTGCGACGGTCAATGATGCGTGGACGTCTGAGCAGGTTGAGGAGCGTCTTGCGGAGCTTCGTGCTCTTGATGGTGTGAGTGCAGTATCGTTGCACGGTATTCGCTTGGAAATCTCTGCTGCTGATGCGGATGTTGTTGCTTCGCATCTGCTTGCTGATGGGTTCGCTAAGAACCTGGAGATCACATCGTCTTCCTTAGATGATGCGTTTGTGTTACTGACCGAGACCGATTCTGAAGGAGAGCGCAAGAATGCCAAATAACACTAGTGCCCAGGCGGCGAGTCTTCCTCAAGTGCGTCCTGTGTGGATTAATAGCACTGTTGTTCTGCTGGAGCTGCGCAGGAAGTTCCGTAACTTGCGGGTCTTTTTCCTGTCCATTTTACTTCCTGTTATGTTCTTCTTTATGATCGCCTACCCGCAGCGCGACAGCCTGGAAGGGTCGGTGAATACTGGGACCTACTATATGATCGGGATCAGCGCCTATGCTGCTATTGTCTCTAGCTCGTCTGCCGGTGCTGCTATTCCGATTGAGCGTGTCCAGGGGTGGTCTCGTGCCCTTGCGCTGACGCCGTTCCGGCCTTTAGGGTACGTTATTACGAAGGTGATCTCGTCTATGTTGCTGGGTGCTATCGCTGTTGTGGTGATGATGGTTCTGGGGTTTGTGACGGGTATGCCTTTGGATGCGTGGCAGGCGGTGCAGTCGTCGCTCATTATTATTGCTGGCAGTTCTGCTTTTGCTGCGTTTGGTATTTTTGTGGGCTATTTTATGTCCGCTGATAGTGCGCAAACGCTTATTAATCTTATTATCTCTGTGTTCTCTATGCTTGGTGGGTTGTTTGTTCCGCTGTCCTTTTTTCCTCAGGCGCTTCAGGATATTGCGCATTGGCTGCCGTCGTACGGGTTAGGTGTTTTGGCTCGTTTGCCTGTGGGGGTGGAATGGGATCCTTGGGCTTTGGTGAACCTGGTGGCGTGGCTGGTGATTTTTGTGGCGGGTGCAGCCTGGTGCTTGAGTAAGGATACACACAGGGTCTAGTTCCTGCCCTCTCAATCGTGCGGGGGAACCCACCAACGACGGAAGTACGGTGGCAAAGCCGGTGTGCTAGCATATCAGTAACTGCATTATGGTAAACACAGTTGAGGATCCTCACGAAAGTGAGGGAACCTAGACGCAGTCACGACTAGGTTTCCTCCGTGGGGTGATGTTACTTCAGGTTACGAACGATAACCTTAAGCGCATCAACGGTGTATGAAACAGCCTGAGCTGATCCATCGGTAAGGATGAGACTTACCAGGATTGCTTGGGCTGTTTCCATGAGTTCGAAGAACGTCATGACCTTCCCACCCCTCTCCGCCCCAAGAATCAACGCGCAGGGATTTCACTTTGATATGCGTGGCGCGTGCGTACGCCGGGAAGAGGGCAGTATTACCTTTGCCCGACAAGTATTTGGGTGATTCTCTAAAACCTGCGCTTTTCGTCAGTGTTGGCGAACCCAATATCGCTGCATCCGGTACTCTAAAGATATGTCCCTTTTTCGGAACCTTGTTGGTGCATCCGCCGCGGCAGCGACTCTCACGGCGGTTGCTCGTCGTGTTCGCAAGCATGCGCAGCGCATCGTTACGCCCCTCGGAATCTGGAGTACCCTGCCCGTCGCTCAAGAGCGGCACGTCGGTATTGTGTATAACCCCAGCAAGTCGAGCACCCATGCAGTAGTTAATATTCTGGAACGTACCGTGGTCGCCAACGGCTGGAAACCTGCCCTCGCGAGTACCACCCTCATCGACGAACCCGGCACCCAGGCTGCTCTTGACCTGATCGACCGGGGCGTCGATACCCTGCTTGCGGTCGGTGGGGACGGAACCGTGCGCGCGGTCGCCGCCGCCATTCAAGAAGCCAGGAGCCGGGGCAAAGATGTCACGCTCGGTATTATTCCGCTAGGGACAGGCAACCTGCTGGCACGCAACCTGCGCTTGCCCATCACCGATGTAGCCGCCTGCATTAACATTGCGCTCAACGGAACACACCAGATGGTCGATGCTATCGACATGAGCGCCGAATCAGCGGAAGGCGACGTTACCAACCACATGTTCTACGTGATGAGCGGCGCAGGATTCGATGCGCTCGTCATGAACGACGCCAACGAGGACCTTAAAGCGCGTATCGGCTGGTTAGCCTATGTGCACAGCGGGCTGAACCATATCTTCGGGCACTCCCACAAGGTCAGAATACAGCTCGACGACGATGAACCTTTCGAAGCACGTGCGCGTTCGGTGCTCATCGCCAATTGCGGTCGGCTGCAGGGAGGACTGCAGCTGACCGATATTACCGAGGTTAATGACGGCAACCTCGAAGTGATCATCGTATCGCCGCGCACCATCCTGGAATGGGGTCTTCTGACCGCAAAAGTGGTTCGCCGCGCTCTGCCCGGTTCATCGCGCATCTCGCTGCCGGTGATGCGCCATTATGTGGGGCATCGGGTCTCGCTGGACATGCTTTCGGGTGCCCAGCCTATTGAAGTCGACGGCGATTTAGCACCCTCGGCGATCAGGCTGCAGGCGCGCATCGTGCCGAGTGCCCTCAGCGTGAATGTGCACCCGGATGCGCTCACAACCTAGAACCTCGACCCGCCCGAGCGCCTGTGTTTATGTGGCTTAACCTTCTTTGATGTGGTGTCTTCACCGGTTATCTCGCTTTAAACACCTTTTTAGTGCGAAAATGAGATGAAAGTTTGTTTCAAGAAAGAAGAGAAGTTCATGCTTATCCTCGTTGTGAACGCGGGTTCCTCATCCCTCAAATACCAGGTGCGCGACACCTCTGCGCCTGAATCCGAGCAAATGATTACCTCAGGGCTCATCGAAAATATCGGCACTGACGTTCCCGACCACGAAGTCGCTCTGCACATGATGGCTGAGAAGCTCGAAGGCGTGCTGCACGGTCGTCAGCTGCAGGCTATCGGCCACCGCGTGGTGCAGGGTGCCGAGAAGTTTACCCACCCCGTGCTGCTCAACGAGCAGGTGATCGACGAGATCGATGCGCTCTCACCGCTTGCGCCTCTGCACAACCCAGCGCATGTGAAGGGTATGCGTGCTGCCTTCCACACGTGGCCAGATTTGCCGCAGGTTGCCGTGTTCGATACCGCATTCCACTCGACCATGCCCGAGCACGCCTGGCGTTACGCTATTCCTTATGACCTGGCTGATAAGTACAGTATTCGCCGCTACGGCTTCCACGGCACCAGCCACGAATACGTCTCTCATGTTGCCGCAGATATGCTCGGTATTGACCGCGACGAATTTAACGGTGTGGTGGCGCACCTGGGCAATGGCGCATCCGTGACTGCCGTGAAGGGCGGAAAGTCCGTGGATACGTCGATGGGCTACACCCCGCTGGCTGGCCTAGTGATGGGTACCCGTTCGGGCGATATTGACCCCTCTGCGCTGACCACGATTCTCACCCGCGACCCCGAGATCGACGCGGAACGCCTGGATACCATTCTCAACAAGGAGTCCGGCCTGCTGGCGCTGGCGGGTTCCAACGATATGCGTAAGGTGGTGGAGTCTGCGCAGTCGGGTGATGAGCGTGCACAGTTGGCGCTGGATATGACCGCATACCGCCTGATGAAGTACATCGGCGGCTACAACCTGGTGGTTGGTGGCGCGCAGGCGCTTATTTTCACCGCGGGTATTGGCGAGAACTCCGGTGACTTCCGCAAGCTGGTGTTGGACCGCCTGGCGCCGTTGGGTATTCGCTACAACGAGGAAGAGAATATGAAGCGTTCCCCCGAACCGCGCCTGATCTCGACCGAGGATTCGAGCATCGCCGTGTTTGTCATCCCCACCAACGAGGAGAAGGCGATCGCCGAGGCTACCGAGGAGCTCGTCGCGTAGCACCGTAGTTTCCGTTTCTTCCCTTCGGGGATGCTAAAGGCTCTTGACTGTGAATAAGCGAGATTTTCCGTGCTTTATTCACGCTCAAGAGCCTTTTAGCATGGGCGGGAGGGTGCCGGGCACAAGGCTGGCACGAAGGCACAGACGCGGCTTTGGGCGACAAAAACTCTAGGGGCAGGGCATCAAGAGTAAGCGTAAGGCGAGGAAATGTTGAACTTTATATCTAAATAATATTTGACGCATTATTTTATTTATTATTTAAATTACTTAAAATCATAAAATTTGCTATAGTTGTTTTAGTTCAGAATGCTTTGTGCGGATGAACTAATAGATACAAAGAATAGTGTGCATTCTCTATTCGTGGTTGTGTGGGGAAATGCTGGCATTCTTTGTATCAAAGCTGGCACAGGTATATCACATCTATCACTCACTTAGATGACATATACAACGAGGTGCAGAAAATTGGGGTCGCAGGACTTTGGGCATGTATGTTCGCGGCCTCCGGTGTGAAAAACCCTCGCGGTATGTTCCTCCCATGAAACCTTGTACGTTTCATGAGTATAATTCCGCGGAATAACAGGGGTTTGAGCTTTCTGTAAGCCTTCAGGTTCTTGAAGGGACTCGTTGCACACGAAGGTATCTTATAGGGATTGGTGCCTTCTAAATCCGTGCTAGAACTGTACACATGTGTATAGGGTGTTTTATGTGTATAGTTTGGATGCCGTCGTGATTTTTTCATGACGGCATCCTTTTTCTTTATGATAAAAATAGTGGACGGGTAAATACTTGCTAGGTGCAGTAATATTTATATTTTCTTTGCCTGCGGTGTGTAAATTATTTATAGCGAAAACATTATCAGGATTTTGTGTAAGGAATACGAGGTGTAAATTCTAGGGGAGAGACATACACGGAGCCTTCGTCGGAAATCCAGGACTTCCGTTCACCTGCCCAATCGGTGTTAAGGGTAGTGATCAAAAGATTCCAGTCGACCCCCCAGACCAAACGAGCTAACGGATTCAAAAAGTGGTGGGTTGCTGGGCATGCTAGTTCACATCCACTACGGGGAGACCTGCCCACTACAGCAAACGTGGTTGAATGGCAAAACGCAATTCAGCCCCTAACTGAAGAGGTTATCTCTGAGATAGGAATGGTCAGCTCCTCCGTTCGGATGTAGACGTTCCTACAAACGGACAATATACAAATGTTTTCCTTACCCCTATATTTAAGAATGAAAGCTTTTTCATAAGGAAGGTAGGCATCATGAAAACCGAAAAATCGAAAGAAATTTTCTGGAGCATCATCTCAATTCTCGTAGGCGGAGTAGCCTGGCTAACCATGCAGAATATTTCATGGGGTGTAGTAGACCCCGCGAAAGTCGGTCTCGTATTCGCAGTAATCGGCCTCATTTCGCTTATCTGGGCTCTCTTCAGTAAAAACTCCGATAGCTCACGAGCGCACGAGACTATACGTAACGCCAATAGGTCAAAGGAGGATTAAGGAGGGTTATTCATTAGGGGTGTAACACCCCAACCGCCTAACCTCTTGTCCACGTATGATGGTGAAATACCAAAACCGACCCCGTACCCGGGGCACACCACGACACGTTTGCGTACCGGTGGCACGGATTGGACAGATTCTTAGACCCGCACGATACTCTGGCCGATAAGGGCTACCAAGGACTAGACCTGATCACCCCGGTGAAGACACTACCCGGCGGAGAACTCACCGACGATGAGAAACACCTGAACCGGCACATCAATCACCACCGGGTCGTCATCGAACGCGTGATCGCACACTTCAAGTGTTGGCGGGTACTCTCTAGTATCTTCCGCTGACCCCTCACCTCGTACCGGAGAGTGTTCTCGGTGGTGCGGGCACTGTTTTTCTGGATACAAAACCACCCAAATGAATAACCCTCACGAAATAGTTGCTTGGATTCCCCTTGAGAAACACCACAGAGGATTCCGGGAGCGGAGATTTGCAGCGGGAGCGTGTTCCCCGCTCCCGCTGCAAATCTCCGCTCCCGGATTTAGTATGCGTGTATTCACCGCATCAAAGGGCATACGCGGTAGAGTTGAACTAGTACGTACTTAGAGAGATTTGGAGACCGCATGAGTCAGCATACGCCCGGTGCTGAACCTCCACTGCCGAATGACGTGAGCCAGGGGTGGCTGCCCGAGGATAAGCGGCAGACCCCGCAGAGCCCGCTTCCCCAACCGAAATTTTGGGGATACCAATCGTTAATACCCCATAAGATGCTCAACGCCCTGCGCCACCCCGGCGAGATTCCCTGGCTGGTGGCGGCCTATGCGGTAACCCTTGCTGTGTACTTGGGGCTGCTCATCTTCTTTATTGAGACGATCGTAAGCCGTGACCGGTATAACGAACTGGAATGGACGTCATCGTCTCGATACTCGACGATGAGCTACGCGGAGCGCGTCTTTAACGACTATGCGGAACAAGCGATTACGCTACTGATTCTGGCACCCCTGGTTATCCTGATCGCCCGTGCCCTCTTCTACGCACAGCAGCGCGTGCGCGGCATTCGTATTTCGCCGACGCAGTTTCCTGAGGCTTACGCCATGGTTGCCGAGGCCGCCTATGCGGCGGGTTTGCGCCGTGTTCCCGATGCCTATGTGGTGAGCGGTAATGGTGTGCTGAACGCCTTTGCCTCCGGGCATGGTTTCCGCCGGTTTATTGCCATCAACTCTGACCTTTTCGAGGTTGGCGGTCAGAGCCGTGACCCTCAGGCGCTTCGCTTTATTATTGGGCATGAGGTCGGGCATATCGCTGCCGGTCACGTGGGGTACTTCCGCCTTCTCTTCACGCAAACCTTCATGCGGATTCCCGTGGTGGGGCAGGCTCTTTCACGCGCACAGGAATACACCGCCGATAACTTTGGGTACCGGTACTGCCCCGAAGGCGGACCCGGCGCGATCAAGGTGCTCACAGCCGGTAAATACCTGAATCAGCAGGTGAATTTCGACGAATTTGCCGACCGTGCCGTGAACGACCAGGGCTTCGCGATTTGGCTTATCAACCTTATCTCAACCCACCCGGTACTGACCTGGCGCGCCCATGCGCTGCGCAACCGACACGAGCCGGGGCGTCTGTTCTGGCGACCGCGGTTTAACCCGCCGAGTGCGCCTCCTTCCCTGATACCTTCGCAAGAACCGCCAGCCCAGTGGCCTGACCCGATTCAGGCAACCGGGTTCATGGACGAGCAGAAGCCGGCGTGGGAGGACTACAACCTTAACACCGTTAAGACATATCCGGCCCCGCAGGATGCCCCCAAGATTCAGGGAACGCTCTTTGCCGGATGGGAGGATGCGCAGGCTCGCGCGGCCCGTGCCGCCTACGCCGCCCGCTGGGAACAGTATGCCGCCAGCCAGGGTGTGCCGGGATATGCGCCAGGGTACGGTTATCCGATGCAGCCAGCGCCTGGCCAGCCGGGATACGGGCAGCCGATGCCGAACCAGCCGCCGCCGTGGCAGTCCGGTTCGGGGCAATTTGATGCTGACCAGCCCGCACCCGATCAAGCGAATCAGGGACAGCCTCAACCCCCGCAGCCTGAGCAGCCGCATTCCGGGCCTCCCGAGGACGCCACGGAACCTGGCGTGGCACTGAACCAACCGATAAAGCCCGCTGATGACCAGCAGCCCGAGCAAAAACGGCCTGAACAGCAGGGGAATAACACCTCTGACTAGCCCCTGACCTTCAACCGCGAGAAGCAGATTTTTACCGAAAAGGTTGTATTTTCTCACCTTCTCGGCAAAAATCCGCTTCTCGCGTTTTAATTAAGAACGTGCTCTCCAAACTCACGAAAAAACGACCCGACGCGCTGATTGTCATGCTCATCTGCGCGGTTATTCTTGCAATCCTCATCCCAGCCCGCGGTACCTTCGCCGATTGGTTCAGCACCGGCACCAAGTTCGCGGTTGCGCTTCTGTTCTACCTCTACGGTGCGCGCCTTTCCACATCCGAAGCGATCGCAGGGCTTAAACACTGGCGGCTGCACGCCCTCATCCTGACCTGTACTTTCGTGATTTTTCCGCTCTTCGGGATGGCGCTTTTTCCCTTGCGGTTTGTGCTCGGCGACGGGCTGTACCTGGGGATTCTTTTCCTCACGCTCGTACCCTCTACCGTGCAGGCATCCATCGCGTTTACTTCTATAGCGGGCGGCAACGTGGCGGGCGCTATTGTGAGCGCATCGCTGTCAAGCATTGTGGGGGTGGTGGCTACCCCGCTGCTGGCGATGCTCCTGATGCACAGCGACCACATCGAAATTTCGGGAAGCGTCTTTCTCGACATTGCGATTCAGCTGTTTTTGCCGTTCGTGCTGGGGCAGCTCACGCGCCGTTGGGTGGGCGAGTTTGCGAAGAAACCCACCACAAAATGGCTCGATAAGTTCTCGGTCATGATGATTGTGTACTCGGCGTTTTCAGCCTCCGTGGTGCAGGGGATTTGGACTCGCGTTGCCTGGTGGCAGATCGTACTGCTGATCGTGGTGACAATTCTGATGGTGGCCCTGATGCTGTGGCTGACCGACTGGCTGGCGGCGCAGCTGAAGTTCAACAGGGCCGACCGCATCACAATTCAGTTCTGCGGGTCGAAAAAGTCGCTGGCGGCGGGTCTTCCCATGGCGATCATTATTTTCGGGTCGGGTTCGCTCGGGCTGCTGATGCTGCCGCTCATGGTATTCCACCAGGTGCAGCTCATGATGTGCACGTGGCTCTCCGCCCGCTACGCCGCCTTGGATGTGGTCGGTCGGGCGCGTGCGGAACAAATGTGATCCTTAGCCGCGGAGTTCCGGGAGCAGTTTTTTCATTCGGGAGCAGTTAAAGTGCTCCCGAATGAAAAAACTGCTCCCGCTTTGAGGGGTGACACTACTCATCCGACATATGGGCCGGTAATTCGAGAAGCTGTGCGCCCTGATTCGTGAGAGACCAATGCAGAACGCGCCGTATCCTGCGTGAGTGCACAAGACCCATTTCCTCTAGCTCTCGCAGATAACTGCGTGCTGTCTTTTCGCTACTCTCCAAGACCTGCGCGATATTTTTGAGATCCGCGCCAACGGGATCATGGAAAAGGTGCATCTGTCCCACCAGAAAGAGAATTTTGTGGGTTTTGGGGTACGTTTCTTCAAGTTCGGATACCCGGTGCCGGAGCTTATCCAGAGCTTTTTTCTGGGCGGTGAGCTCTGCTAAAACGTCCTGTTGCGCATGCTCCAGCATAGTGAGTAACGTGCGCAGAAAAGGAGTTGCTTCGGCATAATTGAGCGGATTTTCAACATCGCTAAACGCCTTATAGTACTTCTTCTTTTCGGCGTTGAGGATCGCCGAGAGGGTAAGCACCGTTTGTGGGTTAAGAATCTGCGCCAGATGCACACTTAGAAGGTACCGCCCCAACCTGCCGTTACCGTCGTAGAAGGGGTGGGTGTATTCCACCATAAAATGAGCGATGATCGCTGAGAACAGCCCGGGAACCCGAGGGTCTGAGGCATGCTTCAGAGCTACCGAAATGTTATGTTTGATGGCTTCTTCCGGCATCACTCCTCGGTGTATGGGCTTATGGGAACCATCCAGAATGCTGACGGGTTCAGCCCTGAAAAGTTTGCCGTCAGGCTTATCTTGTGTGCTGAGCTGCCCCTCAAGCAGCCGGTCATAGACTTCGCGAACCGCTGTGGGTGTGGTGGGAATGTTATCTGCGGTACCTAATGCTTCGAGCAGGCGCACGAACTCCCGAGCTCGTTTGCCGTCAGCGTTCTCAGATGCCAGGGCATCCGTAATGATTTTTCGGGTGGTACGCACGCCCTCTATTTCGTCGGTGGCGATGATGCCGCGTATCGCAAGGTCTGTCAAGTAACTTTGGGATGCGGCGGAGGGGAGCACACGCAGAAGAGCGTCAATGTCACGTTCGTGTTGTAGGATGCGTTGCTGGGCATCAACGATGTCAGTGGTAGCAACATAGAAGAGCTGATGATCACCCACCATAAAGTCCGCAGTGTAGGTGGAGTAGCCTTCAAGGCGCCGGTCGAGTTCGGCGCGCGCAGCAGCTTGTCCGCGTTCGTGAAAAATGCTCTTAAGAGTGCGATATTTTGCAGGTTGTGATGCGTTAGCCGAGGCCATAGAGTGTCCCTAAATGGAAAAAATAGCGGTTTTTTCCATTTTAGTACACGCAATCGGGGGCTTATTGGAAAAAATAGCCAATTTTTCCAATAAGCTATGGGAGGTGTGTGGCAGGGCGCACACGGTAAGCTGGTGTACATGAAGATTGCTACCTGGAACGTGAACTCCATTCGCGCCCGCGCCGACCGCATCGAGGACTGGCTCGATAAAACCGAAGTCGATGTGCTCGCCCTGCAGGAAACCAAAACTAAGGACGAAACCTTCCCCTTCGAGCTCTTTGAATTCCTGGGGTACGAGGTGGCGCATTACGGGCTGAACCAGTGGAATGGGGTAGCAATCGCATCCCGAGTGGGGCTAGACAGCGTCGAACGAACCTTCCCGAACCAGCCCGCCTTCGGAAAACCCGGTGACCCCGTCGAAGTTGAAGCGCGAGCCATCGGTGCCACCTGCAACGGCGTGCGCATCTGGAGCCTATACGTACCTAATGGGCGCGGGCTCACCGACCCGCACATGGCATACAAAATGGAGTGGATGCGCCAGCTGCGCACCAACGTCAACGGCTGGCTGCACGCCGACCCCGCCGCACAGTTCGCGCTCGTCGGCGACTGGAATGTGGCACCCGAAGATACCGACGTGTGGGATATCGACTTTTTCCGGGAGAACGACCTCACCCATGTTTCCGCCCCAGAACGCGAGGCGTTCTATGCCCTGCTCAATGATGAAGGGCTCGTCGATCCGGTGCGCCCTTACACCCAGGGCGAGTACACCTACTGGGACTACCAGGCCGGGCGGTTCTCGAAGAATGAGGGGATGCGCATCGACTTTCAGCTGTGCTCCCCGGCGCTCGCCGCCCGTGTGGAAAACGCCTGGATCGATAGGGAAGAGCGCGAGGGGGACGGCGCGAGCGACCATACCCCTGTGGTGATTGAGCTGGCTGACTAGGGGCGAGACCTTATTTTCTGCCGTCAGTAAGTATTCCAGCCCGAATTTGTGGCGAACGCCCTGCGGGAAGAACTGGCCGGGTAACCCGTCTCTCCCCCCCCCGGATTCTGCACCGAAACTTTTTGACGGGCGAACCGTATGCTCCTGTGAGGCCGTGACGAAGAGGCCGACATGCATCGACCGCTCCCTGCTATGGTGAAGGCAATGATATTTAGGGAGTGACAATGATAAGTCCTGAAACGTGGGGTGTGCTGGGCGATGTAGCCCGTAATACCTCAGGATTACTCGCGGTGTGTGCCGCATATTTTACGATTAGGGTTGCCTATAGAACCAACCAGGCACGTGCTCGGGAGGCGGTGCGCACCCATTTTCGCGACCGTATTCAATGGGCAGTTGAGCATGTGGATAGCGATAAGGAACTTGAACGCACACTGGCACAGCAAGTTATTTTGAAATACTACAGCGACTCGGAGCTTGAAATTGATGACCTCAAAATAGCCACTGCGGTTGCTGAAGAATTTTTGAGATTAGAGCAAGGAAATGAAGAGCCGTCCAGATTTGAAACCCCTGCGCACCTTGAAAACAGGGTAACTCATCTGGATAATGAGAATACACTGGACGTTCAAGAAGAAGGGGAGGAATAATGACGACCGTTTTTTATCGTGGTGAGCGCCGCGACGTTAAGTCGTTTACTCCCGAGGAGCACCAGGATTACCTGGATAAGAAGCAGCACACGATTAATGAAGCCAAAGAAGCCATTGCAGGTATGAAGGCTCGTATTGCCGAGTTGGAGCGCATTCAGGCGATGAACCCAATACGCCGCTGGTTCTACCAGAAATTCCATATTTAGCGGAACCCTGAACACGTAGACCCGCACGATTGCCCGCTCAAGGGCGCATCGTGCGGGTATTTTTATGTGCGTAGGTTCAGGCAGCAAACTCGCATCTTGGTTCGCTAAATCGTAGCCTGAATCCCCATACTTCAGCTAAGGTTCGCCGGGGCGTGTGATTAAAAACGTATAGCCTCAGTTGAAAAGTTCGGCATGGCGAACTATTGTTAAATTATCCTGTTTCGCACCGGTTTATCGAGGATGATCGACATCTAGGTACGAAGCCTCAATGAGTCGGAGGCGATTCCTACAGGTCAGCAGGGTAATGCATCCGCAGCATAAGAAAGCGAAATCATGACAACCGTATTCACTGCGCACCGTCACGGTGCGAACGCTAACACTGTAAGTACCGCACATCCGCGCCGTTTTCTCATGCTGGGGATAGCTCTGGCCAGTATCCTTGTGCTTCTGCTCAGCGCCTGTACTTCGGCGGGGAAGCAAGACGAAAAGAAGACCGTGCTCACCACCTTCACCGTGCTGGCGGATATCGCTAAAAACGTTGCGGGTGATCACCTGAATGTCGAATCGCTGACCAAGCCCGGAACCGAGATTCACGAGTATGAACCTACTCCCAGCGATATTAAGAAGGCGCATGATGCTGATTTGGTGCTCGACAACGGACTGAACCTGGAAAGCTGGTTTACCAAGTTCGTGCAGGATTCTAACGCCCCGCACGCCACCGTGAGCGAGGGGGTGCAGCCGATCAATATTGCCGAGGACGCTTATGCCGGCAAACCCAACCCGCATTCGTGGATGAGCCCCAAGAACGTGCAGGTTTACGTGGATAATATGGTGCGCGAATTCAGTAAGCTTGACCCCGCCCATGCCGATGATTACCGCACCAATGGGGAAAACTATAAGAAACAGCTGCAGCAGGTTCAGGATGAGCTGGTGCGCGATGTTAGCGTTCTGCCCGAGAATCAGCGGGCGCTCGTAACCTGCGAAGGTGCTTTCTCGTACTTGGCGGCGGATGCCGGTCTCAAGGAAAAATACATTTGGGCGGTGAACTCTGAACAGCAGGCAACCCCCTCGCAGCTAAGCTCGACCATTGATTTTGTGCGCGAGAACCAGGTGCCCGCCGTATTCTGTGAGTCTACCGTCTCGGATGATCCCATGCGTCAGGTCGTGGATGCGACCGGTGCCAAATTCGGCGGCGTGCTTTATGTCGATTCGCTCTCTGAGGCGAATGGTCCGGTCCCTACCTATCTTGATATGATTCGTCACGATGCGCGCACCATTGTTGCGGGGCTGACGGGCAAGCAATCCTAGCCGCTTGGCGGGGGAGTAGGCTGCCGCATACCGCGCCCCGCCGGTGTGTAGTGAGGACGCCCCCCCGTCACGGACGACGAGCGGGGCTCAGAAGAAGTACGAGAACGAAATTTGTCGGGTATAAAACCTATGGAAACACTGCTGAGAGTCGAAAACTTGGGCGTCCATTATGGAACCGTGCGCGCCCTGTACGAGACTACTTTCGAGCTTGGTACCGGGAGTATATGCGGACTGATCGGCATGAACGGTTCGGGAAAATCGACCCTCTTCAAAGCCATTATGGGTGTTATTCCCGCGCATACCGGAACCGTGGAGATCGCGGGCAAAGAACCATACCTTGCTCGTAAAAACGGCATTGTCAGCTATGTGCCGCAGAGCGAAGAAATAGACTGGAGCTTTCCCGTCTCGGTGCGTGAGGTCGTGGCGATGGGGCGGTACCGCGGGCTGGGCATCACCCGTCGGCTGCGTGCCACCGATAAGCAGGCGGTCGAGCACGCCCTAGAGCGCGTAGAGCTGACCGAGCTTGCGCATCGTCAAATCGGGGCACTCTCGGGCGGACAGCGCAAGCGGGCATTCGTGGCGCGGGCGATAGCGCAGGGCGCGCGACTTCTATTACTTGATGAGCCCTTCGCCGGAGTGGATAAAAGGTCAGAATCCATGCTTATTCAGGTGTTGAAGCAGATGCGCAGCGAGGGTGCAACCGTGCTGGTTTCAACCCATGACTTGGCGTCTCTACGAGCCTTTGCCGACGATGCTCTGCTGCTGCGTCAAACGATTTTGATGCACGACACCCCGCAGGCGGTGTTAGCCCCCGAAAATTTGGTGCAGGCGTTTGGTATGCAGGTTCAGGCGGGCGCCGATAGCGGCGCATCCGACGAGCAGACCCGGCGTGAGAAGGGAGAATAGCATGAGCATTCTGGATTACCTGGTGGAACCGTTCACCCTTCCCTTCATGACGCGCGCCATGGTCGTTACCGTGATTGCCGCCGTGGTCTGTGCGCTGCTTTCCTGCTGGCTCGTGATGCTCGGCTGGTCGCTCATGGGCGATGCGATCTCGCACGCGGTACTGCCCGGCGTGGTGCTCGCCTATATTGCGGGCATCCCCTTTGCTGTGGGAGCGGTGATTGCCGCGCTCGTTGCCGTCACCCTGATCGGCGCGGTCCAGCGCAGCGGGCGCGTGCGTGAGGACGCCGCTATCGGCATTGTCTTCACAACTCTTTTTGCGCTCGGGCTCGTACTGGTTTCAGTGACACCCTCAAGCACCGACCTGAACCATATTCTTTTCGGGAACGTGCTGGGCGTATCCTGGCCGGATGTCTGGCAGGTAGCTATTCTCGCCGTCATCGTGGCGGGTGTCCTGCTTATTAAGCGCCGCGATTTTATTCTGTACGCCTTCGACCGCGGGTTCGCGCACGCTATCGGGCTGCGCCCCAGGGTTCTTGGCGCGCTGCTTCTGGTGATGCTGGCGCTCACGAGCGTGGTGGCGCTGCAGATCGTAGGAGTCGTGCTCGTAGTCGCCATGCTTGTGATTCCCGGATCAACTGCGCGTCTGCTCACTGACCGTTTCACGCCAATGCTCGCGGTCTCGGTCGGAGTGTCGGTGCTGGGTACGCTCGTGGGGCTTTATAGTAGCTACCATCTGGATATTTCCCCCGGCGGTGCCGTGGTCGTTACCCAGGGCATTATTTTCTTGACCGCGTATATATTCGCCCCGCGCTACGGGATTCTGGGGCGGATGCGCGCGGCACGCCGCCCAGCAGAGCAGGCAGAAGACTAGGTTTGCGGCAGATTCGCGCGGGATCATGAGTTCACCCGGCGGCTCGGGCGCAGCCGCGCACGATGTGCCTAAGGCATCCGAGCCCCCGAGCCCCAAGGCAAAATTACCGAGGCAAAGCTATGATGAGCGAGAGACGAAAAGCCCAGCTGCCGCGGCGGTTCCTAAGGGTATAGCGCTCGAATTCGGGTTTTGAGCGGCAGGCGCATCGGAATTATTGGCGTGCGCGAGAACCCGCACGTTAACCGCCTCCGAAAAGGGGGCGCCCTCTTCAAGAAGTAAACGCGCGCCGGGAACAAAACCGTGATCCTGCAGATAGCGCAGCAGCTTCGGGTCGGAATCGGTGATCCGCTCCAAAATTACGCGCTCGCCGGGCTCGCACTGGGTAAGCGGAACGGTGTGTGGGAATGAGATACGCCCGGACGCATCCGGGATAGGGTCGCCGTGCGGATCACGCGTAGGGTGGTCCAGAATCGCGTCGATACGCTCAATCATGAAATCAGATACCGCATGTTCGAGCACCTCGGCTTCGTCATGCACACGGTCCCAGGTGTAGCCCAGAGTTTCCACCAGGAAAGTTTCGATCAGGCGGTGGCGGCGGATCATGGCGACCGCATAGGTGCGCCCCAGCTGGGTGAGTTCGATGGCGCCGTAGCGCTGATGATCGATCAGATCGGCCGCCGCAAGTCGTTTAAGCCCGTCTGAGACCGAAGAAACCCGCAGCCCCATGCGTTCGGCTAGGGCGGATGCGGTCGCAGGAGCTTCCGTCCACTCTTCAAGTGACCAGATGGCTTTGAGGTAGTTCTGGGTGCTCACAGATAGTTCTGACAAGGGCATAAGGATAAGTTTACCGAAGTTCGGGTTCGGGTGTGCCTTTTCTTACCGCGAGCAGATAGTATTTCGACGAAAAGATAACGAATTGCTATCTGCTCGCGGGTGGATGGGTACTCGGTTAGGATGGGGTCATGAGCGTTCTTCTGTACGACCCCGACTGTGGTTTCTGCACCGCGAGCGCGAATCTGCTGCGTCGCCTCGAACCGAGGGCGCGTATTTTGCCTGGAACGCCCGAAAATCTTGTGCAGTACCGCGTGGATGCGCGCCGTTTCGCCCACGCCTTGCCGTTCATTAACGATGCTGGGCAGATCATCTACGGTTCGGATGCGATCGCCCTGACCCTGCGCACCTGCCCGGATGCGACGCTGCGCGGCAAGTGCCTGTGTGCCGCCGGGGTTCTCCTGTTGAATCCGCCGATGCGGCCCGTCGCGCACCGAGCGTACCGTTTGGTTGCGGGGCACCGGGCGGAGATTTCTCGCCTTACCTCTCGCTTGGGGTGTACCTCTTCGTGTGCGGTAAAACCGGCCTGAAACGTAAGTTCTTCGCGGAGTATCCCCGTAGTCAGCATTTGAGAAGTACTTTTATATGGCGGGAGGCGATGGCGCATCCAGCCGGTTGAGCAGGTCGAGTACCGCCGGGCGTGCC
>NZ_KV802289.1:0-1834 GCF_001810635.1 Rothia sp. HMSC067H10
AGCCTTGTGCCGCAATCCTCAATATCCTCTACATCCGCACAGTCTACTTCAGCGATATACCACCCCTGGTCTTGCAAACGAGGCTTCATCACCTTCTCCCAATACCCACTCTCGTAAGTGAACACCGGAACAATGAACCCATCCTTATATTCTTTTTCATAAACCATATAATTATTTCCTTAAGAAATCCCACACAGGGGGTATTCATAAAGAACCTACCTAAGTCCCTGATGAATAAACCCTTAAGCAACATTCCAAAATTTTAACCTCAAATGCTATCACGTCTATCCCATTCCTATAAGCCTCGAACCATCTAGGGTACACCGAAACTCTATTCGGTAAGCTAGTTGACTTCATTATTCTGACTACTAATCCGCCAAATAGGTTATACCCGAGCGCACGGTCTCGGTAATACCAGCCTTATCCACCGAATCCATCACCGAACACAACGCAAGCTGATAATAACCGTGACTCAATATAAGGACTGAACCGGTACTGTTGTAGGCTAAGGTTTCTTACTCGCAGTCAGGGTCAGCATAAAATTCTCAAGCGACCAATCTGTAGAAGTTTGAAAGGCCTTGACCATATCGGACCCATGAGCTTGCCCCATGCCTGATCTATAGATTGATTCTCGAACCCAGTACCAGTTGAATTATGCGGATACAGGCTGAACCTAAAAGTGGTTATTCATCCACAGGATATCCTGCATCACCCGTAAACGCGGGACTCTCCGGGTACCTTTCAGGATCAAAAATCCAATCCCCCCTCTCATCACACCGAGGAGCCGGGAACCCCTGAGGGAAATATTTTTTCTTCCGCTCCTCATGCCAAGTCCACGGATACTCCACCACCTCCGGGCCAGCAATCAGAATCTCATTATTTCCTGTAAAGAACTGCTCCACACGCGGCAAAGAAGCCCGGCTCACCCCGAACCCGTACCCTAAAGTCACCTCATAATCATCCCCAGACCGAGGATATGGGCTAGGACGCATAGGATAGTCCAGACGCATATAATCAACCATATGCACGGCATAGATAGCATATCTATCATTGCCAAGACGATCTGCCATCGACAGTACGTCCTCAAAGTTTTTATAGTACACAAACAGCCCCTGACGCAGATCAAGCCAATCAACCTCAGTAGCATATTCAAAAGCCCAATGGACATCAAACTCATACGGAAAAGAGTCCCAGTCGAAGTCCAAAGCTGTTAAGAGACGACGCCCAAATTCCAATGATCCAGTGGCTCCAGCACAGTCAACCTCTGCGATATACCACCCTTCACGCTCAAGATAGGGCTTCATACAATTCTGCCAATACCCATCCTCTTCAATGAATACCGGGGCAATAAAAGGTTTTGAAAGATTATGTTCATACGGCATGCTGTTTCTTTCCCAAAAATAACTCACGAGGCAAATAAAGATATAGAACACGACCTGGGGTATAACCCATATACGTCATCTAGCTAACCACCAGATGCCTTGATACTATGAGTCCTTACTGCCAGTGTAGGAAGTGCTCTCGGGGTACTCATCAGGGTCATTAATCCAATCCGTACCATCCTCATACAACGGGTCAGGAAAACCATTCGGGAAGAAAAACTTCTTGCTCTTTTCCACTTCAGTCCAAGGGTACTCTGCCTCGTCTGCCGCGATGACTACTCGATTTTCAAAGAACTCTTCCATCTGGGACACGTTCTCTTGTGAAATATCAAAACCGTATCCCACAAGTACTTGATATGATCCACTACCATGTAGTGGACGACCAGCATAATTCACCTCCATGATCTCAAGAATATTCACACATGCGCTTATATCATCATCAGCCATAGTAA
>NZ_KV802289.1:1934-3740 GCF_001810635.1 Rothia sp. HMSC067H10
GCATATCCCTATCCCTAATTGAACATGCTTCTTCAGCAGCCCAACGCATATTAAAACCTTCGGGAAAACTGTAGGTAGGGTCGATAGTTTTAACTAACCGCCTGGCGAAGTCCATGTACGATACCAACCCAGCACAATCAACAGTAATGACAGCCCATCCCTCCGCTTCCAGATAGGGCAGCATATGGTTCTCCCAGTATCCACCCTCACGGATGAACAAAGAGGCGGTAAAAGGCTTTGAGCGTATATGTTTATAGACCATCATTATCTTCTTTAATGTAGGCACAGGGTGGAACCTAATGATCTACTCAGGTTTCTATCAGTCCCAGCTCCTAACGACTTTATGGCGATACTCCACAAGGGGTGGGTACTCTTCCCCTGGGTTATCTTCATCGAAGTCTTCGATGATAGTGGCTCGACCTTCGAAGAATTCCAGCACAGTGTCGAGTTTTTCCTGAGACACCTCCATACCATAAAGCACATATGGTGGGTCATAATCACCATAAGCAAATTGGCTATGCCGGTACCGCAGGTTATCGTCTACAGTTTGTAAGTGTTGTGCCATCCATTTTGCTTCAGAGTGGTCGGGACTGTTCCAGGGGGTGAAGAGTACATCGTAGTCTTTGAGGATGACAAAGACTCCTTTGCTCAGATCGAGCCAGTCGAGGTCTGAGATGATTTCTTGGGTCCAGGTCATGTAATTATCATTGGGGAGTTTGTGCGGGAGGTTGACGGCTCGGATGATTTCCTAAGGCTCCTGCTTGTGGGTCCTGGGAAGCTAGTATGTTTTTGCAGTGGATTTCGATGATGGCCCATCCTTGATCGCGGAGGGCTTGAGTTTGGCGCTCTAGCACCGTGTCTTCGGTGATGTAGATAGCGGGGAAGAATGCATCATCTGATTCGTTCTTGTAGAAACCCATAAATTGTTTACTCCTTGGCTATCAGTGCGTTGTTAGCTGTTCCCACCGGTGTAGGAAGTGCTCTCGGGGTACTCGTTGGGGTCAGTTATCCAGATACCATTCTTGTCATACAATGGATCTGGAAAACCACTAGGAAAATATTTCCTTCCTATTGAGACCAAGTGAGCTTAGCATCAGGGTCGGTAAAAACTTCTTCGTGGCCCGGTGCCAATACCCACTCTCCTGAGTGAACGCCGGAACAATGAACTCATCCTTGTAGCCGCATTTATACCCCATAGCGTTTATATAGAGGGATCTGGCTCAGTAAATTCACTATGCACCAGGTGTACTTTTGAGGCAAGAACAAGGTCATAAAACGGTGATTCAGGATAATACCGAGGGTCATCAACATAGATGCCCGTAGTCTGCGAACTATGGGTAGTAACACCAAAAAGCTCCCCATACTTATCGTAGAGAGGGTCCGGGGCTCCGTTCGGGAAGTTCCTGCGCTGTTCTTCTTCGAAATCAGACCATGGATACCGCACACCCTCACCGGCAATCATCACATTTTCCGCACCCATCAGTTCCTCAAACTGTGGGAGGTACGACGATGGAAGACCAACGCCGTACCCCACCACCACAGGAAACTCTTCATAGATATATCCACGTAAGGTTGAATAATAATAAACAATATCTTCAATTAGTTGGAGCATAAACTCGGCTCCATAGCCATTATATAGGTCAGGATGGGTAGAGAAGATATCTTCAAAATTCTTATAAAAAACAAAGAGACCTTTGCGCATATTAATGCCATAGATATCCCTAAGGTTTCCTTTGACCGCCATGGCATTAATATATCCATGCTCAGGAACTTTAAAGTTGAGTTCACGTAGAAGCCTTGTGCCGC
>NZ_KV802289.1:3840-4735 GCF_001810635.1 Rothia sp. HMSC067H10
CCCGCTCTCCTGAGTGAACACCGGAACAATGAACTCATCTTCATGTTCGTTTTCATAAATCATAGTAGCCTCCTTTAGAAAATTCGTACAAAGGTCTTATAGTGATCAGGAGTGTAATACATACTCCCATCAGAACCGACAATCAAACGTTCTGCGTCTGGGTTATCTTCATCGAAGTCTTCGATAATAGTGGCTCGACCTTCGAAGAACTCCAGCACAGTGTCGAGTTTTTCCTGAGACACCTCCATACCATAAAGCACATATGGTGGGTCATAATCACCATAAGCAAATTGGCTATGCCGGTATCGCAGGTTATCGTCCACAGCCTGCAGATGTCGTGCCATGTGCTTGGCATTATAGTACTCAGGCGCATTATGCTCAGAAAAAAGCGCGTCATAGTCTTTGAGGATGACGAAGACTCCTTTGCTCAGATCAAGCCAGTGAAGGTCTTCAATAAATTCTTCAGCCTACCCAACCGGGTCTCCTACTGTAGGCATGTCGTAGGCGAACTCTATGGCACGTAGGATTTCTTTCACTCCTGCGTCTCGATCACGAACAATAGCTGCACAGGATATCTCGATAACTGCCCATCCTTTATCTTGAAGAGTCTGAACCTGGCGCTCTAAAACCTTGTCTTCGGTGATGTAAACAGGAGGAAGAATGCATCATCTGATTTGTCCTTGTAGAAACCCATAAATTGTTTACTCCTTGGCTATCAGTGCGTTGTTAGCTGTTCCCGCCGGTATAGGAAGTGCTTTCGGGGTACTCGTCAGGATCATCAATCCATTCCGTACCGTCCTCATACAACGGATCAGGAAAACCCTGAGGAAAAAACACTTTCTTAAACCTTTCCACACGTGACCAAGGATATTCGACCCCGTCCATGGCGAACACA
>NZ_KV802290.1:0-73431 GCF_001810635.1 Rothia sp. HMSC067H10
GTGCCCCGGCGAATCGGGGAATGCGCAGCTCGCCAATTCCGATGCCAACCCAGAATCCCTGCTCACGCGAAGCATACAGGGCCGCCTGCAGGGCGTCTGCGGAGCTCTCGAAAGCACCCTGAATTTCGTCCGGATAGGTTTGTGCGAATTCAACTCGGGGGTTGAGCTTGGAGAGCTTGTCGAGGAGCGCAGGCAATGAAACCTGTGGGGAACGTTGAATGAAGGTTAACACGAACACCCCTCCATTATGCCTGAGCGCCTCGGGTTTTGATAGGGTTTCGCGGTACGGGTTGGCAGGGGCAAGCACACCCGGGCGATGCTGTTTCTCACAATCGTGCCGGGTTTGGTGCTGATGAGTGTGCGCGCTGCATAGAACTGTCTAATATGCCTTGTCAGCACTCGAATGTGGGCGAGCCCCAGGGGGTGGCGGAGCGTACCAAACCCAGGTATCCGCCTAGCGCCAAGAGTTCGGGGATGCTCTGCGGTACGAACCGGTGCAGGCTGTCGGATGCGACCAGTACGGAACACCACTGCCCGCGTGAGAGCGCCACGTTCAGACGGTTAGGGGAGAGCAGAAACTCTGCGCCTCGCCCCGATGCCCCGGCATTTGAGGAGGCCATTGACACAATCGTCACCGGTGCCTGCTGACCCTGAAACTTATCAACGGTTCCCACGCGCACGCCGTGACCGTCCGCATCCAGAAGACCGGCGCGGCGCAGATGCTCCGCAATCGTATCGACCTGCGCGTTATAGGCGGCAACCACCACAATATCCTCGCCGGTGAGCTCGCGTGCGGGCTGATTCGCCCCGGGAGTCCAGGAAGCACCCACGAACTCGCCCGCTAGGCGCGCGACGGCTGCCGCTTCTACTTCGGAACGTACGGTGCAGTGCTCGTGATGAACGCCGTACATATACAGCCCAGGATCGGCGGGCAGAACGGATTCTTCACGCTCAGGAACCTTGAGGATGCGCTCGCTCGCCGCCGCTGCCGAGTGCAGCTTCCCGCCGTAGGATAGTGTGGAAACCGGCGCGCACAGCTGCGGATGCATACGCCAGGTGACTTGCAGAAAATAACCGAATGCAGCGGGCAGTACCGATTGCCCGCCGGACAGCCAACCCAGCGCCGAGGTATCCAGCGGGTACGGATGCTCACCCACCGCCACCTGCGGCAGCTGCTGCGGATCACCCAGCAGAAGCAGGTTCCGTGCGGCTCTTCCAACCGCCAGGGTGTTGGCGAGCGAAAACTGCCCGGCTTCGTCAATAACGAGCAGGTCGAGCGATCCCTCAGGAATTCGGTTCGGGTTCGCAAAATCCCAGGCGGTCCCGCCAAAAAGAATGCCGGGCGAAGTTCCGGTGCCGGGTTTTTCGCCGTCAGACCCACCGGAATTGTCTAATAAAGTGGTCAGATCTTTATCGCTGGCCTCAACCCAGGGGTAATCGGGGAGCTGAGATTTGCCCTTGGCGCGCATCACCCGGTCGGCGGGAAACAGGTTACGTTCCAGGCACGCGGTCAGCATATTCTCCACGACGGCGTGAGACTGCGCCACCACACCCACTTTCGCGCCCGCCGCAACCAACCTGGCGATCACCTGCGATCCCAAGAAAGTCTTACCTGACCCGGGCGGACCTTGAACCGCCACATAGGAACGGTCAAGGTCACGAACCGCCGCGAGTACCGCCTCAACAGTGGGCAGCTCGGCGTGAGAAAACTCCGTCTCTTGGGGCAGGCTCTCGCGGGTTTTGAGCCGCGGCGGGCGGCGTTCGATAAGGTCAAGCGTCCCGGTCGCGGCAACGTTGGGGATCGAGTCTTCAGCCTCGACCGCTACGCGCATAAGCGCCGCCTCTAGCTGTTTCGTCGTCACGGGTGCGCCCGGGGTGAGCCCCAGCGGGAAGGCCGCATGTTCTTCATCGTTCACGCGGATACGCTCGGCAACTACCATCACAACACGCTGCCCGCCACCTGTCGCCAAAGTAGCGTCCTCTGGGGGTTCGCCCGGTTCCTCATACGGTTCGAGAGACATAATTTTTGCCCCGAAAAAACCGAGTCTATGCAGTGTGTCTGGTACGCGAGCCTGCGGGTTGGTCGCGCGAAACGCCTCCACCTGGGAATCGATGCTTTCGTATGCCTTCGCGGGCGCATCGTCGGCACTATAAAGCAGATAATGCCCGGTATCGTCGGCCTTGAGAGTGTGCGAATCTGCCAGGGTAGCGACCGCGCGCAGAGTACGCATTTTCGCCCCGCGCACGCGCTCCCAATCGGTTGCGGTCTCAACATTCTCGAAAATCACGCAATTGCGCGTATTCGCCCAATTCTCGTAGGGTTCGTGCAGGCGGCGCAGATGATCCCGCCAAAACGGTGCCTTTTCGCGGCGATAGAAATCGACACCGGAGAGGAGCATCGCCAACCGGGTATTTTCGGCAGATAGCCCCCGATTCTTCTGATTCTGCTCTTCAAGCTTGGCAAGGCGTTCCCGCAGGCGCTCAAGCTGAGCGTATTCTTCATTATCGTCGGCGGGGGCGGCAGGACGCACCCGGTACGGATGCTGTGCCTTCGCGAGAATGCCCTCAAACGCCGATTCCGCCGCGGAGTCACCGGAATCCGCCCAGGATTCTTCGTCTGAATCATCGCTGCTATGAGGGACGAGCTCGGGTTCGTCAAGCGTTTCGGATGCGCCAGCTTCGGCCTCCACACGTGCCGCGCACGCTGGGCAGTCACCGCAGCTCAGCAGATCGGGAATATCGGTGAGTGCTACACCCGCCCGCCATGATGTGCGCAAAAATTCGTAGCGTTCCGTGAGGGTTTCCAGCACCGGGATCAGCCGCGCGAGCGGGTAGCGTTCCGTGCCCTGCGCGGTGCGTATTTCCACCTCGTCAGCCGCCGAATTCCCCGTACCCGCGCCGCATGAAGCCTGTGCCGCCTCCAGGAGTGCCACGACTTCTGGGTTTAACTGGGGCGCGCCGCTATCACTACGCACGACATGAGAGGGACCGCTCGCAGTAGTGTCGTGTTCGTTCTCCCGGGTGCCTGCCGTATGCCGCGAAAAATCGGCGTAGAGCGCCGTCTCGCAGTGGTGAACACTCAAAAGCTCCGTAACGGCGACTCTCGGCAGATCGTCGGGCACGGATGCGGCAGAGGGTGAAGACACGAAACTATCCTTCGGAACGGGGTGAGTGAATATGCGCGGATAACCGCAAAAGTGCTTGTGATGCGTGGCTGCTGTATGCCCTCGGATATACTCGGCAGTCAGATAAATATACAATACTTTGCATATTTGTGCTCTACTGCGAGCTGGGAACCTCGGCGGGGTTTTGTTCCGCCGCCTGGGAGGGCGCATCCTCCTGCGGCACGCTGCCACCAGCGGGCGAAGCGGAAGACGAACCATCCGGGGCCTGCGAGGAATTCGGGGCGGAACCCGAATCTGTAGCATCGGGAGCCGAGGATGAGCCCGGTACCTGTGAGCCCGAAGGTGCGGGCGTTCCCGTGGGGTTCGCGGGCGGTTCGGTACGTGCCGCCACGATCGCCGCGGCGCTATCGACCGTATCCTTCGCGCCGGGCAGAGCCTCCGCACCGCCGACGTCGTTGAGCAGGCTCACGAAAATCAGGCGTGTGCCGTCTGGGCGGGTCGCATACCCTGATAACGAAATGGCCGTGAACAGCGTGCCGGTCTTTGCCGCCACATGCCCGCGCGCATACTTATTCGCTTCTCCGCTAAAACGATCCTTGAGCGTACCCGAAACACCCGCAACCGGGAATCTGCGCTCAAGCTCGTCGTGCTTCGGATGCGCCGCCAACGCCCCCAAGGTCTGCGCCAGGGTGCGTGCCGTCACCCGGTTCTGCAGGGACATACCGCTCACATCCGCCTGCACCAGCCCGGTAACCGAAATCTTCGCCTCCTGCAGTTTCTCGCGCACAAGTTTCTGCGCCTCGGATGCGCTGCCCTCACGACCGGCGGCAATCGCCATATTACGCCCCAGCACCTCGGCGAGTACATTATCGGACTCTAACATCATCACAAAGGCCTGATCGAGCGCGGACGCCGACTGAATCTGGGCAATCTGCTCGGCATCGGCCTCACGGGGGCGGCGGTCGGCAACCGTAAACACGTACCCTGATTTGACCTCCGCATGCTCTTCACTCGCCTTATTGAGCACCTTCACGAACGCCTCCAGGGCGGCGATTCCGGCGTCTTGCGGGCGCGCCGGTTTATCGGGGGTGGACTGCCCGGGTACGGTGTGCGAGGCCAGCGCGATCGGGTTAATCGGGGTGATCTGCCCGGATTCGAGGTCGCCGGGCTCCCAGCCGGGGTTAGTCGCGGAACCCGTGTAGATCGTGGTGTCGAGGTAGACGGGGAAGGTGCCGTGCGCGACCTTGCGTTCGTTCATCTGCTGCACGGTATCCGCAGCGAGCGTGCTCAGCCCGGCGCGCATCGTCGGTGAACCCGCGGTGGCCGGTTCCGTAGCCCCTTCCACGAGCAGAGTATCGCCGCCTGCCACCAGAAACAGCCCATTTTTACCCTGCGCCACCGAGGTTGTGAAAGTGCGTTCCGGCGCGGTCTGCACGAGCGCAAAATAGGTTAGAATCTTCATGTTCGATGCGGGCAGGCGCGGGGTATCCGGGGCATCCGCATAGAGCTCACGTGTGCCGTCGAGGGCGGTCACAAGCATGGAATGGGCGGGGTAGGGGCGCTCCTGAAAGAGCTTATCGAGCTGGGTTTTCAGGTCTTGAAGCTGCTGAGTATTCAGTACCGGAGTGGGGGTTGGCGTGGGTGTGACCGACGGGGTTACGGATACGGTGCCGCTCTGCGACTGCCCGCCGCTTGGGTTTGAGCATGCGGCAAGGAATAGCGCGGGTGCTGCACCGAGCAGGGCGCGGCGAGTGAACGGGGTGTTTATCGGTTGGGGTGAACGCATCTTAAGAGCATAACGAATTCCGCCGCGAAACACCGAGCCGGTTACGCGCATCGCGAGGACTACAGGCTACCAGCTCGCCTGGAGATAGCGTGATGATGTTCGCGGCAACGTATTCGAAAGCACGATTTTTGTGGCATTGAATGGGTGTTGTGCACGCGTTCAGGGGGTACAATGGGGGAGTTGTTCGCCGCCTTGATGCGCGGTGCAGAGGCTTACATTCATAGAAAGAGGTTCCCATGGAACTCGACGTCACGATTGAAATCCCCCGCGGCTCCCGGGTGAAGTACGAGATAGACCACGAAACCGGTCGTTTGCATCTAGATCGCGTGCTGTTCACCTCAATGCAGTACCCCACCGCATACGGCTACTTTGAGAACACACTCGGCGAGGACGGCGATCCGCTGGACGCCATGTTGGTTCTAGACGTTGATATTGTTCCCGGTGTGATCGTGGAGGCTCGCCCGGTTGCTGTATTTAACATGACTGACGAGGCTGGTGGCGATGCGAAGGTACTGTGTGTGCCCACCGATAAGCGCTACGATCACATCAAGTCGCTGGCGGACGTGCCCGAGCAGCTCAAGGCTGAGATTCAGCACTTCTTCGAGCGCTACAAGGACCTGGAACCCGGCAAATGGGTGAAGGGCGAAGGCTGGGACGACATCGCCGCGGCAGAGAAGATGGTTCAGGAGGCGATCGACCGCTTCGCCGCTGAAGGTCACTAGGCCTTACTCGCGTTCCTGTTAACATCGGGAGCGGTTTCTTCATGCGGGAGCAAATAAAGTGCTCCCGCATGAAGAAACCGCTCCCGTTTGTATTAGGGGTGCAAGAGCGGTTCTCGCGGTTGCTATTATGGAGCCGCAGTTTTCCCGAGGAGCTTTATTAAAAATTAATTTTATTGTCGTTGCACTGCGCTACGTGAACGTATAGTGTGGGAAATAATACGCTGTTCATTAAATCTTCTATACATACAGAGACGGATAATTAGCCCATAATCTGGGTATCTGTACGCGATATAGCACTATGTATTTCTTAATTAAGAGTTTGTTGTGCACCAGGAAATTTGCAGCATATGACGTCCTTGAAATGGATATGTCGTGGTGAGGAGTATAAATGAAAGGCTTGATATGTGAATGTCGAAATGCCATTCGTTTAACTGCCACGGCAGGGGTTTCTGCGATGTTTTCGGGTGATGGTACTGCCTCGCGGGCTACTGCCCCGAACGTAATGCGCAAGGTTCTTGGTACTGAAAATGTAGATAATACGTCGCACGGTATTACCGGCAAAACTAAGTCCGTTGTCGCCCTGCGAACGCGCGTGTCAGCTCTGGCCGAGACAATAACGGAATATAGTAAAGCTATTGGGCGGAGCCGAAAAACGAAACAGCTTTGGAATAGTGTCTCTGGTCTGGGGAGCGCTGTCCGTCAGAGGACCTTGTCAATGAGGTTGGTGAAGGCGCCGCAAATCCTTGGGAAGCAATACTCACCCTTGAAGGAGTTACCTCAGCCTGTCTTCCAGAGGCTATCTTCGCAAATTTATGTGGCATCGCTCGTCTGGGGCAGCGTCTCTATGTTGCGTGGAGGGCGCACGAAGGAGCGTCAGTATACGCCGGATCATCCAGAGTATGTAGTGCTGACGAGTGCACTGAAGGGCGGCTATTTCATTGGTTTTTTCGAATCGTTCTGTGTCTTTCTCGTGATTCTCAGTGCTCGGGTCGTTGTGCCAGGTTCAAAGCTTTCTGCGCTGTCTCTTCCGCGGCTGCAGATAGCTGGTATCGTATGGATTTCCTACCTCATCTTTCCGCTAGTACTCGTATTGGTGCAGCGTCCGTTGGTGGTGCGTGCACAGCATCCCTCTCCGGGAGGACTGCTATTCGCTGCATGCGATATCTTAGTGCCGCCGCTGGTGTATCTGGTGGTAACACTAGGGATGTTTCAGGATGTAGGCAAGGCGGCAACAGTAGGTTCCTGTGCCTTAGTGTTCCATGTGGTCTATGCGGCATGGCTTAAACCCTGGAAGCCTGGTTTAACCCGTACCCAAGTGCGTCACAAAATTCAAGAGACTAAACGGATGACCCGCGAACTGGTGGGCGATATCGCGCAGGAATACGCCGGGATGATGCAGGAGCGTGCTGAGATTATGCAGAAATACGCTGATGTTGATGATCCGGCGATTAAGGATCTGTTCCTGCCGGGTAATCGCTACCGTATACCTCTCAAATATGAAAAACGAGGAGAACTTCCGCGTAAGCGGTGAAAACACTTCAACACGTGGATAATGCGGGAAGGAATACGTACATGAAGAGTAGTCAGTATACACCGGATCACCCAGAGTATGTACCGCTGGGCGCTGCGTTGATGGGCGGTTATTTCATCGGTTTTTTCGAATCGTTCTGTGTCTTTTTTGTGATTCTCGCTGCTGGGGCTGTTGTGTCCGCTTTGGGGTTCTCTGCTCTGTCTCTTTTTCAAGCGGTTAGGATCGTGCTGGTTTCTTATCTTATCTTCCCGCTACTACTCGCGTTAGCTCAGCGTCCGTTGGTGGTGCGTGCACAGCGCCCCTCTCCGGGAGGGGTGCTGTTTGCTACATACGAATTCTTAATTCCTCCACTGGTGTACTTAGTGGTCGCACTGGTAGTAACTCAAGATACAGATAAGACCGCGATAGTGGGGATCTGTGCCTTGGTCTTTTACCTAGCTTACGCGGCATGGCTTAAACCCTGGAAGCCTGGTTTCACCCGGGCGGAGATACGCAGCAAGATTGAGCAGACCAAGCAGATGACTCGTGAGATGTTTGGTGAGGCTGCGCAGGAGCGTGCTGAGACGATGCAGAAGAATGCTGAGGTTGATGACCCTGCGGTCAAGGATTTGTTCTTGCAGGGTAATCGTTATCGTATGCCTCTCGATCATGACGAGAGGCGTTCCTAGCTCGCTTCTTTCTTGTGCTGCACCTGTAAGTGTCTGCGTGTTCCGGGAGCGGTTTCTTTATTTGGGAGCACTTAAAGTGCTCCCAAATAAAGAAACCGCTCCCACTTGTGTATGTGTGTCTTCTCATCTAGAGAACCTTAAAATTTTTCCGAAAAATAGTTCGTATTTACTGTATTTTTAGTCTCCCTGCGGTGTAAAATTCTTAAAAACCGAACTATTATTCGTATTTTTAAGGGGGATGCGGCCATCATGCCGCACACACGATGGCTTTTCATGCAGAAGAGTTTGCTCAGAACTTCGGGCAGCGAGTGCGGCGCATCCGTAAGGAAGAACGGCTCACCCAGCTGGAACTTTCCTATATGGTGGGTGTAAGCGATAAAACGATTCGTGATATTGAACGTGGTAAGCCGGGACCATCTTTTGGGTCTGTGCTCAAAACCGCTGAAGTGCTGGGTATATACCTCGTTGTAGAAGGTGCAGATCATGCCTAATCCAGGACTCCTCAGGGCAGACATCTATAAAGCGGGACATCTAGCCGCGCGGCTCACACAGCACAGTTCGATACACTGTGCATATGAGCCATAACAACACACAGAACCTGCTAAATGTTGAGCGCATCGCCAAAATCGTGGGCAGCCTGGCGCCCGCCGGGCCGCGCATGAAGCCCCAGGAGATGGCTGGCGTGGTCGCATCCTTGCGCAAAGCGGCGGAAGAATCCGTAGACCATGTGCACCGCATTACCGGGCTTGATGCGGCACAAGACCTGCGCGACTCCGAGGTTTTGGTGGTTGATCGAAGTACCTGGGCGAAGGCGAACGCACAGGCGTTCTCTATCATGCTCGTGCCCTTCGTCAAGCCCGCATTCGAGAAGATCCAGCAGAAAAAACCGCATGCTGACCTGGACAAACTTAAAGAAGGGTTGGCCTTCGAGGTCGGTGCCGTGCTCTCGTTCCTCTCCACCAAAGTGCTTGGGCAATATGAACCCTATGCGGCGCTGGCCGGGTACGGGCAGCCGGGTGGGCGTCTGATGCTGCTCGCCCCGAACGTGGTCTCCGTCGAGCGTGAACTCAACGTTGAACCCGAAGATTTTCGCTTGTGGGTGTGCCTGCACGAGCAGACGCACCGGGTGCAGTTTGCCGCCGCGCCGTGGCTGCGCGACTATTTTCTCGCCAAGATTACGGAGCTGGGCGATAGCGCCGCCAGCACTTTCGACCTCAAAGATGCGTTCCGTGCCGCAGCCCAGGCCCGCGCCGAAGAACCCGGGCAGGGGCGGGCGCATCCTGTGAAAGAAGCCACCGCGAAGGCACGCAAAATCGCGAGCGAGCTGACAGCCATTATGAGCCTGCTTGAGGGGCACGCAAACGTGGTGATGGATGCCGTGGACGCCCAGATTGTGCCGACCGTCAAGACGATTCGCCGCAGGTTCAACCGCCGCAGCTCAACCCAAAAGTTCCTCACAAAGCTCATTTACCGGCTGCTGGGCATGAACAAAAAGATGGCGCAGTACCGCGACGGGCAGAAGTTCGTGCAGCATATTGTGGATGCGGTCGGCATGGAACGCTTCAACGTCGTGTGGGAGCGGCCCGAGAACCTGCCGACCGAGCGGGAGATTCACAACCCCGACGCCTGGATCAAGCGTGTGCTGGACGAGGACGCCAAGGTGGTCGTAGCTGGTGGTGGGGACGAAGAGAATACCGCGTAATCCCAGAACGGGTTATATGACAAAACCGCGCGTTTCGTGACAATTTTTGTCACATAAAATGTCACGAAACATGGGGTGTTTATATGGTATATATGCACGTAAATCCCCGGTATAAAGCGGGACTAATTGCCGTGAGTCTTATATTTATGTGACAAAATTACGCGACAAAACTCTAGATTTACATGACACTTTGTCACGTAAAACCCTTTTACATGACACTTTATGTGACAAAACCGAGCATTATTTCAATACGCCAGCGTACTTGATAATGCGTAATTCGCTGCTGCGTCTGCCGCGAGGATCAAAAGGATTTGCGAATAGATTTTGTCGTAGCGGCATATACAACAGAGAAGGACAACACATGCAACATGGACGGCAGGGGCGGCTGCATCCGGCGGTGGGGAAGGCTCGCCGGGAACTGGCTCGCGCGCTGACGAACCTGCTGGGTGAAGGCGCCATCAAGGGGACCGGGCGTGCGCGGCGAGGCTCGACCGTATCGCAGCAGGGCGCAGAAACCGAGAAGCCCCTCGTGCTGGTTGCGTGCAGCGGCGGGCCAGATTCACTCGCGCTTGCCTGTATTGCCGCGCACTTTGCGCGTCGTTCCGATGTGCGTGTGGGCGCCGTCGTGGTCGATCACGGACTGCAAGCCGACTCCGCCGAGGTTGCCGCATCCACCGCAGAAACCCTCACGAACCTGGGGCTGCACCCTGTACTCACGGAGCGCGTGCAGGTTCCGCAGGGCAGCATGGGCCCCGAAATGGCGGCGCGAACCGCCCGGTACGGCGCCTTTGAACGTGCGGTGCAACAGACCGGCGCACGGGCTGTTCTGCTGGGGCATACCCTTGACGACCAGGCGGAAACCGTGCTCCTGGGGCTTGGGCGCGGTTCGGGCACACGCTCCCTCGCAGGAATGCCGCCCGTGCGCATCGAAAACGGAGTCACCTACCTGCGGCCCTTCCTCGCGCTGCGCCGCGCCGACATGCTGAATATTTGCGAAGCCGAAGGGGTCGCCCCCTGGAACGACCCCACCAACACTGACCAGACGCTCATGCGCGCGCGCATTCGGCACACTATCCTACCGTTCCTGCAAGAGCATCTTGGCGGGGATGTGGCACTCTCCCTGGCGCGAACCGCCGCAGTCGCCGGGCCTGATGCCGAATATTTGGATGCGCTCGCCGCCGCTGAATACGCCCGCCTGAAGCTGCCCGCCGGGGTTCATCTACCGGACATCCCCGGGGCTGATACGGTGCCCGGCAACCACTCCACGGATGCTGTCCCCGAAGAACCCGCCCCCGTCATTATTGCCCTGAACCGCGCGGAAACGGCGGTACTGCACCCTGCCCTTCGGATGCGCGTGCTCGCCCTGGCGACCCGCGCCGCGCAGGGGGAGAATCCCGGGTTTGAGCGGCTACAGGCGCTTGACGAGTTCGTCGCCGAGTACGCCACCGCCGGGCCGGTACAGCTGCCCGGGCATGTGAGTGTCTACCGCCGCCGCAAGGTGCACGACCCCCGCACCGATACCCGCGTGGATGCGCTGGTACTTATTTCCCAGCGGTAAGAGAAGCCTTCGACTTCATAAGCCAGTTATTGTGTTGCATCTCTCAAAGTGGCTATAGTGCCGTGTTAAGATAGCAAGGTACTGAAAATCCTTGAATCTCGATATATCACAAGGATTCGGTGGTATACGGAAGGAAAAAGCATGGGACTTTTTGGCAGCGATAAGAACCCGAGGACGGAACTTGCCGTTCTCTTCGCGAAGGAAGACGAACCGATGGAAGCCGCCATCGATTGGGCTCGTTCCGTAGCGGATAAGGCGGGTCTTGACCCTGCGAAAGATGAGGTTCAGCTGATTCGCGAGCTGCGCCGCACAGAGCTGAATCTTGATCTGAAAACCGCAACTTACCTGGCTGAGCAGACGGCGAAGGCGGCGCGGTAGCGGTTTATTCGTGTTTTCGGGGTCATTCTTCCACAGCACCTCAGCAGACACCCGTGAAACGTAAGCCGCGCATCAGAATTTAAGTCATACTTAAAACGGACCAAGAAAATATACCCGACCCGATAAAATATTCGGGCGGGTTCGGCGTGAAGACGCCCCGGCAAGAAAGAAGAATCCGTGCAGGCTCAAGACGTGCAGGACGATCTGAAGAACGTACTCTTCACCAAGGAAGAGATCAATGCGAAAGTTGCCGAGCTGGCGGCGCGCATCGACGAAGATTACGAAGGCAAAGACGTGCTCCTCGTGGGGGTTCTCAAGGGCGCCATTATGGTGATGGCAGACCTGTCCCGCGCGCTCAAGGGGCATTACACGATGGACTGGATGGCGGTTTCTTCGTATGGATCCGGCACGAAATCCTCGGGTGTGGTTCGTATTCTCAAAGACCTTGATACCGATCTGACCGGTCGTAATGTGCTGATTGTTGAAGACATTATTGATTCCGGGCTGACTCTTGCGTGGCTGCAGCAGAACCTTAAATCGCGCGGCGCGGAATCTGTGGAAATCTGCACCCTGCTGCGTAAGCCGAAGGTCGTCAAGACCGACGTTCAGGTCAAATACGTGGGCTGGGATATCGAACCTGAGTTCGTGGTTGGTTACGGGCTCGATTTCGCTGAGAAGTACCGCAACCTCGACTGTGTGGCGACTCTGCACCCGCACGTATACTCCTAAAACCCGGTCGTGCGCAGCGTGCGCACAAGATTTTTGGTGCCCGCGCATCCTGAGAAAATTCTAGATGCGCGGGCACGCTTATGCCTGCGCGCAGAGTTTCTCGAAACCGTGCGTCACCGCTTAGCTAATCCGCAGCCAGGGGTAAAGGTTTCCCTTGACGAGCTGTAGAGTGAAACCATGAACAATGTGATGATGATCGATGGTCATAAGGCTGTCATTCAATACGATCCAGAGACAGAGATGCTGCGTGGCGAATTCATTGGTTTGAATGGTGGCGCAGATTTTTATGCAGATAACGTTGCTGACATGCACCGGGAAGGCACAGCAAGCCTGCAAACCTTTTTAGAGGTATGCAGGGAACAGAGTTGGGGATCGACCGCTTAGACATGCTTTTGCATGCCCGCACTGACTCCTTTTAGCCTTGAGGTGAAATGCCGCCGATGCAGGCGTAATCCGGCGGGGTTAGGGTACATTTAAAGTTGCATCTTTCTATCGTCACGGAGTGCTCCGGCACGCTGCGGCGCGTACCCGGCGTGTAGCCGTCGTAAACGTAAGGAATTAAGCATTGGCGCAAAAATCCAATAACTCGCCGAACGGCCCCGATAACTTTTTAGGCAGGCTGATCAATGGTCGCTGGCTGTGGGCTATCGTTATTGCAATTGTTGTCGTGGCGTTCTCGCTGAGCTCGCTTTTTGCGCAGGGCGCACGCCAGGTAGATACCAACGTTGGTTTGCAGCTGCTCAACGACCATCAGGTGAAGAGCGCGAAAATCTATGATGGCGACCAGCGTGTTGAGCTGCAGCTGAAGGAAGACTATAAGCAGGGCAGCAACAACTACGGTTCCTCTGTGAAGTTCTACTATGTGCAGCCGCGTGCCGAAGAAGTCGTGCGGACCATGAACGGCGCCCAGCTGGAGAGCTACACCGATCAGCCGGTGGAAAACAGCTTCTTGGGTTCGCTGATTTCTCTGTTGCTGCCGGTGCTTCTTTTTGGTGCAATTTTCTGGCTGCTCATGGGTCGCATGGGCGGTAACTCTTCGGTCATGAGCTTCGCGAAGTCGCGCGCGAAGAAGTTCAACAAAGATAACCCGACCGTGCGTTTCTCCGATGTCGCCGGTGTTGATGAGGCACTGGCTGAGCTTGAAGAGGTGCGCGAGTTCCTTGCGGAGCCCGAAAAGTTCACCCGACTAGGCGCTAAGATTCCTAAGGGTGTGCTGCTGTACGGCCCTCCCGGTACCGGTAAGACCCTGCTCGCGAAAGCTGTTGCGGGTGAGGCTGGCGCGCCTTTCTATTCGATTTCCGGTTCCGACTTTGTTGAGATGTTCGTGGGTGTGGGCGCATCCCGCGTGCGCGATCTGTTCAAGGAAGCAAAATCTAACCCCGCCGCAATCGTCTTCGTGGACGAGATCGATGCGGTCGGTCGCCGCCGCGGCGTCGGCATGGGCGGCGGTAACGATGAGCGCGAGCAGACCCTTAACCAGCTGCTTGTCGAAATGGACGGTTTCGACGGCAACTCCAACGTGATCGTGATTGCTGCGACCAACCGCCCGGATGTGCTCGACCCCGCCCTGCTGCGCCCGGGTCGTTTCGACCGCCAGATCGGTGTGGATGCGCCCGATATGAAGGGCCGCCAGCGCATCCTTGAGGTGCACGCCGCCGGTAAGCCGATCGACCGTCGCGTCGATTTGGGGCAGGTCGCTAAGCGTACCCCCGGTTTCACGGGTGCAGACCTGGCGAACGTGATGAACGAGGCAGCCTTGCTGACCGCCCGCGATAACGGCAACGTGATTGATGACCGCGCTATCGATGAGGCTATCGACCGTGTAATGGCGGGCCCGCAGCGTGCTTCGCGCATCATGAGTGAGCATGAGCGTAAGGTGACCGCGTACCATGAGGGCGGTCACGCTCTCGTGGCTGCCGCCCTGCGCAACTCTGCGCCGGTTACCAAGATTACGATTCTGCCGCGTGGCCGTGCACTGGGTTACACGATGGTCATGCCGCAGGACGATAAGTACTCGACCACGCGCCACGAGCTACTGGATCAGATGGCCTATGCGATGGGTGGCCGCGCAGCTGAGGAAATCGTATTCCACGATCCTTCCACGGGGGCTGCGAACGATATTCAGAAGGCGAGCGATACCGCACGCAAAATGGTAGCCGACTACGGTATGAGCGCCCTGCTGGGTTCGGTAAAACTTGGCAGCGACGACACCGAACCGTTCATGGGCGGCGATCCTTCGGCGGCACGTAACTACTCTGACAAGACCGCCTACAAGATCGATATCGAGGTGCGTAAACTTCTGGAAGAAGCTCATGATGAGGCTTTCCAGATTCTCGTGGAGAACCGCGATGTGCTTGACCGCCTGGCGTTCGCTCTGCTGGAGAAAGAGACTCTGCTGGAGAATGAGATCGCTGAGATCTTCAAGGATGTGCGTAAGCGCCCCGAACGCGAGCACTGGTATTCCAAGGAAGGCCGCGAACGCACCGATATTCCGCCGGTGAAGGCTCCGAGCGAACTTGCTGCAGAGAAGAATGGTCTGGAGGGCGATTCCGATCCAACCGTGGCGATGAAGGCTCCTACGACTGCGTCCATGCCGACTGCGCCCGAGCACACGGCGCCGGGTCAGAACCTGCCCGATCAGGGCGGTCAGCCTCAGCAGATGCCGCATCCAGGCACGCAGGATATTGAGGATACCGATCCGACCGTGGCGATGCCTCCGCAGCAATACCCTGAGCAGCTGTATCCGGGTCAGCAGAATGAGCAGCAGCAGAACCCGTACCCGTATAACAACCCGAACCAGAACCCCTATGGAGGGTCGGATGAGCGAGGATAACGGCTCGGGGGTAGATAAGCCGCGCATTGAGGCGGCGGTGCGGGAAATCCTGCTGGCAATCGGTGAAGACCCTGACCGTGACGGTTTACAGAACACCCCGGCGAGAGTGGCTCGCGCCTACGAGGAGTTTTTCTCAGGCTTGCACGCCGACCCCGCCGATGTGCTGGGCACGACCTTCGATATTGCCCATTCCGAGATGGTGCTGGTGAAGGATATCCCGTTCTATTCCACGTGCGAGCATCACCTGGTGCCTTTCCACGGGGTGGCACATGTTGGATACATTCCTGGGGCTGACGGCAAGGTGACAGGGCTGAGCAAGCTGGCGCGGGTGCTTGAGGTGTATGCGCGCCGCCCCCAGGTGCAGGAGCGGCTGACCACGCAGGTGGTGGAGGCACTGGAGGAGCATCTAAACCCGCGCGGCGCGATCGTTGTGATTGAGGCCGAGCATATGTGCATGTCGATGCGCGGCGTGCGCAAACCCGGCGCGAAAACCGTCACGAGTGCGGTGCGCGGGCAGCTCAAAAACGCGGCAACTCGCGCCGAGGCGATGAGCCTGATCTTCTCGAAGCAGTAGTTTCTTATTCCGTGAGCAGGTGGTTTTTGGCCCGAACAGGTAGGAAAATACTACCTTTTCGGCCAAAAACCACCTGCTCGCATTGAAGACAGAAGAGTCCCTTGGCGTTGAACCATTCTCACGTACAATAAAGGCTGTAGGGGGAAACATGACTCATATACTCTCTGGTACTCGCATTACCGCATCCGAGGCTGAGGAGAATCAGGCTTTTGCAGATACAGCTTTGGCATTAGCTGGTCATCATGTCACTGATCCTGTGCTGAAAGATATTGTGGATCAGGCAGCTCATCATGCCATCACTGCCGATGAGGCTATTGCAGAGATCCGCCGCCATGTGCAAAGGGCATCGTGAGAGACCACGTTATCTTTCACACCTGGGATGATTACTATATTCCTGGCACTAGGGTGCTGCGAAATAAATTCACCACGCCAAACAAGCCCTTTGGTGAGACTGACCCAGAAAAATTGCGGGTTATGGAAGAAGCAATTACCAGCCTGAGGATCCGGGAACTTCGTGAGAACCTTGTGCTAGGTAAATTTGACTATGAACATATGAAAGCAATCCATTACGCCATTTTCCATGATATATACGAGTGGGCAGGGCAGGAACGGGTTGCGCCAGTGGGGCAGTTTATGTCTAAAAACGGACATGCTTACTATGGGGCTGGCCCGCATCTGAGAGCAGCTGCAGAAGCCGAGTACGCAAAGCTTGCCCAGAAGAATTTTCTGCGAGATTTAGACCAAGATACTTTTGCAGCTGAGCTCGCTAAAAGCTGGGGCGAGATTAATGTAATCCATAGTTTTCGTGAGGGTAACACTCGTAGCCAGTTTGTGTTTTTCTCATACCTTACCGAATACGCAGGATACAGCATTGATACCAGCGCGTTCGCCCCCGATAGTCCCTTGTGTGAGGAATTCGTACAGGCGCGTTTTTATAGTCAGGATACCGGACGAAACGACAGGTTGGCTGCTGTTCTCAGGCAAGTAATCACGTTCTGAGGACAAGAGCGAGACTTAATAAAACTAAAAGCCCTATAACAGTCTTACAAGGATGTATATGAGACCCCCTAGAATCCTGCCCGAATTCCTTGCGTGGGCAGATGAGATTGATGATGCGGGCAGAATTTCCGATCAAAACCATCTAGAGGCCGCACTAGGCTCGCCGTGGTTACCCGGGAGGAGCGGGTACCGGAAGATCGAAGAGTTTTGTGCCGCAATGGGTGCGGGGGAGAAGCCGTGCGCAGCAGAGGAAGGTTTTGCGTGGGTGAGGCCTGAACGGCTGATACGACTTGTACAGTCGCTAGCCTACGCTATCCCGCAGCATGTGCATGGTCGTTGGGTGAACGCCCGGCTGATGCACTGCCTGTTCAACCCAAGCATTGACAGCTCTTTAGACCTGGCACAGAATGTTCGCGATTTTCACGAACAGAACAACAGACACCCGGATCGCACCCTCAACTTTTCTGCTTTTTATAACGCCAAGACACAGGGTTACAACCTGACGCCAGATGACGTACTAAATCACGTGATGTGCCCTGAAAATATTCTGTACCGCGAACTCAAAAACATTATTGGACCTGATATAACCGATCAAGAATCTTTTACCCGCACAGAGCGTTATTATCTGCGTAATTATGATTCAGCGCTTCTGGTCAATGACGTTGATAGCCAGTATTATGAGGCTTTTCGCAAGCTGCTCCTTAGACACTACCGTGCGGGAACTTTGGGCGATTATGTGCATCAGACTGTTAAGAATCTGCGTACCTGCAACGTGGAGTTGTATCCGTTTCGCTCATCGTGGGTGAGTGGGGTTGAAGATTTACAGAATGTCTATTCGGATTTTAGCGCCCGATTGGTGTTATACCGTCTGGCGCGTTATCTGCGCGATGAGCAGGAAAGCGAGCCCGGATTCTGGCTTGTGATGCGCAGCCGCGATGCTTGGTATCGGCACATTCAATCCGTGCTTACGAACTCTGAACCGCGTTATGGGCTAAGGTTTGACCCCCAAGATGCGCGCGAACTCGCAGACTGGATCTTCACGACCTATGCGTATGAGCATTCTAGCCGTTCGGCGATCATGACCCCGCAGAATCTCAGGCGCCTCACTCCCAAAGCTAACGGGTCCCTTCAGAAAGGCGAGCGCATGAGCGCTGACGAGCATACCCGCCTGAAGCGAGGCATCTTGCCGGGGTGAAGCTATGCTCTGTCCCCGCGTGTGTATGGGTGGTTTCTGCTGCAGATGCTGTTTTAGAGGGTGGAGCATGTGCGATATAGGGTAAGGTAGCAACGATACGGATGAGCACCCAGTCTGCTAAAACTATGAGTGCGCACCCTGTGAGGACGTTATATTAGCCAGCGGCTAATAGCGTCGACTAACTTAGCGACCGCCTCGATGAATCGTGAACCTGCCTCAACAAGCCGCACGATCATCCGGACGGTTTCGCGTTAAAACTGAACCGCCATTTCGTGCTCAACCAGACACAGTCCAAAGGAACGATCCACCTTTGTGGCGCCCGTGCGATGCCAGCCTTGCCGTTCGTAGAAGCTGATAGCGCGGGAATTTCCCTCCAAAACCCAGAGAGTCGCGCGCTCACATCCCCATGCGGCAAAAGTGCTGAGTGCATGGCTCATAAGGGCGTGCCCAATACTCTGCCCGAGGGCATCCGGGTCTATATAGAGTGAGTGGAGTCTTCCGTTTATCGTCTCGCCCGGAATAGCCCTTTCGGCGCGGTCAATCTTATCGGGGGTCGCGCTGAAACAGCAGAACCCCAGCACCGCATCGCCGCGTGCAGCGAGCATAAACGACCGTTTTTCATCATCACTCGAACCCTGCACGGACTTTGACCTGCTGGGCGGCGAATTCTGGGGAAACTGGCTGAGATACCCGCGCATCCGCTCGGTGTCTTCGGCGACGCTGAGCGAATCAAGGTAATCCTGAGATATTAAACCCTGATATGCAAACCGCCACCCCTGAACACGGATGCGCGCTATTGCCTGCGCATCGTAGGGGGTGGCGGGTCGAATCGTGAGGGTATCCGGCATGGCTTAATCATAGCGGAACGCCTCTGCACGAGATAAAACTAGTGAGATTCGGCTTTCTTTCCCGTGGGATCATCCCAGCCGAGGGCTAGGGTTACGACCATACCCAGGGAGAGGAACCCTGCGCAGGTTGCGACACCGAACGCGACCCAGCGCACGGCGGTAAGTCCATTCGCCAGAACAACCGTGATAAACGCCGCAAGAGCGATAAAGCCAAGAATCCAAGCGCCAACTTTCAGATTCATCTGAACCTCCAAAACCGTCAGTCTCTACGATGCGTCGTTACATTCCGTCCGGCACCGTAGCCGTACAGAACTCTATAGTCATAAATCCAGCATACCCCGCTACGCCCTGCATGAAAAAATGCGCATAAACCATGCAATATTAAAACCGGTCGCGAGAAGGTTGTTTTTCGCCGACAAGGTAGGATTTTCCGACCTGCTCGGGCCAAATACCACCTGCTCACGGCACGAAGGGGTCAGGCGCGCATCCGTTAGGATTAAATCATGCACGCAATGATGAGCCCGCAGCCCCCCGCACACCTGCCCTGCGACGCCGCAGCCGCCGAGCGAACCCTGGTGATGGGAATCCTGAACGTCACCCCCGATTCCTTCAGCGACGGCGGCGAACACTATACCGCGAACGACGCTCTCACCCACGCACAGCGCATGATCGCGCAGGGCGCAGACATTATTGATGTGGGCGGCGAATCCACCCGGCCCGGTGCGGTGCGCATCAGTGTTGAGGAGGAACTTCGGCGTATTCTGCCCGTGATCGAGGGGCTTGCCGAAACCGGTATCACCATCAGCGTAGACACCATGAACGCAGCGACTGCCCGCGCCGCCGTAGCTGCCGGGGCGCACATCATCAACGACGTTTCAGGCATGAGCGTGAGCGATGAGATGATACAGACCGTCGCCGAGCTGAGCGTACCCTATATTCTGATGCACGCGCGCGGCACCTCAACCACAATGGATGCGCTCGCCGCCTACCCACGCGGCACCGTCACCGAGGTGCTGGACGAGCTCGCCGCCCTGCGCGATCGCCTGGTTGCCGCCGGGGTTCATGCCGAGAACATTATTCTTGACCCCGGGCTGGGATTTGCGAAGGGTGGCATGCAGGATTGGGAACTGCTCGCCGCCCTTGGGCAGCTGCACACGCTGGGGCACCGAGTACTAATAGCCGGTTCACGTAAACGGTTTCTGGCGAATGCGCTGAACGCTGCGGATGCGACGCGCACCAAAACCCAGAATCCGGCCGCGGGCGCGAACACCGTGCCCGACCAAATGCTGCCAGTACGCGCTCCCGAAGACCGTGATGCCGCATCCGCCGCTCTCTCTGCGCTCGCGGCGGCCCAGGGAGTGTGGGGGGTTCGCGTGCACAATGTGCCCCCCACGGTGGATGCCGTGACCGTAGCGAATACTTTACGCACTATTACCCGCACCAAACAGACCTAAAATTATGTACCAGTATTCACATCAGCTAAGGAACACCATGCCAAACCCAGCACACGCCTACGCATCCTGCGACCGCATTACCCTGACCGGTGTTGCCGCCGTGGGTTTTCACGGAGCGCTTGATTTTGAGAAACGTGAAGGTCAGCCCTTCATAGTAGATACGGTTTTATACACCGACTTCACGCAGGCTGCTGCAACCGACAACCTCGCCCAAACCACGAACTATGCGGAAGTTGCCGAGATTATCCGCACGCATATTGTGGGGGAATCCCTCGATTTGATTGAGACTCTTGCCGTGCGTATCGCCCAGAACATTCTGGACGAATGCGCGTATGTGCATGCGCTTGAGGTGACCGTCAATAAACCGAAGGCCCCGATTGAGGTGACCTTCGGGAACGTGGCAGTGACCGTATTCCGGGAGCGTGAAGGCACGCAGATTCAGGGCGGAAAGGGTGCATGCGCGCGTGGGTAATGTACCGAACGCGAACCAATCGCACCCTGCGCCCGGCATGGACGCGTTAGCGCATACGGCGGTGCTGGCCCTGGGGTCAAACCTGGGTGAGAGCGAAACCACCCTAGAGCAGGCCGCCGCCGACCTCGTGCATCTTAGCGGGGGTGCAGTGCGGCTAGTGCGTGCCTCCGGGCTGTATGTGACGGAACCGGTAGGCGGCCCCGCCGACCAGCCGGACTATATCAACGCCGTCCTTGAAGTACACACGAGTCTTGACCCCTACGCGCTGTTAGCGCTGTGCCAGCAGGTGGAGGCGCATCATTACCGGGTGCGGCTTGTGCGATGGGGCCCGCGCACTCTCGATATTGACGTTATTACCTATGACGACCTTGTCAGCGACGATCCGGTTCTGACGCTGCCGCATCCGCGTGCGCATGAGCGTGCTTTCGTACTGGTTCCGTGGGAACAGGCAAACCCGCAGGCGGTAATACCCTCTCGTGATGCCGCTACGGGCGAACAGACGCGGCATCTCGTTGCCGATTTAGCTCGCAGGGTACGCGCAGCCGATGAACGGGCGGGGGTTAACGCGGTACGATTTATGCGAGACATGAATTTGCCCAAGAACCTATTTGATAGTGGTGCTGAAAGCGAGGGCGTATGAAGCCCATCCGAATATCCGTTATTGCGTGTGCCGTAGCGCTGGGGCTTATTGCTGCAACGATCCTGAATAATCTGGTGGTAAACGCTGGCGGCGGTGAGCTCGCGATGTCGCCTGTGGTGGCACTGATTTGCGTGGTGATAGCGGGTATTACGCTCTGGTTTGCGTTTCAGGTGGCGCGTTTTCGCAATGTTGAGACCCGGCGTAAAGCGAAGTCCATGAACTCTCTCATGGCTGCGCGTACTTTGGCGTGTGCGCAGGGCGCAATTTTGACCGGGGCGCTGCTGGCGGGCTGGATGCTCGGACTTATTGTCTACGATTTAGCGCTGGCGAGCGCTCGCGGTATCCCCGGGTTTTTCTGGTCTACTGTGGTGAATCTGATCGGTGCTGTGCTGCTGATGGCGGGCGGGCTGTGGGCGCAGTATCTGTGCCGTATTCCGCCGGATGATCCGGACGGTAATTCGTCGTCGGGCGGCTCGAATTCGGGTAAGCTTGCCGCCGATGGATATTCCCGCACGAGCGATCGACGATAGAGGGTATGTATGTCACAACTTTCACATGCTGAGGATGCTTCTTTCTCGCACGAGGGTGAGAGCTCGGTGACCGCGACTGAGGGCGAGTGGGTGCGCGCGCATCCTTCGTATACCAAGATTCGGCTGATACAGGTCGTAGGGTTTTTCGCCACACTGGTAGGCGTTTTTGCGGTGCTGACCGTGATGTTTGAGATGATGCGTTCCTCCGGCGTCCTGCCCAAAACCACGTGGCTGCCTGCTCTTACCGGGGCGATCGCCGCTGTCCTGGTGGTGTGGGGTATCTGGTGGGCGGCGCTGCTGCCGCGCCGCACCCGAGCGCTGGGTTATAGTCTGCGCCCCAACCATCTGATGGCGCGCCAGGGGTTGCTGTTTCGGCATGTGACGTCCATTCCGTATGGGCGCATCCAGTATGTAGATGTAGATTCCGGTCCCTTGGAGCGTGCTCATCACCTGGTGCGTCTGACGATCCGCACCGCCGGGGTGACCGCTTCTAAGGTGACGCTGTACGGTATTCCCGCAGAACGTGGGCAGCAGCTGCGCGAGCTTTTGATACGCCGCGCCGATGAACGCATGGCGGCGCTGTAATGACACAGGAACCCCGAAACTCGAATAACCAGGACGTGTCTTCTAACACTTCTGAACATCAGATAGTCCCGAGTGAAGCTGCGGAGACCCTCACGTGGTGGCGTACCGATGTGCGCACGTTCATCATGAACATATGGGTTTTCTTTGCTTTTATTATTTATCTCGCCTGGGATTATATTAAGAATTCCTTCAATAATAATGCCGAGAATGATTACTGGAATATTCTGCGGCAGCTGCCCGAATATCTGCTGAATCATGTGGGACATAACCCGGTAATGCTGTATGGCTACGGTGCTGCGGCGGTCCTTATTTTTGGCGGAAGTATTCTTTCGTGGGCGTTTACCCGCTACAGCGTGAGCGCGCATTCGGTATACCGCCACAGCGGAATATTTTTCAAGAAACAGCGGCAGATTCGCCTGGAAAGCGTGCAAAGCGTCGATATTTCACGCTCACTTGTCGCCCGTATTTTGGGGCTGTCCGAGCTTCGGCTTGAGGCTGCGGACGGTGCCGAAGAAGCCCTGCATATCAAATACCTCTCGTATGCGAAGGCGCAGAATTTGCAGGAACGCCTGCTGCAGCGGATGAGTACCCTGCGTGCCGCCAATACGCCAGAATCCGCCGATGCTGTGAGCGCTCCGGCTGAGAAGGATTACGAGGTAAACCTCGCGGGGGAGCAGCAGGCAGAGGGAGGCCACAAGCCGGAACGGTTTCTCCTCAAAGTCCCCAATCTGCGGGTTCTTGCCGCTATCGTGCTCAGTTCGCTCCTGTGGGCACTTCCGGTAGCGATTATCTGGGTGAGCGTTACGATCATGGGGTGGCTGATGAACCCCCAAAAGGAGTTGGGACAGATATCGCAGTTTATTTTTCCGTCCCTGATTCCAATTCTTGGTTTTCTTTGGCAGCTGTGGAGCAGCTTCGATCAGGGAGCAAATTTCACGGTGGAGCGCATCCGCCAGAACATTTCGGATGCGCGCGGCGACAGCCTGCGCATCACCTACGGATTCACGGGAACGCATACGCAAACCCTGTTCCCGCAGCGTATTCAAGCCCTCAAGATTGAACAGCCCCTGCTGTGGAAGCCCTTCGGGTGGTACCGGGTAGTGGTCAATATTGCGGGCGTGGCGGTAAATACGGAGGGTTCATCCGACGACTTATTTACCCGCAACACCGCCCTGCCCGTGGGCACCGCCCGCGAAATGCAGCGGCTTCTTCACCTGCTGCTGCCGAGTGCGTCACCGCACAGCCTCGAAATCGTGCAGGCGGTCATGGAATCGTCAAGGTATGACCCCGCCGACAGCCGCGAGTTAGGCGTAGTGACGGCGCCGCGCCGAACACGCTGGCTTAACCCGCTCACCTTCCGGCGTGACGGCTTCGCGCGGGTGAATGCCGAACGGGTGGAAGCTGAGGCCGACCCGCACCATTCGGAACACGCCCCCACCCGGGATCTTCTCTTGCTGCGTGGCGGCTGCCTGCTGCGGTTCCTCTCGATAGTCCCCGAACGGCAGGTGCTCGCGGTGCAATGGTCACAGGGGCCGCTCAATCGCATCCTCAAAACCGCATGCATACATTTGGGCAGCGTTCCGGGGCCGGTCAAACCAGCCGTCCAGAACCTAGAGGCGCACGATGCCGAACGCATTGCCGTCGAGATCATCACCCGCACTGACGGCACTCGGGCCTATTACACATCGCCTTCGGCATAATTCCGCGCTCAAGCCTGCCATGATATTCGACGCACCTGGTGAACGCTGAAAAACACGCGGATTTTGCGGTACCTAATATACTTAAGGGTGTGACCACGAATCATCTGAAACCCGCACGCCTCGGCATCGGCGTTATCAGCGCCGGTAAAGTTGGCGCTGTGCTCGGTGCCGCCCTGCGCGCTGCCGGGCATTCCCTGGTGGGCGTGCATGCGGTTTCTGAAGCTTCTCAAGAACGGGCGGATGTGCTCTTACCCGGCGTACCGCTCCTTGAGGTGGAACAGATTGCCGAACGCAGCGAGCTGCTGCTGTTGGCTGTCCCCGACGATGAATTGGCTGGTCTGATCGAGTATTTGGCATCTTCCGGGTCCTTAACCAGTGGGCAGTTGCTTGTGCACACCTCCGGGCGGCACGGCACCGATATTTTCGCTCCCGCAACCACCTTGGGCGCTATCGGCTTGGCGATTCACCCCGCCATGACTTTCACCGGTTTGTCCCTGGATTTACAACGACTCACCGGTACGAGCTTTGCTGTGACCGGACCCGCGCCTTTTATCCCTATAGCTCAGGCGCTCGTCGTTGAAATGGGCGGTGAGCCCGTCCACGTTGCCGAAGCCGATCGTGCGTTTTATCATGCCGCACTGGCGCATGCCTCGAACCATCTCGTCACACTTTTGGGACAGTCCCAGCAGATGCTTGCTAGTATCGGTATTGAAGACCCGGCGCGTTACCTCGGTCCGCTGGTTCGTGCGACCGTCGATAACGCGCTTGCGAGTGGCGAAGGCGCGCTGACCGGTCCCGTGGCACGCGGCGATGCAGGTACCCTGGATGCGCATCTTAATGCGCTGATAGAGTACACCGATCACGAAAAAACCCAGGATATCGCTGACTCATATGCCGCCATGGTGCGCGCAACCGCATCTAGGGCGCATAATAGAAACTCAATAAACGACGACCAGAAGGCTCGGATTGAATCTACCTTGCGAACCCACACCACGGGCACGCGTCAATCCGGTGCGATGCCTGACGATAAGGAGTTCTCGTCATGACTGAGACCTCGATGCCCCGCATCGTCACGACTATTACCGAGCTTCGCTCCGCTATTGCGGAGGCGCTTGCCGCCGCCCAGGAACGGCTGAATGAGCGCGCCCGTGCCGAAGCCGCCGAACAGGAAGGCGAGGTGCAGTACCGTAGCGCTACGCTCGGGTATGTACCTACGATGGGTGCTCTGCATGCAGGGCACGCCACGCTTTTGCGCCGCGCAAGTGAACAGAACGATGTTGTGGTGGCGTCGATCTTTGTTAACCCGCTTCAATTCGGCCCCAACGAAGACTATGACAAATACCCGCGCGCCCTGGAAACGGATGCGCAGGTCGCCGCCGATGCGGGCGTTGATATTATCTTCGCGCCCTCCGTGGATGAAATGTATCCCGAAGGCGAGCCGCTTATTCGCATTTCCAGCGGCGAACTGGGCAATAAATTTGAGGGAATCACCCGCCCCGGCCACTTCGACGGCGTGCTCACCGTCGTGAACAAGCTCTTCAATATTGTGCGCCCCGCCGCGGGCTCGCACGAGGTGAACGCTTACTTTGGGCAGAAAGATGCCCAGCAGGTTTTGCTCGTGCAGCGCATGATTCACGACTTCAACCACGACATTACCCTGCGTCCTATCGCTATTGTGCGTGACGACGACGGCTTGGCTCTCTCATCACGGAACGAATTCCTCAGCGAACAGGAACGCGAGGCTGCGCTGGTGATTTCCCGAACCCTTGCATTGATGCGCGAAAACTCGCTGAACCGCGGGTTTGAGAGCATTGATCTAGAGAGTGCACGGGCACGTATTAACTCAACCGAGGGTGTGCGCCTGGACTACCTGGAGCTTGTGGATCCGAGCAATTTCCAGCCGCCGACCGCTGATTCCGAGCGGGTGCTCGCACTAGTTGCGGCATATGTGGGTTCCACACGCTTGATCGACAACATGGATTTGCTGTAGCAAACCGTCACATTTGACCTCCTAAAACACGAGATAGGTACCTTTTGAGCAACGAGCAGAGCGCCACACCGGCCATTGCAGATATGTCCGAGCAAATGAAGATTCGCTTGGAGAAGCGCGCTAAGTTCCTGGAGACCGCGGGTGAAGCGTATCCCGTTGGGCTTCTGGATGCCGAAGGTAAGCGCATCGAACCGGATCATATCGCCGATATTCGCGCTCAATACGACCCGAAATTAGAGTCCGGTGAGCTCACCGCCGGGGATGAAACCGACCATGTGGTGCACGTGCCGGGCCGTGTTGTGTTCGTGCGCAATACCGGTAAACTCTGCTTTGCATCTCTGCAGGCGGGTACGAATGGCGACCGCATTCAGGCGATGCTCTCGCTCAATGAGGTTGGTGAACAGTCGCTTGCCGACTGGAAATCCCTGGTGGATTTGGGCGATCACGTGTATGTGACCGGCCGCGTGGTGGTCTCTCGCCGCGGCGAACTGTCGATTATGGTGCGTGAGTGGAGGATGGCCGCGAAGTCGATTCGCCCCATGCCCGTGCTGCACAAGGATTTGAACGAGGAAACTCGGGTGCGCCGTCGCTACCTGGACTTGATGGTTCGCCCTGAGGCTCGTGACCTGGTGAAAAAGCGCGCCCTGATTACCCGCACTGTGCGCCGCGTGCTGGAAGATCACGGCTATATTGAGCTGGAAACCCCGGTGCTGCAGCTGGTGCACGGCGGCGCGACGGCTCGCCCGTTCCGCACCCACCTGAATGCCTTCGACCAGCCTATGACGATGCGCATCGCCACCGAACTTCCGCTCAAGCGTGCCGTGGTGGGCGGTATTGAGCGCGTCTACGAAATTGGTCGCGTATTCCGCAACGAGGGCGTGGATTCGACTCACAGCCCCGAATTTACAACCCTGGAATGCTACGAAGCCTACGCCGATCAGTACGTAATGGCTGAGCGCATGCAGGAGATTATTGTTGCGTGCGCACAGGAGCTCGGGGTTACCGCGATTGAGACCGAGGACGGCACGATCGACCTGGGCGGTGAGTGGGCGTGGCTGAGCGTCTACCCCGGACTGTCTGAGGCCGTGGGCGTTGAAATAACCCCGGACACCCCCGCTGAGACGCTGCGCGAGATCGCCGCCAAGCATGAGGTTGAGGTGGATTCCGCCTGGGATGCTGAGAAACTTGTGATTGAGCTTTTCGGTGAAATTGTGGAGCCGACTCTGCTGAACCCGACCTTTGTGTATAACTACCCGCCAAGCGCTCAGCCTTTGGCGCGGCCGAACCGCGATGGTTCCCGCACGATTGAGGCGTGGGATCTGATTATTGGCGGTATGGAGCGCGGTACCGCGTTCTCTGAGCTGATCGACCCTGTGATTCAGCGCGAGCGTTTGACTGAGCAGTCCCATAAGGCCGCTGCGGGCGATGACGAGGCGATGGAACTTGATGAGGACTTCTTGCGCGCCTTGGAGCACGGTGCACCGCCGATGGGCGGTCTCGGGCTGGGCGTTGACCGTCTGATTATGCTTTTGGCGGGTGAACAGGACCCTGAACGCCCTGGAACCGTGGTGCGTCAGCCAGGTATTCGTGAAACTATTTTGTTCCCGCTGATGAAACCGGAGTCGTAATTTCGGGCTTGATCAAGGCTTTTCTTTCGTAAAGGTCTGTAAACTGCGTTAAACCGTAGATGCCGTTCGTAACGTGTATGCGTTATCGGGCGGCATTTTGCGCTATCGGGTATGCTGTCATCAGCACGAAAGGTTGTGAGGGATTTTCATGGAGATTTTGATTGCGCTGCTGCCTCCTATTTTTGCCGGGATTGCGTTATATTTCATTTTGCGTTGGATTAACCGGGCGGATCGCGCAGAACGTTCAGCACAGCGTGATGTCGAAAAAGACGCTCAACAGTGGTACGAGAAGGTAAAGGGTTCACAAGGAACGGTAAATCCTTTTGGTACTGATAAAACGGGTAATAAAACGGAGCGTCAATAAATATAACCGTTAAATGACAACACTATTCTGTGTCATTCCTTAGAATTCTCTATGTTGGTAGTCATTAGTCATTTATTTCTGTTATTATGAAGGAGATAAATTAGAGAGTGTGACAACGTGCAGTGTAAAAACTCATAGTTGGAGCAATAAACCAAACTAAGGAGAAAACCCCTATGGCACAGAAGGTGCGCATTATTCTTGAGGACGACCTTGATGGTGGTCCCGCAGAAGAGACTGTACGATTCGGCCTCGACGGAGCTCATTACGAGATTGACCTATCCAGTGCTAATGCCGCTCGTCTTCGTGATGCAATTCGTCCGTTCGCATCTAAGGGTCGTCGCGTTCAGGTAGGTGCCTCCCAGCGCGGTTCCCGCGGTGGTCGTGGCTCTTCCGCTCCGGTGAAGCGTAACCCTGAAACCGCTGCAATTCGTAAGTGGGCACGCGAAAACGGTCACGAAGTTTCTGACCGCGGCCGCATCCACCAGGAAATTCAGGATGCTTACTACGCAGCTATGAAGGCAGAAGGTAAGTAAATAGTATTGATACCATCGCTAATTCTGTGATGGTATTTCATCTGCCGACGGCGGGATGACACATCAAGTGTTATCCCGCCTTCTGCATAACGAGGTTTTTAGAAAAAGCCCTTCATGAGAAGAGCTATCATCTTCCGGCTTTTTTATTAGCCCCGTGATATGTATTTAGGTAATCACGTGGTGGGTATCGCCCCGGGCCTTTTCTTGGTGTTTATGGAATCCCCGTTATCTTATGAGAGCAATCCTCAAGAATGTCTCCTAAGAATCTAAATACCGAGGCAGAATTATAACGTTTTAGTAAAGGGCGCGGAGGTACATTAGTATTGCTATAAGCTAAAGCGATATTAGGTCTTCTGATAGAGCACGATAAAAGTTTCATGAAAATGTTTATGACCGTCGAGAAACGCCCGATGCGCATCCCGGTTTTGGCTCGGTAAAAGGCTCCCCGAAAAATAGCGACACAGACGTTCTCTTGATGGCGAACAGTGCACCGTAGCCGCGCTTTTCCACGTAATCTAGTATCAAGCAAAATTTCCAAGGAGTGCGCAATGTTTGAACGCTTTACCGACCGAGCTCGGCGCGTTGTGGTGCTTGCCCAAGAAGAAGCACGCATGCTCAACCACAATTACATCGGCACCGAGCATCTGCTGCTCGGGCTGATTCACGAGGGCGAGGGCATCGGTGCCCGTGCTCTTGAGTCCCTCGGGGTTACCCTGAATGCCGTGCGCGAACAGGTGCAGAGCATTGTGGGTCCCAGCCCCCAGGCGCCAAGCGGTCACATTCCCTTCACCCCGCGCGCCAAGAAGGTCCTCGAACTTTCCATGCGTGAGGCCATTCAGCTTAACCACGGTTATATCGGCACCGAACATATCCTGCTGGGCATGGTGCGCGCCTCCGAGGGCGTGGCAAACCAGGTTCTCTCCAAAGTAGGCGTGCAGGGTGCCGAGGTTCGCCAGGCCGTGATGGATCTTATTTCCGGGTACCCCGGCAACAACGAGAATAGGGAAACCGCCGGTGTTGGCGCGGGCAACTCCCGCGAGGGCACCCCGGCGGGTTCGACGATTCTCGATCAGTTCGGGCGTAACCTCACCGCCGCCGCACGCGAGGGTCAGCTTGACCCGGTGATTGGTCGTCACCACGAGATGGAACGCGTAATGCAGGTTCTCTCACGCCGCACCAAGAACAACCCCGTGCTTATCGGCGAACCCGGTGTCGGCAAAACCGCCGTTGTTGAGGGCTTGGCGCAGGCCATCGTACACGGCGATGTTCCCGAAACTCTCAAAGATAAGCACCTGTACACTCTAGATTTGGGTTCCTTGGTTGCGGGCTCCCGGTACCGCGGTGACTTTGAGGAACGCCTCAAGAAGGTGCTCAAGGAGATTCGCACCCGCGGCGACATTATCCTGTTCATCGACGAGATTCACACCCTTGTCGGTGCCGGTGCCGCAGAGGGCGCTATCGACGCTGCCTCCATCCTAAAGCCGATGCTGGCTCGCGGTGAGCTGCAGACCATCGGTGCCACCACCTTGGACGAGTACCGCAAGCACATTGAGAAGGACGCCGCACTGGAACGCCGCTTCCAGCCGATTCAGGTGGATGAGCCTTCCCAGGAGCTCGCCGTGCAGATTCTCAAGGGAGTGCGCGATAAGTACGAGGCTCACCACCGCGTAACCATTACCGACGAGTCGATCGAGGCTGCCGTGAACTTGGCGGCACGCTATATTTCCGACCGCTTCTTGCCGGATAAAGCCGTTGACCTGATTGATGAGGCGGGCGCCCGCCTGCGCATCAAGCGGATGACCGCCCCGCCCGAGATTAAGATTCTTGACGAGAAGGCGTCGAAGCTGCGCGCGCAGAAGGAAGACGCTATCAAGGGCCAGGATTACGAGAAGGCCGCCGCGCTGCGCGATCAGGAGCAAAAGGTACTCGCCGAGAAGGCTGAGGCTGAGAAGGCTTGGCGCGAAAACGGCGATGCTTTCGGCGAGGTGACCCCCGAGGTTATTTCTGAGGTGCTCGCATCCTCAACCGGCGTTCCGGTCTACAAGATCACCGAGGAAGAGTCCTCGCGTCTGATCAAGATGGAGGACGAGCTGCACAAGCGCGTGATCGGTCAAGACAACGCTATCAAGGCTCTCTCCCGTGCGATTCGCCGCACCCGTGCCGGTCTGAAGGATCCGCGCCGCCCCGGTGGCTCGTTTATCTTCGCTGGTCCAACCGGTGTTGGTAAGACCGAGCTTGCGAAAGCTTTGGCGGAATTCCTCTTCGGCGATGAAGACGCCCTGATTACCCTGGATATGTCCGAATACCAGGAGAAGCACACTGTGTCTCGACTCTTCGGTGCGCCTCCCGGGTACGTGGGTTACGACGAGGGCGGTCAGCTGACCGAGAAGGTGCGCCGCAAGCCGTTCTCGGTGGTGCTCTTCGATGAGGTCGAGAAGGCTCACACCGATCTCTTCAACTCGCTGCTGCAGATTCTCGAAGACGGCCGCCTGACCGACTCGCAGGGTCGCGTGGTGGACTTCAAGAACACCGTGATCATCATGACCACGAACCTCGGCTCGCGCGATGTGAACCGTCGCGTTCCCGTGGGCTTCCAGGCGATGGATCACGGCGACGCCGATTACGAGCGCATGCAGGCCCGCGTGATGGAGAACCTCAAGGAGCACTTCCGCCCCGAGTTCCTGAACCGCGTGGACGATATTATCGTGTTCCCGCAGCTCTCCGAGAACGAGATTCTGCAGATCGTGGATCTCTTTGTGGGCCGGTTGGCAAAGCGCTTGGCAGATCAGGAAATGTCGATCGAGCTTACGGATGCCGCGAAGGTTCTCATGGCCTCGAAGGGTTACGACCCGGCGATGGGCGCCCGCCCGCTGCGCCGCGAAATGCAGCGTAATATTGAGGATGCTCTCTCCGAGAAGATCCTCTTCGGCGAAATCAAGCCCGGCGAGAAGATTACCGTGGGTGTCGAGGGTGAAGGCGACGATGCGAAGTTCGTCTTCTCCTCGCAGCAGATGCGGGATTTACCCCTGGAGACCGTCAATAAGATGGCGGAATCTGCCGTGGAAGAAGCCGAGCAGATTACCGGAGGGGCATCTGACTAGCGGCTTTCCCCTGTAGGCGATCCTGCGGAAGGCACTAACTAAGGCTTGTCCCCGAATCCTTTGCGTGAGGATTCGGGGGACAAGCCTTAGTTGTTCAGGGTGTTTTTGCCGCGCTTCTGAATAATTATTGCTGTACCCCCGGCAATATCGCCGCGTTTCTGCTAAGTGTGTATGTCGGTGAATAACAAAGCGAGACGGAGTCGGGGGATAGTATGCTTAGTACATGCCCGCATCATCGGAAAAATCACAGCAGTCTGTAAAATACCCTCCGCAGCCGGGACAGGGGCAAGAAGCCTATCTTGCCGAAACCCGGTCGCGCATAGGGTCGTCGATTAAACGCGCCGAGCAGGCGATGATGGCGGTCAAATCTAAGGTTCTGCGTGAGTACGATCTGAGCGTCGCACAGTATGCCGCCATGACTTCGCTCTACTATGTGCCCGGGCAGTCTGCGGCGCAATTGGCGCGTGCCGCAGCGGTAACCCCGCAGACGATGGCCACCATTCTTGCCCGTCTGGATGCGAAAAGCCTAATTACCCGTGTGCCCTCCGAAGTTCACAGCCGCGTGAATATCGTGACCCTCACCGATGCGGGCGAAGAGCTGGTTGTTCAGGCCGACGAGAAGGTTCGCGCCGTCGAGCGTGCCATGAGCGCCGAATTCACCTCACAGGAACGTGAACAGCTGCAAGACCTGCTCGACAGGCTTATCGGTTTTCTTGAGCATAAGGGCGCATAGGCATACGAGCGCTTAACGCAATGATGCGGCCTTCGTACATACGAAGACCGCATCGGTTCGCGCAATATCGAAACCGCTACAGGCTTGCCAGCCACTCCTCAAGCGTGGTGGAGATGGTGTGATCTGCGGGATCGGGAATCAGCCCGCCCTTGGCAATAGCGGAACCGAAATACGGCAGCTGCCGCACCACCTTCGGCGTTTTGCCGCCGGCCTCGCCGCGTGCCGTGAGAAGCCGCTTCACGAACTCCGCCGTTGTTCCTTCTTCTTCGCCGCGGATCGAGACGATGCCCGTACCCGGTACCTTCTCGGAGCCGTCGGCAACATCGCATACCAGCTGTGCTGCCGCATCTGCGGGAATAGGCGCCATTTTCATGGTCGGTAGCACCGAGACGGGCCCCACCGTAACCTGCTGAACAATGGGGTCAAGAAGTTCAAACCACTGCGTCGAACGAATAATAACGGTGTCTACGGCGGAATCCTGATAGGTTTTCTCCTGTGCCGCCTTGCCCGCATAGTAGCCGTATCCGCGGCTAACCGCCGGGTTTTCTACTCCGGCGATCGAGACGCAGACGATGCGCTTCACATCGTTATCAGCCGCCGCCTGCGCGATATTGCTGGAGGTGCTGATAAAGGCTGTCTGCGCCTTTTTGCTGCTCATGATCATGTTGTTAATCGCATCGATCACAACATCCACTCCGGTCAGCGCCGCGCTTAAATCTGCGAGCGATGAAACATCTACCCCGTGTGATCGGCTGATCGGCACTACCTCGTGACCGCGTTTTTCCAGTTCGGCGGCAATTTTCGAGCCGATGGTGCCGGTTGCCCCTATGACCGCTATTTTCATGGAGTCCTCCTTCACGAAGAAATGAGCTTTCCAGAATGTTTTCTCCATTCTTCCAAAGATTTCAGGTGAAAACAATATTTTTTCGGGGTTTATCGTGAGTTGGGGAATAGTGCATAAAAGGCCAAAATCTAAAGCGAAACTCTGTCCTTACGCTCTTTCGCAAGTTTATCTTTCAGAAGCCCGCTGTAGCATCGATCGATTTGTTCTTGGGACGAGTCGAGTTTGCGTAAATCCTGCACCGGAACCTTCAGGGCATCGGGAACAGTAATATCGGTGGAGAAGTCCGTTAGAAGCTCCCGCGGCACCGGTGCGTGCGCGGCGCGCAGAACCGCCATCATGGCACCGCGCAGCTGCCGGTCGGTGCCGTGCCAGCTCTGCCCCGTAGGCGTATACTCGGCCTGTGGTTTGCCCTCCTTCACCCACGCGCAGATATCCTCAAGGGGGCACTGCTCGCAGCGGGGGTTCTTGGCGACGCACACGAGCGCGCCCAGCTCCATAACAGAGGCGTTCCACACGCAGGATACGGCGGTATTCTGCGGCATCAGCTCTTCGGCAAGGTTTGTTTCGGCGGCGTTCAAATGTTTGTGGGGCAGCGCCTTGCCCATGACGGCGCGGGCGTGCACCCGGCGGATATTAGTGTCGATAACGGTGGCACGTCTGCCGAAGGCGAAGACCGTAATCGCCGCCGCGGTGTATGCCCCCACACCGGGAAGCTCAAGAAGTTCGTCATAATCCGCCGGAACCTCGCCGTCATGATGCTTCGTCATAGCGACCGCCGCGCCGTGCAGTCGTTGGGCGCGGCGCGGGTAGCCCAGACGACCCCAGGCGCGCACCGCCTCCGCGCTGTCTTCGGCGGCAAGGGATGCGGGCGTGGGCCAGCGGCGCATCCACTCTTCCCACACGGGAAGCACGCGGTTCACGGGAGTCTGCTGCAGCATGAACTCGCTCACCATCACACCCCAGGCCGTGCAGTCGGCGCGGCGCCACGGCAGGTCGCGGGCATGATGCTGGTACCAGGTATTTATGCGGTGGTGTAGTTCGTGTGAGTTTTTTAAATTGAACATGGCAATAATTGCTTGCGTTGTAATGTATTACTGTTTCTAGGGTAGGTGATATTGGGTATCGGGTGCCAATTGACCCACAATATACAGGCAACGTATTTTTATCTATTCCATGTAGCTTATATATATGGTTTTGCATGCACGACACCCAAAAAACCGTTATTCTTAACGGTATGTCTGAACTTGGTCCCGAATTACCCCCCGAAGTATACCGCCGCCGTCGTATCGTTGCCGTGGTAGTGCTTATTCTTGTTTTGCTGGTTGGCATTGTTGGTATTACCACCCTAGTGAACCAGATCAATAAGGGGCCTCAAGACGATGCCGCAGCAGAGGCGACAGCCACCGGCGAACCTTTCCAGAATTTCAGCGCGCGCCCCACACCTTCTACGGTTGCACCTTCGGGATCGGTGAGCGGTTCAGCATCCGGCAGCCCGAACGCATCGGCAACCCCGTCCGTTTCTGGGACCCCAGCGGTATCCGGCAGCGCAACTCCGTCTGGGTCGGCGAGCGCATCCGCAACGCCAGCCGTGGCTCTGTGCAATGCCAAGGATCTAAAGGTGACGGTCGAGCCTTCAAAGAAGCAGTATGCGCCCGGTGAAATGCCGTCGTTCCACGTGGTGTACACAAATTCTTCGGGTAAGCCCTGCTTTATTGGCGGCGAGAAGGCTGCCGAGGGCGTGGAGATCAACATTACATCGGGCGACACCCAGGTGTATTCGTCTGCGAAGTGCACGCCCACTCCCACGAAGAAGACCGAGATTCCTGCGGGCAAGGAAGCCGCCAGCGATGTTGCGTGGGATCGTAAGCTCAATACCTCCGGGTGTAATGCGCTGAAGAATACGGCGAAGGGCACATACTGGGTGACGGCCACCGTGAATGGGGTGACCTCGCAGCGAGTGAACTTCCTATTGAAATAGCGCCCACGGTATTCCCCTGCGGGAATATATAAAAGACGTATAGAAAGAGCCTTTATTCAATAAAGAGAGTTTTTAACGCTTTATTGAAATAAAGGCTCTTTCTATCGGGTGGCTGGTGTTCTTCGGACCGTACCCGGCCAATGTTAGAGGTATTTTTCGAGGCTGCTTTCCGCCATGCGGGAGAGCGATTCGCGCACGGTGCGGGCACGATGCTCGCCTATACCATCAACATCACGCAGATCCTCTAAGGATGCGGCCATGAGCGCCTGCAAAGTGCCGAACCGTTCAACGAGGCGTTCGGCAATTGTGTTCGGAATAGTGGCGATGCCGTCAAGCAGGCGGTAGCCGCGCGGCTGCAGGGGAGTGTCGAGTTCGTAATCGCCGAACCCTGCGGCCTGGGCGATCATAGTGAGGTCCACAATATCCATGTCGGTAAGGTCGCGCAGAGCCCGAGTTGCGATGGAGATGCTCTGCGCGGTGGGCCGCGGCAGGTAGTCGTGCAGAATAACGTCGATACCCGCCATATCGGGGCTGCGGAGCTCTTCAAGCTGAAGCGCCACCAGGCGACCGTTCACACCGAGTTCAAGCACATAGTGACTGACTTCAGAGATAATGCGCCGCACCATCTCCATGCGCTGCAGGGTGATAGCGACATCGCTGAGCGTAACGTGTGATTCGATTTCGAGTGCGGACAGTGTGGAAAGCACCTTGTTGAGGCGTTTCTTATAGCTTTCAAGGGTTTGGATTGCCTGGTTGGCGCGCGCCATCAGGTATTGGGTGTCTTCGACCGTGTATCGGGTGCCGTCCACATACACCGAAATGACGGACATAGAGGCGCTGACCGAGATCACCGGGCAACCCGTCTGGATTGCCATGCGTTCGGCGGTGCGGTGGCGGGTTCCGGATTCGTTGGTGTCGATGGTTGCATCCGGCATGAGCTGTACCGCCGCCATGAGCAGGCGGGTGGCGTCGCGGTCACAGATGATCGCGCCATCCATCTTGGCGAGCTCACGCAGGCGGGTGGCAGAAAATTCGGTGTCGATGGTGAACCCACCGGAGGAGAGCCCCGTGACGGTGCGGTCTGAACCGAGCACGATGAGTGCGCCTGTGCGCCCGCGGAGGATGCGTTCTAACCCTTCACGCAGCTCGGTGCCGGGGGCGATCTGCGCAATGGTCTTCAGGAGGAGTTCACTGTAATCTGTCTGCACGGAATATATTGTATCGTTTTAGCCTGTGTTACAGCCTTTTTGCGCGCCCCGCCCCGATATTCTCTTCTTCGGCTTTTGACGACCTAGGTGTTTAAAACGTCAGGGTCGCCCGTACAATAAAAACCATGGCTGCACGCACAAAAACCACTAAAGGAACCCCCGCCTACCGCTGTACTGAATGCGGCTGGACCACCGCCAAATGGGTGGGCCGATGCGGTGAATGCCAAACCTGGGGCTCTGTTGAGGAAGCCGCCGGGGGTACCGTGGCGCGTACCCGTACCGCATCCAGCGTGCAGAAACCGGCGCAGGTGATCGGCGAGGTAGACTCGACCGTCGCCGCCTATATGAGCACCGGCAACCCCGAATTTGACCGGGTGCTCGGCGGGGGACTGGTGCCCGGTGCCGTGATTCTGATGGCAGGCGAACCCGGCGTGGGCAAATCCACCCTGCTGTTGGATGTTGCCGCCACCTTCGCGCGCGGATACACCCCGCGAACCCCCGCCGCCGAGCGTGCCCGAGCGAAAACCCGCGACGTGCTGTATGTGACCGGTGAGGAATCCGCCGCGCAGGTTAAGCTGCGTGCGGACCGCATCCACGCCGTCGCCGACACCCTGTACTTGACGAGTGAAACCGACCTGGGGACCGCGCTGGCGCATATTGAGCAGGTAGACCCGGCGATGCTGGTGATCGACTCGGTGCAGACCCTTGCGTCCGCAGATGTTGAGGGCAGCGCCGGGGGTGTTACGCAGGTGAGGGAGGTTGCCGCATCGCTGATTGCCGCCGCGAAAGCACGCAATATGTGTACCCTGTTGGTGGGGCATGTGACCAAGGAAGGCACGATCGCTGGGCCGCGTCTGTTGGAACACCTGGTCGATGTGGTGTGCCAGTTCGAGGGTGATAAACACTCCAATATTCGTATGCTGCGCGCTATCAAAAACCGGTACGGGCCCACCGATGAGGTCGGTTGTTTCGATATGCACGAGGATGGGATCGCACCCGTGCTCGACCCGTCCGGCATGTTCGTTTCGCGCACGCCGCATCCGGTGGCGGGAACCTGCGTGACCGTGACAATGGAGGGGCGCCGCCCGCTCCTTGCCGAAGTCCAGGCGCTGTTGGATCAAGCGGTGGCACCCGCGCCCAGGCGCACGGTGGCGGGGTTGGATTCGGCGCGCATCCAGATGCTTTTGGCGGTTTTGCAGCGCCGCGCCGGGCTGAACGTGGGCAAACTCGACTGCTATGTTTCCACGGTGGGAGGTGCCAAAATCTCTGAGCCTGCCGCCGATCTGGCGTGCGTGATGGCGCTGGCATCGGCCGCGCAGAATAAGCCGCTGCCGCGTAAACTCGCGGTGTTTGGCGAGGTTGGCCTGGCGGGGGAGGTGCGTGCTGTGCCGGGTATTCGCCAGCGTATTGCCGAGGTTGGCAGGCTGGGGTTCACGCATGTGCTGGTGCCCGCATCCCCAACGGGCGTGGGGCAGGTGCCCGATGGGGTGACCGTGCGAGAGGTCGCCACCTTAGGCGAGGCGCTGAACCTGCTCTTCCCGCAGGATAAATAACTGCCGCACATCGTGATGCGAACCGTGAGCAGAGTATTTCGGCGAGCAGATAACGAATTACTATCTGCTCGCCGAAATACTATCTGCTCGCGTAGGCTAGGAGGTTAGCTCTGCACTTTCTCTTCCGCACGCACATGCTTGGGGAGGAAAAAGGCAGCAAAAGTTCCCAGCATCATTACTGCCGCACCGGTCAAAATGGCTGGGGAAGCTGCATCCGTAAACCCTGTGGGACTGAGGACGCCGTCAAGGGCCGTAAAAATTGCGGTGAGAGTGGCAATCCCCAGCGCGATTCCTATTTGCCGCACGGTCATATTAGTTCCCGAGGCGGTTGCCCTGTCTTCAGGTGCCATACCTTGCAGGGTTGCGGTGGCGATGGGAGCAAAAACCATGCCCATACCCACACCGGCAGCCATGAAGGGAGGTACAAAGTGGATGTATTCAACACTGGGATCGAGGATTGCACCGCTCCAGAACAGCCCAATACTCATGAGCGCCATGCCGACCGCAATCACCAGGCGCGTGCCGATCCTAGATGTCAGCAGTCCTGTAAGCGGTGAAACAACGAGGGGCGCAAGAGTCCATGGCATGGTCATCAGCCCGGCTTCAAGTGGGCTTGCCCCTTGGACCACCTGCAAGAACTGAATCAAGATAAAAACAACCCCAAAGATACCGAAGAAAAAGAGGAACCCCACAATATTCGCCATACTGAAACTTCGGTTGCTAAAGAGACGCAGCGGAAGCAGCGGTGCGGCGGCGCGTGATTCCCACCAGATGAAAGAGACTAGGATGAGTACTCCACCGATTAGGGCGGTGAGAACTTCCATGCTAGTCCATCCAGCTTCGTTTCCACGCACGATGCCGTAAGTTATACCGAACAGCCCTATCCCCACGAGGGCCAGCCCAGGGAAATCAAGCGGTTCGGGGCGACCACGGGATTCCGGGATTGTGATCCATACCAGGGGGATACAGAGCAACCCGAATGGTACGTTAATCCAGAAAATTGCGTGCCAGTTCATGCCTTCTACTACAGCGCCGCCGATAAGGGGGCCGAGTGCTACACCGAGTCCAGCGACTCCTCCCCAAATACCAATAGCAGTAGCACGTAGCCGCTCGGGTACGGAAGTGCTCAGCAATGCAAGGGAAAGAGGCATAACGGCAGAGCCGCCGATTCCTTGAAGAGTACGGGCCGTGATGAGGGCGCCGATATTATCACTGATACCGCACCATGCAGAGGAGGCAGTAAATATAGAGACTCCAAGTAGGAAGACGCTGCGGCGTCCAAACCGGTCTGCCAGCGCTGAGGACATGAGAATGCAGGATGCAAAGGTCAGGGTGTAGGCGTTTACTGTCCAGGTGAGCTCTTCCAGCGTGGCTCCCAGATCTGCCCGAATGACTGGAAGGGCATTGGTGACGACGAGGTTATCGAGGGAAGCCATAAACATAGGAATGGACAGCGAGATGATGATGAGCCATGCGGGGTGAGTACGGGGTTTTTCTGCCTGTTGAGTCTGTTGCATGGGAAGGTCCGTTTCGTCTAGCTTTAAGTAATCAATTGATTACTTAAAGCTAGGTTATCGGGTGATAACATGTCAATATGGCTGAGAAAAAACCTGCACCTGGGCAACGACTCCCCGCCACCGAGCGTCGTGAACAGATGCTAAACGCCGCCAGCATCGTCTTTGGTGAGCGCGGCTACGCCGGAACTACTACGGACGCCGTTGCCAAAGCAGCTGGAGTAAGCCAAGCATATATTGTGCGTACCTTCGGTTCTAAAGAAAATCTTTTCGCAGAAACAGCCAGCCGTGCTGTTGATAAAACTATTGAAGTATTTCGCACAGCTGCTCAAGGCGTAGAAAACCCTCAGGAACTCTTGAGGGAGATGGGGCATGCCTACGTAAAACTTGTAGCTGACCGGGGAATTCTGCTGACCATGATGCATCTCTTCACGATGGGGCATCATGAGCGGTTTGGTCAGCTCGCTCGCGACGAATTTATGCGTATATACCGAGTACTGCACCACGAAATAGGGATGAGCCCTAAAGCAACCGAAAAGTTCTTGGCAAAAGGTATGCTCATCAACACGGTTTTAGGGATGCGATTAACCGATGTCATGAAGACCGACCCCGATATACAAGGATTCTTGGCATGCACATTCACGCAGGAGGAAGCCGAAAGCCTGGCGGAACTCGCCAAACACCACACACCGCTGCCTCCTGCAGCACGGGGACGCACATCATCATAAAACGTGTCTCATATGCGCGAGCAGATAGTATTTCGGCGAGCAGATAACGAATTGCTATCTGCTCGCCGAAATACTATCTGCTCACGGGTCTCATGGTCGGGTTTTATAGACGGATCTCATGGGGATTAGACGCACATCATCAGCCACACGATACGAGCAGGAAAGACCTACCCCAGCCCCTCTTCGAAGTCTTCATCGCGCAGCATGATATTAACGGTGCGGGTGCGCAAATCCTCCTCCTGAGCCCCCACAACATCAGCCTGCACAATCGGAATCTCGGAGGTACGCGGCGCATGTTCCATCACGGCCTCGCCCAGCGGCACCAGCATGGCGGACGCATCCTCATGATCCATACCGGTAGCCTCCAACATATCCACGGTTATAAGCCTCAGCATAAGCACCAGCGACTCGCCCTCAAAGGTTTCTACCCCCAGATGCTTCGGTTCCAGAGTCTCGGCGAGAGAAATCAGGCGCTCGCGGGCAACCTCCATATAGTGTTCACGCTCATGTTCGGTACTGGAATACATACCCAGTCCCGTGCTCTGGGCGGCAAGCGCCAGCTCTTCGAGCGCCGCCGAAAGCTTTTCAAGAGCCTTCGGGCGCAGATGCACATGCGCAATCGTGGATGCCATACGCCGGTTAAACACGCGGGTATTACGAATCGCCAAATCGATAGCCCCGAGAGTCTGCGCCAGTCGATCAAGCTCGATTCGGGTCTTCTTCCCCGCCCACGAAAGCTGCGCCATACCGCGCGCCGTCACCAAATCGTTCTTACTCGCCTCATACAGTGGCTGAAGTTTACGCGAATCCTGCAGGCTCTGATACGCCTGATCGTAGTTGTACCGGCGAATCGCCTTTGCCGCCAGAAAGAAGACATCCGAGAAAGCGCTCATAAGAGCCTCGGCACGCTGACGTGACCCATTTCGCGGGTCTTTAGGCATCAAAAACATCATGAGGAACGCCGCAACACCGCCGATCACGCCGTCAAGGCTGCGGGTAAACGGCAAATCCGAGGTTGGCGGCAACAGAATCACCAGGCAGGCCTGAAAACTGAGCTGAATCGTAAAAATAATACCGTTATCTAAGAACCTGGCCAGAAGTACCGAAATAAACAGAGCAAGTGCGGCCTGCCAGATGCCGCGCCCGAGCATCTGCAAAAACAGATCGCCAATCAGAATACCCAGGCTCACCCCGAACGAAACCTCCAGAATGCGCCGCGAATGGGTAGAGCCGCTCACGTATCCGAGTGACACCAGCGCCGCGACCGCTGCAAAAATAGGTTCCTCATGCCCCAGCACCCGCTCCGCAAAAAGATACGCCCCCATCGAAGCAATCGTGATCTGAATAGACTGAAAAAATCCCGCCCGAACGCGGTGAGCCCCGGCGCGGACATAGTTTAAGAATTGTTCCTTCATGGATGCGTGTGCCATAGTGTCTAGTCTACCCGCCCTGAAATTGTGCCGCTGCGGGTCCTTTGTGCCCTTGGATGATATGCATCAAAAGGCTCCTCATTCGAAATAAAGCGGGATCTCTGATGTTTGGCAAGGCGCTTTTTTAAAAGAGGTTAGGGACGGTAAGGCTACCGGAACCGGCTCCCAATATGCCGCATCGCCTGCACCTGCCGACTGGTGCGATGCGCCGCCCGCACCATCCGCGAACGCTTCAACGCCTGCAGCTCATCCTCGGCACGCTCAAACTCACCCCGCATATGCGCTTCCCACGAGTGCATGCGATCCGAAAGTGCCCACTCGGTGCCCTCGGCCAACGAAGTCTTCAGCAAAAGCTCACGCACCGCATTGTTAATCGCCTCTAGGGACGGTTCCATGGCGGGAATCGCCGCAGCCGCAGAAATACCCTCCGGCATATGCGCCTGCCTCTCCCCGCGCACAGAGGCCGCAATATACTCACGCCACGCGTGAAGCAGCGCGGTCACTGCCTCATGCTGCACCCGCAGCTCTTGGCGTTGCCCCCTGCTGAGCGAGAGCGCAGACGCAATGAGCTTCTCGGGAATGTCGGTGCCGAGCATATGAAGCGGAGTCATAAAATTCTGCATCCCGTAATGCCCCATGACCCCGCAAATCCGCATCTCAGTAAACGCATCGGGCACCAGCGCAACCGCAGGAATACCAGCGCTAAGGCTAAAGACCGCGGGATGGTACCGGTCGGTAATATTCAACGCGGCACCCTGATGGATGCGCACCGTCGCATTCGCGTGCAGAATCGGTATCACCGCCGCAGGGGATGTCATGGATGCGGCAACCAGTTCATGCGCCCGATAGTCACCGGTGCGCCCGCCCTCCGACGCTGGGTCGCCCATATGCCCCAGGAAGACCGCCGCCAGCCCATATTCGGCGTAAATCTTGTCTAATAAAGCGGCTAGTTCGTGTACTTTGCTCCCCGAAACCTCGTGCACCGTCACGCACACATAACGCTTGGGAAGCTCAGGAACCTCAACTCTCGCATCGGCATAGTCGAGCGTTATCTCGGGGGTATGCGCCCGGTAGTCGCTGGCATCATCCACACCCGCAAGCGCCTTAAGATCGTGCTCGCGGCACCACTCGTAGGAGCTGCGCTCGCGCACCGCCACCGAGGCTGCCGAACGCAGCATACGCAGCAGAACTTCCTCATCGCGCGGGGAAAGCACGGGACCAATCGACTGCCCGGACACAAAGACCGGAATCTTCGCATACTGTGCCACCAGTGCGATAGCGGCGCGCTCATACAGCAGCCAGCCGTAGCGCGAATTCAGGTTGCCGCCGCCGGAAATGACGACCGCATCCACCGATTGAATACCCTCTACAAAATCGCGGATCTGCTGCGCCGACGGGCAAAAATCGGGCAGATTCGGCATAACGCCGCTCACAAGAAACTCTTCGAGGCGTTCCAACGTGATCTCACGCTCGGCAGGCGCCCACGGGAACAGCAAAAACGGCATATATTCGTATGCAGACGAACCCCCGGCCCCCAGATAACGCTTGCTCTGCTCGGCATCACGGGTTGCTAAAATAACCTGCATTCCTGCATCCGCCAGGTATTCGGCGGTGCTGATCGTCATGGCCTCGTCCCCCACATGGTAAACGGGCTGGCCAATATCGCCGACAACAAGAACACGAGTCATATGCGTACCTATTTGCTTGATGAATCTTTAGGCGAAAAAACGGCACGCAAACGCGAAAGTTTGCCACTCCACGACATCGCCCGCTCCATGCGGTGCAGCCGCTCACACTGTTCCTGCTGCATAGTTTCGAGACGTTCCAAACGTTCCTGAACGTCTTGAAGCGCCTCTAGAGTTTCCAATAGACGGCCGTCAAGTTCGTTCGTCAGGTGCGCCTGGTAAAGGTAGGGCCCGATATGCGCCCCGGCGGCAAGGTCTTCACGGATCGCGTTGGCGCGCACCTGCGCATCAAAAATACGATGCTGCTGCTCGTGGCTCACGCTATTAGCGGCAGAACCCGTCGCATCGGGGCGTTTGCACCAGTACGCCAGCGGCTCGTCTAGAAGCTGAACTTCACCGGCCATGGCGGCGCGCATATTGAATTCCCAGTCGCCTACCACGGGAAGTTCCTCATCAAAATACCCCACCTTCTCGTGCAGGGTGCGGCGGTACAGCACGCCGATCGGAACCGCGCGGTTGGTGCGGAACAGGAACTGCAGCCCCATCGCGGGCAGATCTTCGTGGAAGGTGCGTTCGTTCAGAACAATAAAACCGTCCTCGGTTTGCTGCTCAAAACGCTCGATAATCCGTACCACGCACATATCGGCACCGGTCTCGTCAAGGGTTGCGACGGTACGTTCCAGGAATTGGGGATCCCACAGGTCATCGTCGTCGTGAATGGCGATATAGGTAGACTCACTGGAGCGCACGCCCACGTTAGAGGCCGCTTCCATATTGCCGCCCGCAGCATGAAGAAGAACGGTCTGCGCCGCAACCGGGCTGCGGTCAATAATCTGCTGAGATTCTTCCTGATTTCCGCCGTCATCGACCACGTACACGGTGTATTGCGTATACCGTTGCTCGGCGATGTTCTGCAGGGCACGTGCGAGAAAGACCGGGCGATCTTTCGTGCGTACAATGACGGCGACAGAGGAAAACAAAGCTCTCCAAAGAATATATAAGGCCTGCGCATAAGGCACGTAGGGCGGAAATATATAGGGTTGTCTAGAATTCTACGGAGTTGCGCGGGAATAAGCGAGCATTCCAGCCCACATTAGGGGTAAAAATTCTACCCAAATATGCCATCAAGAGCCATCATGAGGGCGATCGCACACAAAAAACATGCCGGAAGCGTGACAAACCAGGTTAGCATAATGTTCGCAACGATCTTCGGCTTCACCGAGTTAAACCGCTGATTCACCCCAGCTCCCAGGGCGGATGCGGTCGCCAGGTGCGAAGACGAGAACGGCAGCTGCAGCAGGAAGTACCCGAGCGCCTGCATAAGAGCCGTGGTGCCTTGAGCTACCGCGCCGCGCATCGGGTCTAAGCGCACCATACGGTAGGCGAAGGTGTAGCCGATGCGCCGCCCACCTGTGAGCGTGCCCGCCGCCAGAGCCAGCGCAATAGTGAGCACATGCCAGGGGAGAAGATCCCGCGTGGGAAGCGGAAAAACCGCACCCAGCACGTGCAGCACCAACAGGTACAGGTACCCGGTCTGCATACCGTGCAGAAGCGAAATTGCGGATGCCGACACTGCCAGCACCTCACGCGAATGCCGGTTCACGCTGCTTGGTGAAGAACGGATAGCTAGTCGGTAAAACGGGAGCACTAAAAGCCAGGAGAGGAGGAAAATCAGGGGCGGCAGGTAGAGGAGCGGCAGCAGGGTGGCATCGAAAATCGCGGGGATAAACCGTGAGCCTTCGCTATCAACCCGGGCATACCATGCCACCCCGGCAAGGGCGCCGATGAGGGCGTGCGTTGAGGAAGCTGGCATGCGTAAGGCCCAGGTCGCCACACCCCATAAGGCGGCGGTAATGAGCGCGGCGGTCAGCCCCGGCAGGCCCAAATGCCCGCTGGGAACGGCAATCCAGGGCACACTCATATCGGTGATCAGCAGATACGCCGCAAACACGCCGATCCCGTTGAACAGCGCGGCGGTAATCAGAGCCGCGGTATCGCCCATCGTGCGGGTGCGTACCGGCACCGCGATCGCATTGGAGGCATCGTGCATGCCGGTCACAAAAATCGCGGAAAGAAACGCGCCCACACACAGAATACTGAGCAGAACCACTAGGACTCCTGCACGATAATACGCCCGATCTCAGAGGACACGCCGCGCATCGCATTTGCCGCCTCAACCAGTTGGGCAATGAACTTGGTGTACCGGCGGTAGCGTTCCATCGGGAAGCGTTCGGCGAGTTCTGCATCGTATTCTTCGGCGGTACGAAAGGCTTGGCGCGAGATACGCAGCATATCCATCCAATAGTTATCCAGGCCCTTAATATCGGCGAGCTTGGGAATTACTGCCTCGGTCAGCACCGCCTGCCGCTGGATAATGTCGAGTATCGCGGTAATATGCGGGGCAAAACCGTCAATTTTGTGCAGATAAAGGATGTGCGCGGCACTCGTGAGCTTTTCGACCGCGTTCGTGAGTTTGCGGGCCAGCGTGTAGAGGTCTTCGCGGGGTACCGGGGTGGCAAATGAGCTTCGCACGGTGGTGAGGGTCATGAAGAACAGGTCGGTCGAGTTCGCCTCGTGCACCAGCATGCGGTCGAAGAGCTCGGGGTATTCGGAGGTAGATGAGCCAACCATTTCGGAGAGGAGCGCCGCCGCCTCCGCCACCTGCACCGAGATTTGTGCAAGCGAGGTGAGTGAGCTGTTGGCTTGTGGAAAGATGCGGTGCAACATAGTTACAGTCTAACGCGGGTGTGCTTAGGATGCGCGGGTCTGATACTTCCCGCGCGGCGGCTTGAGAATACAACAGCGGGAAGGCTGCATGATAGCCTTCCCGCTGTGAACGTTAGCGATGTCGGGCTGGGAGCGCCTCTCGGCGGAAGGCCGCTCGAAGCGGCAAATGATTTGGAGCCCGGGGCTACCTATTAGCAACCCGACATCTTGTCTTAAATTATCCGCCCGCGCCGAGCCTCCGTCAAGGTACATGAGCTCTAAGCAGAACACCCGGCATCAGTTCCGAATCCTGTATTTTCCCGGGATTTGATAGCGCGCGAGTACCGTGCGGGGCTACAATGCTTCGAGTCCGCCGCTTGCCCGCCAGTGCGCGGCGGTCGCCTCCAAATCCTCGGCGATTTTCACGAGCTTTCGGTATTGTTCGGGCACGCGGAACATGCGTTCAATGCCTTCGCGGCGAACCTCATGACTGGGCGGATGCACTCCCTGCGGGTTACCGGACAGTCGGCTAATATCTGCACGCTCATAGTTGAGGCGCAGTCCCATTGCCACCACACGCGCGAACGCCGCAAAACGTTCGAGAGCTATATCAATATCGCCGCTGTAGAGCCCGGCCAGAATTTTGTCCGCCGTTTTGACGACCTCGGAGGCGCCCGGTGGGTCTGGCACCCCCGCCAGCAGATGCGAACGGTAATCGGCACCCATACCGGTAGAGAACGCTTGTGCGGTGGCTTTTGGGTAGCGTCGTACCATGTCGCGCAGGGAATACATGCGCCATAGCGCTCCGGGGAGGGAACGCGCGGGTGAATGAGACCAGAGCTGCGCAAGCGCCTCAATACCGTATTCGTCAGTGAAGTCTATGAGTCGGGCGGCAACCTCCGGGTCAGAATTTTGGCGTCCGCGCTCCAGCAGAATGCGAGCAGACGTATGCGCCGCCTCATCACGGGCGGCGGGATCTTCACCGCCAACGCGACGCTCAAACTTTTCGCTGGGCTGAGATACTGGGCGATGATGTGCACGATGAGCCATAGGTGTTTAGTGTAACGGGAAGGGCACGAGTTTTTCGAAGGATTCAGCCGGACGAAAATCATATCTGCGAAGGCGACTCGTGACGGATTTGTAGTGTATAGTAGATGATGTCTTCGCGTTCACGCGGGACGGCGCGCCTTTAGCTCAGTTGGTAGAGCTACGGACTTTTAATCCGCAGGTCGTGGGTTCGAGCCCCACAGGGCGCACTCTTCACCAGAAAGAATCTGGTATGTCGCCCCTTTCGGTATGAAGCCGAGCGGGGCGACTTTTCGTTTAATCCGTCCTTGGCCTTCTTCTATATACGAAGGAGCGGGAACATGTGCGGAGACAATGCTGTTTCCAAGGAGATCACCAACAGTTAGATCAAGCGCACCAGCAAGTGTAAATAACTCATCCAAGCTGAAGTTTTGTTTTCCTCGAAGCCGGTCTGACACGCCTGCCTGTGTAGGAGAACCCGAGCAGATTTTGCAAGCACGCATGTATCGGTATGTAATCCTTTTTGCAGGATTGGGGATTACAGATCGCACCGGATGAGCTGACACACGCGGCTACGTGGACAGCTCTAGGAGCGGCTTAGAAACATCGGTTTTAGAAGACCTTTAGAGGATATATAGATTCAATGTCTTTTCGGATGGTTAATTGGGCATACGAACAGGATTTACCGCCTAGCCCAAAGTTTTTGTTGGTCACGATTGCTGATAGAGCTGATTACGCGGATGCTGTCGATCGTTCGGTCTGTGGTAGAGACCGGGACTATCACTACTGCTTAAGGGGAAGCATAAGTCACGTTAGATGATTTTATTGGAACGACTTTTGAAATTCTGGTCATTTTCTTCGGCCTAGTCTTGTCAATATTTTCTTGATATTAAAAATATCGGAAGAAAGGAAAATAACCATGACCAATAAAAGTAATTTGCGGGATGATGAAAAGCTAAACACTGGTGAAAAGATTTTCGGTATTTTTATCATCCTCATTGTATTATTCGTTGTCTTTGTAGTTGTTTTTGGGCTTTGGAATGTTTGGAACGATCTTTCCAGTGAATGACTTCATACTAGACAAGCGAAACAGAAAACAACTCGAACTATTGATATTCTTTCACTTTAGTTATCTAAAGAAAAAGTACAAACTGGCAGCTTTGAAGGTCGCACAGGCGGAAGCATTATTGGAAATGTTGGTTATGCGCAGGGAAACAGTGAGGGGAAACCTGTTATCTATATTTATACTCGTTACCGTGCCGCCAATATGAACGACGATGCGGCATCGGCTCAGGATTCCTTCATGGATGTGACTCCGCAGAACCCGTTCTACCGCGAAATCGCATGGTTTAAGGTTCAGAAGGCGAGGAAATAATGTTTCATAAGGTTTACGAATGTTGAAGCATAAGTAATTTTGTTCCTTTCCATGTCATATCATATGGGTTCAATATGATATGAGCTTTGAGGCGGTTGCTCCTACGGTTTCCCTGGGGTGACTACCTTTTTTTGTGTCTTGGAACCGCTTGCTGGTGTGATGTTGCAAGTTTTTTGTCGGGCGGTGCCGTGTTTTTACTTGCCACATGCGTAATACATTATTGAGCGCCTCGTTTCGTGGTGGGTGCCGTTGTTCGAGAATTTTTTGGGGTCAGAGAAGGGTTTTGGTGTTCTCCATTGCCGTTGTAGCACCCCACGAACAGAGTACTCACAAGCACCCTAACCTGTGGGGTGTGGAGCGTAGACGGTTCAAGGGATGTATCAGTAGATACTCTACGGGTTGAGGTCGGGAAAGTTCTTCACTCTACTTGTTGCGTTTTTCCTGTTCATCCCCGACTTACTTATGAAAGTTATTCATGTTGTCGTGGTCTGGGCGTGCGTTGTTGTGTTCGAGAAAATTTTTTTTGATGTCGATGGTGGCGGGGAGGATTTAGAGACTCATGAAAGGTTTTGAAGTTTTATGTGAGCATCCTGTTGTGTGCTGGTTGCTTTTTGCGGTTGCTGTTTTCTGGAAACTACTCCTTCCTATTGCCAGTGTTGTGTGTGAGGTGGGTATGTCCTGGGCGAAGAGGTTCGTGGAGGCTTTTATGCGGACGGTTTTGCCTGGTCCGGAGAAGGTTGGGGTACGTCTTGGGGTATGGGTGCGTTCTGTGTTCCGGCGGTAGGTGGGTGACTCATTGGGACGCTCACGCGAAGGCTTTGTTTGACCCTCAGACGGGATTATTTCGGAATTGTTCGGCGATGCACCGGCCGGAGGAGACTTTTACGGATGCGTGATGTGGCTCAGATCAAGTCTGAAGTGTGGGCTGATGCCAAATTTATTGAAGCCACTCAAACTAATACCTCGTATTGGTAAGACTTAAAAAATAGAGGGAATTAAGCGAAATCTTAATCCCCTCTACCTATTCCTTTTTTTCAAGAATTAATTACTGAGCGGCAGGAATGCTACCGTGCGGATCAATAACATACTTCACAGGAGAGCGAGTGTTTTATCAACCTCAAGGGACGTTTAGTTCCTCAGCAAACTTACCATAGCATAGAGGTGGTAGAACAAGATCTTCACCCCCCCCCATGTGAAAGAGAATAAAAAATCGTTGTCTACGAATCGCCGGGATAGGGAGTAAAATGGCAAACGACAAAAGATCACAACGATTTTGAGGCTACCGGTGCCTCACACAGAAGCGATTGGTCAAATTCATCTATGAGCGATTTACCCGAATCCACCACAAATAAAGAAACTCACATCCAGCCAAATGTTCAAGTATTGGGCGCACGTCAAAATAACCTGCGCAATGTTGATCTTTCTGTGCCCCGTGATGCTCTCGTGGTCTTTACCGGCATGTCAGGATCAGGTAAATCTTCCCTCGCGTTCGGAACCCTCTATGCAGAATCGCAGCGCCGTTATCTAGAGTCGGTGGCCCCCTATGCCCGCCGTCTTATCGATCAAGCGGGAGTGCCCGACGTCGATTCCATTACAGGGATGCCCCCCGCTGTAGCCCTGCAACAACAGCGAGGTGGACAAAACTCCCGGTCGACCGTTGGTAGCATCACGACCATCTCAAGCCTGGTTCGTATGTTGTATTCACGCGCCGGCCAATATCCAGAGCACCAGAGCATGCTCTATGCCGAGGATTTCTCTGCCAACACCCCGCAGGGGGCATGCCCTCAATGTTATGGAATTGGCAGAGTCTATGAAGTACCCGAAGATCACATGGTTCCCGATCCCACCAAAACCATCCGTGAACGAGCCATAGCTTCTTGGCCTACCGCCTGGCACGGTCATCAGCTTCGAGATGTATTGGTGGCACTTGGCTACGATGTGGATATCCCCTGGAAAGATCTTCCCAAAAAAGATCGAGACTGGATTCTTTATACGGACGAAACACCACATGTACCGGTCTACTCGCGTATGACACTTGCTGAGGCTCAAGCGGCTAAACAAGCACATGTTGAACCTTCTTATAGCGGCACCTACGTGGGTGCAAAACGCTATGTACTGGATACTTTTGCTAATACTAAAAGTGCCTCCATGAAACGCAAGGTAGCGCAGTTTCTCACATCAATCCCTTGCCCAGCCTGCCACGGCAAACGCATCAAACCAGAGGCTCTCTCAGTAACCTTTGCAGGGTTAGATATTGCTGATTTCTCCCAGCTCCCTCTCTATGAGCTAACCAATCTTCTTGAAAAAGCTGTTGAAGATGCTTCCCACACAATCACTATGAAGGCAGATGAGAAAGAAACGCTCGGGCAGAGCTTACACCAAAAAAGGGGAGAAGAAGCTACAGAGTCAGGCAGTCACACAAGTGAACTTGTTGCTGAGACAGAACCGGAAGCTCATAAAAATCCCCCTCAGCCTGTTGAAAAACTTGCCGCTACCTCTCGGCTGGCCGCTGGCCTCATTGAGCGTCTTCGCCCCATTATCGACCTCGGCTTAGGCTATCTTTCTCTTGATCGAATGACTCCTACCCTTTCCGGTGGTGAACTGCAACGTTTGCGCTTAGCTACTCAGCTGACGTCTGAACTTTTTGGTGTGGTCTATGTATTAGATGAACCTTCTGCTGGTCTACATCCTCAAGACACCCGTGCGCTTCTTGACGTTCTTGACGGACTCAAAGCACGGGGAAATAGTCTGTTTGTGGTGGAACATTCTATTGAAGTAATGCAACATGCTGACTGGATTGTGGATGTAGGGCCGGGAGCTGGAGAACATGGTGGTCGAGTCCTTTACAGCGGTGAAGTTGATGGTTTAGCCCACGTCCAGGAATCTCTTACACGCGGTTATCTCTTTGGAGGCAGTGGGCTCCCACCGCATACTCCTCGGAAACCCGAGCAGTGGATAAAACTTTCTGGAGTTAGCCGAAATAATCTTCATAACGTGGATGTACAAATCCCACTAGGGGTTCTCACTGCCGTCACAGGTGTTTCAGGCTCGGGGAAATCTAGCTTAGTCAGCCAGTGCCTACCTCAACTGATAGGTCATCGACTAGGTAAAACGGTGCAGGTAGATGAAACACCCGTAGAGGGAGATGAAATTTTAAGGGCCGAACAGGCCCCTGAAACGAGGGGAACTGTTGAAGGTGATTTCAGCGGTATACGCCGCGTGGTTGCCATCGATCAGAAACCTATTGGGCGAACACCTCGTTCCAATATTGCCACCTATACAGGGCTCTTTGACCATGTGCGCCGTCGTTTTGCCGATACCACAGAAGCCAAACGCCGGGGATACAAACCAGGCAGATTCTCCTTTAACGTAGCGGGCGGGCGCTGTCCCACCTGCGAAGGTGAGGGGTCGGTGATGGTAGAGCTACTCTTCTTACCCTCGGTGTACACAAAGTGCCCGGACTGCCAAGGTACCCGCTACCAGTCAAGCACCTTAGAAATACTCTGGCGTGGTAAGAATGTGTCCCAAATTTTAGAAATGAGTGTAGAGGAAGCTCTGGGGTTTTTCGACGGCGAAGTGGAGGTTACGCGTTCACTGGCTGCGTTGAGAGATGTCGGCTTGGGTTACCTGCGTTTGGGGCAGCCTGCGACTGAGTTATCTGGTGGTGAGGCACAGCGCGTCAAACTAGCCACGGAGTTGCAACGGGCACAACGCGGCGACACTCTGTATGTACTTGATGAACCCACTACCGGTCTGCACTGTTCAGATGCTGACCGTTTGATATCGCATCTTCAGACTTTGGTTGATGCTGGTAATACGGTAGTGATGGTCGAGTTGGATATGCGAATTATCGCAACGGCTGATTATGTGATTGATATGGGCCCTGGCGCGGGAGAGGGAGGCGGTCAGATCGTTGCCACGGGAACACCTGAGCAGGTGGCCACGGTGGAAGATAGTGCTTCAGCGCCGTTTTTGGCTACGGTTTTAAAATAATTAAACTAATATTCCTATGTTCTTTTTCTGGCTATGTAGTTGGTAAATGATGCTAGAAAGGATCTCTCGAAGTATTGATTTGGGTAACTGATATTCTCTAATGATTCTTGAGGCTGCCCTGAAGAATATACTGATAGAGACTGTTATCTTCTACGGGCAGAGCGGTAGGATACGTTTTCCTGTTGACGACCAGCTGATGACACTAGAAAACCCGCCGTTGATGGTATCCCGGAGATATCTAGGCAATGCTTCTGTATGCTTTATCTGATAATAAAAGCAGATGCATTCCCCGGCATTAAAATTTAGACGGATAGTGGGTGAAGCGTAGCTGTCTAATTCTTGCCACAGAACGTAAAGAAAATCGCTCCAATGCCCTAGAATATATGCGGTACCGGGGCAAAGATATACCCCGGCGATGTTTCAGCCCCTAAGGAGCCCGCGCCCATGAGCACCATCAAAAACCCGGACGTTATCACTATCCTGGCAACCGGCGGAACTATCGATAAGTTCTACTCGGTGGCGGGTACCCTCGATATTGGCAAGCCTGCCGCGCACGGTGTGCTGTCGAGAGTGCTCACCGACATTCGCTTTGATATTCGTGCGCTCATCGGCAAAGACAGCCTGGATATGACCGACGAAGACCGCGCCGAACTCGTTGCCGCCCTCGACGCGGTCGAACACGACCAGGTTCTCATCACCCACGGGACCGACACGATGAGCGAATCCGCCCGATACATCGCCGAGCATGCCGAGCTGGGGTCAAAGGTTGTGGTGCTGACCGGTGCCATGCAGCCGGCGGTCATGGCGCATTCGGATGCGGGGTTCAACCTGGGGGCTGCGATTTCCGCGCTTAACCTGCTGGAACCGGGCGTTTACATCAGTATGAGCGGCCGAATTTTCCCGGCGCACACCGTGCGTAAGGATCGTGCCCGAGGGATTTTTGAGGGATAAACTACTGAAATTTTTGCTGCGTTCTGCAGGCTCTTGGTGACGCTTCAGTAAACAGTGCGTAAATCTAGCGTTATCTCAGTTTCATCTCGTACCGTAGTATTGAGTGCTTTCTCGATGGCGCCTCCGGCAGTGTTTCACAACGCCAGCGGCAGACAGGGTACCTATGAGTGAACAATATAACCCGGGTTTTTGGGATCAGGCTTGTTCCACGCCGCCACCCGTGCGGCGCCTGTACCTTGTCCGCATGCTTTTCCTCGTGGTGCCTGCACTGACGCTGGTGTATTTTTTCGAGGCTATCGGGCTTGACCCTATCGGCTCGGTTCCCCTCATGTACCTGTCTCTGCACGGCTGGTTTGCGGTCGCGTATGCGCGCAATAAATCTATGGGGCTCGTCATGGTGGGAAACCTGCTCAGCGCCTTGGCGGCATCCGTCATCACCGGATTTTTCGCCTATATTTTGGTTTTTATTCACGGGCCAAGAACACTATGGAAACTCCTGGGAGGCTCGTACCCCATTCTGACCATTTGGATTATGGCGTCCTTCGTGATCGAGATTTTATGCTCCCTCATATTCGTCTTCCTGATCTTCCGCAGGTTCCCCTCCCGTGCCGAACGTGAAGCTCAAGAGACTCGCGAACTGTCAGAAGATGAAGACCAGGCAGTCAACGACCATACGCTGACTAAGACCGAAGCACAGAGTACACACCGCTCAGACTCAGATACGCCATAATGAGTTCCTGAGCTTATCCGTTCCCCAACATGCCATGATTGCAGCCGTTACTCCCTGCAAGCGTGGTAGTGTATGACATAACCCAACGTTGGTGTAGCGAGGCACCCGCGCGCCGGGCTACACAAAAATTACCGGTAACGAGGATGTACATATGAGCACAGACCCCATGAAAAACGATGATTCTTCCCGTCAGCCTGAGGAATCTAGAACTGCGCCGCAGGAATCTTCGGCGACGTCGCCTGTAGACGAGCATTCGGGGTACAGCACCGCACATAAGACCGACGGAACCGGCAGCGCATCACAGCACGAATATAGCGGGCACACCGCAAAGTCGAATCCCTTACCCGAGGATAAACAAAACCCCAACAATTCCGGCAACACCCAGAACCAACAGACTCCTCCGTCAGCGCCAGGGTATGTCGGGTTACAACCGGGCTATCCTGCGCCGAGTCCATCGACGCCTCCAAACCCCTATGCGAATCCGCATGTCGTACCCGGATATTCGGGATATGCAGTGCCGAGCCCAACCGCATACCCGTACACTGCATATCCGGCAAACCCGCACGATGAGATTGTCCGCAAACGTTCGCTGATGTACCTGCTGCGCCTGTGTATTGTGGGTGCTCTTATTGCGATCGGTATTGTTGCGACGACTTTCAACCTTATCGGTGCGATCATCGAACTTAGCGACTGCGGAACCGGCAGCTACTCATGGAGTGAATACTCGCAGCGAGTATGCCGTGAGGATAACACCTCAGCAATCACGGGGGCGTCGATTTTCCTTATCATTTTAATCGCGTACCCGATATGTCATATTTTTGGGCTGCTTGCCGTTAGGAAAAATCAGCACCACGTGAGGGTGCTTGTCATTAACATTATTGGCATTGTGCTTTCGTCTTTGGGGATTGTGCTTGCTGGTTTAATGCTCTTGGGCGGTATAGCGATGATAACGGCGTTTGGATCCTCGGGATTACTTGCCATTTTTATCATATTCCTCGTGGCTGGGGCAGTACCCGTGGCAGAGCTTATTTTCTCGATTATTTTCGTCCGGCATGCCTCGTGGATGAACCATAAGGACTACTTCACGAAACCCGGTGTATAACCACTGCGGGGTGCCGCACCGTGCCCCATTCGAGTGCTCTTGGTGTGAAAGGTAAAATGTGGCTCACGAGCCGGTAGAAAACGTATCTGGCAATAATTCCGATGTACAGTTGACGGGTCGGGGTGCGGAACACCATGTAGCGCACCCTGCCTTGTCGGCGGGTTATCCAATGCAGGGTCAGCCTGGTGTGCCCGCTTATGCAGAACCCCAGAACCCCTATGCTGCCGGAGCCGCAGCGTACGGTATGCCTGGTACCTTCGGGTACTCTGGTGCATTATCAACGGGTCCTGATAACTCCGAAATCAGAAAATATGCATCGATATATCTGGTGCGTCTAGGTGGCGTAGGCGCGCTTCTTGCCCTGTATGCGATGGGTATTATTTCAGGTATTAATGACACGTTTGATTCGTGCAGAGGGGCGTTGAATCAGGATGAATGCCTTGCACGTGAACGTATAGTCGTTGCACCTGGGTATATTTTAGTAATATTTATCGCGGCCTTTATGATCTGCAATATTTTTGGCTGGTTAGCCGTTAAAAATAACCGCCATTATCTGATGGTGCGCGTTATCAACATTATTGGGATTGTACTTTCAGCCTTGGGAACTATGGGAGGAGCCCTAGTTTTACTCATAGCAGTTGGAAGTATGGCGACCTGGGGACATAACGGGGGTAGAGGGGCATTAGTCGCCCTCCTGGCGACAGTTGCACCTGCGGTTGATTTAGCTTTCTCGATCGTATTTGTTGTGTATGCATCGCGCATGAAACGAGGTATATATTCCCCGAAGAATACCTACCAACCGTGATAGGGTATGCGTAGATAAAAAACTCATGCGGCTTCGGGAATTTATACGTCGGAAAATCCGTATAAATCCTTAGGATTAGGATATATGGGGAGGAGGAAACTGCTGTGGATCACGAATCTCGCGTGCATGATGCCGATGCGTTTCCTTCTGCCCGCATGAACGCCGAAGATGCTTCGCCTCGGGACGAAGCCCCGCCGGCCGGTCAGGATGCGGCGCCCACCCGCTACACGGCACCGATTCGCCACGCGGTTCCGGCAGCGCCGCCCGCATACGCCCTTGAGCATGCACGACAGAATTCGGGGGAGCCGGAACCAGCTCCACAGTCGCCGCAGCCCAAGAAACAGGGTGCGGTTCGTCAGGCGCTTCGGGCAGCCACGAAATCGAAAACTGCCGAGCCTCAGGCACCTCAGGATGCGCCTGCCCCACGTTTTATTCCCGCCCCCACGCCGACGCCGCCAGCGCCTAGTTCTTCGGAAGTATCCGCTGCATCAGAACCTGCCCCATCACAAACCTCGCAAGAGGTTGAGCAGGATGTATCGCCGCGACGGAATAGTATTCCACATCAGGCATATACGCCGAAGAACCTGAGCCGCGCATTCTCTCAAATGCAGGTAGGCCTTGAAACAATAAATGCACGACGACGTTCCCTGAACATCACCATCGGTATCCGGTTAGCAGTGCTCGCTCTCTTGGGGATTTTTGAAGGCGCTATTATTGCACGCTACACCACAAATATGGGGTGGGGATTCTGGCTGATTATCACAATCTACGCCGTTGTTCAGGTATGGCCGTTAGCGCGTCCGCCTAAAGATGCTTCGGACGCATCCGTATATTCCGTGTGGGGAATATTTTCACTGATCTGCTTTATCGGTGTTGGACTGGTACTTTCACCCATCACATTCTTGCTTCTCGTCTTGAACTGGGATGGTATTTCGCTGGGCCTTGATCCCATGATTGTGCTCTGCACACTGGGCGCTTTATGGCTTCTTGAAATCGCATTGCTGAGTGTAACCCTGTATAAGTTCAATACTCTGCGCGCGATACTTGCTCGACCAACATTGAGTATTCGCTAGGGTGTATATAAAGGACTCACTGCGCCGCTGCGCGACGCGATATGACATGCGTGGCGGTGTTGTTTCTGTCTCTTGCTGGCAAACCTTGCTAATCTAACACTAGAAACCAGTACGAGAGGGGAAAACCCGGGTGGAAAACCAGCCAGAGCATCCGCATGACGATCGGGCCACGGTATTAGTGTCGAAAATATCGGGCAAGCCTATAAGGCCCCTTCAAGTGTCTCTGGCAGCCCTCATCATGACGATATTTATAGGGATGTGGGCGTACATTCTGATCTCGTATATCGTCTGGGTTGTTACGGTGCCGCTGCAGGGCGTGTCGCTCTGGGAATCAGAAACTTTTCTGACGCTCAAAGACCAGCTTCCCCTCGTATTTTTCATGATGGCTACCTTCGTGCTGATGGCGCTTCATGTGGTGGTGTTATTTGCGTATTTACGCGGGCATAGGTGGGCTGCGTATGTGCTGACTGCCTCCTTGCTGTTGGGAATGCTCTGCACCTTTATTGTGCTCTTGCTGGTGGGCGTTATCATGGCCGGTCTTAATGGGGCTCCTATGGAGGAAGTAGAGTTCCTCTTGGATTCCAACTCGTCGCCGCTTTATGTGCCTCTTTATGTGGGCATGCCGTATCTTGTGATGAGCGTTATTGCTCTTGGACTGATCTGGAGCCGTGCCGCCCGCGAATACATGCATGCGCGAAGCCTATGGCGTGCCGAGCAGCGTGAGGATTCCCTGATGTTCTAAACCACCCCACAATATATTCTTTATCTGGAATATATACAGGTGAGAGAGTATTTTGAGGGTGCTGTGCCAGATGTTTTCTGCTCTGGTGCGGTACCTTTTGTATATCGCAGAAAACCTGCTGAGAAATATTCCACATATGGAATACGGGTGTAAATACTGCAAACCGTCCTTGAGGTCGGCTACTCTCAGAAATAAGTTCACAGTTCTATTGAGCTAAAACCTCAAGGAGAATCGCCGATGACCAACCACCCAAACCCTGCTTCAGGAGATCCCTCACCCCAGCAGCCTTCAAACCCTTATGTGCAGCATTTACAGCAGCATATGGCGGTGGGGCAGGGGCAGAATCCTACAGTTCCTCTTCAGGCTGCCCCTCAGGGCACATATGGCAATAACGCGGTTAAGATTGAAAAACCTGCACGAACATTCGTACTGACACTGGTTCTTGTGGGTGCTTTGGCATGTATCGCGTTACGGATCATAGAGTATCTGGTCAGTGCATCGTTAATGAACGAGGCGGCACGCTGGGTAAGCTCCCAACAGTATGCAGAGAATATTGATCGCGAGGCCATTGCGGTTCCCGCATTTTTACTCTCGGGCGCCCAGGCAGCCTTTCTGCTGGTATCTGTTTTTGTGTCTTCGTGTCTTTATCTGCTCTTCGGCTGTTTCGCATATGTGGGGCGGAATTGGGCGCGTATTATGCTGACAATTCTTGCCGTTATCGGGATTATTATGAGCGCCTTCAAATGTTGGGCTTTTAATACCGCACAGACAGGTATTGAGGGGATCTCTCAAAATCCACAGGTACAGGGGTATATGGGGGTGCTTGTGATTCTATATGCTGCCCTCTGCGCGGTTAACCTGCTTACGATAATTTTGATGTGGCTTCGTCCGGCTAATCGTTATGTACGCAAACTCAAGGCATATCGGCTGGCGCGTTTAATGGAACAGACTCAATATCAGCAGGTATATGCATATCACGTTGTTCAGCCAGGCTACTATGCGGGGCAGCAGCCAGGAGGTTACAACCCCAACGCCGGGCGGCAGTATCCCGAACAGCGGTCGTAGACGGGCAGACCGCGATCAGCAGTTAGGGCGGTTGCAGAGTTTAAGCCGCCAAGGTTCGGTTCATAAGAGAACCACAATGCTGGTGTTCAAGGAACTTTTAGTATGCTCAAGAGAGTATTTACGTAACACTATAAATTTCATAAAACCCGTGTAAGGACTGCACCATGACATATTCTGCCGCGCCTATGCCGGAAGGCACGCCCTCGTATCAGCCTCATATGGCAGCATCGAATCCAGGAGGTCTCGCTGCCGCCTTTAAGGAGCCTAAAAGACCTACTTTTGTTTTTGTCTTCGCAATTTTTACCGCTACCGTGTGCCCAATCCTGCGTTTTGTGGAGTATGTCCTAACGTCTTCATATTTGAGTGAGGCTTTTAAATGGCATCAATCGCGCACACATGTGCCTGCGTATGGTGATATGTCTCTTGAGCAGATGAAATCTGGAATGTTTGCACAGGCGCAGCTAAACTCAACGCTCACATTCCATTTTCTTTCCGTGCTGACATCTGCTCTGCTTTATATTCTTTTTGGGCTCGTCGTGAATAGTGGGAAAAACTGGGGTCGCATTCTGCTGACTATTCTTGCCTCCTTGGGCATGCTGATGAGCGGTATGAGCGCTTTGGGGCAGGCTTATACGATGTCCGACCCAGAGGCGCCGGCTTTTGCGAATGCGCAGGGGTATTTAGGGGCTCTGGTGGCCGTATATATGCTACTTTTCCTGGCGAATATATGCCTGGTTGTTCTCGTGTGGATGCCGCCCGTGAACGTGTATATGCGGAATAGTAAAGCCTACTGGAAAGCTAAAAAGGCGCTTGAGGTGGGTAGTAAGAGCTACGCCAACCGGTTTGAGGCTCAGACGGAATCAGCTTCGGAAGAGCAGACTAAAGGTACAAACTCATAACCTGGTCGTCATTAAATAAGCCCGAATGCTAGGCAGTGTGAGCGCTTTCCGCTATTCTCGAAAAGAAGCCCAAAGCGGTGCTTCACCCCGTTATAACCGTAAGGACTATTGTCGATGAATGAATACCCCAGGCCAACCGGCCCAGACCCCCAGCCGCAGCAAGGTCCGCAGACATCGGGTGCATACCCAAACCAGCCGCAGAATCAGTATGGGCAGAACCAGCCCGTAAACTCACAGATCTCGCAGCCGTATGTGCAGAATCCGGTGCATCAGGCGGCGCCGTCACCTTCCACGCCGCCGGAATCAGCCGCAAAACCGAAAATGTCGATTCTGCTGCTGTCTGTCCTCATCTTGGCGATCTTGATGCCCATCTTGCGCGTCATCGAATACGGCGTTATGGCCTCTATGGTGAACACCCTGATAGAAGCGCTCCGTCAATCGTTGGGGGAGAGCGCTTATCAACAGTTCATTGCTAAACCGGAATTTTATGAACTTCGAGATATGCAGGTCGGTCTAGTAGGCCGTTTTGTTTTTGGTATCTTCTTCAGCATCATCTACATTTTTTTCGGAATTTTTATTTTCCTGGGATACAACTGGGCGCGTATTGTTCTGACGGTTTTTACAGTGTTGAATACGCTCTTAGTCATGCTTTTCCTGATGGACTCGATCGTAGGCTACAACGAGTTTGCCAATTTTACGGATTTGGTGGATCTTCGGGGTCAAGCTTTCGGACTTGTCATCATCTATATCGCCATTTTGGTGGTGGGCCTGCTGCCCCTGATTCTGATGTGGCTGCCGCCCGCGAATAGGTATGTTCGCCAGCGTACTTCGGTGCGGCGGGCGCGGAACCAGGCAAATAACCCCTACGGAATGTCACAGTCCTATGCATATCCGGCACCCGCACCGCATCCGGGGCAGGCACCGGGGAATCAGCCTTCCTCTGGAGAGCAGCAGCTTTAGCTTCCTGATGATATGAGAGTTTTACTTCGTAAGGGTGCTGCGGCATATATTTAACATATATGCCGCAGCACCCTTTTTATAACTGATCTCGTTGCGCGTAAATAATTTCTTGTATGTCCATAAAGCCTTTATTTCTGGGTATATGACCGATAAATAATGAAACTATAAGCGCCTTAAATCGCCGCTTTTCAATATTAAAACACAGTCCAAAAACCTAGAGATATTGTCATATTGCTTGATGAACCTGTAACGTGTGCTCTAAGGGTTGTGGAGGTTCTTCGTAACACTCAGCTAAGACCTTAGATACTTTCGTACAATGCCGCAGCCCTCTAGGAGGAATACCGCCGATGAGCTATGACAGTGCTGTACGCTCTGAATACTCCAAAACAACACTGACCTCTGGGTATATGGGCGAAGAGAATATGGTGAATTATTCGCCCATACCGAGAGCCTCTTTAGAGCACCCTTATGTACCACGTGCGGTGAAGATATCCGCATGCGCCAGCGTGATGATTGCTATTCTTCGCACCATATACCTGACGGCATCATGGCATTTTGAAAATTTTGCTCTGGGGAATGCTCTGACTATTGCCAACGTTTTCTTGCACGTTATTCTAGGAATTTTTATTCTTCGGGGGTATGCGCTGGCGCGTGCTCTGCTGGTTTCACTCGCGCTGCTGACCTTGGGAACCTCCCTGCTGACCCTGAGCTGGCTGCGCCCCGCCGTTCCCGGTATTCCGGGGTCATATTTGTCGGTTGTGGTGCTGAGCATGGCGGCACTGACGCACCTGGTGCTGTTAGGATTTTTGATGTTCCCCGCCAGCGTTACCCTGTATATGCGTGAGAGCAACGCCTACCGTCAGGCATGCGCGCACTGTTAGCCGTAGGTTCTGGGAGCCTATTTACAAGATAAATCCGGGCTATGTTCCTGAGCCAATGGCGGCGCGTCAGCTTTTCTGAATTCGGGAGCGATGGTTTGCGGTTGATGAAGGGTGTGTTTCCCGAATAAAATTCGAGATCGGGCGTGTCCAAAAATTCGTCGTATATGACGAAATATCAGGTTGAGCTCGGCGTGATTAAAAAATATTTCACGACATCGGTCAATAATGTATGACCTGAAACTAAGGCTCCGCTATGCTCGTAATACAGCCGTTTAACACGGTAACCGAGAACAAAGGAGCACCACCGATGAGCGAGCAGCATAGACCTGACCCGGCTCTGCCTCAAAACCCCCAGCCTTCCGGAGGCCAAGGCTACCCCCAACAACCCGCACCCGCCGGTCAGCCCATGTATGGGAACGCCCCCGCTCCCGCCGCTGAACTTCCTGAGAAGCCCGCGTACCGAGGAACCGTTGTCGCCGTTCTCATCGTGGGTATTATTGCGGCTCTTTTGCGGATTATCGATATTATTATGGGGCTTTACCTACATCCGCAGGCAAAAAATTTCGCCCAAGAATATAACATCAGCGAAAGTGAACTTGGAATTACTGATTCTAGCCCCCGAGGAATTATCTTTGGCATCGTAATTGCCCTTCTTTTCTTTACACTAGCAAGAAATATGAAAAAAGGCGGTCTAGGATCTGCTATCGGTCTTACTGCTGTAGCCGGTATCTTTACAGTGATCTATGCTAATGGAATGCCAGAGGCTCTGGATACCGTTAATAGCTTTGACGAAATTATAAGCGATCCCCTTTTCCCAGAGAAGTACAAAGGATTCTTTTCCGCTATAAAGTTTGGGGTTTATCTCGAACTAGCTTCTATCGTGATCCAGGTTCTTCTGATTATCCTGATCTGGCTGCCAACCACTCTTAAATACATGAAGAAGGCTCGGGAATATTACGGCGCGGTAGCTGCACAACAGCAGGAAAATCAGCCCGTCGATGCCAGCGCCCTCGCCGTGCCTGCATCCGAGGGACAGGTGCCCGCTGCACAGCATAATACCCAGCAGGCTCAGCAGCAGGGGTATGGATATGACCCGCAAGCTCCTCAGAATCCGCAGGCTCAGCAGAATAATGTGCCGCAAAACCCGCAAAATCCCCAAGACCATCAGGGCAATAGCGGGTACAATCTGAATTAGAGATTGAAAATTTCATAGGTTTGATGCACTTCGTGCATGCCTAACAATGTTCGTCGTGCACCTCAGACGGGGGCACGACGAACATTCTTTTAAGGAACTCTCAACAATCGAAGTGAGAATTCCGCAGCCCAACCACAAAAAACATTGTTGAGGAGGAGCCATGAGTCAAGATCCTTATGGTCAACAACCCCCATACCAGCCGCCGCATCCCAACGCGCCCATGCACCCGGCGATTCAATACGCACCCGTGCCAACGCAGAAACCTGAGCCCACTACCGTCGTCAAGATCGGCACCTACCTGATTTACGCCGTGGCACTGTACATGATCATGCGAGCCATCGTTGGTTTGGATGATTTCGGGTTCCAGACATACCATACGGAGAACGGCAAGACGACCGAAGTAAACTCTTCGATGGGACTCGGCTATGTCATCAGTGCAATTTTTGCTGCGTTTACTATTCTCCTCGGATTCTTCTACTCTAAGGGTCACGGGTGGGCACGCATTACCGCCCTTGTCCTGGGGATTATTGGTACCATTCGTGATCTGCTCTACTTCTTGCTCACCCTACTCGCCCAGTCGCTGGTACAGTCCGTTACATCTCAGATGGATGGGGTGCAGCAGGTATCTATAAGCCCTGCAGTATACATAGTTCTTATATTGGGCATTATTTTGCAGATTGCGGTAGTGGTTTTCATGCTTCGTGGTGATGCCGCTCGGTACACGAGCGATAGCCGCCTCTGGCGCAACTACCGGCAGGATCAGGGCCCGCAGCCCGTTCAACAGCCCACAGAATCCCAGCCTCAACAAGGATTCGGTCAGGCTGCACAAAACCCGCAGGCACAGAACCCGCAATCACAACCAAACCCCGCACCGCAGAATCCTAATAACCGGTACGACAATGGTGATGGGTACCGTTTGAACTAGCCTATAAACACTCGGATGCGCCCTCAACAGCGCAGAAACGTTCGCCGTACACTACCATTGAAGTATGGCGAGCGTTTTGCGTTTTTGCACCATATAAAAGTGTTGCTGGCATGCATACGACCGCCATAGATATAGCACCGGTACACACGATAAGAGTCACCAGGACACATCATGAGCCAAAATCCCTATTATCAAGATCCGCAGTATCAGCCCTCATACACCCAACAACCTCAAGGACCTTATAGCCAGCCATACCAGTCAGGGGCTTATGCGCCCGTTCCAGAGAAAAAACCCGAACCCAGCACGGTAGTAAAAACAGGTATTTACCTGATCTTTGGGTATGCGCTTTATGCCCTGGTATCAAGTATTTACAACTCGGTAACCCTTCGAGACAGGATGAATGCCCTGCTCGAACAGCAGAAGAACCAGTACTCTCCGTATGGGAACTACAGTAGCGTCAACTTTTCAGACTCGTTGATAACAACGAGTATTGTTGTTGGCATTCTGATAGCCGTCATCATAGTCGCTCTTACGGTCGTTATCGGTTATTTTTACGCCAAAGGGCACACTTGGGCGCGTATTACAGCTTTGGTCTTAAGTAGTATTGGTACTGCATTCGGTGTGATTACCCTGATTATGATCCTCGCGGGTTCTGGTACAGGGTCGGTAAGTTATTCCCCGTATTCCACGATGAACGACCCTGTGTCAATTGGTATGACAATCTTCTCAACGGTTCTGCAGGGCGCCATTATCGTGTTCATGGTGCTGCGTGATGCTACGCAGTATACCGCTCAGAGCCGCATCTGGCGTATGTACCAGCAGAATCAGAGTGGCGTAAATCCCTACCAGCAGCAGGGGAACCAACCCTATAACCATTAGGGTATATGCTTCGATAAGAATATAAGCATATAGCAGGGGGCAGCGATACAGTCTGTATTCGCCGCCCCCTTATGCATACGCAGAAGTTTGAGATTTCGATGCTCTACTCGGCTGCTTCGTTCTTGGCTTTGGAACGGCCGCGCAGGTATTCAAAAGTCACGGGCAGAACCGAAACCAACACAATAATGACCGCAAGCATCTCAATATTATTGTGGATGAACTCGACACCACCCAACAGCACGCCTGCCATACCAATAGAACCAATCCACAGGACGGCACCCAGGATGTTCCAGAGGTTGAACCTGCGGCGGGGATACGAAGAAATACCTGCCGCCAGCGAAACGAAGGTACGAACGATCGGTACGAAGCGACCTACAACAAGCGCGAAACCGCCTCGTTTAGCAAAAAATTCTTCCGCGGCGTGCAGGTTCTTGGTGCTCAGGATTTTTGCATCGTCTTTGAAAAGATTACGGCCATAGCGGGCACCCAGCTGATACCCGACCTCGCCGCCAGCTACCGCCGCAATGATAAGAACCGGGAACGCTAACCAGAGCGACAGCCCCATGCGGTCGTGGAGCATACCCAGAGCGAAGATCAAAGAGTCGCCCGGAAGCACCGGAAACAGCACGCCCGATTCGATAAAAACGATGATGGCCGAAACCACCAGAACCCACGGACCGGTGCTGATCAGCACATCTTCAAGCTTGAAACCGAGGAGCCCCAGCGGCAGATGAGCAAGAAGTACGGGGATAAAAAAAGCCATAGAAAAATCCTGAAGTAGTCGAACACAAGGCACGCGCGGTGCTTGCACACAATCCTATGCGGTCTGCCTGAGAGACCACTAAGGCAAAAATATGTGGAAGCTATGAAGTGTCTCGCAATATTCTACCGGGATTCTTTGTGAGAAACGATTAAGAGTGTGAACCTGCCTCATGAGCCTGGCTAACTGATGGAAGCATGGCGTCTATGCCCGATGAAGAATATAAAGGATAGTGAAGTCAGTACCCATATATTCCGTGACCGTTATAGTATTCCCAAACCTGTATGCACGAGGTAACCGTACAGCATGTGCGGAGCCTTGAAATCTGCCATGATGGGAGAAACCCCTCACAAAGGAACCCCATGCCAACACTCCATGAAAACGCCCAAGCCCTGCTCAGAAAGCTCACCGCAAGCCCGAATGCGAGCTTTCACCCCGGGCAGTTCGAGGCTATCGAGGCGCTTGTCACCGACCGCCGCCGCACCCTCGTGGTACAGCGTACAGGCTGGGGAAAATCTGCCGTGTATTTTATTTCGGCGCTTCTGATGCGTGCCCAAGGTTCCGGGGTTGCCCTTATTATCTCCCCGCTGCTTTCGCTCATGCGCGACCAGGTGCAGGCAGCCGAACGCGCCGGGGTTCGTGCCGCTATGGTGAACTCCGCTAACGTGACCGAATGGGAGGCAATACGCGCCCGCCTTGATGCAAACGATCTGGACGTTCTCCTCATTGGACCCGAACGACTCAATAACCCCGCATTTCGTGAAGAATGGATGCCTTATCTTCAGCCGCGGCTTGGTCTTCTGGTGGTCGATGAAGCGCACTGTATCTCCGATTGGGGGCACGATTTTCGCCCCGATTACCGGCGCATCGGGGCACTTATTCGTGAGCTTGATACGAACGTTCCCGTACTCGCGACGACCGCAACCGCGAACGAACGTGTAAGCCGCGATATTGCCGAACAGCTTGCCGCAGGCGCCAGCCCCGAGGACGTTGTGGTGCTGCGCGGTTCGCTCACCCGCGATTCGCTAAGGCTGGGCGTGCTGCAGCTGCCCGACGAAGCGCAGCGTCTAGGCTGGCTGATTGAACACCTTGATACGCTGCCGGGGTCGGGGATTATCTATACCCTGACGGTATCCGCCGCTGAAGACACCTCCCGGCTGCTGCAAACCGCCGGGCACAAGGTTCTTGCGTACACCGGAAAAACCGATCCCGATGAACGCCGCGAAGCCGAAGAAGCCCTCAAAGCCAACCGGGTTAAGGCTCTTGTTGCCACGAGTGCCCTCGGTATGGGATTCGATAAACCCGATCTGGGGTTTGTGGTGCATCTTGGGGCCCCTTCTTCGGCGGTGAGCTACTACCAGCAGGTAGGCCGTGCCGGTCGCGGCACCGACCATGCGGATGTGCTTCTGCTGCCCGGGCGTGAAGACCGCGCGATCTGGGAGTATTTTGCGACCGCATCCATGCCCGACGAACAGAACGCCTACGCCGTGTGTGAGGCACTGGCTGCTGAACCCGATGGGCTGTCTATACCCGCGCTGGAGGCACGTGTACAGTTACGCCGAAGCACCTTAGAGCTTCTGCTCAAAGTACTCGATGTTGAGGATGCGGTGCGCAAGATCGGCTCACGCTGGTACTCCACAGGTGCTCCCTGGAGCTACGATGCGCCACGATACCGTGCCGTGGCGCAGGCGCGCGTTCGGGAGCAAGAGGCCATGCTCGCCTACGAGAGTACCGAAGGGTGCCGCATGGTCTTTCTGGCACGCGAGCTGGACGATACCACGGCGGCTCCGTGCGGAAAATGCGATAGGTGCGCGGGCCCCTGGTACCCCGAACAGGTCTCTGAGCGCGCTGTGCAGCAGGCTCAAGGAACCCTCAACGCGGTTGGCGTAGAAATAGCCCCGCGCGGCATGTGGCATACCGGGCTGCAGGAGCTTGCGGGGGAGAACGCGCCGAAGGGTAAGATTCCGGTGTCAGAGCGGGCCGAACCGGGTTACGCGCTGGCACGCCTCAGCGATGTGGGGTGGGGCAGCCGTGTGCGTGAACTTTTGGCGACCGACGAATCCGGGGAACCTCTTGATATGCCCGTTCCTCAATCTCTTGGGCAGGCCTGCGTGCGGGTTCTTGCGGCATGGGACTGGGGTGAGGCTGGGCGACCCGCTGCCGTGATGACGGTGCCGTCCCCGGTGCGTCCCACGTTAGCGCGCTCGTTGGGGGAGGGGCTGGCCCATGTCGGAAAACTCGTGTATTTGGGCGAGGCTGAGCTGGCTGCCGAACCGCGTTTCTTCGGTGGTAACAGTGTTTTCCGATGCGCCGATGTCATGCGTTCCTACCAGATTCCGCCTGAGGTGTTCGAGAGGCTGCGTGAGTATCCGGGGCCTGTACTTTTGGTGAGCGATATTGTGGATTCTCGCTGGAGTATCACCGTGTTGGCGCGGCGGCTGCGGGCGGGTGGAGCATCCGCCGTATATCCCTTCGCGCTGGGTGTGACACACTGAGAATATGTATTTCTCATGAGGAATATATAGCTTTTGACAAGGACATATAGACGATATGGAATACAACAATAGTGGTGCTCACGCCGGTGACGGCGAAGCCCTCAGCACCATTGCGACATTGGCTGAGCATGAACGCTGGATGCGCCTGGCTCTCGACGAAGGAAAGCGCGCAGCATGCGCCGGTGAGATACCTATCGGCGCGGTGATGGTGAATGCCGAAGGCGAAATTATCGGCTTGGGGCACAATAGTCGCGAACACGATCATGACCCCACCGGGCACGCTGAGATCCACGCGATTCGCCAGGCGGCACAGCATCTTAAGACCTGGCGTTTGGAAGAGTGCACGCTCGTAGTGACCGTTGAACCATGCCTCATGTGTGCCGGGGCGATTCTGATGGCGCGCATACCCACGGTGGTGATGGGTGCTTGGGAAGAAAAAACGGGTGCGGTGGGGAGTCAATATGATGTGCTCCGTGACCGTCGTTTAGGGCTTGATGTGCAGGTTTACGCCGGGGTGCTGCGCGAGGAATGTGCCGGGCTGATGCGCACATTTTTTGAAGCACGCCGCCCGTAGCAGGGGATCTAAACTGCTGGGTATTTTGTCTAAATTCTTTGTCTTCCCTCATAAAAGTCTCGTGATGTGAATAAAGCGGAGGAAACCGTGCTTGAGCACATCATGAGTCTTTTAGTCTGAGAAGGGAAGGAAGAAGATAGAGGGAGAGAGGGGAAGCGACGGGAGCCGGCACCGCTCACCCCCTTATTTGAACGAAAATCGCTTTTTCTTTGAAAAATAATCCATAAATTTCAAAAATAATATCGGAAATCGTCAAAAAATGGTCATGTGCACTGTTTCTGCGGATCTACGATAGATGAGGTAATTCAGGGTCCTGCGTGCCACTTAACGCGGGGACGCGCCAAGAATCCTGACACGTATTCACTTAAAGGTTCAGCACATATGTTAACCGCAGACGATATTTGGGCTCGGGGTCGCCATAAGGCGCTCTTCGGCCGTACCAGCTTCACGGTGGAACGCGGCGAGGTCATCCTGATACAGGCCGACAGTCAGATTGAACGCACTTCCCTGAGCTTAGCCCTTACCGGGCGGCTGAAGCTCAGCGGCGGAACTCTCAGCTGGGATCACCGAAGCCCCGTCAGCTTGCGCTACCTACGCAGTATCTCTGACATTATTGATTCCCCAGAAGTTACCGCCCCCGAAGTGCATATGCGCGTGCATGATTACGTCTCCGAAATGCTCTCGTACTCTCTGCCGTTCTTCGGTCGGCCCCGGGCAAGCCACTGGCTGGAGCAGAATGATTTAGGCGAGCTCGATAGGCTCTGGACCGAACAGCTTACAGGTGAGCAGAACATCCGTCTGATGAGCGCGTTAGCGGCGCATACCCGCTCCGATCTTCTGGTATTTGATACTCCGTCACGGCATCTGGACCACACCCGCATGTGGCTGCCGTATCTGCAGGAACTCGCCGAAAACGAAGACGATCCGCGTGCCGTGATCGCCGTAGTTCCGCATATTTCCGAAAGCTGGGACGGCAAAACTGCCGTGGTTGGTGACGCCCACGAAGACCTTGAAGAAAACCCGCAGGATGCGCCCGAGAGCATCCGCCTCACCGTTGCGCGGGAGGAAACCGACTCGTCCCTGGATGACCTGCTCGGCGGCGACCACCACGACGACGATCATAGCGACCCGAACGATCGCGAGACGCTAGAGAGCGAGGATCCGGGCGAGAAGGTACAGACCGTCCGGTCACCGCAGGAAGACTCGGCGGTGAACGCATCCGAAGTATCTGAGTCTCTCCTCGAAGACCACGAAGAACAGCTCGAAGAATTATCAAACCCGAAGAATCCAGCAGAGAAGGAACAGTAACTGTGAGTGTAGTTCGTGTTGCGCTCGTCGAACTTAAGCGTCTAACCTCCGGAGTGCTTCCGGTACTGGTGCTTTTTGCTATGTCGTGTATCCCGCTGCTGTACGGTTCACTGTACCTGTACGGCAACTGGGATGCCTACGGGAATGTGAACGGTATTGTGGGCGCACTCGTGGTGGAAGACGAGGGTGCGAAAGATGCCTCCGGTAACGATCTGAACACCGGTGCGGATGTCAAAAAGAGCCTGCTGGATGCGGGAACCTTCGACTGGAAGAGCGTAGAGACCCGTGATAAGGCCGTCCAAGGCGTCAGCGACGGGACCTATGATTTTGCGCTCGTGATTCCGAAAGACTTCTCGGCCAGGCTCGTGAGTACCGGCTCGTTCAAACCTGATGAGAAAGGCAACACCGGTCCCATTAACCCGCAGGCCGCCGGGCTGGAAATTATCACGAACGACGCCAATAACTATGTGCTCACCAACATCGTGACGAAGGCGGGAACAGCCGTGCGGGATTCCGTGGCCTCCAAGGTGGGGGATAAGACGGCGAACACTCTGCTGGCAAGCTTCACGACCATTCACGGCAAAATGAATGAGGCAGCCGACGGCGCCGACAAAATCAACGCGAACACCGTCAAACTTTCCGATGCGATGACCCAACTCGCTGACGGAACCGGAACCCTCAACGATGGTGCCGTCAAGCTCGCGGACGGGTCTGAGCAGTTGGTGGATGGTTCCAGTAGGCTCATCGAAGGGCAAAATAAGCTCGCCGACGGTTCGTCCCAGTTGGCTGACGGCGCGGGCACCCTCAACCAGGGTGCCGGAAAAGTCAATGACGGTGCGGTCAAGCTCGCTGACGGATCATCAACCCTGGCCAACGGTGCCTCTGACACGCATAACGGCGCTTCCCAGCTGGCGGATGGCTCCGCAGCCCTCGCAAACGGCACCGGCAGCCTTAAGAAAGGCGCGAACGACCTCGCCCAAGGTGCCCAGCAGGTCGCCGACGGAACGCATTCGCTCAAGAATGCACTGGATCAGGACGGGGTGCGTCAACTTCCCGGAACGCTCACCGCCATGTGCCAAAACCTGAACTCGATCGACACCTCCGCCCCAAGCGGGGATTTTGGCACAGATCTGTCAAATACGGTGGTGTCTAAGGTTGCCGAAGATACCCGGCAGAAACTAGCGCCTCTCGTCGAATCCGGCTCCATCAGCCAGGAAACTGCCGACGCGATCGTCGCCAACATCAATTCCGAACAGACGAAATCGGCTGTAGCATCCGCGAACGATCAGGCACTCAAGAACCATCTAGCGCAGCAAGGACAAGCCGGTTCAGATGTGTTGGCGAAGCTGCAAACCCTTAAAAATGACAACTGTGTGGCCACCGGGGAATCCGCTGCAGCGCAAAAACTCAGTACCCTGATTGACGGGGTGGATAAGCTCGACTCCGGCGCCACGGCGGTAGCGCAGGGTGCCGGAACACTGCGCGACGGCATCACCAAACTCGATTCCGGGGCAACCACCCTAGCAGACGGTTCAGCTAAACTCGCTGACGGCACCGGGAAAGTTGCCGATGGTGCCTCCACCCTCAATAACGGAGCAGCCCAACTGGCCGAGGGCACCGGCGAACTCAAAAACGGTACCGGAAACCTGCACAACGGCGCACAGCAGCTTGCCGATGGCGAAAAAGAAGCCGTAGACGGCCAAAATAAACTGCACGACGGCGCAACCACACTGCAGGATGGGTCGTCCCAGCTTGCCGATGGCACCGGAAAACTCAACAGCAGCACCGGCCAAATCGCCGACGGCACGGGACAGCTCAAAGACGGAACCGGGCAGCTCTCCACCGGACTGCACAACGGCACCCGCCAAATCCCCAACTTGAACGAAGAACAGCAAAAAGACGTAGCCTCCGTCATGTCCTCACCCGTGGACCTCGAACACAGTTCCCTAGCCAACGGACGTAATTACGGCGAGGGTATGGGACCGTTCTTCATGTGCCTAGCCCTGTGGATCGGCGGCCTGATGCTCGTGCAAACCCTGCGCCCGCTCAACAACCGTGCACTGGCCTCAAAGGCACCGACAGCGCGCATCATCCTAGGAAGCTGGCTGCCGTTCGGACTGATCGGTATCGCCCAGGCAGTACTCATGTTCGCGGCAGTGAAATTCGGGCTCGGATTCCAGATGGCGCATCCGTGGCTTGCCTTCCTCTTCCTCTGCTTCGTTGCAACGATCTTCACTCTGTTCATTCACGGCGTGGTGGTGTTCTTCGGCTCGCCCGGCAAGCTCATATCCCTGATTATTATGATCCTGCAGCTCATTACGGCGGGCGGCACCATGCCCTACGAAACCCTGCCGCACGCCATGAGGTGGATGCACGACTTCTTCCCCATGGGCTACGCCGTCACCGGTATGCGCAGGCTCAGCTACGGCATCAACGAATCCAGCCTGATGCCGATCATGATGTACCTGCTGCTGTGGGGTGCCGTCGGTCTGGTGCTGGGGTACCTGGGAACCCGCCGTGACCGCATCTGGTCCCTGAAAAAACTAATCCCCGAAATCACGGTGTAGGGCCTTAGTATGGAGAGAACAGCAACCGCCACGAAGGGAACCATCCCCATGCCCGATACGCCGAACCCCGCACGCCGACCGGGCCGCACCGGCAAAACCCAACGCAAACTCTTCACCGCCACGATGGAGATCATGGAGCATCGGGGAAGCGCCCACGTGAGCATTGAAGAGGTCGCCCAACGCGCCGGGGTCTCCAAAGGCACCGTGTACTACAACTTCGGGTCGAAGAAAACCATGATCGACCGGCTTCTGCAATACGGCACGCACCTGCTCGTGGAGAGTATGAGCGAAGCTTCCGTCGCTCAGAGCGACCCGCGCGAAGGGCTGCGCAAAAGCATCTCCACGGCGCTCACCTATCTGCACGAACACCGAGGGTTCACCAGGCTCTGGGTGAGCGAAGTGTGGAAGGGGCTGGACGCCTGGACCGACTCAATGGTGGACAACCGCCAAGAAATCCTGGATTTCATAGAGTCGCAGGTACGCGCCCTGCGCAGCCGCTACACGATCGATACCGCCCAGGATACACGTGCGTTGGCGCTTTCTATTTTTGGTGCTACTTTTATGCTGGCGATGGACCGGGAGATACACGGGGTGCAGCGTAGTATCGAGGACTCCACCCGTGCGGTCATGCTGGTATTTGACGGCTATATTCGGCACTGACGGATGCGGCTTTCAGGCGATATTGGGGTGCACAGCCGCTATGGGTTCGCTCTCGACTGAAGGCTAACCCGCTGGGTGAGGAACTAAGATCCTCAGGCAGAATAAGCGGTATAATGCGCTTGTCGCTAAGGATTTGAGGGGTGCCTCCAATACCTTGGATGGAACCGAGCGAGGGGGTGGAGTTTTTTGCCCCCTTGGGGCGGATGCGGTAGAATCATATCCTATTGGTGGTGTGTCCGAGCGGCCGAAGGTGCATCACTCGAAATGATGTTTGGTGTAACAGCCAACGAGGGTTCAAATCCCTCCACCACCGCATAACTAAACCCGCTGGGTCTTAGAACTCTAAGACCTGGCGGGTTTTCTGTTGTGCACCTTGTGTCTAGAAAGCTATAGGCTTAGGTGAGGACGAAGTTTTTAGCCCACGTGAAATCTCCCGAGGCGC
>NZ_KV802291.1:0-375 GCF_001810635.1 Rothia sp. HMSC067H10
ATTCGAGCCTTTAGATGAATATCAGGCTGATTCTCTACGTCTGAGTGAGCTACAGGCATTGTTGCCATTATCGGTTGAACAGGTTAGCGTGGGAGATTTGAATTTTTCTTTCACGGGTAATAAAGATAATTCTTCCTTTAAGCTCTATGTGGATTGTGATTGGCGTATCGCTCCAGCACTAGAGAAAAATCGCCTAGAGGAGTTTCCGAAGAATCAGCAAGAGCCTATTAAAGCTCTCCAAGGCGGCATGATAATTGCCGTTGAAGCGGATACACCAGATGCCTATGATCCGCTTATTACCGTTCGCGATATTCATGGTGAGGACTGGGTAATTCACATCCTGAGCGAAGATGAAAATGCTCCGTGGGGTGTCAT
>NZ_KV802292.1:0-3954 GCF_001810635.1 Rothia sp. HMSC067H10
CTCTTTGGCTTTTTCTACCTCCTGCTCCGCTTTTTGTTGTTGTACATACGCAGCGTACTCCACCGAACTCATTCGGGAAAGCTTAAGCACTTCAAGATAAACAACAAGCACATTTCCCGAATAATACCCAGCACCAATACTAAAAGTACTGAGCAAGAACACCTCTTGGGAAATACCCCAGGGTATCCCAAGAACAACTCCTAGCAGAAAAGGCAGCAGGAAGAACGAAGCGAAATAGATTCCCCAGGCCGGGTACAGTCTGAGCTTAGAGAATAAAAGAACGGTCCAGGCGATTCCTGCTGGGGGCAGAAGTAAAGCAGCTATATAGAATGCTAATGGTTTAGGGTGTTCTACGGCATCGATGAGCATCCAGAGTACGGGGATAGCGACCATTAGTTGAGAGAAGCCTATGGAAAGCAAAGTAGGCCATAACACCGGCTGAACACGATCATCAGACGAAATCGGCATACTCTGTGGAGCTTTATCAGCATCATTGCTCTTGGCAGTACTTGGTCGAGGTTGCTTCTCTGGCTTCCCCACGGACCCCCCCCCAGACGGTTGATTCATATCCTTACAACTCTTCCTGATGCGGCTTTTCTGTGAAGCAGACTGGTCCAGCCAATAGTTGATTGCACATTGTTTCTCGACGCAGCTTATGAACTCTTCATTTCCTTTTATTCGCAACAAAACGCGCTACCAATCCATAACAACTGGCAGCATAGCTCTGACGCTTGTGGAGGACTGTTTTCTCTACGGTAGCACCATACGCTCGAGCCTGATAAGTGGAGTTATCTAGAAAGTTCTCAATGTAGCATAGATTCATATTTCTTTTGTCTATGACAGAAATTTCAAGATATTTTGAAACACACTGTAAATATCCTTGACCCTTATCTTCAAACTCGGGTAGTCTGGGTTCCAGACCTCCACCATGAGGCGTGGAGCACCTCCAACCACGAAGGAACAATCATGAGTGAACGCGTCCTTAGTACCGATACCGCTAAACAGGCTATCAGCCAAATGCAGACCATCATCAACGGCGGCTTTCAAGAGCAAATTCAGCAACTGAACAGGCAGGGAGAAGTTCTTTCCGACCCAAATAACTGGGACGGTCCGCTCGCATCCCAGTTCCGTGGATCATGGCAAGATACCCGTCTTGCTCTCAATAAAGTGAAAGAGGAACTCGATCACCTGCGTGCCCAGGTTCAGCAGATTTCTGATGATATCTTCCGAGCGGGTGGCGGCGCATAGTCAAAAACTCTTTCTGGTGGGTGGAAAGCAGAAAAGTACCTTCTGCTTCCCACCCATTTTAGTATCTATTTCTGACAACTTCACCGATACATAGAATCAGAGCTGATTATATGCATGCGAATACTGACCCCGTAAAGTTTGACTTTGGTATGGCAGATACCCTGGTGTCTTCTTTTAGGTACTGCCGGACGTCAATTGAGAATCAGATGGGTGAGCGTGAAAACGAAATTAGTATTTTCCAATCAAGAAGCTCAGTGGTACACCGATGATGGTCGTATTTTGTGCTTTCCCCGTCAGGACAACAAATTTGAACGTGCACCAGGAGAACCTTGGTGGATAGAAAAAATTGATTCTGAGAATGTGCTATATGAACGTATTCAGAGAGCACATACTCAGGCATGGGAGCAAACGCGCCCAGAGGAATCTTTGATTCCAGATCAGTATTACTGGGTCATCAGTAATGAGGAGCATGTTTCACATGCTTTTACACCCTCCGGTTTTTGGCTTTCCACAACAATAGGGCATCCCTCAAACACAGTGGTAGCTCTGCGTCGAAACAACCTTATTACTGAGATAATTCATCCTGCTGCTGGTCGGGGCATCCATATTGATTATTCATCATATAAATCTGGTACAACGACTCGTCCACTACAGGCATATACCTATAACACCATCGGCTCCCACGCTAACATCCCATTATTTGTTGCAGAATATGGGTACAATACACATGGTCATTTAGTCTCTGTCGCAACTGCTGCCGGAACCCGCTCATATTCGCACACTCCTGAGCACCTAATTCATGAGGTAACAGATGTAAACGGACATGTTGAAGTCACCAATACTTATGATCAAGATGGGCGTGTAGTACACCAGCTTAGTGAATACGATTATGAAATTTCATATCAGTATTTGGCTGATGGTAAAACTGTTATTGCCGGAAAAAATGCGGGAATAGCTCCCAATATTTTTTATAGTGAGGCTAAGGGGCGGCTTGTAAGTACTGTTGCATCCGATGGTACTCGTTACACTATGCGCTATAACTCGTTTAATAAGCGCGTCAGCGAGACCTACCGTGATGGAACAACTGTTGCTCGTTCATACGATACCCGCGGACGTTTAGTGAAAGAACGGACTCCCGAGGGTACCGACTATACCTACGGGTGGGATGAACATGACCGTATCACTGATGTGTCTGTACGGGACGCACGTGATACCGTCAATCTAGGTCCATCCATGACGGTGACATACGAGTATGCAGATGATACAAACCCCAATCCTGTAGCCCTCACCGATGCAACTGGAGCTGTAACACGCTACGAGTGGAACGATCAAGGTTATCCCACACGAATCACTGATCCTACCGGTGTCATTAATACATTTGAGTACGATGACGGCTACTGGTGTTGCAGTCAATGCTGGAGTGTACGCTGGGCAACGCGGTATTGAGGCAACAGTGCAGTATGCTCAAGGTGATCGGGATGCGTTTGCTCGCGCGTACGGTCGAGATTGGGACTGGGATAAGTTCAATACTTATGTTGGTTCTGGTGCTACGGGTAACGTACTCGGCGGTTTGGTCAAACCTACGGTCGGTTCACTCTCTCGTGGGCAGCTTTCGTCTGGAATGCGTAATACTGTGGAGGCTATGGGCGCCGGTGGGCTCAATGTTGCTAACGCCCAGGGATGGAGCTTGGCTACCGGGCAGGGTCCGCTTTCGGGCGGGGACACGGTGTATGCATTGTTGGCAGGCGCAGGTGCGAGCCAAGTAGGCGCTGTGCCTGTGGGGCGTCGTCATGGTCAGTGGATGAAATTTGAGGATACGGTTGCAGGTCGTCCGTTGAAAGCTCCGGAGTATGTAGACTCATTTGCTGCTTTACGTGCCGGACACCCGAATTTTCATGGAAATCCAGGGTGGCTTAAACTTGGCAATTATGGTGCTGGTAATGCTGGTACTGTAGCCTTAACAGACCTGACGAAAACATATCTGGTAGATCCAGGAATAAAACTTATCTCCACTCTTCCTGTTAACTCAGGTCCTAGCGACGCTCCTGGTCCTTCTCCTGTATCGCCGCGCGGTAACGAGCCTGTGTTTGTGCAGCAGCCTGCAGTGCAGGAACCGGTGCCTGATCCTCGTGCGGGAAATCCCGCTGGTAGCCCTGTGGTGCCTTCACCGAACCCACGCCCGGAACCAACAACCAGTAGTGAGCACCCATGATGAGGAGAAACTCTCAGAAAATGTTTCTTGGGATCGAGATCGAAGGCTGGAAACAGGTGCAATGGTGGACAGAGATCCCCGTCTTCATCCTGTTTCAAGTTCTTATTGCGGTTCCTCTGATAGGGTTTGTCAATCAGAATATTCACCAGTACCCGTCGCACATATATCCGTTACTGTACGTGATGGTGCTCTTGATTCCCCCGGTTGGGATTGTAGCCGATGTCTGTATTTTTTATTTTATACATCGTCCCTTTCGGGCTTTCGGTGTGTTTTTATTGTGCTCGTTTGGGTCTATCCCCGCTGTGCTCCTTTTGCCCACGCCATATCGTTTATTGGCAGTGTTGTGTTGGGCTGGGATGATGGCTGGTTTACGTCCGAGTATGTTTTTCTTAGGACTGTTGATCATGCGTAAGCAGTCTAGGATGTCTGAAGAGCAGTTACAACAGTATTGGAATAGGGTAAAAGCGGAGCAGGAGGTAGAAAAAGCCAAAGAG
>NZ_KV802293.1:0-44384 GCF_001810635.1 Rothia sp. HMSC067H10
TGCCGTGATGATCTCCCATTCCCATCCTCCCGTTGCGGTGTTTACCCTCCGCCTCCCGCTGTCCCCTCCCGACAGTGAGGAGGCTGCTCGGTGACCACACCCTGCCCCGCGTGAGGGCCGTGCCCTCCACCCCTTGAAAATATACCCCATGGGGGTATATGCTGGAGAGTAGCGTCGCCGCATCCCACCGACCCGTAGGAGCTTTCCCATGATCACCTCCCCGCCCCGCCTCTTGCCGATGGCCTCCCACGGCTGCAGCTGTTGCGGACCTGCCTCACGTGCCGACACCGCCTCCATCCCTGCCGCCAGCGACTCGTCAGCAGGAGGGTCCTCCCCTAGCTACCAGGTCACCGGCCTGACCTGCGGGCACTGCGCGAAAAGCGTGACCCAGGCCCTTCAGGCCCTCCCCCAGGTCGACGACGTCCAGGTTGATCTCGCTGCTGGTGGTGTTTCCACCGTCACGGTCACCGGTGTCGTACCTCCGGAGATGGTTCGCCGGGCTATCGAGGCGACCGGCTACACCGTCTTATCCTGATCGATTTTACCCATCATCTCGACCCCGACCGGGTTGAGCGAAAGGAACGTCATGAGCACTCCCCGCCATTCCGGCGATCACCATGGTGATCACCCCGCTCCGGAAACAGACCACACCCACCACCCGGATCATGCCAGCCACGAACACCACGCAGATGCCGACACCCACGGCCAGGCGATGCCCCACGGTCACCCGCACTCCGTCCTAGACGAAGACCACCACGTTCATGGTCACGGCGAACACGCCGGGCACAGCACCGCAATGTTTCGGGACCGCTTCTGGTGGTCGCTGATTCTGTCCATTCCCGTCGTTATTTTCAGCCCCATGGTCGCCCACCTGCTCGGCTACCACCTCCCGGCATTCCCCGGATCCACCTGGGTTCCCCCGGTACTGGGCACGATCATCTTCGTCTACGGCGGAACGCCTTTCCTCAAGGGCGGATGGACGGAACTGAAATCCCGCCAACCCGGGATGATGCTCCTGATTGCCATGGCCATCACCGTGGCGTTTGTCGCCTCCTGGGTCACCACTCTGGGGCTGGGCGGTTTTGACCTGGACTTCTGGTGGGAGCTGTCCCTGCTGGTGACCATCATGCTGCTGGGCCACTGGCTGGAGATGCGTGCTCTCGGGGCCGCGTCCTCCGCGCTTGACGCGCTGGCTGCCCTGCTGCCGGACGAGGCCGAGAAAGTCATCGACGGGACCACCCGCACCGTGGCCATCTCCGAGCTGGTCGTCGACGACGTCGTGCTGGTGAGGGCCGGTGCCCGGGTGCCGGCCGACGGAACCATCCTCGACGGAGCCGCCGAATTCGATGAGGCGATGATCACCGGCGAATCCCGTCCCGTCTTCCGCGACACCGGTGACAAGGTGGTCGCCGGTACCGTGGCCACCGACAACACCGTCCGCATCCGGGTGGAGGCTACCGGCGGGGACACCGCCCTGGCCGGGATCCAACGCATGGTTGCCGACGCCCAGGAGTCCTCCTCCCGGGCCCAGGCCCTGGCGGATCGGGCGGCGGCGTTGTTGTTCTGGTTCGCGCTGATCTCCGCTCTGATCACCGCGGTGGTGTGGACCATTATCGGCAGCCCGGACGATGCCGTGGTGCGCACGGTCACGGTGCTGGTCATCGCCTGTCCGCACGCCCTGGGCCTGGCGATTCCGCTGGTCATTGCGATCTCCAGCGAGCGGGCCGCGAAATCCGGGGTGCTCATCAAGGACCGGATGGCGCTCGAGCGGATGCGCACCATCGACGTGGTGCTCTTCGACAAAACCGGCACTCTCACCGAGGGGGCGCACGCGGTCACCGGTGTCGCGGCAGCTGTCGGCGTCACCGAGGGCGAGCTGCTGGCCCTGGCCGCCGCCGCGGAGGCCGACAGCGAGCACCCCGTGGCCCGCGCCATCGTGGCGGCCGCGGCCGCCCATCCCGAGGCCTCCCGTCGGCAAATCCGTGCAACTGGTTTCAGCGCCGCCTCCGGCCGGGGGGTCCGGGCCACTGTCGATGGCGCTGAGATCCTCGTGGGCGGGCCGAACATGCTGCGCGAGTTCAACCTCACCACCCCGGCCGAGCTCACCGACACCACCAGCGCCTGGACCGGGCGTGGGGCCGGTGTGCTCCATATTGTCCGCGACGGTCAGATCATCGGTGCGGTGGCCGTCGAGGACAAGATCCGCCCCGAATCCCGCGCCGCCGTGAAAGCCCTGCAGGACCGCGGGGTGAAGGTCGCGATGATCACCGGTGACGCGCAGCAGGTCGCCCAGGCGGTTGGCCAGGACCTGGGGATTAATGAGGTCTTCGCCGAGGTCCTGCCCCAGGACAAGGACACCAAGGTCACCCAGTTACAGGAGCGTGGCCTGAGCGTGGCCATGGTCGGCGACGGTGTCAACGACGCCCCCGCTCTGACCCGCGCGGAGGTCGGTATCGCCATCGGGGCCGGCACGGATGTGGCCATGGAATCCGCCGGAGTGGTCCTGGCCAGTGATGACCCGCGTGCAGTGCTGTCGATGATTGAGCTCTCGCAGGCCAGCTACCGCAAGATGATCCAGAACCTCATCTGGGCCTCTGGCTACAACATCCTCGCCGTGCCGCTGGCCGCCGGCGTGCTCGCCTCGATCGGGTTCGTGCTGTCCCCGGCCGTGGGCGCGATCTTGATGTCTGCCTCGACCATCGTGGTGGCCCTGAACGCCCAGCTGCTGCGCCGGATTGATCTGGACCCGGACCACCTGGCTCCCACCAGTCCGAAGGAGGAACACACCACGCCTACTCCGGCATCCACCGCCGTCCACTGATCCACCACTTCTCTCCACTGCCCCCATATGACCCTGAAAGGCTCCACCATGAAGCGCACCCTTGTTCTTTCCGCTCTCGCCGTGGCCTCCACCCTGGCGCTGGCCGCCTGCGGTAAGGCCACCGAGTCAGGCAACACCGACGCCACCACCTCGGTCACCAGCACTGCGACGACTACCGCTGAGACGACCGAGACCACCACGGCGACGACTGAGGCGGACGGGGAGATCTCCGCCGATTACAACGACGCGGACATCATGTTTGCCCAGATGATGATCCCCCATCACCAGCAGGCCGTGGAGATGAGTGAGATGCTCCTGGCCAAGGAGGGTATCCCCGCCCAGGTCGTGGAGTTTGCCCAGGGGGTTATTGACGCCCAGGGACCGGAGATTGACCGGATGAACGCCATGCTCGAGGCCTGGGGCCAGCAGCCGGTCACCGACTCTGGGGGCATGGGGACCATGGACGAGATGGGTGGAATGGATCACGGCGAGATGGGTGGCATGAGCGGGATGATGAGCCAGGAGGACATGACAGCCCTTGAGGAAGCCCAGGGCACCGAGGCTGCCCGCCTCTACCTGGAGCAGATGACCGCCCACCACGAAGGTGCGGTCGACATGGCCCGTGACGAGGTTGCTGACGGCCAGAATCCCCATGCGATCACCCTGGCCGAACAAATTATCAACGACCAGGAGGCCGAGATCGCCCAGATGCAGCAGATGCTCACTGACCTATGACAGGTCCCCGTCTTTTTCTGATCCCGAGGACAGGAATCTGAAAAAGAGGGATACCTGCGTGTCGTCCAGACGACCCTATAAACTCTCAGATGGTTACCACAGAAAGGAACGACTATGCCGAGCAACAAGATGATCAGTGATTTCTCGGACAAGCCGAAGACTGATTCCTTTTATCAGGCGATCGATGGGTATGTCATGAGCCTGGGTAAAGTCAAGAGGGAGTTTCGCGCGCAGGTCAGCTACTCTGTTAACCGGAAGTTTCTCTGGATGTGGGCATACGAGAAAACCAAGGATGGTACGTTGTACTTCAACGTGACCCTAGATCGCCAAGAGGAGAACAAGAATATCCACAGGGTCACTCAGGTCAGCCCTAATCGATGGAACCATCACGTTGAGGTCAAGTCACTGCAGACGGCGAAGAGCCAATGGCTACGTACCTTGATCGACATGGGTTTCGAATTCTCCACCCAGTGATCATCGGGGAGATACAGACCACGGTCTGCTGGGGACATGTCCACGATGAATGCGATATATCATCTGTTCTTAAACGGCATGTGGTGAAATCTCGTCGAAAGTGTTGTCTGCCTACCAACGAGTTCTTCCTGTTATATTTTTCTTATCGTTAGGGGTGTACAACGCGGACGCGTTACCCTAGATACGTGTGGAAATTGGCGTTTACTCCCCGCTGGCTGGGCGGGCTTTTGCTGGCTCTCGTCTTTGTGACGGGGTTTGTTGCGCTCTCCAGCTGGCAGTTCAATGCCTCCACCTCACAGCAGGTACATTCTGATCCTGCGAAAGATCGAGTGCGACCCTATACCGAGATTCTGCAGGCGCATCAGCCCGTGACGAACTTGACGGTTGATACCGTAGTGCAGGCGAAGGGGGAGTACGTTCCAGGATCCTCCATGCTGGTAGCAGGCCGCCTGAATGAGGGGCAGCACGGATACTGGGTTCTGAGTGAATTCATTCCCGAAGGAACCGATAAAGCCGCCGCTTTGGGAAGCACCAAGCCCCGCGCTATCACAGTGGCACGAGCCTGGATAGCGGGTGAAGATGATCATGCCCCGAGCATACCCGCCGAACCGACAGGGACAGTTGAGGTTGCCGGTCGCGTAGTAAATGCCCAGGGCGCCGCCCCGTACACGCGCACGGCTGAGAAGGTGCTAGAAAGCGCATCCCCGGCACAGCTAACAAACCTGTGGGATGCGCCCCTCTATGACGGCGTGCTCACGCTTTCTGCCGAAGTACCCGAGAACCAAAAAATACCCCTCACCGAACAGCACACAATCGCAGAAAATGCCACTATTATTGGACAGTCCGAGAATCTGCGCCCCATTCGCGCAGCTCAGGCGACCAATGATGCCAACATCAACTGGCTCAACATCTTCTACTCGCTCGAATGGCTGATTTTCGCGGCGTTCGCCCTCTACCTGTGGGGACGCATGCTTAAGGATGCGGCGCATCGTGCCGCCGAACCCGCCGAATACACCCAGTATTTCGAGTACGAGGGCGAATACTTTGTGGACGAAGCCACCGGACGCCCCTACTATTGGGACCCCGCCGACGAGCAGTACTATTTCTTTGATGAAGCTCCCGAAGAAGCATCCGTGCGTATGGAAGATACACCATGAAACGCTCCGGAGAGCGTTAATCCTCAGAAACCTGCAGATACAAAAGACTAACGCAAGCTAAACTCATCAGCACACACGAGAGGCACAGCATGTCAGAGAATTCCGAGAAGAACACAAAAATTACCCCGGTAGAACGTACCGACGGGCGCAAAGTCACCCTATCGCAGAATGCCTCGAAAGCATCAGCAGACGGGGCAGAACACGCGCCCCAGGGCGGATTTACGGTGCGCAAAAAATTTGGCGGTACCGAAACGCAGATTCGTTCCGCACTCACCTTCTATAAATGGTGCGCATGGATATCCGGTACCTTCCTGTTGCTGCTGGTGGTTGAGATGATCACTCATCACGGGATGGGTTATGACCTGGTGGCGGGTGCAAAAGACGCCGCAACCGGTTCCGATGTATCGTTCGGCATCCTTAACCGCGAAACCGGAAACCTTACCGGCGGAGTAAACATTTCCACGTGGGTGCTCATTATTCACGGCTGGTTCTACATTATTTATCTGTTCTCCTGCATTCGTATTTGGCTGCTCATGCGCTGGGGCATCGCCCAGCTCATCGTCATGGCGCTCGGCGGCGTGGTGCCGTTCCTCTCATTCATTGTTGAGAAACGCATCCACGCAGAAACCTTGGCGCAGCTTGAGGCAAACCCGCAGGCAACCAAACGATACTAGCCCCAGCATCGGCGAAAGCACCCCTGAATGGGTGCCACATAAAACTTTTGTCTCTCCCGTAGAATAGAAATACAAGACTTCGCGCGCTCGCGCGGAATTTCGACCTGACACGTGAGGAAAATCCGTGACCGACTCTGTACACCCGGATCAGCTCGAAGAGCGTCCGGTTCTGGTGGTAGATTACGGTGCCCAGTATGCGCAGCTTATTGCTCGTCGCGTGCGTGAGGCGGGTATCTACTCTGAAATCGTTCCCCACTCTATGAGCACCGAAAAGATGCTCGCTAAAAACCCCGCCGCGATTGTGCTTTCGGGTGGACCTTCATCGGTATATGCCGATGGTGCCCCCCGCGGCGATAGGGCATTATTTGAGGCTGGTGTGCCGGTCTTTGGCATCTGCTACGGTTTTCAGGTGATGGCGCAAACCTTGGGCGGTACCGTGGCGCAGACCGGTTCCCGCGAATACGGCGCAACCGATGCGACCCTGTGCGCAGTAGAGTCTTCGTTCCTCACCGGCACCCCGCAGACGCAAAACGTGTGGATGTCGCATGGCGATTCCGTGACCGAAGCCCCCGCCGGGTTTGAGGTTCTGGCGCAGACCCCGGGTGCGTCCGTGGCGGCATTCGTGGATGAGCACCGCAAGCTGGGCGGCGTGCAGTGGCACCCCGAGGTGAAGCACTCCGACTACGGTCAGGTTGCGCTTGAGAACTTCCTGTATAACATTGCTGGGCTTAAACCCACCTGGTCAACCGACAATATTATTGAGGAACAGGTTGCGAAGATTCGTGAGCAGGTTGGCAAAGACCGTGTGATTTGTGCGCTCTCTGGTGGCGTGGATTCTTCTGTTGCTGCGGCTCTCGTGCATAAGGCTGTAGGCGATCAGTTGACTTGCTTCTTTATCGACCACGGGTTGCTGCGTGCGGGTGAGCGTGAACAGGTTGAGCAGGATTACGCCGCGTCAATGGGTATCCGCGTGATTACCATTGATGAGTCAGAGCGTTTCCTCACCGCGCTGGCTGGCGTGAGCGACCCTGAGCAGAAGCGTAAGATTATTGGTCGCGAGTTCATCCGTTCCTTTGAACAGGCCGAGCGCAAGCTCATTGAGGAAGCGGGCGAAGAGGGCGCACAGATCAAGTTCCTGGTGCAGGGTACCCTGTACCCGGATGTGGTTGAATCCGGTGGCGGCGAGGGTGCGGCGAATATTAAATCGCATCACAATGTGGGCGGTCTGCCTGAGGACTTGGCGTTTGAGCTGGTCGAGCCGCTGCGTACCCTGTTTAAGGATGAGGTTCGTGCGATCGGCCGTCAGCTGGGTGTTCCCGAGAAGATCGTGGCGCGTCAGCCGTTCCCCGGCCCGGGTCTGGGTATTCGTATTGTGGGTGAGGTGACCCGCGAGAACCTTGAGACCCTGCGCGCGGCGGATGCGATTGTGCGTGAAGAGCTGACCGCCGCCGGTCAGGACGAGCATATTTGGCAGTGCCCAGTGGTTCTTCTCTCTGGCGTGCGTTCTGTGGGCGTGCAGGGCGATGGCCGCACTTACGGGCATCCAATTGTGCTGCGCCCGGTTTCTTCGGAGGATGCGATGACCGCCGACTGGTCGCGCCTGCCTTATGATCTGCTGGCAAAAATCTCGAACCGGATTACGAACGAAGTCAAAGACGTGAACCGTGTGGTGCTGGATGTAACCTCCAAACCCCCGGGAACCATCGAGTGGGAGTAGACCCCTAAAATTCGGGGTGTTGCTCTATTTATGTAGGGAAGCTATCTGCTAGCATTACAGATAGCTTCCCTACTACTTTAAGGATTCGTATTTAGGAGGGGTAATGTTGTCAAGTTTCTTAAGTTCCACGCCCCAACCCGTGGAGGAACTACATTGGGGAAATTGGATAATAATTGTTATTGCATTTATCCTATATTGTGCTTCTTTAACTTTAGTAACATATTTTTTTGCTGTATATGATAAGTACAAAGATTATGATAGATGGCGCCACATAACCCACGCAAGTATAGCAGTTATATTCTTACTGGTTCCTGCGTGGTATTTGTTTCGAGGGTACCCAGGGCAATGGGGAGGTTTGTATTTATTTATTCCTCTTGTCTGTGGGATGATTTCCAGTTATTGCGTTTTAAATATTTATAGAAATATTAATGTTTCTATTGAAGACATTCCTTGGTCTTCATTGCTGGGTTGTGGTCTCGTTGCAATGGTGTGTGGGGTGTTGGATTATATATCTGAGAAGTTAGCTTCAATTCCTATGAGCTGGGGCGCTTTTGTGGTTATAGTTATTGGCGTTTTTGCCTGGGGCGCTAGTAAGGACTAGCTTAATGTGGAATAAAAGAAATATAATTATCATATTGGTTGTTCTCTGTATTGCGCTTTCGACTATATATTTATGGTCAGGTGTCATCGGGCCAGAAATCCACAAGTTAAAAGAGCATCGTGGTGAAGATGAAGTTTGGAATATTCTTGGAACTGTCATAAGGAACGTTTCTGGAATTCTAACTTTTGTAACTGCTGTGTTTACAGCATGTGTTTTAATATATACAAATAACACACGCGCTAGGGAAGCGGTAAATTCTGAATATCGCGATCAGATGCAGTGGGCCTGCGAAACATTAACATGAGAGATTAATTAACGAAAGGAGCTTTTTTATGAATAAATTTAAGGTAAACATTTCAGGAATGACTTGTACGGGTTGTGAAAAACACGTAGAATCAGCACTTGAAAAGATAGGTGCTAAAAATATTGAGTCTAGTTATCGTCGTGGTGAAGCAGTATTTGAACTGCCCGATGATATTGAGGTTGAAAGTGCAATAAAGGCGATTGATGAAGCAAATTACCAAGCCGGAGAAATTGAAGAAGTATCATCACTAGAAAACGTGGCGTTAATTAATGAAGACAATTATGACCTTCTTATTATTGGTTCTGGTGCTGCTGCCTTTTCTTCGGCAATTAAAGCTATAGAATACGGTGCAAAAGTTGGAATGATTGAGCGTGGAACGGTTGGGGGAACCTGTGTGAATATTGGCTGTGTTCCGTCAAAAACTCTTCTTAGGGCAGGGGAAATCAATCATTTATCAAAAGACAATCCGTTTATAGGTTTACAAACATCCGCTGGAGAAGTGGATTTAGCTAGTTTAATCACGCAAAAGGATAAATTGGTGAGCGAACTTCGGAATCAAAAATATATGGATTTAATTGATGAATATAATTTTGATTTAATTAAAGGTGAAGCAAAATTCGTTGATGCTAGTACGGTTGAGGTCAATGGGGCAAAGTTATCTGCAAAACGCTTTTTAATTGCAACAGGTGCATCGCCTTCGTTGCCCCAAATTTCAGGACTTGAAAAAATGGACTATTTAACTAGTACAACACTTCTTGAGTTAAAGAAAATACCAAAACGATTAACTGTAATTGGTTCAGGATACATTGGAATGGAGCTTGGACAACTATTTCATCATTTAGGTTCAGAAATAACGCTTATGCAAAGAAGTGAGCGACTTTTAAAGGAGTATGATCCTGAGATTTCAGAGTCAGTTGAAAAAGCGTTAATTGAACAGGGTATAAACCTTGTCAAAGGGGCAACTTTTGAGCGTGTTGAACAAAGTGGAGAGATAAAAAGGGTTTACGTAACAGTAAATGGCAGTAGAGAAGTCATTGAATCAGATCAGTTACTTGTTGCCACTGGAAGAAAACCAAATACGGATTCTTTAAATTTAAGTGCAGCAGGTGTTGAAACTGGAAAAAATAATGAAATCCTGATCAATGATTTTGGTCAAACAAGTAATGAAAAGATTTATGCAGCAGGAGATGTGACTTTAGGACCACAATTTGTATATGTAGCAGCCTATGAAGGTGGAATTATTACTGATAATGCTATTGGTGGATTAAACAAAAAAATAGATTTATCGGTAGTTCCTGCTGTTACGTTTACGAATCCGACGGTTGCAACGGTTGGTTTAACAGAAGAACAAGCAAAAGAGAAAGGGTATGATGTGAAGACATCTGTATTACCTTTAGATGCTGTTCCAAGAGCAATTGTAAACCGTGAAACAACCGGTGTATTTAAACTAGTAGCAGATGCAGAAACACTAAAAGTATTAGGGGTTCATATTGTATCTGAAAATGCAGGAGATGTCATCTATGCAGCATCATTAGCTGTTAAATTTGGCTTAACGATAGAAGATTTAACAGAAACCCTAGCACCATATTTAACAATGGCTGAAGGGCTAAAATTAGTTGCACTTACGTTCGATAAAGATATTTCGAAATTATCTTGTTGTGCAGGCTAAGGGAACTTTTTTACAACTCCCTATTCAAGTGAACCAGCTAATGCTTTAAGGGATTTTCTAAGTGAATTTGTGGTCACAAAAATAATTTAACACTGATGATTTCGACATCAAATCTATAATTGATACCTTAACACCGCAGAGTAATAAAGGATGAATAATATGTCAGACTTATTATCCCTACCAGACATTAAAACAATAGAACCGCCACAAGAAAATGAAACCGATATGATGTTTAAAGTTGAAGCAGTCGGACCACCTGAACGTTGTCCTGAATGTGGTTTTGACAAGTTGTACAAACACAGTTCAAGAAATCAACTAATTATGGATTTGCCCATTCGTTTAAAGCGAGTGGGCTTACAATTGAACCGTAGACGATACAAGTGTCGTGAATGCGGATCTACCTTCTGGGAACGCCTAATATCTGTAGATGAAAAGCGTAGTATGACCAAAAGGCTTTTAAAGTCCATTCAAGAGCAATCCATGTCTAAGACCTTTGTAGAAGTCGCAGAAAGCGTTGGTGTTGACGAGAAAACCATTAGGAACGTTTTTAAGGACTATGTGGCACTCAAAGAACGTGAATACCAGTTTGAAACTCCTAAGTGGCTTGGGATAGACGAGATACATATTATCCGTAGACCTCGGCTTGTATTGACTAATATTGAACGCAGGACTATTTATGACATCAAGCCTAACCGTAACAAGGAAACAGTCATCCAACGTCTTTCAGAAATCAGTGACAGGACTTACATTGAGTACGTCACAATGGATATGTGGAAGCCCTACAAAGACGCAGTGAACACTATCCTTCCACACGCTAAAGTTGTCGTAGATAAGTTTCATGTAGTTAGAATGGCTAATCAAGCCTTAGATAACGTCAGAAAGTCTTTGAAAGCCCATATGAGCCAAAAAGAAAGACGTACCCTTATGCGTGAAAGGTTTATCCTTCTAAAGCGTAAACACGATCTAAATGAACGTGAATCATTCCTCTTAGATACTTGGTTAGGTAATCTTCCTGCTTTAAAAGAAGCCTATGAACTCAAAGAAGAGTTTTACTGGATATGGGATACTCCTGATCCAGATGAAGGTCATCTTCGTTATAGTCAATGGAGACACCGTTGTATGTCCAGCAACTCTAAAGACGCATATAAAGACCTCGTGAGAGCCGTAGACAACTGGCATGTTGAAATATTCAACTACTTTGATAAAAGGCTCACTAATGCTTATACGGAGTCAATTAACAGCATTATTAGGCAGGTAGAGCGAATGGGTAGAGGTTACTCGTTTGATGCCTTACGAGCCAAAATCCTTTTCAATGAGAAGCTCCATAAAAAGCGTAAGCCACGATTTAATTCAAGTGCTTTCAATAAAGCTATGTTATACGATACTTTCAATTGGTATGAAGTGAATGATCACGACATTACAGACAACTTAGGTGTCGATTTTTCCACACTTATTAAGAATTTGGAGAAGGGTGATTTATAAGCCCTTTTCCACCATAAAATCCGAATACCCATAATTAGAATATTCTTGATAGCCTGTGCTATGAGAAGACTTTTGTGGGTTTTGGGGTCTATATCGAACTGTTTTGATATGCGTTTATGAGGCTCTTCCTTTCCCTTAGCGCCCTGAAACTCCGGGGACGCCTGGGGATCCAAGGACATCTTACCGTCGGCGCCTTCTAAGCCATACAGCTGGGTATATTTAGGCTCTTGACGTGCATTCTCCGTATTATTGCCCGATATACCAGACTCTTCTGTGAGAGGCCGCGGGTCATTGTTGTCAGCGGTTGAAAAATTCTTATCGGTGCTCATTGCTGTTCACCCTGATCTTTCTTCTGCGACCTAACGTTAACGTGCTGCCAAGGAATTTCTACAATCGGATCTTCATGGTGCTTCTTCAGGGTTTTTAAATCATCCGTTTCGTATATTGCATTCTTGAAACCAGATAAAGTATTATCTGGCATTGGGTGTTTATCAGTATCCATATTTTTATTATGAGAGGATAGTTTTTTCTTTTTCCAGTTATATATACTCACTACAATAATCGTGAAGATACTCATGATCGCTTCAAGAACGCAGGCACCTAGCATCCACTGTAATGGTCGGATATCGACATTTGAAGCCGTCACCTCTATAACGAACGATGTATAAAAAGCAGCAAGGGGCGCAATGATGAGCAGACTATAGATGTTTGTCCCCAAAACCCATGCGGTTTTGGTTCCCCGAATCATCTTTATACATGCCACAGTTTGCAGCAGAATATATACGATAAAGGGCGAAAAAAGGATGAGCGTAAGAAGAAGTACTCGAAAATCAACATAACCAGAACCATTGGGAAGGGCGGAAATCATCACGCCCTGGAGAAGCGTGGTTTCGAGCATTAGCCTAATAATCTGCACAGTTATAAAGATAGAAAGAAACAAGTTCCGATTCCCAGCTGAATCTGCCTCAGATTCTTTCTTTATCTCATGAGCATCTTGAGCTTGGATCGTTCCATGCTCAGGTTTTAGAAGGTCTTTATTAGTAGTCATGGCTTCACCCTAAGCTTATAGCCTGGGTATTCAGTGGAAGCTCCCTGAATATTCTCAAAAAACATTTTTGAATTTATTTAATGCTAAAAAGGAATTTTATTTAAATAGAAAAATATTTCTAAGGATTTTTGAAGGTTATTCATTAGTGGCATCTAAGTATTAGTAAATCGGGAGTAAAGATCTTCTTCGGGAACGGGGTAGTCGCCTCCGCCCCAAACTTCTACCCCCATTATGCATATTCGTCCTCTATGGTGTTCTGTCTCAATGAGTCCTCGCATCAGTAATTGACAACCAGTTGTCATTATTCGTAAACTGGTTGTCAAAATTGCTGCTGGAGGAAAAATGGATGCTTCATTACTGAGTGAACTCGTGGTGCAGATCTTCCGTGTGAACGGAACACTCACCGCATGGGGAGACCGGTTCGCCGCCGAAAGTGGTCTCACGACTGCGCGCTGGCAAGTATTAGGTGCAATCTCGATGGTGAAAGAACCGAGTACTTCTCCTCAAATCGCCGAACGTATGGGAATAACCCGGCAGGGTGTGCAAAAGCAGCTCAACCTCCTGCGGGACGAAGGGTTGGTTATGTCCGTCGAAAATCCCGCGCATAAACGTTCCCCGTGGTATTCCTTGACCGAACACGGCGAGCAGAAATTAGCGGAAATCCGAAAACGTTGGCGCCAACAGGTCGAACAATGGAGTGGGTCATATCAGCATGAATCTGTTATTGCCGCTCTTGAAGTTCTCGATGTTTTATCTGAACAATTTAATGAATAAAACAAATACAAAAAGCTACCGACGGAGGTTTAGATATGAATCCCATTTTGCTAACTATAAATACTATTTCTGCGCTCATAACGATCGCCAGTGCGGTATTGGCAATGTATCGCCCAGGGCTTATGGTTCACGCTTCTTCCGTTGACGCTAATACTCGTTTCTACGTATACATGTATGCTGTGCGCGCCATACCGGTCGGATTAGCCGTTCTTATTGCACCCTTCTATTTTCGAGGCGGTGCCGTCGCCCTGCTTCTTGCGACTTTTGCGGTCATACAGGCGGGCGATGCCTTCATCGGTTGGACACGCAAAGAATGGGGCATGGTGTTCTTTCCCTCGCTCAGTGCGGCAGTACACACGGTCGTCGCGCTTTCGGTTCCGGGCGTATAGAGGTAGCTCTCAATAAAGGGAAGGATTGCCCGCAGGATATGTGCCTCCGTGTGCACCGGCTCAGCCAGCGGTACTGGGACGCGGAGCTGTGTATCACAGAGAAAACCTGCTTCGGATGTACGCTGACCACTCGGTTCTTCTAAGCAAAACTCTAGGTAATTCTGCGCTGGAACTGTAGTGTTAAAAAGAGCGTTGTATTCCCAAGTACTTCGTGGATTTAGTCATCGAGTAAACATAAAGAACGAGGAGGAAACCCATGAAACGCTTTGAAAACAAGACCATTCTGGTTACTGGCGCGAGCAGCGGTATTGGTTTGGCGGGCGCAAAACGCCTGATCGAAGAGGGCGCGCACGTTATCTTTACGGGTCGTACCGAAAGTCATGTGCAGGCTGCAGCAGCCGAGCTGGGCGATCATGCTACCGCCGTTCTGGATGATGTTTCGGATGGCAACACTCTGGAGCGCATCATGCCTGTGGTGGAGCGTGCCGGTGCGTTGGATGGTGTGTGGCTCAACGCCGCATACGCAGCCGGAGGTCCTTTGGAAGAGATGGACCAGGCGACTCTCGATCAGATATTTAAGGTGAATGTGGTGGCACCGATGATCCAAATGGGCGCGCTTTCTCCGTATGTGAAAGACGGCGGGTCGGTGTTGGTGACGTCTTCGACGGCGGCTTATGAGGGAGCGCCTATAGTCTCTGCCTATGCCGCAACAAAAGCTGCTATTCTGGCGGCGGCGCGCGGGTGGGCCTCCGAGCTTGCACCGCGCAATATTCGGGTGAATAGCCTGGTTCCCGGGCCGATTACGAGCAACCTGAGGTCGGTTCTTCCCGATGAGATGCGCGCCCAATTCGAGGAACGGCTTGCCGAAGCCGTGCTCCTCAAACGTGTGGGCGATGCGCGTGAAGCCGCCGCGGTCGCGCTATTCCTGCTCTCTGATGAGGCTAGCTATGTGACGGGTAGCTCGTATACGGTAGACGGCGGTCTGATCATGCAGTAGCGCTCTGTTGCTAGGCGGTGCGTGAATACGTGCATAGCTATTTAGCCCTCGGTAAGCGCTAAAAAGTGCCTTTATGTGAATAAAACATTTTCTAACGCATTATTCACATAAAGGCATTTTTTGATCGAAAAGTGTGACGAAGATTTTTAGCTATATGAATATCTATATTTTTACTCAATTATGCGTGATGTACAAGGTTTCACAATACCTTGATGCCTAGAGTCGTATTCTCATCCCCAATCACACATGAGTTGTAGCACCGGTAGAAATGTTTGCCCTTCCGTGCTTAGCGTGTATTCCACTCTTGGCGGTACTTCCGCATATACGGTGCGTTCGATGAGTTTATCCTCTTCAAGCTGACGGAGCTGCTCAGTTAGTACTTTGGAACTGATCCCTTCAAGTAGCAGAAGCAGATCGCGGGTGCGTTTTGCCCCACCGCTCAAGTGGTAGAGAATGAGGCACTTATATTTGCCTCCCACCAGATTCATTGCCATCTCTATTGCAGAAATTTTTTTTCATTAAAAACCTACCGTAAATACTTAAAACTTACCTAAAAGTATGTATAGAACCTATAAGTAAGTTATGTTTTAATGCATTTTTGTACATTATACTGAATTTTGGAATCACCCGAAGAGAAAATGTTACCCATGACTTTGCAAGACCTTATACGTGACCGTCGCTCTACTCGATATTTTGACCCGGGGCTGCCTAATAAGCCAAGAGGAAATGTACCGTCTTATTAATCGTGCTAACCAGGCTCCCAGCAGTAATAATTCGCAGCCGTGGCAGGTTGTGATCGTAACCAAGCAGCATTTACGCGAAAAGCTGTTGCCTATTGCGTATAACCAGCAGCAGATTATGACTGCATCGGCCGTGTTGATTCTGCTGGGTGATCGGCAAGCATACTATGCGGATAATTTGAGTCGAATACATCATGAAGAATATATTGCTGGATGCTTCTCCCAAGAAATCTGTGAGGCTCTGACCCAAGCCGCTATTGAATTTTATGAGCCGCGTAGCGAGCAGGAAATACAGAAATTTTTAGGTTTAGACTGCGGGCTCTGGGCGATGACTTTTATGTTGGCGGCGCAGGAAGCCGGGTGGAATACGGTACCTATGACGGGATATCAGCGTGCAGAATTGCGTGAGATGCTGCGCCTGCCAAGCCGATATCTTGACATTATGATGATCGCTGTAGGCTCCGGAACACGAGAAGGACATCGCACTTTACGGCATGAGGCGGAGCGCGTAACGGTGTGGAATGCTCCTCCCTCAGAGCAACCTTAAGATCTCCGATTTGCCGCCCCGTATATGGTGGGATGCCGCTTTTCTATTCAGAAGTATCTTGCACATTCTATATGCATTTTGAATGTAAAACCTTCTCTATAGACGGGGTTACAGGGCTCACCCTACAATGAGGAATACCCGCCAGAAGACACAAAAGGAGCGTGCACCGTGAAAACCCTAGGCATTATCGGCGGCATGAGCCCTGAGAGCACCACCCTGTACTATCGGATCATTAACCGTGAAGTCAACCGCCGCCTCGGAGGCAACCACAGTGCCGATATCGTGATGCACAGTGTAGATTTTGAGGAAGTCGTGCGCCTGCAAAAAAGCGGTGACTGGGAAGCCGCCGGGGCTCTACTGACGGCAAGCGCCACAAAACTTGAGGGTGCGGGTGCGCAGCTGCTGCTGGTGGCCACGAACACCATGCACAAGGTTGCCCCCGCGATAGAGCGCGCCACCACCGTACCGCTACTGCACGTAGTTGACGCCACCGCCACCGCCATCCAAAGGCAGGGGCTGCAGAGGGTGGGGCTGCTGGGCACAACCTTCACCATGAGCGACGGGTTCTACACCGAGCGCATGGCGGCGCAAGGAATCCAGACGATCGTGCCGGCCGAACCGGAACAGGCAGAGATTGACCGCATCATCTTTGAGCAGCTGTGTTTGGGGTGCGTCGAGCCTGAAGCCGTGCAGTATCTTCAGCAGGTCATTACAGGGCTGAAGGAGCAGGGCGCCCAAGGCGTGATCCTGGGGTGCACCGAACTCTGCCTGGCAGTAGAAGCGGACAAGACCCCGCTGCCGGTCTTTGACAGCACCACCATTCACGCGCTCGCGGCAGTAGAGGCAGTGTTAACGCCGCCGCCTCCCGCATAAACCCCGCTTCTTGACCGAAATAAATAACTTGCTCCTCATGAAAAGACTAGCTGCAGCCCTTGAATATAAAGTTCCACCGCCACTTATTGGGGCACTGTGCGCCTCACTGATGTGGCTCATCTGCGGGATGCCGCCGCTGACAGGCAGACCACCGCTGCTGCTGGTCCCTGCCCTTGCACTGGTTGTACTCGGCCTAACGGTGGACGCGGTGGGGGTGCTGTCATTTAGACGTGCCCGCACCACAGTGAACCCGTTCGCCCCCGAACGCACCGTAAACATTGTCTCCTCCGGAATATACCGTTTAAGCCGCAACCCCATGTACTTGGGTATGGCCTGCATACTTACCGGGTGGGCGGTGTGGCTGTGGCAGGTGCAGGCTGTGCTCGGGGTGGTGCTTTTCGTCGCCTGGATAACGCGTTTCCAGATTATTCCCGAAGAGCGGGTTCTCACCCAGAAGTTCGGTACAGAATACCGGCAGTACCGCCAGCGGGTGCGGCGCTGGGTATAGCCCAGCACCTGCCAAAACTTGTGTATGGCTAGCTTACGTACATACATCCTGCCAACCGAAACCCTGAATGGTTCGGGGACTCACTATCGTATGTGTGTCTTTTCAGGACCCCGGCGTCAAAGTCGGGGATGCGAAGCAGGCAGCCGCTTCTATGCCGAATACACGGGTCGAAATTTTTGAGCATCATAAACATTGGGTCCAGAAAGAGAGCCCCGAACGGTTTGTGGATATAGTGCGCAACTTTGTCGAAACGTAACTCTTGTCATACTGAACGAACAGCATAAACATGAACCCCGAAAAGCGCTTTGAGAACAATACTTTCCGGTAATCGGCGGGAACAGCAGTATCGGCTGCACATGCGCAAAACGTCTTTGAACTCTGAATAATGCAGCTTTGGGCGTATTACAAAACCCTAGAGGGTAGGTAATACGCCCAAAGCTGCATTATTCGGATTGGGAACAGAGAAGAACCTATTTCACGATGCGGTAGACCTTCGCTTCGTAGGGGCGCAGGGTGGTGCCCGCATCGGTCAGTGCGCCGGTGTTATCCCGGTAGTTGGAGTGCACCAGTTCGACGGACGCTCCGGCTGCACGCGCATCATCCAGCAGAGAGAAGGTGCGCTCTACCGAATCAGACGTGAAGTTAGAAACCACGAGCAGAGACTGGTTCGCGTCGGTGCCGTCCGGGCCGCCGGTACGGGTGTAGGCGTACACTGCCTCATCCTCGGCATGAGGAACCTCAACCGAATCTACGGGTGCGAATGACCCGTATACCATCAAATCTTTGAGCTCACCGCGGCGCAGCTTCGCTAATTCCTGGTAGTGGTAGAACACCGAATCCTGATCGTCCAGGGCAGCCTGCGCATTAATTTGCGGGTAGTTCGGGTTCACCTTCAGCCACGGCTCGACTCCCGCGTTCGTGAACCCACCGTTCGCTGAGTCATCCCACTGCATGGGGGTGCGGGCGTTATCACGACCTTTGATGTAGATGGCGCGCATAGCATCCTCATGGCTGAGCCGTTGATGATCCACATGCATATCCTCGTAGAAACGAATCGAATCGCCGTCGCGGTAGTCCTCGATGGACTCGAACCGCACATTGGTCATCCCTAGTTCCTCACCCTGATAAATATAGGGTGTACCCTGCATAAAATGTAAGGTGGTTCCCAACTGCTTCGCTGAAAGTACCCGAAATTCGGGGGAATCGTTGCCGAATCGCGAGACCACGCGTGGCTGATCGTGGTTATTCCAGTACAGCGAACCCCACGCCTTGCCCTCAAGTTTCGTCTGCCACTCGTTCAGAATGCGCTTAAGCTCGGTCAGCTTGTACGGCGCATACGACCACTTGCCGCCCAGCGAACCTTCGGGGTCGTTATCGACGCCCATGTGGTCGAAGTGGAAGAGCATCTGCAGTTCGCCCGCATCGTAGCCCGCCCACAGCTTCGCTTCCTCGGGGCTGGTCGCGCTCGTTTCGCCCACGGTCATCACATCGTACTTCGAGAACGCCTCACGGTTGAGCTCTTTCATCCACGGATGCACCATCGTGCCGTTCGCAATCACAAACGGGATCGACGACGTATGCTTCTCAAAATCGGTGGAAGGGTCATCCGGGAAGCCTTCGGGCTTAGAAATAATGTTGATGGCGTCCAGCCGGAAACCATCCACGCCCTTATCGAGCCACCAGCGCACCATCGCATACAGGTCTTCGCGCACCTTCGGGTTCGCCCAGTTCAGATCGGGCTGTTCCTTGAAGAAAATGTGCAGGTAGAACTGTTGCGTGGCTTCATCCCACTCCCAAGCGGAGCCACCGAATTCGGAAGCCCAGTTATTCGGAGGAATCGGGGCGCCATTCTCGTCAAACCCGTTGGGGTCTTTCCAAATGTAGTAGTCGCGGTACGGGTTATCTTTTGAGGAACGAGACTGCACAAACCACGGATGCTGATCCGAAGTATGGTTCGCCACCAAATCCATCAGAATTTTAATGCCGTGCTCATGTGCGGTCGCCAGCAGCTCATCGAAATCTTCCATTGTTCCGAAATCGCTCATAATGTCGAAGTAGTCGGAAATATCGTAGCCGTTATCCACATTCGGCGAATCAAACACGGGGGAGAGCCAGATAACGTTAATGCCCAGTTTCGCCAGGTACGGGATTTTTTCGGTAATACCGGGCAGATCGCCGATACCGTCGCCATTGGAGTCGTTGAAGGAGCGCGGGTACACCTGGTAGACCACCGCTTCCTTCCACCACTGCCGCCCGGCGTAGGAAGGAACCGCACGCTCTTCAGTCGTGGTTTCACTACTCATCAGAAGCCTTTCGTTAAGGGTTGCGTCGTGTGGCTTAGTGGGGAACTCCGTAAGCCGCATTGCCGCAGGTATGTCTGTAAAATTTTTAGTCAGGGTGTGCCAGCGCGCCACTCGCCGCGCACTCTACGCCCTACCGGTACAGATACACTTTTGCCTCATAGGGTCGCAGAGTGGTGCCTTCGTCCGTGAACTCGCCGTGCTCATTCCGGTAGTTTGAGCTGATCAGCTCGGGCGCTTCTCCCATGGCCGCAAGCTCCTCAATTTTCAGCACACCCGGGTTCTTGAGCGCCAAAGAAGCGAGCTGACCGTCTGCATAGGGCAAAGACAGTGTTTCTTGGGTGAAATTAGCAACCACCAGCAGGGCGCGCTCGCCGGATGCGGCGGCATCCTCCGCTGAATTCACACGCAGGTAGGCGTACACCTGCTCATCCTCGAGGTTGAGCACACGGTATTCGCCGGTGAGCACGATGGGGTGCTCTTTGCGCAGGTGAATGAGGTCGCTGTAGTGATAGAAAATAGAATCATCGTTCGCCAATTCTTCGGCGGCGTTAATGTCGGTGTACCGTGGGTTCACCTTCAGCCACGGGGTACCGGTCGTGAAGCCCGCGTTTTCGCTCGCATCCCACTGCATGGGGGTTCGCGCATTATCCCGACCCGAAGCACTGATGTACCGCAGCATATCCTCGGGGCTAACCCGCTGGGACTCCACCACGTATTTACGCCAAGAATCATGGATTTCAAGGTCGTTGTAGTCATCTACCGAGTCGAAGAAAACATTGGTCATACCCAGCTCTTCACCCTGATAGATGTACGGCGTTCCCTGCATCATATGCAGAACCGTGCCGAGCATCTTACCGCTGACCTCACGGAACTCGGGGGAGTCATTGCCGAAACGTGAAACCGTGCGCGGCTGGTCATGGTTATTCCAGTACAGCGAATTCCATCCGCGACCATGCAGCCCCGCCTGCCAGTGGGTAAGAACCTTCTTCAAATCCACCAGGTTAAAACGAGTATCCGACCATTTGCCGGTGGCGCCGCCTGCGCTGGCATCCACATCCATATGCTCAAACTGGAACACCATCTGCAGTTCGTGGCGGTCAAAACCTGTGTACAGGGCGGCATCTTCCACGCTCACGCAGGGAGTCTCACCCACTGTCATCACCGGGTACTTGCTGAGCACCTCGCGGTTCATTTCGCGCAGGAACTCGTGCACGCGCGGACCGTTCGCGGCCACCGCCAGAGAATTATCTAGCCCTCCAGCGGTGACGGCGGGGTCATCCGGGAAGGAAAGATCCTTAGAGATCAGGTTGATAACATCCATGCGGAAACCGTCGACACCCTTATCAAGCCAGAACCGCATAATGTCGTAGACCTCTTCACGTACTTTCGGGTTTTCCCAGTTGAGGTCGGGCTGCTTCACCGAAAAATAGTGCAGATAGAACTGCTGCGTACCCTCGTCCCATTCCCAGACCGATGGTGAGAAACAGGAAATCCAGTTATTCGGCGGAATCGGGGTGCCGTCTTCGGAGAACCCGGCAGGGTCACGCCACACATAGTAGTCGCGGTACGGGTTATCCTTCGCAGAACGTGCCTGACGGAACCATTCGTGCTCATCCGAAGTGTGGTTCACCACCAAATCCATCATGAGTTTGATGCCGTGCTCATGTGCGGTCGCTAGCAGCTCGTCGAAGTCAGCCATTGTGCCGAACTCGGTCATAATCGCCCGATAATCCGAAATATCGTAGCCATTATCGTCATTCGGCGAAGCATAGATCGGGGAAAGCCAGATAACATCTATACCCAGCTTCGCCAGATACGGAATTTTTTCGGTGATACCGGGCAGATCGCCGATGCCGTCGCCATTGGAGTCATTGAAGGAACGCGGGTAAATCTGGTACACAACGGGCTGTTGCCACCACTGAATTTCAGTTTTCATGAGCTGTCCTTCCACGGAATACATATCAATTTAAAATCTGAAGGCAGAAACGCGCTAAGCTGCGAAACCCCTAAGGTCGCCGCACTATCCGGGCTGTACCTGCGGCGGCGGCACGGGGTGCATCCTGGCAGTGGGCTCGAAACTCGACTCGTCAAGCTCTACCAGCACGCCGCTGTGATCGGAAATCGCCTCAGGAGAATTATCGCGGAATACCACTGTATGCGAAAGTACCTTCACCGCGCGGTCGGCAAACACGAAGTCAATGCGTTTGGCTTCCTCTTGCCCTTCCCACCCGGCAATACCACGATGTACGGTGAACTCACCATCGGTACGGTCGGCAATCTCACGGGTATCCACCAGGCCGGAAGAAAGCACAAGATCGTACCCTTCGCCACGCGCCTGCGCCGCCGTGTTGAAATCGCCGCCCAGCAGAACGGGCGCATCCTGGCCGCGCTCGGTGAGAGCCTGCGAAAGCCGCGCAAACTCCTGTGCGAAAAGTGGTTCGCCCTGAAAATCCCACCACGACATATGGGTGCTTGCACACCACACGGAACCCGCATCAGTACCAACCCGAACCGCTAGAGAAGACCTGCGCTCAACCCAATCGTAGTCATACTGCGGGCTCATCACAATAGGCTCGACGCGCTCGATAGGCATACGAGAGAGTACAGCTACGCATTCGTCATACCGTTCCCATCCAATATGGGTTTCGGTTAGCGCCCATTCGTACTGAACCCCTAAATCAGCCAGGAACCGCACGAGCAGAAGTGCGTAATTATCCTCGCGGATAGGAATACTGGTCCCGCCTTGGTACCCCAGTGGCGTATCCACAATAGGGGAGTGCAGGTACTGATTCACCTCCTGCAACGCAATAACATCAACCCGATGGTGGGCAATGAAACGGGCAAGCTCGTGAATTTTAACGATCTGGTGAGGCTCGCACCAGCTGTGAGTGTTAAGAGTAAGAAAACGCATCGTCTCTAGAAATATAAAGGTGAGGGGACAACACGCGGTTCTCGCCCTCTGCACTTCGTGAAAATGTCGGTGGAAAACTACTTTTATATGCTAACCATTTGCATGGTCAATAACGCAGCAAAATACTCACCGGAAACACCAATACTTTTACCCGGTACTGGGACATGTTTCGGGTTCTGAAAAACTATGCCAAAAAACCCGATCAAGGAGGTTTTAGTCCGTAAAAGATGACATGATATTGCTATTAAATAAAACATTGCACCACACGCGCGGGCGCATCGCGCGGTAATTCCTGGCCAACACACGGCAGACACCTAGGCGCCCGCTCACTCTCAACCAGAAAGGGCGTCAGCCTTATGATGGAAAAAATTCAGAGGTTCGGGTCCGCCATGTTGGCGCCCGTGCTTCTTTTCGCCTTCGCTGGCCTAGCGGTCGGTATCGGCACCGTTGCCACCCTCCCAAATATTGTTGGCGATCTCGCGAACGAAGATACCTTCTGGTACCAAGCGTGGACTGTTTGGCTTGACGGCGCATGGACCGTTTTCCGGCAAATAGAGCTCCTTTTCGTGCTGGGTCTGCCGATTGCGCTCGCAAAGACCGCAAACGCTCGTGCCGTCCTCGAAGCCGGAATGGTCTATCTGACCTTCAACTATTTGGTGGCCGGTATGCTGAATTTCTGGGGCCAAGGCGGTTCGGGATTCTTCCAGCTGGATTACAACACCTCTATTTCGCTAGATAACTCGGATTCTTACGGTACCGGCCTGAAAATTATCGCCGGTATTAAGACGATCGATACCGGTATTTTCGGCGCTATCATCATTTCCGCGATCGTGGTGTGGGTCCATAACCGATACTTCGATAAGAAGCTGCCCGACTTCCTCGGTATTTTCCAGGGCACCCAGTTCGTCTACGCGATCTGCTTCTTCCTGATGATGCCCATCGCCTTTATCTTCGCGTGGCTGTGGCCTTACGCTCAGCATGGTATCGCAAGCATGCAGGGCTTCTTCATCGCCTCAGGTGCGTTAGGCGTGTGGATCTACACTTTCTTGGAGCGCATCCTGATTCCAACCGGCCTGCACCACTTCATCTACTCGCCGTTCATGTTCGGTAACGCTGTGACCCCGAACGGTATCGTGAAGGATTGGCCGACCCACATCAGCGAATTTGCCAAGAGCGACAAGCCTCTGCGCGAGCTCTTCCCCGGCGGCGGTTTCGCACTGCACGGTAACTCGAAGATCTTCGCGCCCCTCGGTATCTCTGCCGCCTTCTACACCACGGCACGCCGTGAGAAGCGTAAAGAAGTTCTCGCCCTGCTGATCCCGGTGACCCTCACCGCAATGCTGATCGGTATTACCGAGCCGCTGGAGTTTACCTTCCTGTTCGTGGCACCCCCGCTGTTCGCTGTTCACGCGGTGCTGGCGGCTTCGATGGCGTCGATCATGTACATGCTTGGCCTCTCAGGCAACATGGGCGGTGGCTTGCTTGATAACTTCCTCTTCCTCAACTGGGTTCCGCTGTGGCAGAACCACTGGCCCACCTACCTTATGCAGATCGGCGTGGGTCTGTCCTTCACCGTCATCTACTTCCTGCTCTTCCGATTCCTCATTCTGAAGTTCGATTTCAAGACCCCGGGTCGCGAGGCTGAGGGTGGCGAAACGAAGCTGTACTCGAAAGCCGAATACAAGGCCGCGAAGGCAGCCGAGAAGAAGGGTGCCGCATCCGCAGATGACGCTGGCGATGCAGATCTGTATGCCCCGCGAGCGGCAGGATTCCTCGAACTGCTTGGCGGTGCCGATAACATCACCACGGTGAACAACTGTGCTACTCGCCTGCGTGTCTCGGTGGCGGATGAATCCCTGGTTGATACTTCGGATGCTGCCTTCAAGGATGCCGGAGCCCTCGGTATTGTGCGCAAGGGCAAGGCATTCCAGGTGATTGTGGGTATGGACGTTCCGCAGGTTCGCGAGCGTTTTGAAACCATGGTGAACACCAAAGAGTAAGGTTATATTCACCTTCTAGGGAAACCTACCGAGCTCCTGAATCGAAGACGTTGTAATATTTATGTATTGCGCGTTTTCGATTCAGGAGCTTTTGAGTGGATTTACAAGATGTGGTGAACGCGAACCAACACAGGTTCAGCGATACCGAACGCGATATTTTGGCGTTCATGCTTGAAAACGAAGAATTTGTTGCGGAGGCGACTATCAACTCCCTCGCGCACAAGACCTATACTTCAACCAGCTCCATTATTAGGCTCACCAAGAAGCTCAATTTTTCGGGTTTTGCCGAGCTGAAATACTTCATTAAATCTTCCTTGACGAAATCGGAACCCTATAACCCGCGTTTTATCGAAAGCGGCCGCGAAGATATTTTGCGCACCTACGATTACCTGGAACATATGGAGCTTTCCGGGCTTTTGAGGAAACTTCATACGGCGCGCACAATCTACTGTTTCGGAACCGGGTACGCGCAACGAAACGCGGTACAAGAATTTGCTAAGTCTATGCAGGTCTGCGGCAAATTCTGCCATGTAATTCCTGCACGCAATGAATTTGAAAGCACCATGAGCGCTATGAATCAGGACGATGTCGTGATTCTTGTCTCCTTCTCAGGACAGACTGAAAATATGCGCGAACACGTCAAAATGCTGGCACTGCGGAAAATCCCCATGATCGCAATTACCGCTATTGGCGTGAACTTTATGTCCTCCTACGCCGAGTACTCACTGCACTACCAAACCACCCCCACCCAGTTGAGTACTCAGCGCAAGCCTTACCACTCGTTCGTGGCGCTCTCAGTGCTTTTGGACTATATTGTGCGCCGGTATATAGACCATGTTGAAACCCAACAGCGCGGCAACTCCACCAAAACAGCGCAGGTTCTTGAAAGTTCTGAATTTAGCGCCGAAACCGGGGCACTCGACGTCGCCGATATACGTGCCCAAGCTGGTGCAGTAGCTATTGATCGGCAGCACACAGACCCATCGGAGACCTAGCCCGTGATCGCAATCCTCGAACTTATCAATAATCCGCAGAAAATGCGTCGATACCTTTTCTGGTATCTCATTATCATGCCTCTGGCGCTCTTTGCGTGGATTCTGTTGGGCGCCGCCAACTCCGGCTTGGATTTCAAAGCTGCGATCAATATTCCGTTTTATGCTGTAGCATTTTTGAACGGGTGCCTGTCGATTCTATTCGCGGGACTACTCAAATTTGCTGCGAGCGAGAATGAACACACCGAACGCATGATTGCCTTCTACACCCTGGTGATGCTGGTGTTTGCAGGGAACCTGCCCGGTGCCCTGCTTGCGTTCTTCCTTTGGTGGGCACTGCGCGAGGCTCCTGAGGAACCCTTCGCCCCCAATTATCGATGGGTTTTTATCGCCTCGATGATTTTCCTCGGGCTGGTAACCCTTCTCGTACTTTTCGCAAATATACGCCTCTGGTCGGCATGATAACGGTACGTGAGGAACGCCCGTTCCCCGACCTGATCCGTGGAAAAGCATATCGGATACACGGGAATTAGCTAGAGCCTCCGTATGATGTTATGTAAGATTATCCCCACACTCACCACGAATCATCCAAGGACGAGCACACTGTGAACGAAACCCCGGATACACTGGAGAACACCGCTGCTAAGGAACCCCGCAGCGCCGAATTCCAGTCGGAATACCTGGTTCCCAGCTCTCCCGCCTTCGACCCCTCGGCGGGTCTTGAACGCTGGGCGCAGCAGATGGACGTGTATACCGGGCCGGATGCGATGCTCGACTTCAACCAGGTCGATTACGTACACATCAATCTCAGTGACGCTAACCCTTCCGGGCTTGCGCAGCTGTTGGCCGGACGCAAAACACGTCTTTCCACCCTGATTCGCGATAAGTCTCTGCTGGGACATGAGATGCGTGCCGCGCGTACCCTGCGCACCAAAATTTATGAGCTCTCGACCGGGCACGGGCTCGATGCCGGGTATTTTGTGGCGGGCACCGCATCATGGTTATCGCATGCGATGCGCGATGATGCCAAAGCCTCTGAAAAACGGTTTATCGCGCCAATTCTGATGGCGCCGCTGAACCTGACACCGCATCCGACAAGCGATGATTTTGAGCTGCAGCTAGCTGGTTCTGCACGCCTGAACCCCGCTATGGTGCGCCAAATCAAACAGGAATATGAGATCGACCTGGGCACTATGGATGTTGCGCAGCTCGCCAACTCAATGTCACGCCTGGACCCTGAACCCGTGATCGAGCGGATGCGTGCCTCCGCCGGGCGTATTCCAGGGATGACCATAGAATCAAAGTATTTTATCTCAACCTTTGCAGATCTGAAGGAAAGCATGGGGGAGCTGCCGCACACTGCGCATACCCCGCTCGTGCGCGATCTTGCGGCGCTCAAAGTTCCCGGTGCGCAGCCGCGCGAGATGAACGCGCACAACCTGCAGCAGCCCCTCAATCAGCGCGATCCCGCCCAAGAAACGCTGCTGTTCGACGCAGACCCCGTGGCGCAGAATATTATTGATACCGCCGCCAGCGGATTTTCGATGACTGTGACAGCCGCACCCGGAACAGAACCGTTACGCACCGCCGTAAATATCGCCTCAACCCTGATGGGGCGCGGAAAGTCGGTTCTGGTCGTGGGAGAAAAACGTTCGACCCTCGCATCCTTCAGCGAGCTTCTGGGACGCACCGGGCTCAACGATCTGCACTACGATCTGCTGGCAGAACACACTGCCGAAGATCAGCGAACCGAGTTTATTCGCGCTATCGTGCGTAACGAGAATACCGCAGAGCCTAATTCCACAAACCTTAATCGTGAGCTGATCGAAACCCGCACAGCGCTCACAGATCACACGCACGCACTGACGGCGCGCGACCCGCTGTGGCATATTTCTATCAGTGAAGCCTTGCAGCGAGTGGCCCAACTCGCCGCTGAGGAGAGCTCGCCGCAGACCCAGGTGCGTTTTAGCCGTCAGCTGCTTGACACCCTGCAAGACCGCGAAGCCATTACCGCCGATATTGTGCGTTTTGCGGAACTGAACGGGTTCACACGCGCAACCCGCACTTCGCCCTGGCATCGTGCCCGTCTGCTTAACGAAGACGAGGCGGCGGATGCCTACGCCCTCGTCATTACCCTGCGTTCCTCACTTCTTTCCCTGCGCGAGGCGATGAATGCCATGAACGCGGACCTGCATCTGCGCCGGGCACGTACTATAGCCGATTGGGATGCGCAGCTTGCTATTCTGATTCGCATTCGGGAAACTCTCAAGCGCTTCCGGGCAGAGGTGTACGACCGCCCGGTGACCGACCTGATTGCGGCCACCGCATCCGGCTCATGGCGACGGGAAAACCGTATCGACATGAGCAGTATGCAGCGTTCGCGCCTGCGTCGAGCGGCAAAAGAGTATATTTTGCCGGGAGTGCATATTGGCGATCTGCATGAACATCTCAAAGTTGTGCAGACCGAGCGCGCCGAGTGGATTCGGCTTCTTGATTCGCCCAGCACCCCGAAGATTCCCGAGAACCTGGATGCTTTGGCGAATGCCCTGCACTCGCTGGGCTCGGAGCTTTCGGGGCTTGAGATCATACTCCCTGATACCGCCGAAGGCGTCGACTTTGTGCATACGGATCTTGACCAGCTCGAAGCCCGCCTGGATGCTCTGCTTAACGACCGCGAAGTGCTCATGAGTCTGCCCGAACGTGACGTACTCTTAGGGCGGCTCACGAATGCGGGTCTGAGCGATTTTCTGGACGAGCTGGGTGAGCGTGAGGCAAACGCATCCGAGGTGACATCGGAACTCGAACTTGCGTGGTGGCAATCCGCACTTGAAGAGCTTCTGGAACAGCACGCCGAAAAAATTCTTGACGGCGACGAGCTGCGCGATATTGAGGCTCGTTTCCGCCGCGTGGACTACGCCCATATGTCGAGTGCCCAGGCGCGTTTGTTGGCGCATACGGCACGGTTGTGGACGGAACGTATCGAAGAATTCCCCGAGCAGGCTTCGTATCTGAAGAGTCAGCTGCGCGGCCGTGAGTTTGATCTCGAGTCGCTTCTGGTGAATGCCCCGGTCATGGCACGTACCTTGCTGCCGCTGTGGACTGCCAGTCCGTTTTCGCTGGCGCGCCGGGTTCCCATGTCGATGCGTTTTGATGCGGTTATCCTGCTGGATGCTGAGTCCACCCCGCTGGCGGCTAACCTTCCAGCGATTACGCGCGCGGATCAGGTAATCGCCGTGGGCGACCCTCATGCCGGGTTCCCTGCGCCGTTTATTGTTTCGGCGCCAACTTCGGGTGCACCAGCATCGGATTCTCACCGGTTGGAGAGCACTTTTGGGGCGCTTTCACGTCTGCTTCCGAACCGCACGCTCTCGCTCGTGCATCGTCCCTTTGACCGCGTGCTTTTCGACTACCTGAATCGGGAATTCTATGGGTCTCACCTGCGCGAAATTCCGGTGAGCCCGGCATCCCGCAAGCCCGTGAGCACGCTGAGTATTGAGTATATTGATACGCGCGGGAAAGTGAGCGATAACGCGAACCTGGAATCCCCGAGCGTTGAAGTGGACCGTGTAACCCGTTTGGTGCTTGAGCACGCCTACCGCCGCCCCGAACGTTCTTTGGCGGTGGTGACGGCGAGCCCGAAGCATGCCCAGCGGATTGCCGGGGCGGTGCGCCAAGCCTTGAATACGTACCCGCAGCTTGCCGAGTTTTTCAAGCCCGGTACCGAGTCTTTCCGGGTGGTGGATGTGAACCGCGCGGGGTCGCTGGAACGCGATACCGTTATTTTCTCGCTGGGTGTGGGGCGTGCCCGGCTGGGACAGAGCTCCCATAATCTGGGGCTGCTATCGGGCCCGCACGGTCGTGAAGGCTTCGTAGTGGGGCTCACTCGCGCACGGCGGGCCACGCATATTGTTAGCTGCGTGAGTCCAACCGATATGAATGCGCAGAAACTCCACGAGGGTGCGCTGGATCTATACCGGTTGATGCTCGCCTATGAGGAGAACCAGCAGCAGATTGCGGCGCAGACTCCACGCGAGGACGTTCTTGCGTCTAACGCCTGGCTAGAGACTGAGGACGAGCCAACCGACCCGGTAACGCAGGACTGGCTGCTTAACGATGCAGTAGCACGCCTGCGCGAACGCGGCGTTCGGGTGCGGCCCGGCGAAGACGAGATAGCCTTTATCGCGCTGGCACCGCAACAGCTCATTCATACCGAATCTGAACAGGAGAGCGCACAGCGGATGCCGCTCATGGTGGGGTCGGATGTGCTGTTTGATTACACGACCGAGAGCGTGCGTGAGCATACTCGCCTGGTTCCTGAAAGGTTGAGCCGCACGGGCTGGAACTACGTAACCCTTAACACCTTGGAGGTTTTCGCCGATCCCGAGGCAGTGGTGGCGCGTATCCTACGGTATTTGGGTATATATGCAGACTAGGCGCTTCTGCACCCTCCCGGCAGCGCAGAGCTGAAAGGACGAACCTATGGGTGAGTATTCTCCAACACCGAAACCGCGCAGAGGCCATCGTCGTGCCAGCGGGGGAGGCACATTAGCAGGGGACGAGCCGCGCATCGCGGGCGTGAACGCACCGCTTCATGCGAATACGCCAACGCCTGCACGCAAAGAGACCTCCGGGAAGTCAGCCGCGAATCGAGGAAACCTACGGCATGCCCGCGGCTCGGCGCAGGAACATTTAACCCCTGAAGAACGTGCCCGTCTAGAGTGGATGCGCGAACAAAAACCCCCGCACTGGGGCTAGTGCCGCAGTACAGGGAGGGAACGATTCTTCGTGTGACTACTCTGCTTGAGATGAGCTTGAGCTGGAACCTTTATCGGTGCTGTAGAACCCGGATCCTTTGAAGACGACGCCCACGGTGTTGAAGCGTTTGCGAAGTGTGTCTTCACCGCATTGCGGGCAGGTGCGCAGGGCGTCCTCGCTGAACGACTGGCGTTTCTCGAAAGCGTGCCCACAGTTTTTGCACTGGTAAACGTAGACCGGCATGGTTCTCCTGAATGACAGATCCTAGGGCAGCCGCGAGCGCGGCGGCTGCCGTGTGTTGCGTATAGAGTGTACCGCGAACCTCACCCGGTTTCGACTTGGGTGGCGTGCCGCGCGGGGCTTAGCGCAGGCAGAATGTTCTTAAGTTCTCGGTCTAGAGCGCGGAATCGCCGAGGGGCTCTATACCGTTCTCGGTCAGCACGCGGGGGAGCACGGCATCCCATTCATCGTAGGGAATGCTTTCGAGCACTTCGTGGGAAAACACCACGCCTACGGTGCTCTCACGCAGTTTATCTGCCGAAAGGGCAGGGATGATGCGGTCATAGTAGCCTCCGCCCTGCCCTAGACGGCGGCCGTTGCGTGCATAGGCGAGCGCCGGAACTAGCCGCAGGTCGGCGGCAACAAAAGCCTGGGTGTCATACTCTTCGCCTTCGGGCTCGGCAATGCCCAAGCTATTGAGCGGATGCTCCACGTGTGGGTCCCAGACAACCCAGGCGAGGGTGCGTGCCGGGCGTACTACGGGCACCAGGATGCGGTGCCCGCGCGCGTGCAGGTCGTGAAGCGCTGCGGTGATAGGCGGTTCGGAGGCGGTGGGCAGGTACGCCGCGATAGTTTGCGCCTGCGCGTCCTTGGGGATCAGCGAAAGAATATGGTCGCGGTATTGCTGTTTCATCTGCTCGTGTTCCGCCGCTGTGCGGGCGTTTTTGGTGATCAGGCGTTGCGGGCGAATTTGGGAGCGCAGTATCTGCTTGTCGAGGGCGGTATCTTCGGGAGTTTTGCCGTGGGGTGCATCGTTGCTCTCGTGCGGGGTGGATACGGTGCTGGGCTCGGGTTTCATGGTTCTCCTAGGTGAGTGCTTTCACCATTGCGATAATGTTGTGCGGCGAGTGCGATGCTCGGCGATATCTTATAGCGCCTAACCTGCAAAGGTACAGCGGGGTATTTTTAAATTCTTGCACGAAGGTACGTGTCAAATTGTAGTATTACAGGCTGTGAAAGAGGGTGCATGAGTTATGCTTATTGGTATGACTAAAGTATCTAAGTCTGTCACTAAGGCTGTTATTCCGGCGGCTGGTCTGGGGACCAGGTTCTTGCCCGCAACGAAGGCGACTCCTAAGGAAATGCTTCCGGTCGTTGATCGCCCCGCAATTCAGTACGTGGTAGAAGAGGCAATCCGCGCCGGCCTGAACGATGTTCTTATGATTACCGGCCGTAACAAGCGTGCGCTTGAAGACCATTTTGACCGTGTTCCGGTCCTAGAAAGTCAGCTGGCCGAGCAGGGTAAAGACGCCCTTCTGAAGGCTGTTGAAGCAACGAATAAGTTGGGCGAACTGCACTATGTGCGCCAGGGCGACCCTAAAGGTCTGGGCCATGCAGTTTTGCGCGGCAAGGTACATGTGGGGGATGAGCCCTTCGCGGTTCTGCTGGGCGATGACCTGATCGACGAAAAAGAGGATTTGCTCTCGCAGATGGTCGAGGTTCAGCAGGCTACCGGCGGCTCCGTGATCGCGCTTATGGAGGTTCCCCGCGAGTCTATCTCCGCCTACGGTGCCGCTGCTATTGAGGCGGTTGAAGGTCAGGACGGCTACGTGAAGGTCACCGGTCTTGTTGAGAAGCCCGCCCCCGAGGAAGCACCCTCCAACTTTGCGGTGATTGGTCGCTACGTGCTCAGCTCGAAGGTATTCGAGGTGCTGGAAAACACGGCTCCGGGCCGCGGCAACGAAATTCAGCTGACCGATGCACTGCAGACTTTGGCAGTCGGCACCGGCGAAGGTGAGGGCGTATACGGTGTGGTCTTCAAGGGGCGCCGCTTCGATACGGGGGATAAGCTCTCGTATCTGAAGGCAAACGTTATTCTTGCTTCCGAACGCGAAGATCTCGGCCCTGAACTTCGTGAATGGCTGAAAGAATTTTCCGATAAGAACTGCTAATCACTCTTTGCATAATCTCTAGTCCTATCAGGGGCGATAGTTCGGTTTTATGACCTGCTGTCGCCCCTGATTCATTTACGTAATGTTCGACTGTGTTCGATAGTATTTATACATGCACGGGAAATGTGCTGAGCGCATATTTTCTAGAAGAGCCCTGAATAATCCAGGTTTCTTTGGTATATTTTCGCACGGTATACGTAGATGAATGCGAACACTGTCCTGTACTAGGTAAGATGAAAAGTCCTAGGTTTTATAAATGTTAGCTTGAAGGGATAGATACACATGACGATTTTGAGCACGTCGGGTGTTCTCGTAGTTTTAGCGGTCGTCATGCTGTTGTGGTTTATACCGCGGAATATGCGTCGTGCATCCGCCGCAGACACCCCCGAACAGACGGTTGTAAACCCACATTCCATGACTGATGATGTTCTGACCTCGCATTCCATTCTTTTTTCTGAGGAGTCCGCAGTGCCCGGTTCTGACCCCAAGAAATCCAACGCCGCGAGCGGAAACGTGCCCCCGCTCAGTGAAGAAGAGACGAGCGCCGCGCTCTCCGATCTGCGCGAAGCCTCGCCGGTCGAACCTTTTACCAGCCCTGTGCCCGTTTTAGAACAGAAACCTTGGTTGCCGGAACGCCTGCATCGCTTAGGAACCCTGCGCCTGACCCTGCTCGGTATCGGCGCGCTGGTGGCACTTATTCTGATTTTCTCGCTGATTCTCTCACTCATGGGGTGGCTGCCGTGGAGCGCCCCCACGGTTTCCTTCGTGGCGCTCGCGGGGATCGGCGGTGCCCTCTACTACTTGGGGCAGCCTAAGGATGGACACGAAGAATTTGATGCGGTGTATCCCGAAACCTCCGGGCATAATGCGCTGCCCATCGAGGATGAGGTTGCCGAAGAGGAATTCGCGCAGGATGAGGCACACGAGTTAGACGCCGAGGAACCAGAAGAAACCTCACCGAGTCGTTCTTCCAAGGCCAGCAGGTGGGGTTCGCTGCGCTGGAACTCGGGGCGCGCATCCCGCAAATCTACGCTAGAGGAAGAGTCTTCAGAACAGGGTGTTCCCTCAGACCACGCGCCACAGATCGGTGCCGATGAATTCGCAGCCGAACCTCATGAACTGAGCGAAGAGCCGGTGCACGAGGAATACGTCGAATACGCTGAATCGTACTCAGCTGAGGACGCGCAGCAGCACTTTTCCGGTACTTCGCACGCCCGCAGGCTTCCGGCGCAGTTGCACCCTAAGTACCCTCCGCAGCATGCTCCCGAACCCGTTCTGTACGACGAGGAGCAGGGCGCAGATCATGAAGCTTCATACGAGCAAGCTCCTTCCGTGCACGCGTTTTCAGTATCGGCAGAGGAGGCTCCCGCACAGGATGTTTTTGCGCAGCCGAAGAACCTGCACCGCGCGCCCGCACGCCAGCTCGAGGCGCAGCGGCACGAAACCCGTTTTGTCGGGTCTGCATCTGCTCAGGGGCAGACCCCGCGCCGTCCGGCACGCATTCCGGGAACGCATCTGCGCCCGCTGGAACGCGCGAGTGAACTTTTCGATCAGGAAGTTCAGACCACTCCAACCGGGCAAATCCCGGTGACTCCCGCACCCGGAAATACTGCGGATACTCCGCAACGCGAAGGTGCTGTGCCGAGGAACGGATTCTTAGAATCAGCACCCGCGAATACAAATCAGACTCAGGGTCATTCCGCGCCCTCCGGTATGAGCAATACTTCTGCTCAGGATGCGGCATTCGACCCCGACATGCAGGATCACGCGGATGACTCTGCACGTTCCGCACCGTATCGTGGTGCAGCGCATAATCCATACTTCACACAGCCGCAGAATACCGCGCAAAATCCGTATGCTGCGCCAGCTCAGGGCTACGGTACACACCAAGGGCAGCGTGTGGGGCAACATCAGGGTATGCAGCAAAACCAAAACATAGGCCAGAACCGGCAGGCGGCTCAGACAGGCTTAGGACAGCAGAGTCTCGGCGAGCAGCAGGGATATGGTCAGCGCAGCTTTGCACCGCAAAACCAGAAGCATCAGACCTCCACGGCTCAGCATGCGAGCGCTAAGAATGTCGGGCCTGGATTTGCGCCTTCGCGCTCTGTAGCAGAGGAGAAGAATCTTCCTCCTGCAGGGTTCACCCCGCAGGGAGCTATCCGCCCCATGAACCAGGAACCTCCGCGGTCGCAGCGTCCGATGGGAACCACCACAGGCTCAGGTGCGCAGAATTCACGCTTCCAGCAGGGACCGGCGACCGGTTCTGTTCCGGTAGGAGGCGGGTCTGGGTTTATGAATACGAGCCAATTCGATGTTCCGGTTCCGCTTGATCTCGACGATTCTGAGTTCGAGCCTCTCGATATTATTCCGGTCGTGGATGAACCCGGCGAGCGTTCGGGCTCCGCCTCGAACGCATCCGCGTCCTATAAGCGGGGGAATATGCCGGGGACGGGGGCATCTTTCACCGGGGTATCGCAGAAAACATGGACCCCCACGCAACTTCCGAAGCCGCTGAGCTCTTTGCATCAGAAGAAGCCCAATGGAAGTGACGGCGGCCCAAAGAACGGCGAGCAGAAGTAACGGTTCGTTGGATCTCTAGGTTATTTCTGCACCAGAGTAAAAAGGCTCCCCAGATATATGGGGAGCCTTTTTACGTACCCTGGGAAAAGAATGAAGCGAGTAATTCAGTAAGGATGCTTGCATAGGGAAAGGAGGAGGTTCCATCTGGAACCTCCTCCTTCGCATCACACACAGGAAGAAAAGTCTTCAAAACCGTATCTAGGAGGCCTTCCCACAAGGCGTATCCTATTTGGTAATAAAAATATAACCTAATTTTGAGGTGTCTGCCAACTGCAAATCCCGGAAAAATAGCGACACTCCGTCAGTATATTTAGGATTGCCTAACCGAACACCCCGTGTTTACGGGGATAGACCCCAATAATAAGGTGCGGAAAAAAATTTAAAATTTTTTTTGATCGCGGGATCATGTGCACTACGCAGAACCTCAGAGCAACATATGTACACCCTTAGCTGATGAGTATCATACCCAAAACATGAGAGAATGAGGGGGTGAAAGAATGGTTTGCGGCTCTGCCTCTCGAACTTGCCGTCGTCATCATGTGGGGCATCGGTATTTTGCGCACCAGCATCGTCTACGCCCTGGGCTACCTTGCCGCCACAGGAAGCGCGCGCCTAGAGCGCATCCGTAACGCCATGCAGACCCCGCTCTACACACGAGCCACCGCCATGATCAACCGGTGGGGAGCCTACGCCGTGCCGCTGTGTTTTCTGACAGTCGGGCTACAGACCGCCGTCATCATGACCACGGGGTTCACAAAAATGCCGATGCGCCGCTGGCTGCCCGGCATGCTTCTGGGCACCCTGATATGGGCGATTATCTACGTCACTATCGGGTTTACCCTCCTTGCCGCCTTCGGATTTGAGCCGTGGATGGTGCCACTCATCTTTGTCACGCTTATTCTGATCAGCGTGACAGCCTCAAAGATCCGCACCTATATTGCTGATAAGCGGCAGTCTTAGCCCGTTTTTACTGTATATTCCACGGATACACCCCGCGTACCCGCCCGCTGTGCTAGCGTGGTGGCATGAGTGAAAACAGCACCAACGCACGGGCAGAAGAAAAAGCAAGAGCCGACGAGCTTCCCCACCATATCGCAAATCTTCTCTACACTCCGCAGGCACTACCCGCCCAGGTGCTTGAACGCTCTGAGCTGCGCATTGCCTATGTGCCGGGAATTATGCCCGGAAAATGGTTCACCCGCTGGCATGAGCGCTACGGCGACCGCGCGCCCCTGGCTGAAATTCCGGTGGGGGAGGGTCTGGGAATTCAGGCCCTTACCACAGAGCTTTCCACCTCCCAAAGTGCAGAACCGCTTGCACACATGGCGATTTTGCGCCCCAACCACGAACCGCGCAGCAGAGACACAGACGAATACCACAGCATCAGACTGTACGAAGAAGTACCCGTGCTGATCATGCCCAGCGACCACGTGCTCACGGTGTTTGACGAGGTGAGCTTTGAAGACCTCGCCGAAGAATTTCTGCTTCACGGCCCCGACGATTACCCCGCCTGGGCTGAAGCCTCCAGTACATGGCGCGTCGAAAATCCAAGGTTCCTGCCCAAATTTACCGGCGATCGTGAGGCTCTTGAGCTCGTTGCCGCAGGAATTGGTCTGTACATTGCACCCATGTCCGTGGCGCGATTCTACCATCGCAAAGACCTCACCTATCGCCCGATGCGCGGCCTTGAACCCTACCCGGTGACCCTCACTTGGAGGCGCGCGCCGGCGGAGCATCCGCGCCCCGAAAGAGAAGAAACCCTGATCCAGGACTTTATCGGTATTGTTCGCGGGCGAACCGCATCCAGCGAGCGAGGAAGTGAGACGAAGCAGAGCCGCGCTAAGCGCATTGCTGATGAGAAAGCAAAGACGAAAGCGAAAAACCGTGCCGCCAATGCCCGCCGTGAGGCTCGTGATCGGAAGAAATCGAACGCCAAAAAGAGCGGAAATCTCCGAGAATATGCCCGTCACAACGCTCAAGCCGCCCGTGCGCGGCGTGCCGGAAAGAAACGCTAAAGCGGTAAACTTAACATCATGGCATTGGTAATGGAAACCCGTCCCGCAGCCTACGCGGTCATTATCGAGCAGGGCAAACTGCTCATGACCCGCTGGGTGCCCGAGGACCGCGCCCAAAGCCCGCTCTGGTCGCTGCCCGGCGGAGGCATGGAACCGGGCGAGCAGGCCGATGAAACCGCCCTGCGAGAAACCCTCGAAGAAACCGGGTACAGCGTTGCCATCGAAGATATTTTGGGAGTGCACGCCGGGCATTTTCCCGCACGTAACGGGCTCTCCGACAGCACGCTGCCGTTCTGCGCCCTGCGCATCGTCTACCGCGCCCACGTGGTCACCGGCGAGCTGCGCGCCGAAGAGAACGGTTCTTCCGACAGCGCCCGCTGGGTGCCTATCGCTGAACTCGATACCCTGCGCTACGGCACTCTCATCGACGAGGTCGCATCCATGATGGGCTTTCAAAATGCCGCCGCTTGGTCGCGCGAATACCAAGAATTTCTTGCCGACGAGAACGCGAGGAAAATCTAGTGCATTACCCAAACCGCCCCGCACCTACCCGCCGCACCATGATAAGCGCCTTAGCCCTAGCTCCGCTTCTTGCCGCCTGCTCGTCAGAGGACGATAAACCAAAAGTGGATCCTTCAGCATCAAGCTATGGAACCCTGCGCGTGGGAATCGGTGCCCTGCGCGAGATGCGGGCGGTCGCATACCTGTACGCTCAGGCGCTTCGCAACGTGGGATATAACGTTGAAGTCGTCACCAACGAAGACAGCCGCAGCAAATTTCTGGATGCGCTCAAACAGACCGAAGCGAACACCCCCGAACCAGACACGCTGGACCTTGTCATCGATTACAGCGGCGATTTGCTTCTGCATCTTACGAACGACGGCAAACTTAGCCCCGCACAAATTCAGGCGGAACGCCAGGCCGCCAGTGCCAGCGCATCCGCGGCGAGTGCCGGGGTCACACTACCGCCAACCCCCACCAACACGCCTTCGCATGATGCGTCCGCCTCCGAAGGCGCAACCGCAAGCCCCAGCGGAGCCATTAACGCGCGCGCACTGAATATTACCGATACTGTTGCCGCTATTAACCGTGTGCTCCCCGAACACCTGGAACTTCTAGACGTTGCTAATGCCCAAAACCGCGATGTTCTCGTGACCACTCGCCAAAATGAAGTGCAGCATAAACTTCGCAGCCTCGCCAATCTTGCGGATGTAAAAGCTACCCTAAGTTTTGCTCTCACCAGCGGATACACCAGCAGCAACTACGGCGTTGCAAGCCTCAAAACCGTCTACAAATACACGGTCGAAAACCCTATTCTCAACGAAAATTCGGCAGAACGGGTGAGTATGCTCAGCAAAGACACCGCGCAGGTGGTTCTTTTGCACAGCGCAGACCCGGCGATTGAGGATAACCGCTTCACAACTCTCGAAGACCCACAGACTACGCAGCTGAACCAACAACTTCTTCCGATTGCGCGTCGTAACCTGCCAGATAGTGCACGCGAAGCTATAAACCGCGTATCATCTACATTAGATACGGGAAACCTATCGTTCTTGCTTCGTCTTACGAGCGGTACCAACCCCATCGCTGACGACGAGGCCGCGAAATTCTTATTAGAGCATCCAAGGAAGTAATGTAACTATGACGAAGTACCGTCAGTCCTCAAAGCTGAACAACGTCCTCTACGATATTCGCGGACCTATTCTCGAAGAAGCCAACCGCATGGAAGCGCTTGGCCACCGCATCCTCAAACTCAATATTGGTAACCCTGCCCCCTTCGGATTTGAAGCGCCGGATGCGATCATGATGGATATCATCCGCCACCTGCCCGTCACACAGGGGTACTCTGATTCCCACGGCCTGTACTCGGCGCGTACCGCTATTGTGCAGTACTACCAGAATCGCGGGATTCTTGACCTTGACACCAACGACATATATCTGGGCAACGGCGTTTCGGAACTGATTCCTATGACCCTGCAGGCACTATGCGAACCGGGCGATGAAATTCTGGTTCCGATGCCCGACTACCCGCTGTGGACCGCCTCCACCACGCTCGCAGGCGGCAACCCCGTGCATTACCTGTGCGACGAAGAGAACAACTGGTACCCGGATATTGAAGACATCAAGTCGAAGATTACCGAGCGCACCAGGGGCATTGTGATTATTAACCCCAACAACCCCACCGGTGCCGTGTACTCCCGCGAGATTCTGCAGCAGATTGCTGATGTGGCGCGCGAACATGAGCTCGTGGTCTTTGCCGACGAAATCTACGAGAAGATCACCTACGAAGGCGCCGAGGCTATCAACATGGCCACCATCACCGGTGATGATGTGCTCTGCATGACCTTCTCGGGGCTTTCCAAAGCATACCGCGTCTGCGGTTACCGCGCCGGATGGCTCGCCATTACCGGGCCAAAAGAGGACGCTAAAAACTATATCGAGGGCATTACCCTACTTGCGTCGATGCGCTTGTGCTCTAACGTGCCCGCCCAGCATGCAATTCAGACCGCACTCGGCGGCTACCAGTCCATTGACGAACTTGTTGCCCCCGGCGGGCGTCTCTACGAGCAGCGCACCCTGGCGTATCGTATGCTCAACGAAATCGACGGCATTACCTGTGAACAGGCCGATGGCGCGCTCTACCTGTTCCCCAAAATTGATACCGAAAAGTTCAACATCAAGAGCGACGAACAGTTCATACTTGACCTGCTCAAAGATCAGAAGATTCTCTTCAGCCACGGCAGCGCCTTCAACTGGCATAAGCCCGACCACTTCCGCCTGGTTTTCCTGCCGGATGTGCAGACCCTCAAGAGCGCGCTTGAGCGGCTGGGTAACTTCATGGCGGATTACAAACAAAAGAATTAGCGGGGTTTGCTAGGCGGTTTCCCGCGCTAGTTCACACCCACTCCTACTGCTCTTGATGTGTTATCAAACGGATTTTTTCACGCCTGGTAACACATCAAGAGCTTTTTACGCCCTAGTCTTCGGACTCGGAACCCTCAGATTCAGCTTCTTCATCCGTTGTATCTTGAGTGTTACGCACCGCGTGCAGGCGTTCCCGGGCACCCTCAAGCCAGGCTTCACACCGAGAAGCTAACGCCTCACCGCGTTCCCACAGGGCTATCGAAGACTCCAAATTTGAGGTGCCAGATTCCAGCTGCCGCACCACGTTCTCAAGCTCGGAGCGCGCCTGTTCATAGCTCAGGGTCTCGACGGGAGCGCCCAGCTCTTCCGTATGAAAACTAATATTCTCAGACAATGTTGTACCTTCCACCAGAGAGTTATAAATCAAGATTTGAGTCGTATGTTTTGACCACGCTGACCTCGGCGCCGCCCACCGCCGCGCGCATTGTCAGCTTGTCATGGACCGATAGAGTCGTGGCATCGCGTACCAGTTCACCATCGGCGCGCTGTACAATCGTGTACCCGCGCTTGAGCGTTTCCACGGGCGAGAGTGCCCGCACCCGGGCAATCGTATGCGAAATCGCGTCCCGTTCGCGCGCCACACGGTACTCCACCGAACGGGCGGCTCGCTCCCGCAGCCGAAAAATATCCTCACTGCGCCACCCTAAATCCGTTTCCGGCTGGGTCAGCACCGGGCGCTCATGCAGCTGCCGAATATACTGCTCCTGATAGTTCAGGTAACCCAAAACCGCGCGGTCGGCACGCGCTCGCGCCTCACGAATAACCGCCAATTCCTCGGCGACATCAGGCACAATACGCTTACCCGCATCGGTGGGGGTAGAGGCGCGAACATCCGCGACGGCATCCAGAATCGGGCTGTCTGCCTCATGCCCAATTGCTGAAACGACCGGAGTTTGCGCCGCCGCCACGGCACGTACCAGAGCCTCATCCGAGAACGATAGCAAATCCTCAAACGAACCGCCGCCGCGGGCGATCACAATCACATCAACCTCAGGAAGCGCATCCAACTCACTCAGCGCCGCCATCACCTCGCTCGCCGAGCCTTCGCCCTGGACCTTCACGTTCCGTACCTCAAACTGCACTCCGGGCCAGCGTAGCGAAGCATTGCGGATCACGTCTTTTTCGGCATCGGAATCGCGCCCGGTAATCAGTCCCACACGATGCGGCAGCAACGGGAGCGGCTTCTTGCGAGCATCCGCAAACAGCCCCTCAGCGGCCAGCTTTTCACGCAGTATTTGCAGCTGTTCGTGCAGGTTACCCGTGCCCACCGCATAGATGCGTCGTCCAATCAGCGAGAGCCGACCGTTCTTCCACAGGCTGGGCTTCGCTAAGGTCACCACCCGCGCGCCAACCTTCACATCCGAACCCAGGCCGCGCCCCGCCTGACCGAACAGGGCGAGCGTAAACGAAAAATCTTCCTGCAGATCCTTCAGCTCGATAAAGACGTTCCCGCCGCGCCCGTTGAGGGAAGCAACCTGCGCCTCAACCCACAGCTGCGGAACCTTATCGATATAGTTCTTCATATTCTGAGCCAGAAGCGCCAGAGGCCAAGGATTCTGCGGTGTAGTCTCCTGCGACTTTGCAGGAAGCTGCCGCTCAGCCGCAGGCGGCACAATCGGGGGAGCCGAGTGCGGGTATTCATGGTGCGCTGCCGAAAAATCAGTCATAACCCCATTCTCTCCCACAGCCTGCGATTTTGCCCATCTTTCGGTCATGCGCGTACTCTTCACGTCACAGTTTCCGCTGAGGGCACACTCATTCAACCTTTTCTGCCGAACCCGGTAATCTGTAACCTATGGGTGCACATGACGACCCCCAACCCCACGAACCCAAGCGCACGATCAAACTTGAGGTTCCAGAGGACTCACCAGACACCACCCGCGTATTGCCCGAACCTCCGCGCGATGACTACCGGGTTATCTCCAGCGAACCGCATGATCTTGAGGGCGCAGATGAAACCACCACGCTCTTATCTGCCCCCGAGATAAACCAGCAGACGCGAGTGCTCAACGAGTCCTCGGACGTGCCGCGCCCGCACAGCGAAACCCCGGAACCGACGGGTGCTCCCGTAGCCAACCTGGCGAATCAGAAACCGCAGCGGCACGTACTGGAGCCCACCAGCGTCTCAAAGCTGCGGTACGCTCTGGCGATTCTTGCCGCATCCTTGAGTATTCTGTGCGCGCTAACGGGTTCGGTTGCCAGCTGGGTCAATCAAAACCTCATCAGCCAATCCGGGTTCAACCAGCTCAGCACCCAGCTGGTGGAAGACCAAGACTTTCAAAAACGAATTGCCGATGCCGCCGTCACCGATGTTATGAACTCTGATGCGGTCAAACGAGTCTTCCCCGAATCCGGCAACAACTTTCTCACACAAATTCTGAGCACAAGCCGCGGCGAGGTGAAAAAACGCCTCAGCGAGAATGCACAGAGGCTCACTGGAACCTCCGAATACCGCACCATGTGGCGGCAGGTTGCGGCAGATACACACACCTACAACCTGGCGCATCCTGATGATCCAGCCGCGCTCGACATCAGCGCCTTCTACCGTGAGCTTGATGCGCGTGTGGGCAGCATCGGCATATACGACCCCGATATTTCATCCTGGGGAAAACACCTGATATCTATTGACCGTGACGGAAACCCCGTGCAGCATGCGGTGCAGCGGGCGCAGTGGGTTGGAAGTATGTTCGGGGCACTGATCGCAGCAAGTATTATCGGTCTAGCGATCGCCCTGATTCTGCTTCCGCGCGGACGCTTTGTGCTTCTGACCTGTGCGTTCTTGATTCTTGCGGCGGGTCTGTGGATTCTGAGTGCGGTCATGGCGCAGCAAACCCCGCAGATGCTTGGGCTCAGTACCGACAGCACGGTGGGAACTGTTTTCTTGGACGGCCTAGTCAATACGGCGCGCCCCATGCTGACGGGGCATCTGAACTCGCTCGCAAGTTACAGTGCATGGGCGGCCGTGGTCTCGCTTCTGGGTGGTATTCTTGCCAAACTCATTGCGCTCACTGCGAGCGGCACCACAGTACGCACACACTAGAGGAACAAACAACGTAGGATAGTAGTCATGTCCACTGAAACCATTTCCCTCGGTCTGCCGCCGCTGCCGCGCACCCGCCGAAGCCGCGCCGATATTGAGGCTGCAAACCCCGTCACGAGTGCCAAAAAGGTGCTGCTGGCCACCCCACGCGGGTACTGCGCCGGCGTTGATCGTGCCGTGATCGCCGTTGAAAAGGCTCTCGAACACTACGGTGCCCCGGTGTACGTGCGCAAACAGATTGTGCACAACCGTCATGTGGTGGAAACCCTCGAACAGCAGGGTGCTATTTTTGTGGATGAAGTGGACGAAGTGCCCGAAGGGTCCGTGACCGTATTTTCGGCGCATGGAGTTTCTCCAGCGGTTGTATCTGCCGCAGGGGACAGGCAGCTGAACACGATTGATGCGACCTGCCCGCTGGTGAATAAAGTGCACCGTGAGGCTGTTCGCTTCGCAAAACAGGACTACGATATTCTGCTCATCGGGCATACCGGGCACGAAGAAGTAGAAGGTACCGCCGGTGAAGCACCCGAACATATTCAGATTGTGAATTCGCCTGACGAAGTGGATTCGGTTACCGTGCGCGACCCAGAGAAGGTCGTGTGGATTTCACAGACTACCCTCTCCGTGGACGAAACCCTAGAAACCGTGGCGCGGCTGCGCGAACGGTTCCCCTCCCTTCAAGACCCGCCCTCAGACGATATTTGCTACGCAACCTCAAACCGCCAGGGCGCTATCAAGGAGATCGCCCCGCAGTCAGATTTGGTGATCGTGGTCGGGTCTGCGAACTCTTCAAACTCTGTGCGGCTCAAAGAAGTCGCGCTTGAGTACGGTGCCAAGCGTGCCGAACGTGTGGACTTCGCGCATCAGGTGGACGAATCCTGGTTTGAAGGTGTGGCGACCGTAGGGCTGACTTCTGGCGCATCGGTACCCGAGGTGCTGGTGCAGGAGGTACTGGCGCTACTGGCTGAATACGGGTACGAGAACATCGAAGAGGTAGAAACCGCTAAGGAAGACATTCTCTTCTCCCTGCCCAAAGAGCTGCGTGCCGCCCTGAAAAATGACGAAAATACAGGTCGTCAGCTGGGAGGCCGCGGGGCAAAACCCACGCGATAGTTCGCACCTTACACGAACTTACAAATCCGGGAGCGTTTTCTTCATTCGGGAGCAGTTAAAGTGCTCCCG
>NZ_KV802293.1:44484-76938 GCF_001810635.1 Rothia sp. HMSC067H10
TAAAGTGCTCCCGAATGAAGAAAACGCTCCCGAATTAGCGGTACAACCGCAGGAAGCCCTAGAGCCAACCGTTATCGGCGGCGATACGTATCGCCTCCTGCCGGTTCGAGGCGTTAAGCTTCGCCATCGCAGAAGACAGATGATTACGCACCGTACCGGGGGAGAGGAACAGCTGCTCACCAATAGCTCGCGCCGTAGCACCATGACCGGCAACCCGCAGAATCTCGGTTTCGCGCTCGGTCAGCGGAGACTCCCCATACGCCAAAGACTCCGCCGCAAGCGCCGGATCCACCACATGCATACCCGCATGAACACGCCGAATGCCCTCCGCCAGCTGGGATGCGCTCGTATCTTTCACCATAAACCCGCTCGCCCCAGCGGCGAGAGCACGCCGCAGGTACCCCGGTCTGCCGAAGGTCGTCACAATGAGCGAACGTACCGGATCTCCCGTAAGCGTTACCAGTTTCGCATCCCGAATCGCAGCCGCCACATCAATACCGCTGGAAAGCTCAGAACCGGGCATTTCGATATCGAGAAGCACCACATCCGGGTGATACCGGTTGATCGCCGGAATAACCTCATCGCCGCCGCCAACCTGAGCGACCACCTCAATATCGTTCTCAAGTCCCAACAGCGCGGCCAGCGCCTCGCGCACAAGCTGCTGGTCATCGGCGAGCATAATCTTAATCATCTGTATCTCCCGAAGGCTCAATCTCGGCGGTATTACCGTCCATACTAACCCGAACCCGCGTACCCCGAACGTCTGCCGCCCCAGAACCGGCAGGATGCTCTCGCAGCCAGCGCGCCGGAGCGTCCTCAATAATAAGGGTTCCGCCCGCAGACTCCACACGACTCTTCATGCCCTTAATACCGCTTCCGGCAGCATACTCGGCAGGAATACCCACCCCATTATCAAGAACTTCAAGCCCGGTATTACTCAACCGCACCTCACAAAAACCGGCCTGCGAATGCCGCACAATATTCGTCACAGCCTCACGCAGCACCCACGAAAAAAGCGAAGAATTCACCCCAACCATTGAGAGAGCACGTTCCGCATCGGGCAGTTTCGCGGCGATCGACGCCGTCTGCAGGGCACGCGCCGACGCCTGAATTTCGCCCGAAAAATCCGGGATGCGCAGCCGCGTGACCGTCGAACGAACCTCCGCCAGCGAAGACCGAGAAAGCTGGGCGATCGCTTCAAGCTCCGCATCGGCACGGTCAGGGTCAGCATGCAGAAGTTTACGCGCCAAATCAGCCTTAAGCGTGATCACGGTCAGAGAATGCCCGAGCACGTCATGTACATCGCGGGCGATGCGCTCGCGTTCGCTGACCATGTCAAGCTTGGCCTGGGTTTTGTCGGCGTTTTTACTCAGCTGGATCAGGTAGGAGAACGCCATAATCCCGATCATAGGGATTCCCAGCGATAAGGTTAGACGGGATTTATCCGCAAAATTGATAGGAAACCCGTCAGAGAACATATAAATTATCCAGGAAACCGCCGCTATGGCGAAGGCGCCGCGAATCCGCGTGCTGTAGGGAATGTCCTCGGCAAAAGTCCACAGTGCCACAAAATAGATGGTGAACCCGATGAGTACATCTGCCGGTGGAATGGCGGCTATCAGCATCATTCCACATACAGGCATAAACAGAAGGGTTGTCCAGAGAAGTAGCCGCCTGAAATATGATGACACCGGAAGAACCCAGGGAACCGTATACGCGGCAACATCCGTGATTGAGAAAATGACCAGGCAGATAATGACGTACACGTGCTTCCACACCGGAGCGTTAGGCTCTAGAACACCGTCATAGATATACCCCAGAAATATGAGCCAGGGCGCGGAGAACCCCAGGCTAATCCAGCCGATTTTGCGTTCGTCGTGGGTGCGCGGCTGGTCTGTGGTGGGTGATGGGGTCATATGCTCCTCCTGGGCTCTAGTATAAGCACGCGTTCGGATAGAGTCGTGGGCGCATCCGGTAAGGTGGTGCCGGATGCACCCAAGATGTGGTGGGCACGCGCCATATGGGGTTTTAGCGCTTGGTGCTGCGGCCCATGAGCAGCGCGGTGGCGACGATGAAAATAACCGCCCATACGCTGAAGTTTACGATCCCGTGCCAGAGCGGTTCGGTCATATTCCATTCGGCGCCGCTGCCGCTAATAATGGTGAGCCCTTTGCTGAAGGGGTAGCGGGCGATTTCGGCGGCACCGTACAGCGGGGTGAACCGTGCGTAGGGCATAAGGTCTTTGGTGAGCGGGGCAAAGAGCGTGCCGAAGAAGGCGAAGATGACGATCACGCCGTTGGCGATGGAGACCGCGTTCTCACTGGGGATCAGAAGCCCGACGGCGAGTCCCATGAAAGCGAAGATGAGGGCACAGAAGATGCTCAAGGCTGCGCAGAGAATCTGCTGGCTAATCGGCATCTCAATACCAGTCAGCCGCCCGGCAATGTTCACAGCGACTACGGGCAATGCCGCCATAACGAAGGCCACGGCCGCCTTGGAGAACAGATATTTGCCGGTGCTGAGTGGGGTGAGCGCAAGCTGCCTGCCCCACCCGGCCACGTTTTCGACCACGGTCAGGCCACTGATTGACACGGTGCTGCTGATAGCGCCGTAGAGTGCCATGCCGATCATAACGTAGGCCGCAGCGTTACCGTCCGCAATTTTGACCGATGAATAGTCTTGCAGGGCTCCAAAAAGTAAATACAACCCAATCGGCATGACGACGGTGTAAAACAGGGATGAGAAAGAGAGCACCGATCGGCGAATTTCGTAGAGCGTGTAACGTAGCATGTCTAGGACTCCTTTGTGGCGCTAGATGCGGCTGATTCGGTGTCTGAGGTGAGGAGCATGAAGGATTCGTCCATGGAGGGCTTCACGATTTCAAGGTCACTCACAACCTGTGTGTTGAGCAGAAGCCGCACGAAATCTTCGGCATCCGAGACGTTCAGCCGGTGGCGGTATTTGCTGTTTTCCTGGGTAATTTCGACCTGCTGATGCGGTAGATCGTCAAAGGTGAGGGGCGCATCCGCCAGGAAGCTCACGTGCCGGTATCCGGTAAGGTCACGGATTTCTTCGGACGTACCATCGGCAATAATGGCGCCGTCACGCATGAGCACAATGCGCTGTGCGAAGTTCTGAGCCTCTTCCAGGTAGTGGGTTGCGAAGATAATGGTTTTACCGGTTTCGGCGAGCTTATCCATGCGTTCCCAGAAGGTGCGGCGGGCGGTAACATCCATGCCGGTGGTGGGCTCATCCAGAATGAGGATATTAGGGTCATGCATGGTGGCGATAGCAAACCGGATGCGCTGCTGCTGCCCGCCGGAGCATTTGCCGACCTTACGATGCGCCAGCTCGGTCAGGTCTGCGCTGGCAAGCACCTTATCAATGTCGATGCGGGTGGGATAGAGCGTGGCGAGCATTTCGAGGGTTTGTCGCACGGTCAGGTCTTTGAGAAGCCCGCCGGTTTGCAGAACGGCCCCAATATAGCCGCGCTGCACCGCCTTTTTAGGGGAGATACCCTGCACGGTGAGGGTTCCTCGCGCCGGCTCGGTCAGCCCCAGAATCATATCAATGAGAGTGGTTTTGCCCGCCCCGTTTGGGCCGAGCAGGGCTATAATTTCGCCCTTGCTGATGGTGAGGTCGAGATTATCGACGGCAGTGAGGGTGCCGCCTGGAACCCGGAAAACCTGGGTCAGATTCTCTGCCTGAATAACTGTTGTCGTGTTCATGCTTCTAGTACACCAGCTTTAGCCGGGTGCTATAAGTGCGTGCTGTCATGACATACCCATGACAGGTGTCATGGTTTTTTGGATGCGCCGCCTCGGCGGTGTTCTATTTTGCGAGTTATTGTGTATTTTGCGGTTATTTAAGTCGCCCAATACAACATAAACCCCAAAATAGCGGGGGGGGGAGGGCGGGTGTGTATCCGGTGGGGAAGGAACCCGAACCTCACCCTTCGGCGCAGAGTAACCGCCCGCGCGGTAGAATGTTAACTGTCTGTGCCTGCGCCTGGTATCACTTGGGGTTGTGGGCGAATTATCGTCGTCATTATGAAGGATTTTCTGTGGCTCTGACTATCGGCATTGTCGGTCTTCCTAACGTGGGCAAGTCCACCCTGTTCAACGCGCTCACCCGCAACACGGTGCTGGCGGCTAACTACCCGTTCGCTACGATTGAGCCGAATATTGGTGTGGTGAACCTGCCGGATGCCCGCCTGAACCGGCTCGCCGAGATTTTCGGGTCTGAGCGTATTCTGCCCGCAACCGTCTCGTTCGTTGATATTGCGGGTATTGTGAAGGGCGCCTCTGAGGGTGAGGGGCTGGGGAATAAGTTCCTGGCTAATATTCGTGAGGCACACGCGATCGCGCAGGTGGTGCGCGCGTTTGATGACCCGGACGTGATTCACGTGGACGGCAAGGTCGATCCTGCCTCTGACATGGAGACCATTAATACCGAGCTGATTCTGGCGGATTTGCAGACTTTGGAGAACGCGATTCCGCGCCTTGAGAAGGCCGTGAAGATTAAGAAGGGCGATGCCGCCCAGCTGGAAACCTACAAGCAGGCGCAGCAGATTCTTGAGGATGGGAACACAATTTTCTCGCGTGCGGCTGCCGAGAAGCTTGAGATGGCGCATTTGAAGGAGCTGAATCTGCTGACCGCTAAGCCTTTCATCTACGTGTTTAATGCGGATGAGGGTGTGCTTGCTTCTGAGGAGAAGCAGGCCCAGCTGCGTGAGCTGGTGGCCCCGGCGGAGGCTGTTTTCTTGGACGCGAAACTTGAGGCTGACATGGTGGAGCTTTCCGAGGAGGAGGCTCGCGAGATGCTGGAAATGAGCGGTCAGGACGAATCGGGGCTGGATAAGCTGGCTCGCGTGGGCTTCTCAACCCTGGGTCTGCAGACCTACCTGACGGCTGGCCCGAAGGAATCGCGCGCCTGGACGATCTATAAGGGCGACACTGCACCGCAGGCGGCGGGCGTGATTCACTCCGATTTTGAGCGCGGCTTCATCAAGGCTGAGGTTGTCTCCTTCGATGACCTGGATGCGGCAGGCTCCATGAATGAGGCCAAAGCCCGCGGCAAAGTCCGTATGGAAGGCAAAGACTACATCATGGCTGATGGTGATGTGGTTGAGTTCCGCTTCAACGTCTAAACTTAGAATAATTAAATAAATTAATATCTGAGTAACAGTGAGTTATAAGATCCCCTTGAGACAGTCGTATCTTTGATGAACTGATACTCAAGGGGATTTTATTATATCTATTCAATGTAGGAAATCTATTGGTTCTAGGAGGAACAAATGGTTGATGCAACAAAAGTATCAAAAATAAAGATTGATACAGAATATACTGGAGAGAAAACTTTTCCACTATTTTCCAGATTTAAGAAAAATGGAGATAAAGACAAAGATGCTCAGTGTGCCATTATTCTTGGTATGAATGGATCGGGTAAATCTACGCTAGCTCGCGCTTTGAGTATCGAAACCGATAAAACGAAATTCTTGGATAAGGAAGAAAGGGAACTAGAAAGCGACTTTTCAAATGTTCATGTATTCAACGAGGAGTATGTTATTAAAAATTTCCGAGCATCTCCAGAAGATAGTCTAGATCCAGTCGTCATGCTGGGCGGTTCTGTGGTAGTAAACGACAATATTAATGAACTTAAAAATAACATTTCTTCAATCAGCGCAAATATTGAGTCGTTGAAGAATAGGTATTTGAGTGATGTATTATCAGGCGAATCTGCAAATGTGAATATTCCTCATTTGGACTTCACTCTTACAGATTATGTGAAAGCTCTTATTGAAAATGAATTTCTTATAGAGGAGGAATTGTTATTTCATGATGATGAATCGGGGGTTGGGTTTTTATACGATTCGATTCTCGTTACTATGGTGGAAGGTAAGTTTATCTCCAAAGAAGAGTATGTCCGATGCATTGCTAATGGATTCAAGAGAAAATCTATTTATATCTGTAATGAGATAGCTGAAAATGCATCGAACGACTATTCACTGACCTTTATTGAAAATGAAATATATAAAGCGATCGGATTATTGAGGGAAAATTGGGAATCCATAGACAGGAGTGTAGACGTAGATGCAAGAATTGAAGTATACAATAGGATTGAAGATAGTTGGAGAAAATTGTCTTATTGGATAATGTTTTTGGTTTTTAAAGAATATAATTCAGTTTTTCAAAAAATTAGTTCAGGTATTTTATCTAGTGTAGACAAGGAACTGTTTAAAGAATATAAAAGAGAGATCGTTGGTCTTGAGAAGGATCTTTCGGTATGGGAAAGGAAACTCGAGGGAATCAATAGAAAAAATTCGGCTGGTCCTGTAATTGAATATATTAATAGACTGCTGGATATAGTTTTTGGCAAAGAAGTAATGCAGATTGAGTCTGCAAAGAATCATGGTTATTATGTTAAAAACGGGCAAGAGTTGGTTAAGCCTAGTAGATTATCTGTTGGGGAACAGAATGTTTTATCTCTATGTTATTTTTTTGCAACCCTTGCCCAAGGAAAAATTTTTACTACCTGTGTTCAAAGTGAAAATCTTGAATTTTCTTTGATAGAAAATCAGATTGTCGTTCTTGATGACCCTGTCTCAAGTTTTGATGACGGTAATAAGTATGGTATAATATCCCTTCTTGGCTATTTGTGTCAATCCATATTGAATAAATCATCAAAGACGAAGCTGATAATCATGACGCATGATTTATCTTTTGCACTCAACATGAGTAAAATGATAAAAGCTATCGATGATAGTAAATTGTCCTGCTGGGAGCTGCAAAAAGATTCTTCAGATGTGCTTATAAAATCAAAATTTGAAGATATTGATAAGTATGCTGGAATTCTTAGAAAAATGTATGATTTTGCCCTGTTGGAGGAAAAGGTCCCTGTGGTTCCTGCGCCGAATGATATTAGGCGTGTCTGGGAAGCGTTCTTATCTTTTGAGCTGGGTGAAACCTCTATCGCAAACATGGATTCATTGAAAAAATTGAGTGGATATTTTAGTAAGAATCAAAAAGTTGAGAGGTTCATGAGGGTTTTCATTCCTCAACTTTTCATAAATAATGACTCACACGCAAAGAGTCAGGTGATGAACGGAAATCTGTATCTTACGCCAACCCTAGAGGGTAAGCCGTATGAAGATTTTGTGAAGAATATCGTATGTTTTATGCATCTTGTTTCACCAAGGCATATAGCTTGGCGTATGAAGAGAACTCAAGGGGAGAATGTTCACGATTCTGTTGCAAAATTGGATAACTTGGTTAGAGAAGTCCTGGACGACCCCAAAATAGTTGCTGCTACGAGTTCCTGGCAAGGGAATCAGGGGTTGCGTCGTGCGCGCCACCGTGGAGGACGTGTACCCCTGGGGGTTCGTCGGCAGATCGCTAAGCGATAAAAACATAAAAGCGGAGCCCCGCACTGTACACACAGTGCGGGGCTCCGCCCTATTAGCCCTCGTGCGCCACAACAGGCAGCCGCCCGAGTTTAAACCCTATTGACCGGGATTAGTGGTCAGCGCCAACCATGACGTTGGATGCCTTGATAATGGCGGTAGCGGGCTTGCCAACCTGCAGCCCAAGCTCCTCAATAGCGGCGTTGGTAATCGAGGAAGAAACAATCAGGCCGGGAGCGATCTCAATCTTCACGATGCCGTTGGTAGCGCCTTCGGTAATCTCAACAATGGTGCCAGCGAGCTGGTTACGGGCAGAAAGCTTCATGCTCGGCTCCTTCCAGAGTAAACGAATATCCTCTACATGTTACATGTCTTAGTTTATGCAAGCATCTTCTTATGCGGGTAGTAACTCTCAACCCCCAGGGCTTACGCTAATTCCTGCGATGCGAAGCCGGGGTAATACTTGGATAGATCTGACTCAAGCACATATATTTCATAGATAAAATATTCAATATTTCTTATTGTAAGAAGTTTAGAGAAAGAGTTATTTTAGTTTTATAATACATATCTATTCTTTATTATGTAATATATCCACTTATTTACACCCTGTTATAAAAAATATTTGCAAAATCTGGAAAATTCCTGACAATACACATGGGCTTATGCGACGGTTAAAATACCAGCTGATATTTATCAGGAGAAAGGATGTGAATTATGACTACCACGAAGGTACCTGTATATGTATCCCTGGCTGTTGCTGGCATTATGGCTTTGAGCGCCTGTGGTTCAAATAGCTCTAATGATGCTTCGAATTCTTCCCCATCGTCTTCATCATCAACAGCCTCCAAGACGGCTAGCGCCGGTGGAGCTGGCACGGTGAACAACGGTGGTGGAAACTCCGCGAACTCCGGTTCAGGCGCTAACGGCGGCGCAGCAAATTCTGGTGCTGAAGGCGGCACTGGGGCGGATCAAAACTCCGGCGCTGGCGCACAGAGTGGCAGTGTAACCGGCGACGATACCAACGGCGGAGCACAAGCGAACCAGGGCGCTGAAGCCCAAGGTGGTGCCCAGGCAGATCAGGGCGCTGGCGCTAACGCCGCCGATAACGGTGCCGCCGCACAGCAGCAAAGCGGCGCGCAGCAGAACGGTGCTGGCAACGCACAGGCTGGTGCCAATGGTCAGGCTGACAGCGGCGCACGCCACTATAATCTGACCCCCGGGCAGTACATCATCCACCGTGAAGGCTCCTGGGACTACGTGAATACCACCGGCTTAACGTACCATGTTTACGGTGACGGCAGCTGGAAGAGCACCGGGGAAGACGGTACCAGTACCGTTGCGGCGGATGGTTCTTGGACTAAGAACTATGCCGACGGGCACACGGTAGCCCGGGTAGAGGCTGACGGAACCTACCGGGTTACCTATGACGGTCAGCTTTCCCCCGAGATACCTATTAACGCCGTCCCAGTGTCCCCCGGGAGCCTCCCCGACCCGAAGGCAGTGCCGGCAGTAACCCCGGTTAAGCCGACCAAGCCGGGCATGTAATAACCAGCAGAGATACTTTCGCAAAGTGCTTTGCGCGAAACGGGTGCGCATCCTCAATACCTGAGGATGCGCACCCTATTGTGTGCACAGCGTATACACCCGCTGAAATTTGGGGCTAACGTCGTCGGAGTTACGGGTTGGGGTGAACGTCAAAAAATTCTATACCGGTGGAAGCCACCGTCTTGCGAAATATGTGAGACAGTATAAATTTATGATTTTTCAAAATATTAATAATCTTTAGTTGATTCATTCATAAATAAAATTTAGTTTAGTTATATAAGATAATTCAATTTCTATAATGTGTAATACACGGGTGTAATGCATTTTGTGGTAAAAATATTTGCAAAATCTGGAAAATTCCTGACAATACATGTGAGCTGTGCGACGGTTAAAACACCAGCTGATATTTATCAGGAGAAAGGATGCGAATCATGACTACCAAGAAGGCTACCGCATGCGTATCTCTGGCTGTTGCTGGCATCTTAGCTTTGAGTGCATGCGGCTCAGATAGTGCGAATGATTCTTCAAGTTCGTCCTCGGCTTCTTCTTCATCAAGTTCATCTCGTGCTTCTAGCTCCACAGGAAGCTCCAACGCTGTGAATAACGGTGGTGGAACATCTGGAAATTCCGGTTCAGGCGCTAATAGTGGCGCAGGTACGGAACAGAATTCCGGTAATGGTGCAGTGCAGGGTGACGGCGGTACCAGTGCTGGTACCGGCGCTAATGGAGGCGGTGCTCAGGCAGATCAGGGTGCTGGAGCTAACGGCGGTGTCGCTGGCGGCGGAACCCAACAACAGGGCGCCCCCGGAAAGACAGCGAACCAAAATCCCGGTTCTGAAGGGTATGTGCAGGTTGCTGAAGACGGATCCTGGACTGCAACCGAACCCGACGGTGAGATCGTGAGGGTGTATCCCGATGGGTCGTGGGATCGGAGCAATCCAGCCACCGGAAACACCGATTGGGTGGGTGCTGATGGATCCTGGATTACAAATGAAAATGGTCTGCCCAATGGCTCCAATAAGAACTCACAGGTGCAACCTAACGGTACCTACGAGGTCAGGATGAACGGTGAAACGTCTCGTGAGACCCCAAGTGGAACGCCTGAAACCCCCGTGATGCCCAATGGTTCGAATGCGGTAACCCCTAAGGGAGCGGTTCAGCCTGCAAAACGCTGATACCCCTTTGAAAGAAACGGTTAGGCGCGCATCCTCAACCATCGCAGGATGCGCGCCTATCTGCGTCTGTGAGGTGAAGGCTAGCAAGAACCACCCTCAGGAGTACTGTGACCCGCGGAAAATACTGCCCCGTATAGTTCGCGCTTACCTGAAATCTTGAACCTGCCACCGTGCTACAGGTAGCGTGGAGTACAGGTACACGATAAACACCCACCTCAGGAGGCTTTATGCGCGAGCAACACACTATGCCGAAAGATGTTGCGGCGGCCCTAAAAAACGCGGGGTTACGCACCGACTATAAGGCTCGACCAGCGTATCAGCGCAACGACTATATTGGTTGGATCAACCGCGCCAAGACACCGGCGATGCGTATCGAGCGCCTCGAACAAATGCTCACCGAGCTGGCACAGGGCGGTATCTATATGGGCAAGGAACATAAGGCCTCACGTAAATAGGTTCATCATGTACTTTCACGCAGCCGTCCACATTTTGAATACGCACCCTGATCTGTATTCTGCACTCTGCCAGGATATGGAACGCGATTTATCCTGTGTTAGGCAGTTTTGCTGAGCGTACCAGGAGCCTTGAACATGCGATTTAACAATATGAATTTTTCTGATGGTCACTATGTGCAGATACCCACTAGTTGGGATGCACAGGAATTTACCTACCGTTTTTTATCTGCAACCCCTCCGTGGGTTCGTACGATAATGCGGGTTCGTAACCGTGTTGTACAGAAAATAGGGTTTACAGTACAGCCCTCATCGAAATCCAAGCAATTGGAAGTTACGGTTGGTTCATCAGCGGGCCCCTTTACTTTTACTGAGGTCACTGATGAGCATGTCATTGGTGGCCATAAGGATAAGCATATAGAGTTCTCCTCAAAATTCGTGGTTGCCGCTGCTGAGGAGGGCAGCAGGTCTGCGCGTGGCGGGATTGAAACACACGCCCAGCCTCAATCGGCTGTGGGGAAGGTGTACTTGACATGTATCTGGCCTTTTCATATGGCTCTAGTACCTTACATGCTGCGTCAAGTCGATATAAAACCATGAGGGCAAAAGATTATGACCCTCGTATAGTTGATTTCTATGATGAAGACAACCCCGATGGGGCGGACCATGATTATTACCGTTCTCTAGCTCATCGGTTTAATGCCCAAAGAATCCTTGACCTAGGATGCGGTACCGGCATACTTACCGTAACTTTAGCTCAATCGGGGCGTGCTGTTATCGGTGTAGACCCGTCAGCATCAATGTTAGAGTACGCACGCAGTCGCCCTGGCGCTTCCAAAATCCGGTGGATTCTGGGGGATAGCCGAAATGTTCCCGACCATGGCTTCGATTTGGTAGTGATGAGTGGTAATGTGGCGCAACACATCCCTAGCCCACAGTGGGAAAAGACCTTGAATGACCTACATCGTATAATGCACTCAGGTGGAATGCTCGCGTTCGAGAGCCGTAATCCAGCATGTCGAGCCTGGGAAAATTGGACTACGTCTACTACGACTCGCTCCACACGGCACGGACTGATATCTGAATGGTCAGAAGCGGTTGCACCTGATAATAATGGGCAGGTTCTGTACCGCACTAACTATCACTTCATGGACTCTGGAGAGACTGTGGTCCAAGAAAGTATCCTAACTTTTCGAGATAAAAAGACATTAGGCTACCAGCTGCAGAATGCAGGATTTGAAATACACGCCGTATGGGGTGACTGGTGCCGCACCCCTTTTGATGGCACTCAACCGATTATGGTTTTTGAGGCTGTGGTGCCAACGAGGTAGATATGCAAAATAAAGCAGCATTATTATCTATATCAAGGGTGTGTTGTTTACTGATGCGGAGGGTATTATGCGTACAACTGTGACTTTGGATGAAGAGATTGTTGCTAAAGCGGCTAAGCTCACCGGTATTGAAGAACATTCTTCTCTAGTGCGTGCTGCCTTGGAAACTCTGGTACGTGTTGAAAACGGACGCCTGCTTGCTACATTAGGAGGTTCCGAACCTCAAGCCCAAGCAGCTCCACGGCACCAAGATATATGAGTGCATGTAAGGGCGGTTTCTAATAAAACGCACCCATAACACAATAAAAGCGGATCCTCGAAACAGAATGTTCGAGGATCCGCTTTTGCAGAATGTGGAAGAAGCTACTTCTTGTGTGTGACGCCCAAGTAGATAGAGATGGCGGCCATTGCGGCGATAATCGAGAGAATCCAGCGGATCCAGTCAATACCAGATGTTTCAGCAACGCCAAGCAGGCCCGCTACCCAGCCACCGACAAATGCGCCGACAGCGCCCAAGATGACGGTCCAAAGAATAGAAATATTCTGCTGACCCTTCATGAACAGGCGGGCAAGGGCGCCAATAATAGCACCCGCAATAATCATCCCAATAAGCTGACCCATAGATACCTCCTTGCAGTTTGGATGAGTCGTATACTGCGCAGAGTTCTATAGACTTTGCGCACAAGCGATAATGTGTAGTCATCGCATACGAACCTTCATTGTACAGTAAAAGTTACTTGATGAGTAAACTATACGTATATGCAGGTTCAATCTGGACTGTATACCATGCGGGGTCTGCGAAGCTATAACCCCAGGAGTAGAAATACGCAGTCGGGGTAAGATGCGCTAAAAGGCAACGGGTTCTGGCTTGTTGCCTCACCCAGTTTCGGAATGCGGTTTATTTCCTGCTGTGCTTGAAATAGTGCACCGGTGGGTAAATTGCCGGATCCTGCTTGTGTAGGAAGAATAATCTGATGACGCTCAAAATAAGCAATGTCAGTCTATCCGGTAGTGGAGCATACGGAAGGATTCCTTCAGGAATGGTAAACGCCGCGCTATCATGGCAGACAGTGCCCCACTCTTCTTCCACGCCGGAAAGTCTGTCATCAGTCGTTTAGCGCTCACCAAATGCAGGTTATGAGCCCAACGCTCGGGTTCATGATCGTCGTCGCACCCAAAAACGAATCGCGCGCGGGAGTGCTTAAGCGCTTCGTGCTGATCAGAATGCGAAACCATCCACGAGTTTATGACATCGAACGCGATCTCACTGCCGTGAAAACGCTGCGCAAGATCGCGGAACAGGGCGCGCACCATGTAACGGTCAAAGTACATCATCATGCCTTCAATCACGAACAGAAATTGGGCATTCGGCTGCAGATCGTTCAGTTCGTCCATCCAACCCGCGTCGAAGGCTGAGGTTCCCAGGAAAACTTCACTGCCTTGCGGGGGCAGCAACTTTATACGCAAAGTCATCACATCGGGTAGATCTAGGCTGTAAAACGGCACGTTCTGCGCGATTTCGCCGATGCGCTCTCGGCGGCTGTCTAGACCGCATCCAACATTAACGATCACCGGGTTAGGTTGGCGCCTGATGAAATCGGCCGCCAGTCGGTCAAAGTAATCTGAGCGAATCGCGGTACCGACAACGGTGTGAATGACGTTATCAAATTTAGAGAAATTGTAGTCTAACTGCGAAACGACTCGTCCAGCTGCCTCATCTTTGATGATTGGATCGGGCTGTTGCGAGGCGAGGTGCTTCATGTACAGGGGGATAAGTAAGGTCTCGCTGATGGCATCTTCGATTTTCAGCATAGGAAAAGGCCCCTTTCAGCTTTGACGAGGAGGTTAGCTTATCCTTAGTATACCGCGCGAGAACCGTTATTTTTAGGGTCTTTTCCAAAGGTTTTTATGCGGCGGCGCAAGATTGAGGAGTGCTACCGCAGCCGAGAGGCGGCTCTAGATATGTAAAGAAGAACCGTGTGAGGCAAATGCTGGTGCATATTCAGGCTCTTATTCTGGCGTTACAACCACAACAAAGCGGGAGCATTTTCTTCATTCGGGAGCACTTTAACTGCTCCCGAATGAAGAAAATGCTCCCGGATTGAGCGTTACCGCAAGAGAAGAACTCTTCCATTACCTAAACAAATCCCACACGCTGAAGGTCGTACGGCGGTAGATAGCCCCTTTTATGGCTCGCTTCGGGTTTTTCACAAACCCCATACCGCGCCTGCCATAACCAGGAATCACAGCTCTTTTTACGGCGCGTTTTGCCCGGTCGGTGGTGCGGGCCTTAATCATTCGTTTTACACTGGGTTTACGCATACCAATTCTCATACCTTTAGCCTACTCGCAGCGTCGCAAACATGCGTGCCGCATCGTCACGATCACGCATAAAGGCGAGGCTTTGAGTGCACAGCCACCTCTTTGTAGCCATACGCCAAAACCTCGCCCGTATGAATAACCCAAGAGTTACATAACCACTATGAGTTTGCCGCGTGTATGTTTCTCAGCTACACGATCCTGCGCGGCGCCAAGCTCCTCAAGCGAGTATTTCTTCTCAATAACTGGGCGCAGCTGACCACGCTCGACGGCATTGGTAATCCACTTCATGGCCTCAGACGATGCCTTGGTTGCCAGCAGGAAACCCACGCGACGGTTCGTGAACAGCGAAGTCAGCACTGCCGGAAGACCGTCGGGCGAGACCGTCATCATGCGCCCACCCGGCTTCAAGTAGTTGCGGTAAAATGCGGTCACAACGCCGCCGCAGTCCAGGATCGCATCGAATTTCTCAACCTTTTCGGGGTCTGGCAGAACCTCGTGGTCGTATGCCTCAATCGAACCTAGCTCGCGGCACAGAGCTATATTTTCTTCGGCAGAAACAGTCGCCACCTGAGCCCCCAAAATCTGCCCGATCTGCAGCGCGGCATGCCCCACACCGCCACTGGCACCCACTACCAGCAGACGCTGACCCGCCTGAAGCTTTAGGTTCTTGCGGAGCACCTGCAGTGCGGCAAGGCTCACGAGCGGCAGTGCCGCCGCATCAATCTGGTTCTGGATGCGCGGTGCATGGCTAATTCGGTTCTCACGGAATAGCGCGTATTCGGCTGCTGTGCCGGTGGGTGACATCGAAATGGAGCCGTTGAACCCCCACACAATATCGCCAACTTTGTAGTCCATCACGCCGGTGCCCACGCTGACAACCTCGCCGAGCGCATCCACACCGGTACCTTTGGGGAAGCGTTTACCCGTAAAAAGTCGCATTTCGCCTTCGCGCACGATCACGTCAATGCGATTCACGCTGAAGGCCTGCACGCGTACCAACACCTGACTGGGGCGGGGAGACGGCACGGGAATCTCGTTGATCGTGAGCAGATCAGACCCGCCAAATTTGTCGTATTGTACGGCGCGCATTGTGGATGGTAGCGACATATTTATCTCTTTCTTATCGGTCATTGCGGAAGCATCGGTATAGTCGGTATAGGATGCACGGCATTCGACATGAGAACCGCAGCTGTGTAATGGGCGACGGCACCCAAATAATGCCTCTGTGTTTAACTCTAACCTGTATGCGTGCCAAACCGTGATAAATGACGGTTTTACGACGGGCACACGAGCATATTTCCAGGCGTACAAACCAGCAGCACATGCCTGAGTGCATAATAAAAACCCTTGATGTGCATAAAACGTTGAAGAATCGTACTTGATTCACATAAAGACCCTTCTTAGCATGGGTGCTATGACGACTACATCTGTGTACTGTCTTTTCTTCGACGGCTATGAGACTCTCGACGCTATGGGACCCATCGAATTTTTGCACCGTGTGCCTGATGTGCGTATGCGGTATATCTCGGTAGCGGGCGCATCCGAGAGCGGTAGTTCACTGGTACGTTCCGCCCAGGGCTTTACCCTCAAGACGGAAATTGTTGAAAGTCTTCCTCTGGGGAGCATTCTGCTGATTCCAGGAGGTATAGGCACGCGCTCTCTCGTCATGAATAACCTATTCCTGCAAAACCTTGCGAAATTGGTACAGCAAAGCCAAACCTGCCTGACAGTCTGCACCGGAGCGGCACTTCTTGCCGCCACAGGTGTTCTTGACGGGAAGCCTGCTACTACTAACAAACGTGCCTTCGAGTGGGTGCGCGGGACGCGCCCACAGGTGAGGTGGCAGCAGAAGGCGCGTTGGGTGAGCACAGAGAAGTTTTATACATCCTCGGGAGTTTCAGCGGGTATGGATATGACTCTAGGTTTTATCGCCGACCGGTGGGGCTTGGAAGCGGCTCAAGAGATCGCGTCCCGCTGCGAATATCTGTGGCAAAATGACCCGGACACTGACCCATTTGCACATTCTGCTGAGTTCGAATCAGCGTAGCTTCCTCCCAGCGCATAAAAAAGACCCTTTATACGAATAAAGCGTTAGAAAATCCGCTTGATTCGTATAAAGAGCCTTTTTTACAACACTAGGGAGAGGGGAGAACAGGGCAGCAAGCCTAGTGCGTCGTAACACCACCATCCACGCTCAATACCGCGCCGGTCACCCATGCGGCCGCATCCGATGCCAAAAACGCGGCGGCACGCCCAATATCATCAACATTCCCGATGCGCCCCAACGGAATCAACGCCGAGGCATTTTGCTTCATTTGCTCCTGCGCTTCAGGCGGCATCGCAGAAACATTGCGCAGCAATTGTGGAGTTTCGACCATTCCCGGCGCAATCGCATTCACGCGCACTCCGGCGGAACCCGTCTCAAACGCTAATGACTGTGTGAAAAGATTTAATGCGCCCTTTGTCATGGAATAGACCGTCGAAGGGCGCCCGGGAAGCATTCGTTTCGAAAAATATGACGAAATGTTAACAATATTGCCAGAATTTTTAGCGAGTTCAGGCAATAACTTTTGTGCCAAGAAATACGGGGCTTTGACGTTGAGATTAAAATGCTCGTCAAAAGCGTTCTCATCGGTTTGTTCAAAGGGAATAAACCGTGCAATACCGGCATTATTGACCAGCACATCAATACTTCCCAAAATATCAAGGGCGTGCTCGGCGGCACGGTGTACTTCAGAAATATCCGTTAAATCTGCTGCGAAGGTGTGCACGGTCACGGGGTATTCGCTCAAGCGCGCGCTGGCTTCTGCAAGTTTTGTGGGGGTGCGAGCAATGAGGAATAGGTTAGCACCTTGGCGGGCAAATTCTTCGGCAATACCGTAGCCGATACCGTCGCTTCCGCCGGTAATAACGGCATTCTTGCCGGAAAGCGCAGAATTGGTATTCATGATGATCTCCTTGGGGGAGGGAATGAGTGATAAAGAGTAATTCCCGCATAAAACCTGCTATCTCAGGCGAGAGCAGCGAATGTGCTGCGGGTATTAGAGAGCTGAAGTTGAATGAAAGCGGCTAGAAAGCTTTACTCGCCTTTTATAAAGGCCATAAAGGCGGCGCCGTCAAGATAGATGCTGGAGGCAATAATTTTGCCGTCTCGCACTGTGAGAAATTCCGGAACCTCAAAAATCTGGGTGTCTCCTGCGGGGGACTTTGCGGTGTAGCGCGCAATAACCGCCGCTTTGTCACCTTCAACCACAAGATGTGCAAGCTCAACATTAGTGGTGGAATTAAAAAAATTTCCGGCACCCTGCAGATAATCTTGTTTGCCAAGATTTTGTTCTGCACTGTTGAATCCGTAGGCTAATTTATCGGAAATGTAGTCTTGCCAATTTTCGGCGTGAATTGCCGAATAGTAATTCAGGACGGTCTGCTTAGTAGTCATTTGACCCTCTCGCGAATAGAATATATGACATGCGGGTATAACCCACGCATTTAACTGTAACAGACATGTTCTATTTATTAGGGTAATAACTACGTGATTGATTCATCTAAGCCATTGCGAGCTGATGCGCGGCGCACGGTCAATATCGTGCTTCACGCCGCCGAACAAGTATTGCGCCGAGACCCAACCGCCTCGCTAGAGCAGGTGGCTACGGTTGCAGGAGTCACTCGAACAACTATTCATCGCAGATTCGCCAGCCGCGAGGCTCTTCTCGCGGAGCTGAGTAATATTGCCGTTAGAGAATTTTATGAAGCATTTGAGTCAGCAAGTCCCGAGACCGCTCCTGTAATGGTGGCGCTGCATCGCCTGACCGTTAACGTGATGCGGGTGAAGGCGATCTGGCTGTATGCGATGGCGCATCTGAGCGATGACGATCCCGCCGTGATTACAAAACAACGCACTCTTTTAGGGCGTTTGGGTAAGGTTTTTGAGCGTGCACAGCGTGAGGGCTATATCGCTGCAGATGTAGACCTTATCTGGGCGCAGCGTATGTTCCGTGCCATGACTGACGAGGCGGTAGCTGGTATCACCGGCACCGGTATGGGGGCTAAAGCCCCGCCAATGCCGACCGGGCCGGATGATTTGGCCAGACTGGAGGCGGTTGTAGACGATGCCGAGCTAGACCGCCTGACCACTTTGATTATGCACACTTTGTTCACTGGAATTGGAACTCACGAACCCTCTATATGACATGCAATCAGCGAGATGGATACAAGACCTTATTCGGTAGAAAGTATCTAACCTAGCTCGTGAAATATGACAGTATTGCCCGCCTTGGGTCATAAGAGTGAAGGATAAAAATACGCAGAGTTTAGCCGCGTTTCGGTAGTCCACCAGGCAGATACCCACTGGGAAAAAGTTGGTGAGAAACGACATATACTCCTCAACAAAAGGTATGGATCACCCCGCAATACCGTGGGGAGCCAGTAGACGCTATTGTGCACTAGAACGGTCTCATCTAGCCAACGTGAGAATTAGGGGGTCTGGAGCTCGCGGCACTCAATGCCCCACGACGTGGGCGGCGTGCGGTATGTTTTTGTGGGCCTCCACCTTGTCACGCTCATGGTGTGCTTCGAGTAGAAACACTCGATGTAATCGAACATCAGGGAGAGTCGGAGAACCTGTTTGTCAACGCGCGTACAAGATCGGTGAGATACGTCAAAATATCTAATGGATAAGGTGCGCTCATAATAATTCTGATACATCCCTACAATTCAATATACGCTCCGCCTATATCAAAAACGAGAGACGGAGCTATATTTTTCTGTAAAAACTTAATGGAGAAATTTTTTATAAAACCTTGGCTAAATAACTTCGAGTATTTCTATATCAACGTAAAAAGTTCGTTCTCAGAATAATTATTGCTATGACTCCTCGATATCTCTTGTATCTCGTCCCTGAATTATGTTTAGGGTTAAGTTGTCCGTATCACCGATGAATGGAGTTTATGATGGCTTTTCGCTATTCTCGTCCGGCTATGACCGGAGCTGCTATTTTCACCCTTGCGGGTGTGACGGTTCTTCCGCTTGCACAGGCAAACGCAGCGCCTGCAAGCCCTCAGGATGAGGCACGTTCTGGAGCCACACAGGGCCAGCCAAATTCTGCAGCACAGAACGGTCAGGATCAGGGCCAGCAGCAGAGCGCTAATGCTAACGGTCAGGGCCAGCAGGGTGCTAACGCCAGTGGTCAGAACCAGGATGGTGCAACCCAAGATCAACAGCAGAGCGCTAATGCGGGCGGTCAGGGTCAGCAGCAGACCCAGGGCGGCGCAACTCAGGATCCTTCGCAGGCTGCATCCGGCGGTGAACAGCAGCAGGGTCAGCCTAGTGCATCTCAGGATAAGCAGGGTACTAATGCCAGCGGTCAGGGTCAGCAGGCTCAGCCCGGCGCAACCCAGGATCAGCAGCAGAGTGCTAACGCTAATGCTCAGGGTCAGCAGCAGGGCGCCAATGCTAATGGCCAGAGTCAGCAGGCTCAGGGCGCACCCGCATCCCAGAGCAGCTCAAACTCGAATTCTGCATCACAGAATAATCAGAGCCGTCAGAGCCAGCCCTCCGCACCCGCGAATCAGAACTCCGGTTTTATTGCGATTACCTCTGTCGATGGATTCATTGACCCGCAGAATACTGATAACGTTCTGTCTGTAGAGACTACGGGGATCGATAATACCCACCGTGTACAGTACGAGCCGCGTGTTCAGGAACTTGATGAGTTCGGGAACATCGTTAATGATGACGTTAGCAACGGCGGAGGGTCTAGTCTTGGTTCGGACGGGAGCTTCGGGATGTACGTGAGTGTTGATGGCACTAAGATTAACCCGAACCACCAGTACCGGGTCTACATTGATGTATTCGATCAGGATACCTTAACGGCGAGTTACGCGTACTACCCCATCGTGGTTTGGAACCGTACCTACATTCCGGTTGTTCCTCTGTCGGCAGCACAGTAATTAATACACCGTATTATCTTTTGCATTTTGTTTAGTGTATTAGATTTCTAAAAATAAAATATATTTTCGGCTCAAGGGTCTTCGGGAGCATGTTTTAGTGATATGCATGCTGTTGAAGACCCTTTGAGTCGTGTTGACACATTAGTTTATGTATATATTTTCCATCGAAACATTCATGTTGTCATAAAAATAAATATCAAGAAATAATGCTAAAAATGCTAGACCTAAACTCAACCATGTATTACATTTAACAGTATTCCACTAACCGATGAATGGAGTACAAAATGTCCAATACCCGTTTTATCCTGACCGGAGTGGGTGCGCTTGCCCTCCTAAGTGCATCCGTGGTGCCGTCCGTTCCTTCCTTTGCCGCTGAAGGGAACGCTGGTGCGCAGACTCAGCAGGCTATCTCTACGCTTCCGGGTGGCCAAAATACTGGCACTAATAACACCAATGGGAACAACACAAATATTAATACAGGGGCTAAAGTAACTTCCGTTGAGGGCGGTCCGCTGAACCCTCTGACAGGGCAGAACAACCTTACGATTACTGGTGAGGGGATTGACCTCAACAAGTCTTTTGACGGTTTAGGTGCAGAAGTCTACGAGGTTGATGCAGACGGCGACTTCACGGGTGAAAACTTAGTTCAAGACGGCGGAGGCCTTGTTGTGACGGAAGACGGTCATTTCCGTGGCACTGCCAAGGTTAAAGGCGATTTCGATCCCCAGAAACACTATGTTCTCTACATTATGAGCTACCCCGGGCACGGTAACCGCACAATAGAGGCTAAACAAGATCTGCCTGTACAGCAGGTTGACAGCAAAGACCTGCAGTCTTCCGTAACCCTGACCACCAACTCCTCGAAGACAAATAAGCTCAGCAGCCACCTGAACACCAATGTCTTGACCCTGACCGGAACCCATTTTGATGACGTGAAGCAGGTCAAGATAAAAGTTGAGGGTCTGGATGAGAACGGACAGGTTAACGAAACTCTTGCCACCAAAGACGTCTCTGCAGAGGTGAAGAACGGTAACTTTACTACTCAGATTCAGATTCCTGGATCCAAGATTCAGGAAGACAAGCACTATCGGGTGCTTATTGAATCCAGCAGCGACGACTGGGTAAGGGCTGTGACTAAGGATCTTTATGGCGATACGGATGATGAGGTTGTAGGCATCATTAACGGTGCACCCCTTAGCCGCAGTGCCGCCGAGAATCACCTGAAGGTTGCTGGCGGCGGGTTTAACCCTGCAGCAGCGGCTCAGAACGGCTCCAAGGTTCGGTTGATTTTCACCGAATACAATATTGAGCTTGACGATCCCAGCAGCGATGAAATCGTGAATACGACTGTTACCCCGAAACCGAACGGCGACTTCGAGGGCGACCTGACTATTCCCGGTAATAAGCTGCAAGCAGGAAAGAAATACGTGGTACGCGCATACCTTGAATACGCGGATGGCGGAGTCGCAAGCGACATTACCCTCAAGACCCTGGTTCCGACCACGAACTAGGCTTTATTAAGAGAAAATCTCTGTGCTGACACCCCTAGAAGAAGATAAGGTGCTACATAAACCTAAAATTTCCTTCTAGGGGTGTTGCATGCGTAAATCGACCGGTACGATTTGATAAAACCACACTATAGATGCCTTCGCCAGGAGATAGATGATGCGCGCCTTCCTCTGTTCTTACTTCGCCGGTGTAGAACCCGCCTTCAAAAATTTCTTGCGCGGCAACCCATCACAACAGCAGGTGGTGTTTATTCCTACCGCCAGCACGGTTGAAAACACAACTTTCTACGTTCAGGATGCCCTGAATGTTTTCAAAAATTTAGGGCTAACCCCCGATATTCTCGACATTGCAGAAGTTGATTCAGAAACCGCGAAGTTGCGCATCGAACAAGCTGAAGTTCTCTATATTTCGGGCGGCAATACGTTCTATTTGCTGCAGCAGCTCAAATCCAAAGACCTCATCAATTTCATTGTCGAAAAGGTGCGCCACGGCATGATGTACGTGGGGGAGTCGGCTGGAGCTATGGTCGCTTCGCCTGATATTGAGTATGCACGAGTTATGGACGACTCTGACGTTGCTCTGGGAATGTTCAATTTTAAGGCGTTGGGAATTGTTGATTTCTACCCGGCGGTGCACGAGGAAGAAGAACCTTTTATACAGGCGGTACGCCGTATGAAAAGCGAATATTCGGATAAGCTGGATCTTGTGCCTATCAACAATAGCCGTGCGATTCGGGTTGAGGGCGGCGTTCGCTTTATCGTCTAGGTTTTCTCCATCGGGCAGAAACCCACCGCATAGTGTGTTCACTTTGAACACGGCAGACTTCGGGAGCAGTTTCTTCATTCGGGAGCGATTAGAATGCTCCCGAATGAAGAAACTGCTCCCGCTTCACCCGTTTACCAGGTTATGATCGTAATTCTGGTCTTTCTTAGTCTTGCGGAACCCTGAACGTGATGCAATAGAACTGATCATTCCAGAGCAAGCTGGTGTTTGTATCCTCCATGTCTTCGGGTATCAGTGCCTCAATCTCTGAGAGATCGAAGGTGGCGTTCTTGTAGGCTTTACGGGTGAGGACGTTCTTCTTGTACTGCGAATCGATGTAGTCGGAAGTTTCGTCTGCGATCATAATTTTCGTGCCAGGTTTGGCTACCCGAATCATTTCTTCGATCGCGCGTTTTTTATCACTAAAGAAGTTAATGCCGCCCACGTGCAGCACCACGTCAAAGCTCTGATCGATGAAGGGCAGATCCTCGGCGGCACAGTTCACTAGGTTCAGGTTCGCGCGCCCACCCCAGATTTTCTGGCATTTCTTGAGCATCCCGAGCGAAATATCGGCGCCCGTCTAGTCGATTGCACTCACCTCAATATCGTCGGGCAGGTAGCGTAGGTCGGTACCGGTGCCGATTGAGACGTACAGTGCCGAGCAACCGGGAAACCACTCTAGTTCTTTCATGAACTGCTGGCGCATCTGTGCGACTTCATTGCCGTAAGCGAGACGCCCAAACCACCGTTCCCCTAGGTCGTAGACGGAGGCTAAGCGGTTGTAGAATTTCATGTATTTGGCGTTATCGCCCTGAATCTACGCTTCATCCAGACATAGCAGAATGCCATTCTCTTCAGCGGGCGGGTTAGTGCGGAATTCGGGCTTGAGATTGTTCGTGAGGTTAGTGTTTGCCATGGCTTCTCCGCCTTAGATTAGTATGGCGAGCACATTTCTGAGCGTCGTGAGAGAGAAATGTGAATCCTTATAAAAAACTTATACCTGTTTTGGAATATACGCGTCAATATTTTTTACGTTTGAATACGAGAAACGGCCTTTTAAACGCACTCTATTCAGAAGAGTTTTTGCATTCATGAAGAATAAAAAGCTTCTGAAGGCAAAAACTCTTCTCGATAGAAACCGCCAGTGATGGTGTCAAAAATATGTAGGTACTGTCCGGGTGTTTTTAGTGTTCTTTTTCAAGCACGAGGTTTACGTAGTCGCGTCGTACCAGCCGGGCAGAGCCGCCCGCCACCGCCATATCGTGCAGATGCTGTACAGCTACCGTATGTAGCGGCAGTTCTTGTGTGAGCGCAACTATATCGGCGGCATCGTACAGGGCGAAGCCGTACTTGGTGAATGGCAGGGTCTTCATAAAATCTTTTTCACAGAAGCTTAAACACACCCGCCCGCCGGCGGTAAGCACCCGGCACATTTCTGCGAGCAGCCAAGCCGGTTCCTCCCAGAAATACACCGTATTCACGCTCAACACCTTCGTGAAAATACCGTCTTCATACGGCAGATTCACGCCGTCATACAGCGCGTACTCAGCCAGCCCTTCTGCGATAAACACGTTATTGGCGGCGCGGGCCTGCTCATACATGAGCGGCGAAATTTCCACCCCATCATAGTGCAGGTTCTCTGCGAGGGAGAGAACATAATTGAGGAGCCCACCATTGCCCGGGCCCGCCTCCAGGATGCGGTCATCTTCCTCAATGCCTAATGCATTCAGGGCGCTCACAATCATGGGAAGATTCCCCAGGTTTAAAGAGTGTGCTAGCTCTTGACCGGTGTCACCCATGGGGCACTTAAGCTGGGAAGCAAGGGCCTTCGCCTGCTCGGCCGGGTTCTGGCGGGTACTAGACATAGTGCTCCTTTATAATAATCCAGGCGTGAAGATTTTTTATCATAGCACGGCCGCAGCTTGTGCCACCGCCAGGAGAGCTTTAGCGCCGAGAGGAGGTTTTATAGATGCGCCAGGCACGGCGAATCATTGGCAGCTGCAACGGTAGACGGCCGAAAGCCACAACACGTTTAAATACTGACTTATGCCGCCAATCCCATGCCATCTGCACATTCGCCGGGAACACCGCCGTATACAGCGCAATGGCCGCGAGGGCACCCGCCCGGCGAGTTTTTGGGAGGGCCAGCAGCCCTGCAACACCAAGCTCAGCAACCCCCGAAGCATAGGTGTAGAACCGTGCCGAGCCCGGCAGGGCACGAGGCACGATTGCGTCGTAATGTTCGGGTTTCGCGAAATGCAGCACACCCGTGGTCCCTAGAAAACCGGCTGTTACCACGGGCGCTATATGTTTCTTACCGCCGGAGCGGGAATCCTCAGATACGTTTTTCTTCAAGCTCATAATTCTAGTTTTGCACATCCGCACTACTACCGCCGGATGATTTTTATGGATTCTCTAGGGCATCGTACATGCGTGGTTCCGCACCTCTAAAACTGAGTAAATTCACATTTCTACCGCACAGCATGAGCCTTACACGTCGTGTAACGATAGAGAATCCATACCAGAACAGGGTAGAATGAGTGAACCGGTGCTAAGACATCACGGAAAGGCCCGTGAGGGCACCCAATCACTGATCCCATGAAAGGAATCCTCTCTTATGAAGAAGCTCATTGTACTTGCTCTCGTCGGCGCAGCAGCATTTTTCGTGTACAAGAAGAAGTTCGCAGCCTAAGCTAGAGTCAGCAGTTTTGATGGGTACATAAAGCCCACATGAACTGAATACACAGCAGATTTGCGTGAGCCCCGCATCCAGAAGGTTGGATGCGGGGCTCACCGCTTGCTTACACACGTTTATCAGGAACTATCCGGTCGGCAAATCCCCGTTCATAACAATCTTTTCCTGAGCGGAATCCCAGGTGAACGTCGCTTGGGAAGACCCCACAGAGGCCGAAATCTGGTTCGCAGAATTCCGTGAGACCGAAGGGGAACCCTGAATCGGGTTGAGCGTGCCGGTTCCCAAGTAGTCTCCGTGATGGAACAGCATAATATGTGACGCACCATCGGATGACCCAACCGTAATCCACGAGAGCTCCGCGCTCGAATCGAAAGTCGAAGTATCCGCCGACCTCAGGGACCACGAATGATGACCGCGAAGTTTACTCGCATTAGATTCCAATGCCGAACGCCCGCTTGAGGATGAAGACCCCGAATTAGAATTTGACGATGCGGTTACCGTAACGGTACTTGCCTCCGGCTGCGGGTTGGCGGTTACCGTTACTACAGACACGCTCGGACTTGGAGAGGCTGAAGAACTGGTAGCGCTTGCTGTGGGAGAGTGAGTTGGGCTGGCAGATGCGCTGGTTGAAGCGGATGAAGAACTAGATGAGCTGGAACTGCGTGCCGCCTGCGAACTGCTGCCCGAATCGGTGGATGCGCCAAACGGGTTACCGCAGGAAGAAAGCAGAAGCGCTGCGCCAGCGCAGAAAACTAGCGGTTTTACAGGAAATCTAGACATGAAAAACTCTTTTCGTATCGGTGCGTGTTGTTACTCCTAGTTTACTGGTGGCAACTCGCCGGTGCGGGAAACCTGCCGGGTCTGCGGGTCGAAAGTATACACGCTAATAGCCCGCCCCGTTGCGTAAGTATTTCATATTCCTCATGAACTCTCTTCGCAACAGTATAAATGTACGACGAGACCGCGCCGCCCGGCTCTTACGCGACAGTTCCCCTTGCGCAGAGGCAGAGAACGCGCGACAATGAGGAAATGGCTGAAATTACTTTTCAAAATAACCTTGCAGTTCACACCAGCGGCAACCTTCCCGCCATCGGTTCTAAGGTCCCCGCATTCTCCGTACTCGACGCCGATCTCGCTGAGGTCACCGGCGCCCAGTTCTCGGGTAAGAACCTCGTGCTGAATATCTTCCCCTCGGTCGATACCGGCGTATGCGCCGCCTCGGTTCGCAACTTCAACAAAGAAGCCGCCGGTCTTGATAACACCGTTGTCGTGAACGTTTCACACGATCTTCCGTTCGCGCTTGGTCGTTTCTGTGCCGCTGAGGGCATCGAGAACGTTGTTACCACCTCCGCATTCCGCTCATCCTTCGGGCAGGACTTCGGCGTGACAATGACCGACGGACCTCTCGAAGGGCTCCTTGCTCGCGCCGTCGTAGTCGTGAACCCCGCCGGTGAGGTAGTGTACACCGAGCTCGTTCCCGAAATCACCAACGAACCTAATTACGAGGCTGCGCTCGCAGCTCTTAAGTAAACGCAGCTGAGCCTATCAGGCAGGCACCATGCTCGGTTTTTCCGTGCCGTGGTGCCTGCTTTGTTCTGCCGTTTGAAACTATTGCGCTGGTTCGTGCGGAGTCTCTTCTGCGCGATCGTGTTCCGTGCGATGGTGTGTAAGCTCGTCGGCGACCATCATATGTTGAGGCAGAGAACCGCGTTTCTTCGCCGCTGCATAACGCCCCACCAGAAGCGCCATATACACTGCCATCGCCACTAAGAGCATAGACCCCGGGGCAATAATCAGCGCCGCTGCCGCCGCAATCACCGAGAAAAGCACCGTGAGCTTATCGGGGTTAGCGCGGTAGGCATCAAGGGCCAGCACCGTAAAAAGCGCGGTCATCACGAAATCAAAACCCTCAAGGTGTACCAGAAAACTCGACCCCAAGAAGAACCCGAATGTGGAACTGAGGATAACGCTCATATGCATTCCCGCATGAATCCACAGAATGCGTGACCCTCTTAGAGTATGCCGTTCCGGTCCACTGTTGAGGGCAAAAGCCTCGTCGATGAGCGTATAGACGGTGTAAAACTTGGCGAGAGAGCCGTGCACACGCTCGATAGGGTAGGACAGCCCATACATGAGGTGGCGTGAATTGATGAGCAACGTCATCACCGCAACGGATACCAGCGAGGCACCCGCTGCCATCATCGTCAGCAATACGAACTCTACAGACCCGGCGAATAAAACTCCTGGAAGCAGGGGTGCAAGCCACCAAGGAAAACCCAAGCTGTGTATCACAACACCGAGTCCAATTCCCACGAAAAACAGGCCCAGCATCACAAGGGATGCAACGCGCATTGCCTCACGAAATCCGCTCTCGCCAGTGCGGCGGAGCTCAAGACTAAGGGCATCATCGCCTGCGCGTAAAGCCTGCTCGCGTTCCTGCACCACCGGAATGCTGCTGGTCGCCAGACCTGCGGAGGCGATAATATCGAGAACCTGTTCGTCGCTGGTTTGTTGCGGCGCCTCCCCAAGGTGGCGGTTGGGGTGTGAAGATCTTTCAAACATGGTATGCCCCTAGAAAACCCAGTTGATGAGAATAACGCAGGTGGCGGTACCGGCGATCATGCTGTATACCATATTCTTCTTCCACAGGTGCACGAGCGCCGTCACCACAAACCCGGCAAGGTAGGGAACCGCGGTGTGTGTGGATGAAAAGTCAATACGGCTTACCGCATAGATCGCCAGAAGCGCTACGGCCCCGAGTGGAATCCAGTGGCTGAGCGCATCCAGCACCTCAGAACCTGCAAGGGCTTTTTTGAGACCAAAGGGGAGCACCCGCAGAACAAAGGTTACAGCCGCCGCCGCCAGAACGGCGCTGATAATATAGCCGCTATCGATGTGGCCGTTAATCATGGGGGTTCTCCTGCGGGTCGTTGTAGTGAGTGAATGTGGGGCTTGGAGTTTTCACCTGATCTGTCGTGCTGTCTTCGGCAACCGTCACTGCTGTGTTATTCTCTGGGGCGGGTATCTGGTGTTCCGGCAGTGCTCCCCGTGATTTTGCGATAAAGAACCGTACTATCAGCAGGGCAGTGTAGGTTCCCATCGACACCAGAAGCATGGAACCGGGTGCCAGGATAATACCCACCGCGCCAGAGATCAGCGTGAGAAGAGCCGTGACATTATCCCGTTGAGCGCGGTAAGCATCAATCGCGAGGATCGTAAACAGCGCCGTCATGGCGAAATCCATACCCTCAAGGTTGCTCAGAAACGATGCACCAATAAAGAATCCGGCGGTTGTTCCTGCCACCCAGCTGATGTGCAGGAATGTACTCACCCATAGAATACGTGCGTGAGAGAGCGTATTCCGGTCGGGGCCGGTGTTGAGCGCGTAGGATTCGTCGCAGAGCGTGTATATGGTGTAGAGCTTCGCCCAGAAACCCCTCACATTCTGCAGCGGGAAGGAAATACCGTACACCAGGTGGCGGGAGTTCACGAGCAGAGTTGTGAAGCCGATAGCACCTACACTGGCCCCGGTTGCGATCATTTCTACCACCAGGAACTCGACGGAACCGGCGTAAACGATGAGGGATATTGCGGGCGCAAGCCACCACGGTAAATGGTGAGCACTAATAATAACGCCCAAACCTAACCCCAACACCACGAAACTTGCAAGCACCACGCTGGATGCCCGTAAAGCCTGTTTGAAGCCGCTCTCGGTGGGGTTATGACCGATCGCGGCGTAATGTTCTGCGTCGCTTGTTTCCTTCGCGGTATCTTTCATGGTGCCTCTCAGCAAGAGTGAAAATGAGTCTTCAATTATCCTATCCAATTTTAGGAAGTTTTATGTACTTCGTTTTGCTGTACGGAATATCAGGGGAGGAATAAAGATGTGGTGCCTGCGTTATGCTCAATGTACAAGCGACAGTTTCACCGTGTTAAGGAGTATTGCTGATGAATAAAGCGCCTGCTGAGAAAACAATAGTACGCCGCGAGTCTGAGGACTACCGCGAAGTTCGTGTAGAACGGGTTGATCGCCTGCGGTACCGGGCACATGGTGCGAATGGGGCAACCCTGGACTTCGGGGTGGGTGATGGGCTTCTAACTCCGGTGGAGCTCTTATTAGCGGCGATCGCCGGATGCTCCTCGGTCGATGTGGATGCGGTCACCACCCGCCGTGAAATCCCACAGGTATTCGAGGTACTTGCTTCTGCTCTGAAGAAGCATGAGGACGGTGCGGTACGTCTTGATGATGTTGAGGTCGATTTTGATGTGCAGTTCCCTGAAACCGAGGCGGGCACGCAGGCCGCTAAGATGGTGGATCGGTTAATTCGTTTGAGCGCTGAGAAGGACTGCACGGTCTCTCGTACGGTGGAGCATCCGACGAAGGTTGAGTTTCATAATGTAAATGCTGAGTAGGGCTTTGCTGGATTATCGTATTGGCCTTGACTTTAAGCATATATTTTTGCCGAGCAGATTATTAAAAGTTATCTGCTCGGCATTTATCGCAGGGGGGCTTTGATGCGGAAACATATTACATATAGTGCGCAGAATCATCAGCAAGGTCGGTGCCTTGAGGGTTTTCGGTCAGATATTGGATAATGGCTTTTTTGTCGTGAAGTATTTCTTCAATCTGAGCCTGGTCTTCTGAACTGTGGATGTGTGCCCACCGACCCTTCTCCTGTCGGAAGATAACATGCGCGGCTATGGAGTATTCTTTGGTAGCTTTTATTGAAAACTTGGCTGCTGTTTTATCGTCTCTGGTTCTGAGGTGGAAAATATCAGGAAACGAAATATCTTCACCTCCACGGAAATTTTTACCCCAAGGAGAATAACTATATTTATTAATACAATTAAAATGTGTTGTAATAATTTTTCCTGTTCGAGTATGGTATTTAATAGTACCGTCTGAGTGAATACTAAAGTACTCCATTTCGTATGCGTAGAGGAAATTCGCGCTAAGTAGTGCTGTACCGCCGAAAAGAATGGTATTCCACGTTCCGGTCCATGCCATATCCCACGGAATGATTAAGGCATCTATTGTTAAACCTAGCGCTGTCACATTCAGCCATCCTTCAAGCTGGTGATACTTCCTCTTAAATACGTAGGGGAGCTTCTTCTCTCGTGGTCTGCGCACCGCATCGTAGGTGAGGTAGAAGATGGCAATGGCAACAGTGATAATAATGATCATGGTAGTTCTGCTCAATGTTTTCTCCCTATTCCTTATTATGTGATGTAGCAACTGATCGAATTGGCTAAACTCAGGCGAACTACGCCGATAATATCAGTAGTTCCCTGAAAATTTTGTGGCGTTATCTGTACTCTTGCGTATCTTAAGCTTTTTTCGCCGCACAGAGCCGAACCTTGAAGAATTTATACGCCGTCAAGACATCATCTATGTCGGAGGCGGTAACACCGCAAACCTCTTAGCTGCGTGGAGGTTGCACGGTCTCTCGTACGGTGGAGTATCCAACGAAGGTTGAGTTTCATAGTGCGAATGCTGAGTAGGGTGTTACCGCGTTGAATCCATATATAGACCTATATACTCTTGATATGCTCGGTGTTTAGGATGGGCTATGATTGCATGGCTTATTTGTGGAGGGTTGGTTACCTATGGAGGCTCAACGCACTATTGTGCTTCTGAGTGGTGGGTTCTCTGACGGTGAGAATACTGATCAAGATGTGTTTCTGTTAGAGTCCAGCATGCGGAGAAAACCAAGGGTGTGTTTTATTCCTACGGCTAGTGGAGATTCACGTGCGTATATCGAGCGTTTCTATACTGCCTTTAAAAGATATTCGTGTATTCCTGCTCATCTTGAGCTTTTTCGCCGCACAGAGCTGAACCTTGAAGAATTTATACGCCGTCAAGACATCATCTATGTCGGAGGCGGTAACACCGCAAACCTCTTAGCTGTGTGGAGATTGCATGGACTTGACCGTGTGCTTCGCAAAGCATATGTCGAGGGAACGGTTCTATCGGGGATAAGTGCAGGTGCAGCTTGCTGGTTCGAGTCATGTCTGACCGATTCGTTTGGTGGTTTAGAGGCGCTCAATGACGGTTTGGGTATACTGCCTGGCAGCTTCTGCCCTCATTTCAATACTGAACCTGGTCGTCCCAGAAGTTTTTTGCAGACACTACAAAGCGGTACTTTACCGCCAGGAGTAGCTTTAGACGATGGGGCGGCAGTTCGATACTGCAACGAGGTAGTAGATGTAGTCTATCGAAGTGTGAGCAATGCTGGTTTATATAATCAGACGGCAAAAGGTATATGTGCTGTGGAGTTGTAGTACGTTTACCAGCAGGTTTCGACTGCGCAACGAAGCTCTTGATATGTAAATTTTGAGAATGCATTTTGATAGTGAAAATACTTGATATATCAAGCGAAAAGCGGGGGTTGTGTAGGGTGTGCCACTATGTGACCGGATTCGACACGTGTTATTAAAACTTTATTTTTAACCTCAGGTGCAGATTTTGCCTGGGACGCTTAAGTGTGCTTCTAGTGGGTGCTACATGAAGGATCTTATTCTCTTCAATCCCTGGAATTGCAGGGGATGTATGAGGGGGTAAAAGTCCTTAAGAGGTCCCTGGATATGCAGGATTTTTGAAATGTTTATTGTAGACAAAAAAGGGTGCAAGCTGAGTGATGTTCACTTAAATGTTATAAACATGCTTGTATGCCTAGTGGAGCCCCTGTAGCCTGGGAATTGGATACTTAGTCTAGGCTACCCTTGAGGGTTTACTCCTGCGGTAGTTGAAAGTTTCCGTGCACACGAAGCCGACATAAAAGAGGTTTACATATGACTTCTCATCAGCGGAAATCTCCCGGAATTAAGAAGGCGCTGGTTACGACCGGCACCGCCGCATCCTTGTTGGGTGCATCCTTCGTGGCAATGCCTGCTACGTTTGCTAACGTGCCGGATCAGGTTCCCACCTCTCCTGCATGTGACTGCCAGCCCGGTCAGCCGGGACAGCCTGGTCAGGGCGGTCAGGGTCAGACCGGTCAGCCTGGCACCCCTGGTGATAGCGGTCAGACCAGCACTCCCGGTCAGGGTGGTCAGGGCCAGACCGGACAGCCTGGTCAGGGCGGTCAGGGTCAGACCGGTCAGCCTGGTGATCACGACAGTGATCACCCTGACACTCCCGATACGCCTGGTGATCACGACAGTGATCACCCTGACACTCCCGATACGCCTGGTGATCACGACAGCGATCAGCCCGGTACTCCCGGTCAGGGCGGTTTGGGTCAGACCGGTGACAAAGGTCAGCCCGGTACTCCTGCTCAGCCTGGTACCCCCGGTCAGGGTGGTCAGGGTCAGAC
>NZ_KV802294.1:0-1507 GCF_001810635.1 Rothia sp. HMSC067H10
AGAATCAGCCTGATATTCATCTAAAGGCTCGAATCCCTCAGATTTTTCAGGTACATTCTTCTGGACATCATCAAGATATGTTTTTGATGAGTCTTCATCATCACCATAGCTATCGTAAAGATGATCGAGCTTATATTCTTTGCGAGCCTGGGCAAAAGTTAAAGGTTTTAAGAATTTTGGATCATCGTGATGCCAAGACGCTTCTACATGACATATAAGTGCGGGTCCAGTGTAGAAACTCAGATTATATGGGTCAATCCCCAGCTGCCGTGCATAATGGAGCAATATTTCTGGAGAGAATCGGTCAGTTACTTTATGTTTACTGTAAACATTTGTATCCTCAAATTCAAAAGGATTACCACTACTTTGAAAAAACCATTTCCTTACACCTTCACGCCCCAGGTGCAGTGAACGACCACGGTTATTACCACAGATTTTCTGTCCAGAGCCATTATAATATGTAAGCCGAATACTTCCATAAGACTCTCGATATTTTTCGAGTTCTTTATAATTTTTTGGCGGGTATATATTAGGTACATAACGTATAAAAACACTATCCAATAAATATTTCTTTTTCATATTCCACATTATCGTTGTATAATCTACCGACTTAGGACTATTAGTTAACATAACGGTCCAACCATTACGACATTGAGCAAATATAATCTTTGACTCTGCACGTGTTAAAGGATTTAAGGCATCAAATATTGCTTCCCCAGCAAGATTTTCTTCAGTATTAGTCAGAAACTGTGGAAATATTATATTCTTTGCCCAGTCTTGGTAATACGTAGCAACTCGACGGTAATCGCCCCTAAAAAATACCAAATTATACGTAGTAGGCTCATACCGACCACCAGCTAGACGATAACGGTTAACATCCTCAACCATAGGGGTTACCCTTTCAAACATAGTTATTTTTTATACGGATCAACAATACGTAGCTCAATGCCACCATGTGCGGGATCGTTAGCCGCAATACGTTCGGCATGCCCAATTTCACGTCCAGATGTAGTACGATCCCATTCAACATAGTACCGTTTACCATCTTTAGTAAATTGAAGATCTGGACGATTCGTCACATCATCTCTTCAGAAGATACAACTAACCCTCAGTATCTGCTGGGTCGACCGTTATACCTTTCAAATTACTGATAGCGTCTTCTTTAGTCTTCACATACAAAGGATGCTCCGCCCCCGGATCATCCTCGTCAAACTCAGGAACAATAATCGCCCGACCCTCAAAAAACTCTAATACAGTATCAAGCGTATCCCGAGAAACGTCCATAGCATAAAGCACAGGTGTTGGATCATACTCCCCATCTTCATTCCAGGTACGATAAAACCTCAAATCGCCGTCCACAGACTGCAACAGCTCTGCAGCCCATTCAGCCATATAATACTGAGGATCATGAGAATCATGGAACATAACATCATAATCGCGCAGCACAATAAAAACACCCTGACTCAAATCCAGCCAATGCAAATCCTCAAGATACTCATGAATCCAA
>NZ_KV802294.1:1607-2398 GCF_001810635.1 Rothia sp. HMSC067H10
CAGACCCCGAAGACTCCAATAACTTTTCACAGGAAAGCTCAATAATCTTCCACCCAGCCTGCCGCAACAACTCCAACTGCCGCTCTAAAACACCATCCTCCCGCACATAAACAACCGGGAAAAAGACGTCATCCCACTCATCAGTATAGAAACCCATAATATTTCTACTCCTTAATCAAAATAAACGCTCATCATGATGCGGAAATAAAAAAATTTAAGGGTCACCCATGAAGTGGCAGTACCCCAATCATGAATAACCCTCAATATATACGAACGTGCTTATATACTATTCTGTATCATCAACATCTTCACTATGCACCAGGTGCACCTTCGAGGCAAGAGCAGGGTCATAAAATGGTGACTCAGGATAATACCGAGGATCAGCAACATAGATACCCGTAGCCTGCGGATCATGGTTTATAACCCCACCAAAGAGCTGACCTGTCTTATCGTAGAGAGGATCCGGGGCGCCGTTCGGGAAATTCCTTCGCTGTTCTTCCTCGAAATCGGACCAGGGATACCGCACGCCCTCACCGGCAATCATCACATTTTCCGCACCCATCAGTTCCTCAAGCTGCGGAATATATGAGGTGGGAAGACCAACACCATACCCCACCACCACAGGATATTCCTCATAGATATACCCACGAAGATCAGAATAGTAGTAGCTCATACGTTCAGCTAATTGAAGCGCATACTCCGGGGCATAAAAAGGCGAACACTCTTCCCGTACGATAAAGAGATCTTCACAGTTCTCATAGAATACAAAAAGACCCTGACGCATATCATTC
>NZ_KV802294.1:2498-6827 GCF_001810635.1 Rothia sp. HMSC067H10
GCGCAATATTAAACCCAAGCGCTCGTAAAAGCCTGCGCCCAAGTTCGTGCGAGGTATCCACACCAGCACAATCCACTTCAGCGATATACCACCCCTGCTGCTGCAAACGAGGCTTCATGATTTTCTCCCAGTACCCGCTCTCCTGAGTGAACACCGGAACAATGAACGCATCTTTATATTCACATTTGTATGTCATCACCTTATCCTTAGATGATTCGGATAAAGATTTCGTACTGATTCTTCAGCCGTCGCTGTCATCTCAAGCTAGACCCGTCTATTTCAGCCTTATATAGACTAGGTCTAAGTTCTCTTCAGTAGACGGTATACCTGACGACCTATTCTGATGGCTACTCAACCATATGAGTCATCCCCGAGCGCACAACCTCAGTCATACCAGCCTTATCCACCGAATCCATCACCGAACACAACGCAAGCTGATAATAACCGTGACTCAATATAAGGACTGAACCGGTACTGTTGTAGGCTAGGTTCTTTACCCTGCGCCAACTTCTTATGGTAGTTCCGAAATCCTCAAAAGGACTAGGTATATAGGACGCAAAAACCCAGCTTGAACCTCAAGACGACTATTCTTCTACGGGATATCCTGCATCACCCGTAAACGCGGGACTCTCCGGGTACCTTTCAGGATCAAAAATCCAATCCCCCCTCTCATCACACCGAGGAGCCGGGAACCCCTGAGGGAAATATTTTTTCTTCCGCTCCTCATGCCAAGTCCACGGATACTCCACCACCTCCGGGCCAGCAATCAGAATCTCATTATTTCCTGTAAAGAACTGCTCCACACGCGGCAAAGAAGCCCGGCTCACCCCGAACCCGTACCCTAAAGTCACCTCATAATCATCCCCAGACCGAGGATATGGGCTAGGACGCATAGGATAGTTCAGACGCATTGAGTCAATGATATTTACGGCATAGATAGCGTAACTATCGTTCCCTAAACGGTCCGCCATCGACAGTACATCCTCAAAATTTTTATAATACACAAACAACCCCTGACGCAGATCAAGCCAATCAACCTCAGTAGCATATTCAAAAGCCCAATGGACATCAAACTCATACGGAAAAAAATCCCAATCAAAATCCAGGGCTGTTAAAAAACGACGCCCAAAGTCCAATGATCCAGTGGCTCCAGCGCAATCAACCTCTGCGATATACCACCCTTCACGCTCAAGATAGGGCTTCATACAATTCTGCCAATACCCATCTTCCTCAATGAAGATCGGGGCAATAAAAGGTTTTGAAAGACTATGTTCATACGGCATAAGCTTTTTCCTTTCAGATTTAGTCAATAAGACGAATAAAAGTTAGATAATGACCTGGACTACGGTCCGTATTCTTTGTTTATGTTAACTTTCAGATGTTCTTATCTTGTACATCGTTTGTTATCGGTGTAGGTGGTACTTTCAGGATACTCATCGGGGTCAGTTATCCAGATACCATTCTTGTCATACAACGGATCTGGAAAACCACTAGGGAAATATTTCTTCTTCCGCTCCTCCTGCTGAGACCAGGGATATACAGCATTGGGACCAGCACAGATCGTCTGATGACCTTCAAAATACTCCTCAACGCGAGGAAGGGAATCTTTCGACACCTCAAGCCCATACCCAAAAAGAACCTCGTATTCGTCATCACGCCACATAGGGCGCCGTGGGTAGTAAGCATTCATAATGTAAAGGATATCCACACTATACCTAGCATAACCCTCCATGTTTAAACCGTCAGCCATAGATAGAACATCTTCAAAGTTTTTATAGTAGACAAACAATCCTTGACGCATATCAAGCCAATCGATATCCTCTGCATATTCTTCAGCCCATTTCAAATCAAATTTATGCGGGAATGAACTCCAATCAAAACTGATAGCATTCATAAAACGAATAGCAAAATCATAGGCATCCACAACCCCTGCGCAATCAACTATAACAACATGCCACCCCTCCTGACGCAGAGAAGGAAGCATATAGTTTTCCCAATAATTATTATCTCGTATAAAAACAGGGATACTAAACGGTTTAGAATATAAAGCCTCATAAGGCATATTCGTTTCCTTTCAAAATTAATCAACAAGGCGGACAAAAGTTAAATAGTGATCTGGCGAATAGTAAATACTTCCATTGCTTCCTACTACGATACGATGTGTTCCCCGATTAAGTCCTGGTTTATCATTTTCTTTGATGATATACTCTGGTGGTTTTGCATCATATTCAGTATATGTAATAAAATTATCATAGGAATACAAGCCAGCGGGGCTGCCCACAAGCGACACCAACCAGTCATAGACAACCCTGCCTTTTCTTATATAGGTTATTGATTCTATTCTGCTACTCTGGCAAATGCGGATACTCATCTGCAAAAGGACCCAGCGCCTCCGCACTCTCAAGCTCAGGATGCTCAGAATCAAACCTACCCACAACCACCACATACCCCCGGAAGAACTCCCGCACCAGCGGAAGATTTTTCTCAGAACATTCAAAACCATAAATAAACTTAAGACCTTCATCTCCATCGCGAAGACGTTCCCAGCGATAACGATCCTGCATACGTGCAATATGCTGGTATAAGGTATCCGCTTCTACCGGGCTACTGCGGATTAAACCATCAAAGTCAGAAACATAAACAAAAAGCCCTTGCGACAGGTCCTTCCATTGATCAATTTCTTCAACAAAATCAAGTGTCCACCACGCACCTTCATCTGGCAAAGGCCAAGGACAATCAATAGCACGAATAACTTCCGCCTCTAGACTAGGCGAGTCAGAGATATTGGAACTTATAAAATTTACGATTTTCCACCCTACTTTCACAAGAGAGCTAACACGCTCCCGCAAAATATGGGACTCTTTAATATATATAACTGGAATAAATCCCCAGACCTCATCAACTTGTTCCACGCTAACTCCTCCTTAATAATACAAAATCTTTATAATGGTTGGGGGTGTAGTAGATATCGCCATTACTACCTACTACTAAACGTTCATTGTCCCGTTTTACCGGCAACCTAGGTTCGTCTCGCATAATATACCCAGCGTCACGAACGTCAATTTCAAAATATCGGATATTGAGGTTTGTTCGGATGTGCTTTACCCATTACTGCCGCCGGTGTAGGATGTGCTCTCGGGGTACTCATCAGGATCGTCAATCCACTCCCCATCCTCATACAACGGGTCAGGAAAACCCTGAGGAAAAAACACTTTCTTATACCTCTCCACACCGCTCCAAGGATATTCCGCCCCATCTTTGGCGGTTACAGTTTTATCTTCAAAGAATTTTTTGATCACAGGTAGGCTCTCGCGTGAAAATTCAAATCCATATCCAAAGAGAACCCGATAAAGCCCACTACCGAAAACTGGACGAACAGTATAACGACCGTCCATAGTTTCCAGAATATTTACGCATGCTGTAACAGCCTTATCATCCATCACGAAGAGGTCATCAAAATTCTTGTACAGCACAAAGAGTCCTTGACGCATATCAAACCAGTTAATCAGGCAGGCATCTTCCGAAGCCCAGCGCAGGTTAAAATCATCCGGAATAGCATAGACACTCTCAATACTCTCAACCAGACGATAGGCAAAATCTAGTGTGGTTTTTACCCCGGCACAGTCAACAACAATAACCTTCCACCCCTCCACCTCCAGGTAAGGCAACATATGGTTCTCCCAGTACCCACCCTCACGGATAAACAAAAGGAGCTACAAAAGATTTCGGCCTTTCTGGTGTATAAGCCATGGTTATTTTTCTCCCTTACTCTACTATCAGGATAAACGTGTGATAATGATCCGGGCTGTAATAGATACTGCCATTACTCCCCACTATCAACCGGTCATCACCACGAGTCGTCTCAGGCTTCCCGTTAGGCTTCAACTCAACTCTACCGTTTTCACCAATCTTCGGTTGAGGAGCCATGAAATCCATCTCCGTATACGTAATAGGATTCCCCTCAACAGCAGTTGCGGCAGAACAGCCTCCGTAACTTTCTTATTTGTTGACAGGCATAAAGATATAGAAAATTAGTTGTCCGTAACTTCGCTATAAGCTACGGACAACTAAACTCAAGAAAGAACATGATCGATTATTCGGGATCGTCAAACTCGCTATGCACCAGGTGTACTTTCGAGGCAAGAACCGGGTCATAAAACGGCGATTCAGGATAATACCGAGGGTCTTCCACATAGACTCCGGTAGAATCCTTATCATCAATCGTAAACCCATAGACGATCCCTTCTTTATCGTACAGAGGGTCCGGGGCACCGTTCGGGAAATTCCTGCGCTGCTCTTCTTCAAAATCAGACCAGGGGTATCGCACAC
>NZ_KV802294.1:6927-7207 GCF_001810635.1 Rothia sp. HMSC067H10
TGTTCATAAATATTTCCCCGGAATTTGGAATAATAATAAACAATATCTTCAATCAGTTGGAGCATAAACTCGGCTCCATAGCCATTATATAGGTCAGGATGGGTAGAGAAGATATCTTCAAAATTCTTATAAAACACAAAGAGACCTTTGCGCATATTAATACCGTAGATATCAGTGATATTATCTTTGACCCCCATAGCATTAATATATCCATGCTCAGGAACCTTAAAGTTGAGTTCACGTAGAAGCCTTGTGCCGCAATCCTCAATATCCTCCACAT
>NZ_KV802295.1:0-1603 GCF_001810635.1 Rothia sp. HMSC067H10
AGAACGACCGCGCCTTCGCCGTCATCCGCACCGCCGGCGGCCAGGCCCCCAGCCCCGATGTCGACTTCCCCGAGTTGTCGTCCACCGGACTGCTTCTGTCCTCCCTGAAGCCAGCAGACCGTGCACTCCTGCCCGAGGGCACACCAGACCGAGAAGTCAGCATCGACCTGGACGGGCAGATGATGCCGTATAAATGGAGCATTCTCGCCGACGGCCAATCCTCCTCCGCGACCGTGCAGGAGGGCCAGCGCCTGCGGATGGTCATGCGCAACAGGACCATGATGCCCCATCCCATGCACATCCACGGCCACACGTGGTCGCTGCCCGGCAGCGGCGGGCTACGCAAGGACACCGTCCTTCTCCGCCGCGGTGAAACCATAATCGCCGACCTGATCGCTGAGAACCCCGGTGAGTGGGCATTTCACTGCCATAACGCCTATCACATGGAAACCGGGATGTTCAGCTCGCTTCGCTACAAGTAACCCCCACAGCAGGGTTGAGTGCCGAGGTGGGCAGAGTCGCTACAGACCACCCACCGGGCAGCACGATGACCTTCCTCGGTGTTGTGGTCTTCCGGGACAACCAGAACACCGTCTTCTTCCCCACCGCCCCGGAATAAGAAGATCTAATCCATGCCGAGCACACCCCGCAGAGCCGCCATCGCGGTTGCCGCGGTGCTCACCGCCGTGACCCCGGTGGCCTGTTCCTCAGGCGACGCCGCCCCTCCGTGCGCACCTCACCAGAGCCGAGGGTAGCTATACCCTCCGGAAGCGACATCAGGGTGCCCACCCGGGCGCTCTCCGCCGCGAAGCAAGGAAGAGCGGAGCGTCCGGGTGCGGCGGGTGCCCCTGCAGGAGCGGAGGAAGGGTATAGCGTACCCACCCACCCAGCCTCTGTAAGAACGAGGACGATAACCGCCTTTCCAAACGGAACTACACGTAAGCCCCCGAGTCGTCATGACCCGGGGGCTTTCCATATAGTCGATTTAGACGTCAGAGCCCTCGGCGGCGCCGGTCGCCTCCGCAACCTTCTGCGCACGAATACGCGGCTCCTTACCCTGCACCTTCACCTCCAGGAACTCGCCCACATGGCGAATCTCCATGGCGCTCACGCCGTGACCCGCACCGGCGTACAGCACCTTGATGCCGTCGGTGTACTTGCGGATCCAGTCGTAGGTGTAGTTCACCATCTCCTGCGGGATGACGGGGTCTTCCTGGTCGCGGCCGAAGAACACCGGCAGTTCGGTCTTCTTCAGCTCCTCGTCCTTGAAGTACGGCGAATCAGAGTCTACCGCGTAGCCGGACAGACCCACCACAGCGGCGAACTCGCCGGGGGCATGACGCACCATCGAAGTTGCGATGCCCATGCCCTGCGAGAAGCCCAGCAGAGTCACCGAAGCGTACGGTTCACGGTTCGCTCGCATCCACTCCAGCACGTAGTCGCTCGCCTGCTCAATGGCGCGCTGGTTAGATTCAAGCTGCTGGTTCAGCGGGTACCACTGGTAGCCGATAGCGTCTGCGGCAATGTAGGCGCCGGTCGAGTCCGCGGAGAACTGGGTGCCGACCGGCTGCGGTGCGGATGACGGCGAAGGCGCGGTCGTTCT
>NZ_KV802296.1:0-543 GCF_001810635.1 Rothia sp. HMSC067H10
GGGATATGCGGCAGGGGCTTTTCGTTTTGTATAAAAACTTTGAGGATCTTCTGGTACTCGATAATAGGAAGTTAACTGCATGTGTCAACATTATAGAAACTATGGATGAATATTATAGTGTTCGCCCATCATTTGGTAACGGTCTATACCAGGTTCTCTTTGGATATGGGTTTGAAATTTCACAAGAGAGTCTACCTCAAGTGAAAGAATTTTTTGCAGATAATATTGTTGTTGCTGCGAGTGATGTTAAATATCCGTGGGATGGTGCAGAGAAATTTAAAAAAACATTCTTTCCCAACGGTTTCCCGGATCCTCGTTATGAGGATGGATCATGGGTTATGGATCCTGAAGAGTACCCGGAAAGTACTTCCTACGTTGAAGATAATGAAGAAGACTCATCTAAGTAAAACTTTATATATCTTCCCACTAAAAACTCGAAGAGAAAAAGATGAGTTACACGCTTAACGGAACTGTAGAGTTCATTGCCCCTTTGTTTATCCGTGAGGGTGGATACTGGGAGAACCATATGCTGCCCTATCTGGA
>NZ_KV802297.1:0-387 GCF_001810635.1 Rothia sp. HMSC067H10
GGCGAGCTGCGCATTCCCCGATTCGCCGGGGCACTGGGAACGGTCAGCACGAACGACTGCACCGGCGACGCCCTCGAATTCTCACGGCTTGCCGTGGAGGCGGCACGCACCGGCGCCCCCGCCCGCGGTATTGCGGTATCGGCACACGATCGCGCGGTCGCAGACATGGCTTCAGGACTCACACGCCTGCTGTATCGGGTATGTTCCGACCGTACCGAGGCCGAATGGCGCGTGGTCGATCTGCTGGTTCCTGGGGTCCGCGGGCAGCAGCGGGCAGTTGCGCAGGCGCTCGGCATTACCACCCAGGCGGTCAGCCGCACGCTCATGCGCTCGCTCTGGCACGAAGAACAGGCGGCACGCCCGGCGGTACTCGACCTGCTCAACCGG
>NZ_KV802298.1:0-386 GCF_001810635.1 Rothia sp. HMSC067H10
GCGGTGCGGATGACGGCGAAGGCGCGGTCGTTCTTACCCACCGCCAAAGCCGTGAGCGGGAAGACGCCGTCGCCGAGGATGACCTCGACGTCGACACGCTCGCCCATCGACAGGTAGATCGATTCGGTCTCCAAGGGCTGGACAGGGAAGCCGTCGGTGTGGGTAACGGTCATGCGGTGACCCCCGAGGGCCACCTTGAAGATGGTGTCACCGCCGGAGTTGATAAACCGCAGGCGGGCCTTGTTGCCCGGGCGAGCCTCGAAGGTCCGGTGAGCACGGGGGATACGTCCGTTGATGAGGTAGTGCGGATACATCACATCGCCGGCATCCCCGCCCAGTACCCGGTCCGGGGTGCCGTGATGATCTCCCATTCCCATCCTCCCGTT
>NZ_KV802299.1:0-373 GCF_001810635.1 Rothia sp. HMSC067H10
CCCAATCATGAATAACCCTCAATATATACGAACGTGCTTATATACTATTCTGTATCATCAACATCTTCACTATGCACCAGGTGCACCTTCGAGGCAAGAGCAGGGTCATACAATGGTGATTCAGGATAATACCGAGGGTCTTCCACATAGACTCCGGTAGAATCCTTATCATCAATCGTAAACCCATAGACGATCCCTTCTTTATCGTAGAGAGGGTCCGGGGCACCGTTCGGGAAGTTCCTGCGTTGTTCTTCTTCAAAATCAGACCAGGGGTATCGCACACCCTCACCGGCAATCATCACGTTCTCAGCACCCATCAGTTCCTCAAACTGTGGGAGATACGACGATGGAAGACCAACGCCGTACCCCACCA
>NZ_KV802300.1:0-404 GCF_001810635.1 Rothia sp. HMSC067H10
TACTCCCGGTCAGGGCGGTCAGGGTCAGACTGGTGACAATGGTCAGCCCGGTCAGCCTGGTACTCCCGATCAGGGCGGCACCCCCGGTGGTAACAACGGTGGCAATGGCGGTAATGGCATTGGCGGTAACGGCGGTAACGTGACCCCTGGTACCCCCGGTCAGCCTGGTACCCCCGGTGGTAACAACGGTGGCAACGGTGGCGACGGCATTGGCGGTAACGGTGGCAACGTGACCCCCGGTACCTCCGGACAGCCCGGTCAGCCCGGACAGCCTGGCACCCCCGGTGGTAACAACGGTGGCAACGGTGGCGACGGCATTGGCGGTAACGGTGGCAACGTGACCCCCGGTAAGCCTGGCACCCCCGGACAACCTGGTCAGCCTGGCACCCCCGGACAGCCTGGTC
>NZ_KV802301.1:0-263 GCF_001810635.1 Rothia sp. HMSC067H10
ATACGTTCCCGGGCCTTGTACACACCGCCCGTCAAGTCACGAAAGTTGGTAACACCCGAAGCCGGTGGCCTAACCCTGGTGGGGGGAGCCGTCGAAGGTGGGACTGGCGATTGGGACTAAGTCGTAACAAGGTAGCCGTACCGGAAGGTGCGGCTGGATCACCTCCTTTCTAAGGAGCTCAACTATTGTTTGGTTGGCCATGCTGCTCGCGAGTGTCGGGTGGGTGGTTTGCTCATGGGTGGAATGTCAGCCCCTTTTTTTTT
>NZ_KV802302.1:0-303 GCF_001810635.1 Rothia sp. HMSC067H10
GCGTTCGCTGTATAGTTTTGAAACAACAAGCCTGGGCCCCCTTTATTTTTGTGGGGTGGGTTGTTGTTTGGTGGTTTTGCGGTGGTGATAGCTTGGGGGAAACGCCCAGTATCCTTTTCGAACCTGGTGAGCTAAGCCCTGTGGTGTTGATGGTACTGCATCTTGGTGGGTGTGGGAGAGTAGATGGCTGCCGCAATAAAAATTTTGTGTAGAGGTAAGTATGGGTGGGGGTTTCCTGTGGGGAGCTTTCGCTCATGCTTTTTGTGTTTAACGGTGGTTTTACTAAACAACCCCAACCCGGTG
>NZ_KV802303.1:0-2185 GCF_001810635.1 Rothia sp. HMSC067H10
GGTACGAGACCCTGCACACCCACAAACCCCACACAGCACCAGGGGTAAAGACTATAAGTAGCCCTGCGCTAACCCAGTCTCCCGTGTCTAGAGGTACACCACTGATTCTTAGCTGGATCGTGGCGTACAGAATAAGCGCTAGCATAATAAGCGTTACCCATAAGAGCATTTTGATGAACCACGAGGCTTGTAACCGCACCGAGGCCAACACCCGCACCACAGCCCGAGGGTCAGAGGTTTCTTCTACCACCTGCTGGGTTTTCTGCTCACGATCACGCCGGCGCCCTTCAAATACTGCTGAGAGCCAGAATGTTGTTGCTACAAACGTGACGCAGATGATTCCAAAGATTAGTCCGTCACTCATCAGAGACTACCGTTCCTGCCGCGACCCAGTTTGAAGATCACTAGCATCTCTGACCGTCTTACCATAGAATTTCCACCCCACCCAGTTACTTGCATTATTCACAACACTACTATTCCGCATCGCTGCTACCGGTTTCAAAGCCCCTACCTTTGAAATCCCGGCATTGAGCATATCCGAAGTCTTCCACCCCTAACTGTACAACCCGAGGCACCGCCGCCTGGGTACCCTCAACAGCTGCTTGAGCTACTAACGTCAATGCTGGTAAATCTTTATTTACTGCTGGTTCTATATCGTACGGTAGTAAGGTTAGGAAGCATAGGGGCCTGGAGAGTAGCAACAATGGGAAACTATATTTATTATTCCCTCATCTTTAGCGGCATCGTTATCTGTAGTTACCTCTCGTATCGAAGCGAGAAAAAACAAAAGAACTACTATCAGAAAATAACCTCGGCGTATACCATGGGCTGGGGTGCCACACCGTCCTCGCATCGTGTGCCAACATTCGGCAAGGCAGGAGAAGACTCGTCTGCTGAGGGAAGTGCTGTGCATAAGAATGAGCGCTCTGATACTTTGGGAGAAACTCCTGAATCTGTTCCTGCTAGGGATGTCGAGGAGTTCGTGGAGAGTTTTATGAATATTGTTCAGAGGCGGCCTTTATTGTTCCCCATTGCAGGATGGGCCATGATGATAACAATCATATTTTTTGTAGGCTATATTGCTCTAGCTTTTATTGCGAGAAGGCCTTCGGAAGAATACGTCCCTTTTATTTTTGTTGTTTGTGTGACGTTTCCTGTTGCTGTTTTTTGTATTAGGTTCGGTCGTGATGATTATGTGAATTTTCGGCGTGCGGAGATTGTGCATAAGCCTTTGGGTGGTGCTCGAAAGAGTTTTCCGTATCATGCGATTGCTGGGTATTATTTTGATCCTTGCAATACGGAGCATGGGGGGTTTGAGGTACAGACTCGGCAGGGGTATAAGGCGCGGTTTGTGCCGGGGATGTATAACTGTGTGTATGTGGGGTCGCAGATTGCGTTTCGGCTGGATTATGGGTATTGGGCTGATCCGTTATCCACGTCTGACATGTGTGCGCTTGCTGCGTATGTGACAGATTTTCGGTGGGTGTATCGTTTGTTGGAGGTGCCTGCTAGTGCTCATTTGGATCAGCGTGATGTGGGGCTAAGGCCGGTGGGGAGTCCTTCACCGGGTGCTGGGTATGTTCGCGTGGTTCCTGAGGTGAAGGATTTTGTGTATGCGAAGTCTGTGATTACACGGTAGGTATTTGAGTGGTTCAAGGATTAATTCGCTTGATGTTTATGAGGATGGGGTGAGTACTATCAAGTCTGGTTTCACGGCTGGGGCGAAAACCTATGGCGGCAACATTAAAAATGCTCGTGGGGAATCCGAAGCCCCCGGGGCTAGTCTTCAGACCGGCACATCAGGGGCGGTAGCTGCTGATGAGCAGTGAACTTATCTTTGGTCTCTTCTGCCTAGTCTTTGTGGTGGGGACGTTTTGGCTCTCAGCAGTATTTGAAGGGCGCCGGCGTGATCGTGAGCAGAAAACCCAGCAGGTGGTAGAAGAAACCTCTGACCCTCGGGCTGTGGTGCGGGTGTTGGCCTCGGTGCGGTTACAAGCCTCGTGGTTTATTAAAATGCTCTTATGGGCACTGCTTATTTTGATTCTTTTGATGCAAGTATCCTTCTTTGACCGTGTCCTCTCTGGTGGATCACCTGAGATACCGGTCATTTGGATCAATTTCACGTTTTTGGTTCTGGGTTTTCCTTCTGTGGTGTGGGGTTTGTGGGTGTGCAGGGTCTCGTACC
>NZ_KV802304.1:0-213 GCF_001810635.1 Rothia sp. HMSC067H10
ACTGGGAGAACCATATGCTGCCCTATCTGGAAGCAGAGGGGTGGGCTGTCATTACTGTTGATTGTGCTGGGGTGGTATCGTACCTGGACTTCGCCAAGCGGTTCGTTAAAACTATCGACCCCTACTACAGTTTTCCTGAAGGTTTTAATATGCGTTGGGTTGCTGAAGAGGCATGTTTGATTAGGGATAGGGATATGCGTCAGGGGCTTTTCG
>NZ_KV802305.1:0-223 GCF_001810635.1 Rothia sp. HMSC067H10
CGCTGGCTTACTTCTGTGAATCGTAGTCGAGCTTGGCGGCAGCGTAGGACTCGAGCTTCTCCCGGGAAGGCTCGTAGTAGCGCTTCGTGCCGTCGAGATTGGTGATGCGATCCATCCTCCTCGTCCGTGAGGACGAAGTCGAAGATGGCGGCGTTGTCGGCGATGTGCGCCGGATTCGTGCTCTACCCGCAACACCCGGTCACCCACACTCAACTCGGAAGAG
>NZ_KV802306.1:0-656 GCF_001810635.1 Rothia sp. HMSC067H10
CCCAGTACCCATCTTCACGGATAAACAAAGGAGCTACAAAAGATTTCGGCCTTTCTGGTGTATAAGCCATGGTTATTTTTCTCCCTTACTCTACTATCAGGATAAACGTGTGATAATGATCCGGGCTGTAATAGATACTGCCATTACTCCCCACTATCAACCGGTCATCACCACGAGTCGTCTCAGGCTTCCCGTTAGGCTTCAACTCAACTTTACCGTTTTCACCAATCTTTGGTTGAGGAGCCATGAAATCCATTTCCGTATACGTAATAGGATTCCTCCTTAACAGCAGTTGCGGCAGAACAGCCTCCGTAGCTTTCTTATTTGGTGACAGGCATAAAGATATAGAAAATTAGTTGTCCGTAACTTCGCTATAAGCTACGGACAACTAAACTCAAGAAAGAACATGATCGATTATTCGGGATCGTCAAACTCGCTATGCACCAGGTGTACTTTCGAGGCAAGCTCCGGGTCATAAAATGGTGATTCAGGATAATACCGAGGATCATCAACATAAACACCCGTAGTCTGCGAACTATGGGTAGTAACACCAAAAAGCTCCCCATACTTATCGTATAGAGGGTCCGGGGCGCCGTTAGGGAAATTCCTGCGCTGTTCTTCCTCAAAATCAGACCAGGGGTATCGCACACCCTCAC
>NZ_KV802306.1:756-1161 GCF_001810635.1 Rothia sp. HMSC067H10
GACCAACGCCGTACCCCACCACCACAGGGTACTGCTCATAAATATACCCACGAAGATCAGAATAGTGATAGCTCATATTTTCAAGAAGCTTGATCGCATATACTGCTGAAGACTCTGGATCTGCATCATGATGCATAGATAAAAAATCTCCAAAGTTTTTATAGTAGATAAAAAAACCTTGCCGCATAGATACTCCAGATATTTCCCAGACAAGATTTTCATACCATATCGGACTGATATATTCGTTATCACCAACGCTAAAATTAAGTGCCCGTAGAAGCCTCCTGCCAAAATCTACTATATCTTCCACACCAGCACAGTCTACTTCAGCGATATACCACCTCTGCTGCTGTAAACGAGGCTTCATGATTTTCTCCCAATACCCACTCTCGTAAGTGAACACCG
>NZ_KV802306.1:1261-2049 GCF_001810635.1 Rothia sp. HMSC067H10
AGAAGATATCTTCAAAATTCTTATAAAAAACAAAAAGGCCTTTGCGTATATTAATGCCGTAAATATCAGTGATATTATCTTTGACCCCCATAGCATTAATATATCCATGCTCAGGAACCTTAAAGTTGAGTTCACGTAGAAGCCTTGTGCCGCAATCCTCAATATCCTCCACATCCGCACAGTCTACTTCAGCGATATACCACCCCTGGTCTTGCAAACGAGGCTTCATCACCTTCTCCCAATACCCACTCTCGTAAGTGAACACCGGAACAACGAACGCATCCTTATATTCGCGTATATACCCCATAACGCTTATACAGAAGGGTCTGGCTCGTCAAATTCACTATGCACCAGGTGTACCTTTGAGGCAAGCTCCGGGTCATAAAACGGTGATTCAGGATAATACCGAGGGTCCTCCACAAAAACCCCTGTCGCATCATCATAGTCATTGGTGAATCCGTAGACCACCCCTTCTTTATCGTAGAGAGGATCCGGGGCACCGTTCGGGAAGTTCCTTCGCTGTTCTTCCTCAAAATCAGACCATGGATACCGCACACCTTTACCTGCAATCATCACGTTCTCTGCACCCATCAGCTCCTCAAACTGTGGAATATATGAGGTGGGAAGACCGACACCATACCCCACCACTACAGGAAACTCTTCATAGATATTTCCACGTAGCCTGGAATAATGATGAACTATACGTTCGATTAGCTGAAGCATGAACTCAGCCCCATACCCCTGATGCAAATCCGGATGGGTAGAGAAGATATCTTCAAAATTCTTAT
>NZ_KV802307.1:0-2875 GCF_001810635.1 Rothia sp. HMSC067H10
TGAGCGAAGATGAAAATGCTCCGTGGGGTGTCATGCAAAATCGGGAACAGATTATCGAAGGTCCCAGTTGGCAGACTCACGAAGAGTGGAAAGAAGCACGCTGCCAGGAGACCGGAAGGTAAAAGCCTAAATATTGGTGACGAAAACTCGTACACCTGCAAACTCTATCCGATACTATCGCTAATGTAGATCATTACATCCCCCGCCCCATGACGAAGGAATAAATACATGGCACTCATAAGTCCCGTTACCAGTCAGAACGACGACTTACAGCGCACTATCGAGCAATTACATTATCAGGGCGCTGAGGATATTCTTGTTAATGCCCCTCAGCAGAGTGCTTATGGCTACCAAGTAGGGTATAACCATCCTGAGTTGCAGTACACGCTTGATGGTAAACGGTACTATGTCCTCTGGCTGACTGAAGAGAGTAAGCTCGCGCAGTATAAGGCACAGCGTATAGCAGCTAATGACCCAGATCATGGAGGGATAGAAATACGTACTGTGCGGGAATACGATGATCCTGCAACGAAGACCTTTATCCGTTCCGCATCCTAAATTCTTATGTAGCGATAACCGACAGAATAGAGTATTATGAATCCCCACTACACGTTAGCTAACGGTGCATATGAGCCCACTACCTACGAACTTGGCTATATTTATGCGGACCTGCAGGATATCGCCCAGGCATATATCGACTGGCAGCAAAAGCTGGGCTACCGCATGCAGTATGAGGTTGTTGAATCAGGCGGGTTAGCTGCGGCGATGTCGTACCTTGAGCCGCTGCGTCGTATCAGTGATGCTGTTGTGTTTACTGAGTGTGAAAATTATTGGGTTTCGGTTTTGACAAATCGTGTGCCGAGTAACGATGTAGATTCTATTGTGCACACAACCTCTCGACTACTGAATACTACTGGTGTGCTGATCTCAAATGTTCCGAATCGGTACCCTATAGCTTCTCATGCTGATTCTCGGGTGAATGTGCGGGGTCGTCGCCGGTTTGAGGTTCTTTTTCAGCCTGATAATCCCGGCGATATTCACACGGAACGGGCTCGACGATGTGTTGAGGTTAAACGTGAGATGGGTTCTCGGTGGCGTTTCGTTCATGAGGGGCTCCCAATTAACTTTGAGCAGGAAGAAACATATAAGGTTGCGCGTATTCCTGACCGCCTCAGTGCGGATATGCTGATTGATTATGCGCACGCTATGCGAATTGACCCGTATGATGAGAACTTCTACACGGGTCGTAGCGTGACGGTGTATCGGTACAAACCAGAGTTTGAGGTAGAAGAGAATAAGAAATTTATTGTGCCTCATAGTTTTGCCGAGGCACGCCACTATTTTGGGTATGTTCCTTCTGATGGCACAGCCCCGTTGGAACCATCGGATGAGACACCTGCCGGGTGGGATACCCGTTCAGTACTTGAACGTATGCGTTCACACCTCCCGCTAACCGTTGATGCAGTTGAGGTCATGGGTGAGGACGCCTGCGCTGTTTTATCTGGGAAGGATTGGGCACTTCAAGTTAACTGTAGTGGTGTTCTTACTGCGGCAGAGGGCTCTATTTCCAGGGGGTCCCAGCCCCAGGATAATCATTTTCCGGATAGTCTGAGGCAAGTTCAGGGAACGGTAATCACTGAGGTTTCCGGTTCAGAAGACGGGTATAACCCCGTGATAACACTGCGTGCTTCTGATGGTTCCCCGTGGACTTTAACCCTGCAAGTGGGAGCGGTGAACGATCCATGGGAGCTATTTGCTCATGGCGAGCGTATTGCTGGCTTTTCGTGGCAGGATCACCAGGCTTGGCAAGCAGGAGATCTCACCGAAGGGGCTCGATAGATAACGCCTTCTATTAATTTAAACACAAAGGAGACTCCACACCATGAATAAAAAACCTACCGATATTAACCGTTACCGCCTGCTTGGCGGTAAATACGAGCCTATTACGTACACGCTTTGCTTTTTCCGAGGAGACTACACCTACGTTGCGGAGTGCTTTAAAAAATGGGCCAATAACCTAAAAACTAGCTTTGCCTTAAGAGGTGTAGACACTAAACACCTAACTACCAATGAGATATCTAAACGACCTTTTATGCATGGAGCGAACCCTACCAGCCTAAAAGAATATGCTTTTAGGAGTGTTCTACCTCTACAACTATCTGGGTCAAGGTTAACCTTTGTGCAGTGCCGCAATAACTGGACTGCCGTAATTACTAACTCCCCTAAACTATTTGTGGATTACACCGGCTACACTTGGAATATGCGGCGCCTATTTTCACTGGATAGTGTTATTTTGCGATACGTTCCTAATATCTATCCACCCAAAAACTATAAAGAGCTCGAGACCTACCATCAGTCTTACGGGAGTCTTGAGTTGAGCTACACAAACCCATCCGGCACGCTCATACATGGAAACAGTACGGGCCGCTGGATATCACTTAGCCGACAAGGTCTACGAAAATGGGACTTCTACAACAAAGGTGAACCATTTGATTTTGAAGATATTAGTATATACGAAAAACGACGGGTAACTGACCGCTTCACTCCGGAGCTGATGCTACAATACGCCCAAAAACTGGGTATTGACCCATATAACATAGATTTTTATGATGGGCCAGCTATATTGTATGAAAATCGTGCAGAATGGTGTATCAGTAATGAGAACCCAGAAATAATAAAACCATTCACTCCTGCTGAAGCGCGTAAAGAGTTGAAAATAGACTTTCTATACAGTGACTATGGCGCCCCACTTGATACTATCGATAATGAACACACTCTCTATAACAATGACTACACAGGACCCGACGCCCCAAATGAGACTATTCCTGAAAAATCTGATGAATTCGAGCCTTTAGATGAATATCAGGCTGATTCT
>NZ_KV802308.1:0-55300 GCF_001810635.1 Rothia sp. HMSC067H10
AACTATACACACCCACACCCACCACCGCAACCCAACAGGTAAGTGTTTTAGAACACTAGCAAAACAAGCCGTCAAGCACGGTATGTATTCGGGCTCTGCCGCTGCACCCCCATTGCATCGTAAATACACGAGCGCGTGTGGAACCTGAACATCAGGTTCCACACGCACATCGAATAAGAGCGTTAGTGAGACTCGGCGCGATGGCGGGATACGTCATAGAGGGTAATGCCCACTGCCATTGCGGCGTTAAGAGATTCCATAGCCGAATCAATAGGAATCGATACGATCTGATCGCAGGTCTCCGTCACCAAACGCGAAAGGCCCTTACCCTCGGAACCAACCACCACGCACAGAGGCTCAGAAGCGAGCTGTAGATTCGGCAGATCTATGTCTCCCCCACCGTCCAGACCAATCACAAAAATACCCTGCTCTTTTGCCTGCTGCAGCACGCGCGTCAGATTCGTTGCCATCGCCACCGGAATACGGGCCGCCGCACCCGCACTCGTTTTCCACGCGCCGGCAGTCACCGCGGCAGAACGACGCTCGGGAATGATGACCCCATCGCCGCTAAATGCCGAAACGCTGCGAATAATTGCACCCAAATTTCGAGGATCGGTAATACCATCCAAAGCCACGAAAAGCGGAGGCGACTTAAGTTTGCCAGCATGCCAGCGCTCCATAACGTCCAGCACCAAATCGGTCGCATCCGGGTACTGGTAAGGCGGAATCTGCATTGCGATCCCCTGATGCACGGCACCATCCGTCAGGCGATCCAGCTCGCTGCGGGGAATCTCCAGCATGGGCAGGTTTTTCTTATTCGCCGTCGTCATAATGTCGCGCACGCGGTCATCAACCTCAATACGGCTCATCACGTATAGGTGCTTCGCTGGAATATTGGTGCGAAGCGCCTCCAGAACCGCGTTGCGGCCAGTAACAAGTTCATCGCTCACGCGCTTGCCGCCCAGACGGGTCTGGAACTTACGGTTCGTGCTGGTAGCCGCCCGGCGCTCCGCTGCGCGCTTCATCTTATACGCCTTGTGATAAACGCGGTCCTCAGCCTTCGGGGTGGGGCCCTTACCTTCCAGCGCACGCCGACCGTGGCCGCCGGTGCCCTTCGTTGCACCCTTTTTCTTCGTGGTAGCGCCGGGGCGCGAACCTGCCTTAGCCATATCTGTATCCTTTAGTTCAACGTCTGTCATGCCCGCTTTCGGGGCGAGTTTCGGGGGAATCTGTTATGCGTTGAGGCTCCATGTAGAGCCCTGCGCGCCATCCTTGACCGTAATACCTGCGGCGGCGAGCACATCGCGCATCCTATCGGCGGTCGCCCAATCCTTCTCGGCGCGGGCACTCGCGCGCTGTTCCAAAATAGTGTGAATGAGCGCATCTAATGCCTGATGTTCCGCACCGGAAGCCCCCGAACCGTCAAGATTCATGAGCGAAGTCAGCCCCAGCACATTCGCCATCGCCCACACGGCGTTTGCGTATTCGGATGCATCCGCACCGGCGGCAAGCGCGGCGTTACCGGCGCGGGTCTGCTCGTGCAGCACCGCGAGCGCGCGCGGAATATTCATATCGTCATCGAGCGCATCCGCAAAATCCTGTGGTACGCGACGCTCTTGTGGATTCGGGGCCATAAGCTCCGAGGTAGCGGCGAGGAACGCCTCCACACGCTCGATAGCTACCCGTGCCTCTTCTAATGAAGTGGGGCGGTAATCCAGCACCGAACGATAATGTGCCGAACCCAAGTAATAGCGCACCACCAAGGGGCGAGCCTGCTGCAGCATTTGCACGGGCGAAATGGTGTTGCCGATTGACTTCGACATTTTCTCGCCCTCGTAAGTGACCATACCGTTGTGCATCCAGAAGTTAGCGAAATCATCGCCCGCCGCCGTGGACTGCGCCAGTTCATTCTCGTGATGCGGAAAACGCAGATCCAGCCCGCCACCGTGGATGTCGAACCGCTTCCCTAGATATTTACCTGCCATCGCGGAGCATTCCAGATGCCAGCCGGGACGACCGCGACCCCACGGCGAATCCCACGCTGCGGTCAGCGGTTCGCCTTCCTTATACCCCTTCCACAGGGCAAAATCGCGGGGATCACGCTTGCCGCGCGGGTCTGCGTCGGCGGAGTCCTGCATATCATCCACGCTCTGGCGGGTGAGCGCGCCATAGTGTTCCCAGGAACGCACATCGAAGTAGACATCCCCAGAATCATCAAGCGCCGGGTATGCGTGCCCACGATCAATGAGACGCTGAATAAGTTCAAACATCTCAGGAATATGACCGGTCGCGCGCGGCTCATAGGTTGGCGGGTCAATACCCAACGTCGCATATGCGCGCGCAAAAACTTTCTCGTATCGATACGCGAGCGCCCACCACTGCTCGTTGCGGTGTTCCCCAGTGTAGGTGGACTGTGCAGATTCAACGGACTTCGCCAGAATTTTATCGTCAATATCCGTAACATTGCGCACGGTGGTGACTTTGAACCCGCGGTAGCGCATCCACCGCGCAAGCTGGTCGAAGACCAGGGCGGAACGGATATGCCCCACATGCGGTTCGCCCTGCACGGTGGCGCCGCAGTAGTAGATGCGTGCCTCGCCGGGGACTACCGGTTCAAAATCGCGGATGCTTGATGTTGCTGAATCATAAAAACGCATAGTCACAGTACCTAGTTTACGGGGTATAGCACCCAAGCGGTGGGTACCGCCGGGTTCTCTTTAATAATCTTCCGTCAGGGGAACTACTCCACCGAGTAAAGGAGTGCGGTGGCAACGGCTGCAACGCCTTCGCCGCGTCCGGTCAGACCCAAACCGTCGGTCGTGGTCGCGGTAACGGTCACCGAAGCCCCAGCTGCTTCACTCAGAACACGATTGGCTTCTGCGCGGCGTGGCGAAAATTTGGGGCGGTTACCGATCAGCTGCACGCTGATGTTGCCGATCTCGAAACCTGCTGCTCGCACGATTGCCGCCGCCTCCGAGAGAATACGCACTCCGGATGCGCCCGCCATATCTGGACGATCCACCCCGAAGTTACTGCCCAAGTCTCCGGTACCGGATGCGGCAAAGAGCGCATCGGCGGACGCGTGCGCAACGACATCGCCGTCGGAATGCCCGCTGAGCCCGCGTTCGCCCGGCCAGTACAGCCCCGCGATCCACAGCTCGGTGTTTTCGTCGCCAAAGGCATGCACGTCTACACCGGTTCCTACGCGGGGTATGAGGGGGGTCTGAGGGGCGGGACGGTTCTGTGCGCTGGTTATATCTGTCATGAAGGTGCCTTTCATCGCGGTTGTGTGCTTAGTTTCAGGAGCGGGCGGATTCCGGCGCAGTCGGGTAGAGTGCGCGCGCTATGCGCAAATCGAGCGGGGTTGTAATTTTGAAAGCGTCGGTATGCCCAGCCACGGTATGTACCTGTTCTCCGTATGCCTCGACCGCCATTGCATCATCAGTAATGTGCTCGGCGACTGAAGCCTCAAGCGTGCGGCTGTGCTCATGCGCGGCACGCAGAGTGTCGATCCTGAAGCCTTGCGGGGTTTGTACGGCACGCATAAGCGCACGGGAGGGCGTGCCGGTGACGGTGCCATGCGCATCCACGGTTTTAATGGTGTCGATCACGGGAACAACGGGGATAACGGCACGATGACCGGCAGTCAGCGCTTGGGCGACCGTGCAGAAAACCTGGGGAGGCGTAAACGCGCGGGCGCAATCGTGAATAAGCACCCGCTCGATGGATGGGTTTTCGGCGGCGAGCGCATCGAGGGCGGCGATGACCGATGCGGTGCGGGTGTTGCCGCCTTCCGTAACGAGAGCATCAAATTCGGCGGCATCGGTCAGTAATTGCGGGCACCGGTGCGCACAGTCAGTCGGAACCGTTACAACGATACGTTCCGCAATACCCGAGGCACGCGCGCGCTCAAGCGCCCAGTACAGCAGGGTTTTTCCGTGCACATCGACGGCAGCTTTAGGCATCTTTTCTTTGAGGCGGCTGCCGGAACCCGCGCCGAGCACGACGATGGCGGTGCGAGCTGTCGGGGAAGCATTCGTGGCTAGAGCCTCTGGATAGTTTTCAGTCACATCTAAGAGGGTACCCGATAGTGTGCTTCTGAGGTTTTGAGATGTTTGCGCAGGTTTATGACGCTGAGCGAGACTCGCAAAGTTCCACGGTGTTTTCCCGAGGACGGCATAAAACCGGCGTCATGTGCAGGTCTCATACTGACGATTTGTCATCACATTGCTAAACTAGAGTGCGAGAGTCAAATCTTGTGTCGCTTCTGTGCGCTCGAAGGACTGCGCGTGCAAGGCGGCTTTATATGCACGCACACAGAGTCGCAGGGCTCATCAGAATCTAGGAGGACGCGCCGTGAAGTTCGCCGTTTCCCACTCTCTTAAGCGCGCCGGTGCGGGTGTGGCTATTGCAGCCGCGCTCATATCAGCAACCGGCTGCGGTTATATCTATACCCAGCCGACAACCCTGCAGTATGCTGCATCCGACGGGGTTAAGGCCGATCTTAACGGCGTTGAGCTTCGCAATATCATGATGGTTTCATCCGGCAAAGGTGCGGATGGTCGTCTGCTCGGCACTATCCTGAATAAGAGCGACCACGATATTACTGTTACCTTCGCGTTCCCCAGCGGCGAGAAATCCGTCAAGGTTGCCAAGGGCCAGCAGGTACGTTTAGAAAGTAATGACTCTCAGGTGATCGTGCCGAAGATTTCGCAGACTCCCGGTGAGACCCTGGCGAATACTCAGGTTTCTTCGAACGATCAATCCACGACCCTAAATATTCCGGTCTTAGACGGAACTCTCAAGGAGTACGCTTCCTATATGCCGAATGCGGCGAGCTCGCGTGCATCCTCGCAGTCTTCTCATGCGGCAACTCCCAGCGCCAGCACGCCTGCGAAAACCCCAACGCCGAGCGCATCGGCAACTGCCGTTCCCACGAATACGGCGACCGCTGTGCCTACGGCTCCTGAACCGGCAGAGGCTCCTTCATACGACGAATCTGAGGAAGTCCCCGCGCCGGCCCCTACGGCGAGCGTACCCGTCTACGAGAACGTACAGTAACTCTGGTAAGGATTCACCTCTCAAGGTGCAGAAAAAGGCTCTTTATGTTGGATAAAGAGCCTTTTTCAGTGTGGATATGGTGAGTCTCTACGCCTCAAATTTATAGCCCAGCCCACGCACCGTAATCACATAGCGCGGTGAGGATGCCTTCGGCTCGATCTTAGAGCGCAGGCGTTTAATGTGCACATCTAATGTCTTCGTATCGCCCACATAATCCGCGCCCCAGACCCGCTCAATCAGCTGGGCGCGCGTCATCACGCGACCGGTGTTGCGAAGCAATATCTCTAAAAGTTCAAACTCTTTCAGGGGCATGGAAACTTCCTCACCGTCCACAGTGACGACGTGACGCTCCACATCCATACGCACCGGACCAGCCGCCAAGGCTTTCTGATCCTGCTCATCGCCGTGGTCTGGGCTCTGCCTCCGCAGCACCGCCCGGATGCGCGCCATCAGCTCCCGCGAAGAGTACGGCTTAGTCACATAGTCATCAGCCCCCAATTCAAGCCCGAGTACCTTGTCAATCTCGGAATCCTTAGCGGTCAGCATGATGATCGGAACCGAGGAGGATGCGCGAATTTTCTTGCACACCTCCATACCGGACATTCCGGGAAGCATCACGTCAAGGAGTACTAGGTCTGGGTCTTCTCTCTCAAAGGCAGGCACCGCATCCAGACCATTGTCGACTACAACGGGCGTAAAACCTTCGCGCCCGAGCAGGAAAGACAGCGGGTCATAGAGCGCCTCTTCATCCTCAACAAGCAGAATTTTCGTCATCGTTACCTCTGTTTTATGTCCTGTAGCTAGTGTAGCTCAGCTCACGAGTTATCGGCGGATTCCAGGATTTCAGGGGTCGAATGGTCTGCCTCGGCAAGCGGCAGACTCAGCATAAATGTGGAGCCCTCCCCCAGGGTCGAGTCCACGGTGACCATGCCGCCGTGCTGCGCCATCACGTGCTTGACGATGCTCAGGCCCAGACCGGTACCGCCGGTTTGCCGTGAACGGGCCGGGTCTACACGATAAAAACGCTCAAAAATACGTTTCTGGTCTTCCTCAGAGATTCCGGAGCCCTGATCTGTCACCGAAATCAACAGGTTCTCGTGCGAGGTTTCGACCGTGACATCAACGCGGGTATCTTCGGGAGAATACCGCACCGCGTTCTCAATGAGGTTGTGCACCGCGATCCCAAGCAGTTCGGGGTCTGCATAAACCTCACGGTCGGCGTGGGCATCCGTGTGGATGGTGATGTTCTTGGCTTCGGCGGCGAGCTTGGAACGATCAACCGCCTCCCCCACCAGGCTGTTGATTGATACTAATTTTCCGCTGCCGATCACATCGGCGGACTGCAGGCGGGAAAGTTCGATAATATCGCGGACCAGCGCGGTCAGACGCTTTGTTTCTTTGTGCAGACGACTCGTGAAATAGTCGATAGATTCCGGGTCATCGCGGGCTTCTTCAATGGCTTCTGCGAGCAGGCTAATTGCCCCTACCGGAGTTTTCAGCTCATGCGAAACGTTCGCCACGAAGTCGTTGCGTACCCGCTGCACACGCGAGATTTCGGTGCGGTCATCGGCGAGCACCAGAATATATTCGTTTCCCACAGGAGCCACGCGCAAGTCGATAACCAGGAATTCGTCCTCGCCCCGGGCTATCTCAAGTTCTTTTTCCACGAAAATACCGCGGTGCCGCACGGTGCGGATCATCTCGGCAAGCTCAATCGAAAGCACGGTGTGCCCGCGCACCAGCCCCATGGCGTAGGCGCCCGGCGAAGCCTGCACGACGCCTCCGACCTCGTCCACCACCACATAGGCACGCCCAATAACCGCGAGCACCTGCGCCGCGCCATCGCTCAAGGCGGGTTCGGCAACGGTCGTGCGATGTCGTTCACGCTCGAACCGCCTCAGAATACCCATGCTTAAAAGACCTAGAGCCAGTCCGAGAACGCCGGAGGAAAAAGCGATAAGACCTGCGTTCAACGGGCTATTCCTTCCTAAAAGTGCCTATCTGATGGGCGGTGTCGTGTGTCTTGAAGCGAAAACCTGGCCGCCGCAGTGCCGAGGTGCTCTGAAAACGATGAGAACCCACCGCCCCGGTCAGTTCAACACTACCGGAACGATGGGTTCTCCTACCATGCGCGTTAAATAATTACTTACCCTGGTTTGCGACAGCCGCGATAGCATCCTTCGCAGCTTCAGGGTCAAGGTACTCGCCCGGCTTGAGAGGCTTAAAGTTCTCGTCCAGCTCATAGTACAGCGGAATGCCGGTCGGAATGTTCAAACCAGCGATATCCTCATCGGAGATGTTCTCCAAATGCTTCACGAGCGAGCGCAGGGAGTTACCGTGCGCCGCGACCAGCACAGTCTTACCGTCGGCAAGGTCGGGCTTAATATCTGATTCCCAGTACGGAAGCATACGACCGAGAACATCCTTGAGGCACTCGGTGCGGGGTGCGTTCTCAACATCCGCATAGCGGGGATCGTTTGCCTGCGAGTAGGGGTCGCTATCGTCCAGCGGCGGAGGTGGCACATCGTAGGAACGACGCCAAGTCATGAACTTCTCGTCACCGTATTCTTCACGGATCTCAGACTTGTTCTTACCCTGCAGAGCGCCGTAGTGACGCTCGTTCAGACGCCAGGTACGCTTGACCGGAATCCAGAGGCGGTCGGCCGCATCCAGGGCAATATTTGCGGTGTTGATAGCGCGGCGCTGCAGTGAGGTGTGCACAATATCGGGAAGGATGCCGCGCTCTTTCAGTAGTTCGCCGCCGCGCTGAGCCTCAGCACGACCCTTATCAGTCAGATTCACATCGACCCAGCCGGTGAACAGGTTCTTTTCGTTCCACTCCGACTGGCCGTGACGCAGGAGTACTAGTTTATATGTCATAGCTTCTATTTTTTCATGCGGGCGGCGGTTTGTCATGCTTATGCCAGCAACACCATATCGCCATCTTGCCCTATATCTCGCGGTAGAAGACGAATCGGCGCGTAGCGCACCCTGCACGGATGCGTCACGCGCCGAAAAGGTCAAAGTCACCCTATACTCGGGCGAAAGATACGGACTGCACGCCTTGACGAGCGTCTAGTAGCGGCGGTTACCGCCCACGGCAGGCCAGACTCCCGCTAGGAAAACACTCGAAATAGTAGCGGCGACCAGCTGGAAAAGTACCATGCTGCTTGTAGCGCTGGGGTTATATGTGAAGCTCAAGGCGCTCCAAACCCCCAGCAGACCAACTGCGGCGGAGCCGCCGGTCATAGCCATCCAGAAATTCTTAGAGCGTTTGCCGTTGAACGTGTACATATTCGCGGGTGCCATGACGGACCGCACAAAGGCGAGAATACAAATCCACGCCACCACGAGGGCAAGCAACCCGTCAATAATCAGGGTGGCGTAAAACAAAAGCTGAGGAGCAGTCATATTTTCCTTACTGGATGACCTGCTCGATGGCGGTCACCAAATCCTGGTAGAGATCATCAACATTCTCAATACCGACCGATAGACGCAGCAGCGACGGCGGAATGGAGTCGGGTTCACTCCCGTGCCGACGACGGCGTTCAATCAGGGATTCTACACCACCCAGGCTCGTTGCAGGAGTCCACACGCGCAAAGCCTCTACCACACGCTGCGTTTGTTCATCACTGGCACGCAAGACCACACACAGCACCGCACCGAACCCGCCGTGCATCTGTTTCTTAGCCAGCTCATGCCCATTACTGCCCGGCAAACCGGGGTACCGTACCTCTTCCACCGCTGGATGCTCGATCAAGCGCTCAGCCAGCCTCTGCGCGTTGTGTACCGAACGCTCCACGCGAAGCGCCAGGGTTCGCAGACCGCGTAAGCCGAGCCACGCCTCCACGGGTCCGGGAATAGCCCCGTTAGTGATGCGATGGTGCAGCATTGCCTGATAGAGGTCCTCGTTCGAGGTGACCGTAACGCCCAGAAGCACATCCGAATGCCCTGCCAGGAACTTGGTCGCAGAGTGAACCACCACGTCAGCACCGAAGGAGAGAGGCTTCTGCAAAATCGGGGTGGCGAAGGTGTTATCGACAGCGGTCACCACACCCAGACGTTTCGCCGCAGCGCAAATAGTGGGCAGGTCGGCGACCTCAAGCATGGGGTTCGTGGGGCTCTCCAGCCAGGCGAGTACCTTCGGGGCTGCATAATCCACGGTTTCGGGTGTTACACCGGTGCGGGCAGCAGCATCTTCGAAGGCGGCGATCACCGAAGCGGTATCTTCCAGATCGATGCGTACGACCTCAGCAATACCGCGTTTCTGCAAATCCTTACTCATAGTGATAGAGGCCATGTAGGCATGTTTAGGAATGAGAATAACCGACCCGACCGGTACCAGATCCAGAATCGAGGCAATCGCTGCCATGCCCGAAGGGAATAAGAGACCGTGTGTGCCACCTTCCAACCCGGCGACGACCTCTTCCATAGCTTCCCAGGTGGGGTTGGCAAACCGCGCATACACTTTATCGGAGACGGTATCAACGGTACCGGCTCCACGGTAGGTTGAGGACAAAATAATCGGTGGGTTCACCGGCGCATCATGCTCATGCGCGGGACGACCACCGCTCACCACATAGGTCTCTGCTGACATCTTCTCTTCACTCATGCTTTTAAGAGTGGCACAGCGAAGGCTCACATGCACGCCGAACACCGCAGAAAGTCATGTTCTGGCTCGGCAACGCCGTGAAAACGTTCACCTTCCTTTATCACGTTCGGCAGGCACGGTACCCTTAGTAGGGTGAACGATTCCCTGCACTACACGCCACAGAGTACGCCCGCGCAGCCAGATTCAGCGCCCGATCGCCGCGGGCTTTTTATCGTCTTCGAGGGCGGTGACGGTGCGGGCAAAACTACCCAGCTTGCCCGGCTTCAAACCGCTCTAGAGGCTCAAGGCTACACCGTAATTGCTACCCGAGAACCGGGCGGAACACCCCTTGGCGAGGCTCTGCGGGACCTCGTTCTTAAACACGGTTCCAACAAAGTCGATGCCCGTGCCGAAGCGCTGATTTTTGCTGCATCCCGCGCGGCGCATGCGGCGCAGAAGATTCGTCCCGCGCTCGCTGCCGGGACGGTAGTACTCAGCGACCGTTATCTCGATTCTTCCGCAGCCTACCAGGGTATTGGACGTAATTTGGGCAAAGATACCATCACGGATTTAAGTCGTTGGGCAACCGAAGATCTGATACCGCACGCCACAATTCTGCTGGATGTTCCCCTCACCGATGAGTCCCAGCGCATGAGCGATCGCGGCACCGTAGATCGGATTGAGGCGGAAGGCCCTGATTTCAAAGCCTGCGTGCACACCGCTTTTGCTGATATTGCGCGGCAGAATGCCGACGGTGCGCATTATGTAGTGGATGGTTGTGGAAGTGTGGATGCGGTACACAAACGGGTGCTTGAGGTTGTTCGCCCGCTCTTGGAGTCCCGAGAACTAGACCGCGATAACGGTGATACCGATGAGAATCTTACCCTCGATGGTTTCGGGGAGGACGCCCGATGAGCTTGTGGGATGAGCTGATTCTACCCGCGGGCACGCTTGACCAGCTACGCCGCGATGCATCCGCCGAACGTCCCACTCATGCCTGGCTTTTTACCGGGGCGGCGGGGGCACCGCATCGGCGAGCTGCCCTTATTTTCGCGGCGGCATTGCTGTGTGAACAGCCCGATCCTGCCGATCGCGGATGCGGCACCTGCAAGGGCTGTGTGACCGTGCTGAACGGTTCGCACTCGGACTTTACCCATTTTCGCACCGAGGCGGTCAGCATTAGCATTGACGATGCCCGCGACCTTGTGATGAAAGCGCAGGATAGGCCGTCGGTCGGGCGGTGGCGCGTGATCCTTATGGAAGACACCGAACGCATGCCCGAGCGCACCTCTAACGTGCTCTTGAAAGCTATCGAGGAACCGCCGCCGCACACGATTTGGCTGCTGACGGCTCCCTCCCCCACCGATGTGCTCGTGACGATTCGGTCACGCTGCCGCCCCGTACAGCTGCCGGTTCCTGCTATCGCCGATGTTGCCGCAAAGCTCGCTGCCGACGGAATTGAGGATGCGCTGGCACGCCACGCGGCAACACTCGCGCAGGGTGATGCCGAGGTTGCCGCCCGCCTAGCTTACGACCCCGCAGCCCTGCAGCGGCGCGAAACTCTGCCGCTTCTCATCATGAACATTCGTTCTATTTCTTCGGCGTATGCGGCAGCGGACAGACTTATCACGCTCGCGGAACAGGACGCCACCGAAGCCGCCGCGGCACGCGACGAGAAGGAACGCACCGAACTATTGGCGATCCTGGGCATCACCGAAGGGGCGCGCATCTCCCCCAGCCTGCGCTCGCAGGTGCGGCGGCTGGAGGACGAGCAGAAACGACGTGCGAAGCGCATCCAATCGGATACGCTGCTGCGGTCGATGACGGAGATTCAGACGGTGCTGCGCGATGTGCTCACCCTGCAGCTAAACTCCGGGTCTGCCCTGATGAATGAGCATGCTCGGGATGCGCTCGCCGAGTTCGCCGCACGCACGAGTGCCGCGCAGACCCTGGAACATGTGCAGGCGCTTGAGGTTGTGCTCGGCAGGCTGCGTACTAATGCGAATGCACGCCTGCTCATTGAGGGGTTTATGGGCAGGTTTGTGCACTAGCTAGCCGCGTCCCGCCCCCTCATAACAAGAGCCTTGGGGTGAAAAAGCGAAGTTTCTAACGCTTTATTCACTACCAAGGCTCTTTTTAGCACCGGAAAGAACGGAGCCGCAGATGCTCCTAGTTCCTAAACCCGTGCACCGGCGAGGGTATCCTGCCGCAGCGGGCGATGAACGCCTCCGAAGATGGTGTATGCACCTGCATAATCGGGGCACGCCCCAGCAACCCGCCGAACTCGACGGTATCGCCCACGCCCAGGCCGACGGCTGGAATCACGCGCACGGCGGTAGTCTTGTGGTTCATCACGCCGATCGCAGCCTCATCGGCAATCATGGCGGCAAGCGTCGCGGCGGAGGTATCGCCCGGCACCGCAACCATATCCAGCCCGACCGAGCAGATCGCGGTCATCGCCTCCAGCTTATCGAGCGTAATATGCCCGGCGGCGGCAGAATCGATCATGCCAGCATCCTCGGATATCGGAATAAACGAGCCGGAGAGCCCGCCCACATGCGAGCAGGCCATGAGCCCGCCCTTCTTGACCGCATCGTTGAGCAGAGCAAGCGCCGCCACGGTACCGTGAGTTCCCACAGTTTCCAGACCCATTTCTTCAAGGATATGCGCTACTGAATCGCCGATCTCAGCGGTAGGCGCCAGTGAAAGATCCACAATATTGAAGTACACACCCAAGCGTTCGGCGGCTAAATGACCGACCAGCTGACCCACGCGGGTAATCTTGAAAGCGGCGCGTTTGATAGCCTCGGCGCACGCATCAAAACGCTCGCCACGCACTTGCTGTAGGGCACGCTGCACCACACCGGGGCCGGAAACGCCCACCGAAATAGTGGTGTCTGCCTCCTGTACTCCGTGGAAAGCGCCCGCCATGAAGGGGTTGTCGCTCACGGCGTTGGCGAAGACCACAAGTTTGGCGCACCCGAAGCCGTTGGTATCTGCGGTGAGGTCAGCGGTTTCACGAATGATTTCGCCCATGCGTTTAACGCCGCTCATGTTAATACCAGCGCGGGACGAACCAATATTCACCGACGAACACACGACATCGGTCTCAGCGAGCGCAGCGGGAATAGAATCCATGAGCACGTTATCTGAGGGGGTAGCACCTTTGTCGATCAGCGCGCTGAATCCGCCGATAAAGTTCACGCCCACGGCTTTTGCTGCGGCGTCGAGTGTGCGAGCATACTCAAGATATTCGCTTTCTCCGCTGGCCGCCGCTACCACGGAAATTGGGGTTACGGCAATGCGCTTATTTACGATCGGTATGCCCAGTTCAACTTCGATACCTTCACATACGCTCACCAGGTTTTTAGCGCGGGAGGTGATTTTGTCGTAGATTTTGCTGCGTGCCACATCGCCATCAGAGTCGGCGCAGTCTAGGAGCGAGATACCCATGGTGACGGTGCGGATATCGAGTTTTTCTTCCTCGATCATGCGAATGGTTTCGAGTATTTGGTCGTTCATCATAAAGGTTATCCCACGCCTTAAATATTGTGCATCGCTTTGAAGATGGTTTCCGCTTGAATACGGATTTGCACCTTTTGGGCGTGTTCGACGGCTGTCATAGACTCCTGTAGGTCGATGAGGTTCTGTTCGGTGTCGTCAAAGGAGCAGTGCATAATCATGGTGAAGTACTCGCCCATAATGGTTTGAGAAACGTCAAGCACATTCACATGGCGTTCCGTGAGCTTGGTGGTGACGGCGGCGATAATGCCTTCGTGATCGATTCCGGTTACGGTCAGAATAATTTTCACGGTGATTCCTTTACTCGTGTAAGCCCGGTATTCGCACGTTTGCTGGCACGAATGCTTGTTTAGGAATTGTAACGCACGTATAGCTATGCAGACCCGCGCAATATGCTTGAGGCGGCGCTCACGTTCTCGCGGGCGCCGCCTCAGCTTGTGGGCTAGTCCAGCCGTCCGTGCGTGTTAACGCCGTGCAGCAGGTCTTTCAGATGCGGTGCCAACCGCGGTAAATCCCATGCGCGGTGCCTGCTAATGGTGGAGACGATATAGTCGCTGAGGTTCAGCCCCAGGCGTTCGGCGTTGCGTTCCAGCTTCTCACGGTCGGCCTGGGTGCCCCTGCGCTGTTCGGATGGCTCGCGCAGGTAGTCCACCAGTGCGGGAATTGCGCGGGCGCGTTTCGTGGCGGAGTACCCGGGCGCCTTGATTTTAACCATATAGCCCGTAGAGTCGCGGATAACCCAGCCCTCAGCGTCGCTTGTACGCGCATCCTGAAGCAGGCGGGTGAAATCGGCGTCGTCTTTGAGGGGAATTTCTTCGACCGTAGAGATACGTACGGAGCCGTAGTCTTCGGTGGGGCGCGGCTGCGCGAAGGCTTTCGGGGAGAACCACAGGTCTTCAAAGCGAGCCGGTTTCACCCTGAACTGCGCGGTGTTTGCGATCATATCGAGCAGATAGAGCGTGACGTGTTCGTAGGGCACGATGTGCGGGTCGCGGAACGGATCGACCACCTCAACGGTTAGTGATGAATCCATGCGGGTGAGCACTTCAGTAAGCCGGGCGCGTTCTTCCTGGGTGAGGGCGGCGCGCAGGATGCTTTCGGCGTGGCGGCTGTAGGCAGTTACCCCACTCTTGCTGTAGACGGTGAGCATGCCGTCGAAGACCGTGATAATCGCTAGGTATCCGTTTTCTTTGGCGCGTGCAACGGCCGGGTAGGCGAGGCGTTTGCGAACGTGTGCCTCGCTTTCATGCCCGGGCTCGTCCATATTGAAGAATTTTTCGTACCCGCGCCCCACAATTTTGCCGGTTTCGGCGTGGATAAAGAGCCCGCGCGCTTTGGCGGTGGTCTTATCCCAGGCGCCTTTGTAGAAGGCTTTACGCGTGAAATTGCACGCGAGCACGCCGGCAGGTTCGGTGGCGCGCACGTTCACGTTGGGGTTGGCGCGCATCTCCTCTAGCAGGCGATGCCCGTCGTTGAGAGGTTCTGCGGCACCGTTTGCGGTATTTTTCGAGGCGCCCACCGCTCTACTCCCAGAGGCGTAAGGGTCGGGGACGAGGGAGCTCGATGGAATTTTCACGATTTCGCGCTTCCACACGGCTTTTTCGGGTGCACCGGATGCGCTATCCTCGCAGCTGAACACCACGGCACTCAGCTCGCCACCGGTAAATTCGACGCTGCTTTCTAACGGAATGAGATTACTATATCCTTCCGAACCGAGTGCCGCCGGGCGGTGACCGTAAATTTGGGTGATACCGGCGGCCCGACTGAGGTCGTTGAGCGTGTCTTCGTAGCCTGCGTACTGGGTTTTACCCGCCCGCGCCTGCGAGTACGGATTAGAACCCAAATAGAACGTTTCATCTGCATACAGCCCCGTGAGGTACCCCTCCCCTACGCTTTCCAGCGTGCGATGGGAATCCGCGAAGAGCTGCGGTGCAACCCCGGCGTGGGTCACGAAATAACGCTCCTGCCCAAGAGTAAAGGGCATCATATTCACGGCAGTGTTGAGCATGGCGATCACTCGGCTGTTGTACACGCCGTGGGCAGCAAGCGCATCCTGGGTTTCGCGGGCGTCACGGTAGCGGCGCACGCCCCTAATAGTGTGCATGATGGAGCGTTCGTGGTTGCCCATCACCAGGTGCACGTTGGGCAGGGTGCCAAGGGCGGGTTCAAGGATGTCAAAGACTTTTTCGGGGTTCTGTCCGCGATCGAAGAGGTCACCCGCGAATATCCAGCAGATGTTTTCATCGCTCAGTCCGGTTTCGGGTGAGAGAGTGTCAATAAGTTTTTCGAGTTCACCACCCATGCCCTGAATATCGCCGACCACGACTACTTTATGGTAGTTATCGAGCACGCGCACCTGGGTGAAGAGTTCGGTAAAAACCTGGTCGGGGGCGATGTACCCGGCGACCACATCCCGGTAGTTTTTGAGGATGCTGCGCCAGTTCTCGCGCAGCTCGCGGTGGTTGTTGTAGGCGGTCTCGATAACCTCTTCGGGTACGCGCTTGGTATATTCGCGGGTTCTGTTGCGCGTATACAGCTCGTCGAGGGTGAGTTCGCCCTGAAAATCGACAAGGTATGCGGTGTAGCAGTATTTGCGCGCAAATTCGAGGAAGGTTTTCATGTTGCGCAGCAGCACGTTCATATTGTCGATAAATACGGTGTTGCCGTGCCGCATATTCTCTTCCACACAGTCGTTCACCCGGCGGATAGCCTTCGATTCGGCGCTGGTGTTTTGTGATAGGGCTAGTGCGGGCTGATTATCGAGTGTGTAGGTGATATATCCGCATTTGCGGCGCTCGGCATCCCAAGAATGCGTGAGGTCTGCAAGTTCGGGATGCGCGGCGATCCAGGTGCTCTTACCTGCACCCGCCGCACCGGCTAAGAGGAAGATTTTACGTGCCATCGGTGCTGTCTTTCGTCGTCGGAGGTTGTGGTTGGGTAATTTATGTCAGGGTTTTGTCGGATATTCCATTCCGGCATCTCTGAAATATTTATATGTTACATCTGAAGGTGCACCGAGGCACGAAAGAATATATCTAAAAATTATATTCTTAATATTTTAGTTCCATGAACCTAAAACTCTTGTTCCAGCAGAGAAGGTAACCATTTTTTTACAGTATCCCACACGATATCGAGGTTTATATCAAAGTACCCATGAGCCAACCGGTTCCTCATATTTCGCATGCTGCGCCACGGAACCTCAGGAGTCGTACGGGCGTAGTCTTCGTAATTATCCATGATTTTTGTTGCAGCTTCGCCGATAATAATAAGATTTAGGATAACTGCCTGTTGAGTCTTTTTGTCTTTTAAAAACTCTTGATGAGTCATATTTTCCGTAAAAGAATATGCATCACCGGCTGCCTGTTGTATGTGCTCTATGTAATCAGAAAGACGATTTTTGCTCATCATTACACCGGCTGAGCCTCAGCAAGTACGCGTTCACGGAATTTATGGGGCAAATCTTGGGGAGTGAGAACTTCTACTCGGGTTCCAAGTGCCTGCACCAAATCTGCTTCCAGATCTCCGAGATCTAGAAGAGTAGCTCCAGGCAGAGCATCCACGAGGACATCAAGATCGCTCTCCTCATGGTCGGTACCATGTAGAACAGAGCCAAAAACACGGGGATTTACCGTAGGATATTTTTTCACAATCTCGCGTATAGCATGCCGATGTGTTTCAAAAGCTAACGAAGGCCGCATAGCACTACTCCTTTCTTAAGATATAAGTCTTACAGTAAACACTCACAAACTTGCTCTCAATATTCCCCACACAATAAACACGCTACACATACCGGGCGATATACAGTTCGCCCTCCCCCGTGATGGTAACGGAAGTAGAATCCCCAGCATGCAGCACCGACTCGATGCCGCACAGCGTTATGTTCTGTTCGCCCGTAGAAATCGTGACCGAGCCATCCACCACCAGCGCGGCAGAAGTGCCTTCAAAGGTGTATTCAACTGCTTCGTCAGCGAGCACCCGTATATGCTGCACGCTCATGCGTTCATCCCACATGGCGTATTGTTCCACGCCCAAGCCGTTCGCCTCCGGGCGCTGTAGTACCGGCGCATCCTGATGCTCGCCGAGCACCTTAATAAGTTCTTCCGCATCAATATGCTTTGGGGTAAGACCTGCGCGCAGCACATTATCTGAGGGATTCATGAGCTCAATCGCCGTGCCAGAAACATATGCATGCACCCGGCCATCCGGGGTAAAAGCAGAGTCCCCCGGCGCAAGATTCATCAGGTTCATCACAAACGCGACGAGTAGCCCCTGATCACCCGGATACTTCTGCGCCACCAGGTTCACCAGGTCGGCGGCATCCGACACCGTTACAGAGACACCATCCTGTGTCATCAGCTTTTGCGCCGCATTTATCAAACCCGCTATGGCGCGTTCAGCAGCATCCTGCGGAAGACGAATGATCTCGGTCAGCAGTTGCTTCGGGCTTAGCTGCACGCGAGAGCTTAGCCAATCGGCGCCAAAAGCTTCAGCCAGCTCCCGCAGCTCGCCCTGCGGGCGCACGCCCGTCAGTACCTTCATGGGGGTTAAGGCGATTACGTTCTCAGGTTTAGAGTACCGGTCTTTATAGTTACGATGCGGTGCATCAGCCGGGATCCCGCGCGCCTGCTCATCCTCGAATCCGGCGACGGCCTGCTGCGGTGTAGGGTGAACCTGAATCGACAGCGGAGCATCAATAGCCAAAATCTTAAACAGGAACGGGAACCAGTCGCTCGCGCGGTCAGGGCGCAAAAAACGGTCCGGATGCGCCGCCACCAGCTCGTTCAACGGCGACACAGATCCATCGACCGTGGCCTCAGACGGAGCCGCAGGATGCGCCCCCACCCAAACCTCAGCCTCCGGCTTTTCCGTGGGTACGGGCACACCGCGCATGCGACCCAGAACTTCGTGCGAACCCCACGCATAATTCTGAATCTTATTTTTCAGCGGAAAAATTTCGCCCATGTTGCCTTGGCCTTTCTAGGAACTTTTACACGCAACATCACCAAAACTACGGTATACGTGATATAAAACCCATAAAATTCAGGGAATTCTCTGGATACTCCCACCAATTATAGAGGTACATTTCGAAGATATACCCGCTAAAATAAATGAGTGACTACTATTAACCTCAAAGACTCATTTAAGGCGTACGACGTTCGCGGTATCGTCGGCGAAACTATTACCCACGAAACTGTGCGTGCAACCGGCGCCGCTTTTGTTGATGTGCTCGGTCTGGCTGGTCAGACCGTTTTGGTGGGCGGTGACATGCGCCCCTCCTCCCCCGAATTCATGGATGCATTCGCTGAAGGTGCCACCGCACGCGGCGCAAACGTCCAAAAAATCGGTCTCATTTCAACCGATGTGCTCTACTTTGCATGCGGTATTGAGAATGCGGCAGGCGTTACTTTCACCGCAAGCCACAACCCCGCCGAATACAACGGCATGAAAATGGCTAAGGCCGGGGCGGTTCCTGTATCCTCCGAAACCGGTCTTTTCGATATTCGTGATCTTGCTCAGAAGTACCTTGACGAAGGCTCTATTCCTACCGTTGAGAATCCCGGCGTCGTCACCGAAAAGGACGTTCTCAAAGCCTACGCCGAGTACTTGCGTAAGCTCGTAGACCTCTCCAATATTCGCCCCCTCAAGGTTGTTGTGGATGCGGGTAACGGCATGGGCGGTAAGACCACACCCGCCGTCTTGGGGGATGCTCTTCTGCCCACGCTTCCACTTGAGATCGTGCCTCTCTACTTTGAGCTTGACGGCACATTCCCGAACCACCCGGCTAACCCGCTTGAACCCGCCAACCTTGTCGATCTGCAGAAGGCGGTTGTTGAGCACGGCGCAGACATCGGTCTTGCCTTCGACGGCGATGCCGACCGTTGCTTCGTGATTGATGAGAAGGGCAACGCGGTCACCCCTTCCGCCATTACCGCGCTCGTGGCAGAGCGTGAAATCGCGCGCGCTAAGGCGGAAGGCAACGAACAGCCGGTTATTATCTATAACCTCATCACGTCCAAGGCCGTACCCGAGCTCGTCGAAAAGCTCGGTGGACGCGCCGTGAAAACCCGTGTGGGTCACTCCTTCATCAAGGCAGTCATGGCTGAAGAATCCGGTATTTTCGGCGGTGAGCACTCCGCGCACTACTATTTCAAGGACTTCTTCAACGCAGACACCGGTATGCTCGCCGCGATGCACGTGCTCGCGGCCCTCGGCGGCGGTAACCAGGCGCTCTCCGATATCAGCGCCAGCTACTCCCCCTATGTCGCATCCGGCGAGATCAACTCCGAGATTGAGGACAAGGCAGCCGCGGTAGACCGTGTACGCGCGCACTACGCTGGCGCGCCTGTCAAGGTCGAAGACTCCGACGGTACCACCTTCACCAACACCGAAGAAGGCTGGTGGGCAAATCTGCGGCCTTCCAATACTGAGCCGTTCCTGCGTCTGAACCTTGAAGCACCGGATATCCCCACGATGGAGCGCGTGCGCGACGAGATTCTGGCTCTGGTGCGCCAGTAGTTCTTTGAGCTCACATTATTTTGGGCGGATGCCGATTGTTATCGGTATCCGCCCTTCTTCTATGCATTATTGATGCTGGGTTATACGATCGCCTTACAGCCCTGGCACGAGCGCATTTGAGCCGCTTCGCCCCGGTAGGCGTGCCGGGCGTGAACGCCAGCGCGAGGGCTTTGTAGTTTTAACAGGGATATACCCACTGATATTTAGGTATAATGTTAGATAGCGGGCACCCCTAAACCGCGAAGCTAGGGGAACCCGCTGAAACGTCACATCGGCTTAGCCGATGACGTCGATTAGGTCAGCAATCGCTTTGACGAGTTGCGCGAGGGCTTTGATAATTCGCGCAGCCGCCAAAGCGATTTTGCTTTTACCTTTTTTCGGCATTCCGTCTCACCCCCTTTCGGAACTACGACCCTCCACGGCTGATTAGGTCAGAAGTGTTCCGTGGGGTGTAGCCGCGACGGGGGCTTCTTTAGTTTACCTTTGGCTATTAAAAATACTTAAATAAGGATATTGGGGGCTCAAAGCCCCCAATATCCTTACCTCTCCCTACGAGTATGGGATATTCGATGCAACGTCAGATGGGTCTCCTGAGCGGCTTCATCTCCAAGAGCCTTCTTCAGGATGCAGATGCGCAATAAAAGAGGAACGAGGCGCCCCTAGCGCCGAGAGACGGAGTTGCGCAGAGGCATCTTGAAGAAGGCGACTATCAGCTCACCCAGCCGCCTCTAAATACCCCAGCACAGGCTACGCCAAAGTAGCCTTTACGAGCGCAGCATCCACTGATCCGGTCCAAAGATCTCATAATTGATATTCTGCGCCGGTACATCTGCATCCACGAGAGCGGAACGCACGCCCTTCATGAACGGCAGCGGACCGCACAGGTATACGTTTGCCTCCGCAGGTACGCCCAGCTTTGCGATGTCCACACGGCCACGGTAATCGCCAGTTTCTTCGTCTTCTATGAACGAGATGAGCTTACCGTGAGGAAGTTTTTCGATCAGCTCGGTCATTTCCTCACGCAGCGGCCATGTATCAAGGCGACGGTCAGCGTGAACCACGGTTACCTGACGCTGAGAACCGGACTCAATCAGCTCATTGAGGAAGCTAATCATAGGGGTTACGCCGATACCCGCTGAGAAAAGGTAGAGGGGTGCATCCGCAGAGCCGAAGCCCTCCAGGGTGAGGTCACCGTAAGGGTTGGAAATCTCGACGACATCGCCAATCTTGAGCCCGTGAATGATCGAAGTCATTTCGCCGTTCGGATCGAGCTTCACTCCGATACGACGCTGGTTTTTATCGGACGGAAGCAGGGTGTATTGGCGGGGCTGGCGCAGACCATCACGTGCCTTCGTAATAATGGAAATGTACTGGCCTGCTTTCGCCTCAGTCATAGGGGTGTTATCGGCAGGTTCAAAGGTCAGCACGACCACGTTATCGCCGGTTTCTTGGCGATCAACAACTTTGAAGGGCGCGTGGGTAACATTATTTGCCTGGGATGCATAGAGTCCCTTTTCGATCTTGATCAGGGCGTTCGCCATGAGCCAGTACACTTCGCTCCAGGCATCCACGACCTCTTCAGTTGCTGCTTCGCCCAGGTCTGCGGCAATCGCCTCAAAAAGATACTTGTAGACGGTCGGGTATTCATTCTCTTGAAGCCCTAAGGACGCGTGCTTATGCGCCACACGGGAAAGCACCTCGTCAGGGTAGGAATCGGGGTGCTCCATAATGTAGGAAGCGAAGACCGCGATGGACCCAGCAAGCGCCTTCGGTTGGGTGCCTTCGAGCTGAGACGACCGAGAGAAGAGCCCGTCCATCAGGTCGGGACGGGCGGCGAACATACGCTCGTAGAAGTCTGGTGTAATGTGCCCGATACGCTCTGCGACAATCGGCAGGGTTGCCTCGATAACCGGGCGTGATTTTTCGGAAAGCATGAGGGATGTGCGCCTTTCTTTCTTAGATTTTAGTGATATTTTGCTTGTAAACCTTTTTAGGTTATCACCTTTTATTGTTTGCTAAGATAGTGTTTTCTTGCGGCGTGAAATATTTAGAATGCCTTTGTATCAGATAGTGTGTTTTGCATAGTAGTGTTTATATGATTATTTTCACCGCGATATACCGTGATGTGAATAAAAATAATTTTGTACCTTGACGCTAGGTTTCACGCAGGGTGAACAGCAGTGTTGTTCTACAACGTATAAACTTGCATACCAGTCACCTGCCCCTCTTACGGAGGCGGACTCAGGTCACATACCTGCCCTCTTAAACGGACACCGGGCACATACGGTCAATGTATATTCTTACGGTGCCAACCCTTGACAGAGGCAAGCTATCAAAAGAGAAAACTCCACGCTTTCACGGTTTATCCGCTACTTTCTCTCGCATAGTGTATCTACTCTCTGAGCAACAAACATTTGTCACCCTGAGACTTTAATCTTTAATGCGATGCTACTGCAGGCCGGGGAGGTACGGGCGGCAGCTCTCGTTCCGTAGGCTCGTGCACGAGCGGCCCCAACCCCAGTTCCACAAAAACGGGCCCAGCAGGCCGCGCTCCGGCGGGAAGTTCAGAGATAACAACATCATCAACAGAAGCATAGAAAGCTTCACGAGCGCGGGCTAAAACCGTTCGCAGACGACAAAAACTATCTAGGGGACAGTTGCCGTTTTCATCTTCGCATTCAATCATAGGAATATCACCCTCGGTACTACGAAGTACCTGCCCCACGGTCGCTTTGCGCCCCGTCTCCGACAGCAGGACGCCACCGGATCGCCCACGGGTAGATTCAAGCAACCCTTGATTGACGAGGAACGCCACAGATTTTGCGACGTGATTATAAGGGGTTCCGACTCCCTCCGAGATCCTCTGAGTCGAGAGTTTTTCCCCTTCCTGCAAGGAAGAAAGAAGCATCATAATACGTAGTGATACGTCTGAAAAAGCCGTCAGGCGCATGCTTCGTATCTCCTTTCAACAGTTTATTGAGGGCTAAATAATATAGGGCTTGTCCGTTCTACCGGAAAATTCTAGTCTTCGTACCACCCGCACGAAAATTAGGTATGGCTTTACTGCACACAAAATGCGGAGTCTGTGTAGCAATATTTTAAGGCATTGGTGGATATTTACACCTTTTCTGCATAAAGTGTGCACCATCCCACACGCCTGAGTATGCTATATCATACTGTACGCGCTGCACACCCAATCGGTGGGATGCGCTTTACAACAATGTAAGAGCAGGCTTTCACAAACGGTGGGGTGGGATACGCATTGTCAGCGCATCCCACCCCACCGTGATGTCATATTGTCGAATGTTCCTTAGTCTTCAAGAGACTTTGCCAAGGCGTCACGCTCAGCTTTGACCTCTGCGGGGAGCTTATCGCCGAACTTCGCTAACCATTCGTCAATGCCGGGCAGCTCGGCCACCCATTCATCCTTTGAAACGGCGAGTGCTGCGTTAAGTTCTTCATCGCTGATGCTCAGACCGGTTAGGTCGAGATCTTCCTTCGTGGGTACGGTGCCCAGGAAAGTCTGCGTGCCGCCGCCCTTGCCGTCGAGGCGGTCGAAGATCCACTTGACCACGCGGGAGTTTTCACCAAAGCCGGGCCATGCGAAGCCACCGTCGGGGGTGCGGCGGAACCAGTTCACGTAGTAGACCTTCGGCATGTTCTCGGCACCGTGCTTCTTGCCCAGGTCGATCCAGTGCTGGAAGTAGTCGCCCGCGTTGTACCCGATGAAGGGAAGCATTGCCATGGGGTCACGTCGAACCACGCCGACGGCACCCTTTGCGGCTGCTGTGGTCTCAGAGGAAAGGGTGACCGCACGGAATACGCCCTGCTCCCAGCTGTCTGACTCGGAGACCAACGGCACGGTAGTCTTGCGGCGACCGCCCAGCACGATGGCGCTCAGCGGCACGCCCTCGGGATCGTAGTACTCGGGGGCGAGCATATCCACCTGGGATGCGGGGGTGCAGAAACGCGAGTTGGGGTGCGCTGCGGGACGCCCCGATTCAGGAGTCCAGTCCTTGCCGGTCCAGTCGGTCAGGTGCGCGGGTGCCTCGTCGGTCTTACCTTCCCACCATACGGAGCCGTCATCAGTGAGCGCCACGTTGGTGAAGATAGTATTGCCCTTAGAGATTGCCTTCATGGCGTTGGGGTTAGTGGAGTAACCGGTGCCGGGCGCCACGCCGAAAAGACCCGCCTCAGGGTTAACGACGCGAGCCTGGTGGTTCTCGTCAAATTCGATCCACGCGATATCGTCGCCGACCATTTCGGCCTTCCACCCATCAATGGTGGGATCCATCATCGCAAAGTTGGTTTTACCGCAGGCAGAGGGGAATGCGGCGGAGATGTAGCGGGTAATGCCCTCAGGGTTGGTGACCTTGAGGATGAGCATGTGCTCAGCCATCCAGCCCTCATCATGACCGATAACCGAGGCGATACGCAGTGCATAGCATTTCTTGCCCAGCAGCGCGTTGCCGCCATAGCCCGACCCGAAGGACCAGATTTCGCGGGTCTCGGGGAACTGCACAATGTATTTCTCGGGGTTGCAGGGCCAGGGCACATCTGCCTGCCCGGGCTCAAGCGGGGCGCCTACGGAGTGAAGCGCCTTCACGAAGAAGCTCTGGGTTTCGTCCAGTTTCGCGAGCACATCCTTGCCGATAGTTGCCATAATGCGCATTGAGCACACCACATAGGCGGAGTCGGTAATTTCGACCGCCATCTTGGGGTTCTTTGCTTTCAAAGAGCCCATGACGAAAGGAATGACGTACATGGTGCGCCCGCGCATCGAACCTTTGAAAAGGCCGGTGAGAGTCTGCTTCATCTCCACGGGGTCACGCCAGTTGTTGGTGGGGCCAGCACCTTCTTCGGTCTGTGAGCAGATAAAGGTGCGCTCTTCCACACGTGCCACGTCGTCGGGGTCAGAGAACGCTGCATACGAGTTGGGGAACTCATGGTCGCTTAGCCGTACGAAGGTACCTGCATCGACCAGTTCTTGGGCGAGTCGGTTGTATTCCTCTTCGGAACCATCAACCCAGTAGATACGGTCGGGCTCGGTGAGTGCTGCAACATCGCGCACCCAGGCTAAGAGCTCGGGGTGGGTTGTGGGAGCGTTCTGCAGGCTCTTTTCAAGTTCTGCAGAAAGAGTACCGGTTGAGATGTCAGTCATTGACCTATTTCCCCTTTGAGTCTTGAGAATTGCCGGGCACCTCACTGGCACGGCAGGCAGTGTGTTGTGAGGATGTTTTAAACTAACGAGGGCGTGTAGCTTCCTTAAATACACGCCCGTGGAATTTTCCACATCCTCGTGTTCATCTAGAATAGCGCATTTAGCTGATGAGTCGAGTATTTTATATTTGACCCACTGCAGCGCTCTTGTCCTTAAGTTGGTTTGCCTGTGGATGCGGCGCAGCTTCACCGAATAATCCCGAGCTTTCCCACGAATTCCAAAATTTTTTGAAAAATTTTCTCACCCCGCAAAAACATTGAAATTACGCGGTTTTTATGCCGTTTTTAAGAACTTTGTGAGTAATAGTTGAGGGTTTTTGTTAGAACTAACACTCTTTTTCGACTTGCGCACTATCAAGGGTGCCCGTATAGTATTGTTTGTTGCTGCGACGGGTGGTTATAAGCCCGGTCGCGAGGAGCATGCGCCTGTAGCTCAACGGATAGAGCGTCTGACTACGGATCAGAAGGTTGGGGGTTCGAATCCCTTCAGGCGTACGAACGAAGCCTTTCCTTTCAAGGAAGGGCTTTTTTGCTGTCTATCAAAGCCTGCAGATGTGGCAGTTTGAAAGTCCTCGGCGAGTAATCGCCGGGGATTTCGCCGTTTCTATACCCTAAAACAACTATTGAATAGCGTATAATTGATGAGTATAGAGAACCACGATCCGATCCTTCTGAGTCATAACATGCAGGCATTCACATCTACAAGCAGCTTCGCCTCAGGCGCTATACCCATGCCTTCAGAAGCAGTGACTATTGGGGGTTTCAGCGCAAAATCAGCCTATGAAATTTCGGCTATCCATATGATCAGTACAACCAGACGCATCGCGTAAATACTTAGCCTGCCCCTCAGTTTCCGGTGTGCCACAAGCTCTAACACCGCTTTTATCTGCTAGGGGATTAAAAACACCGTCGTCCCAAGACAGGCTTCAAAAATACCGGTAATCTGGATACACCCCAATTTTCCAGGGAAAGTATTTCAACAGCGAAGGAGCGTCAACATCATGGTTCAGCTCATGATACCGCAATCCCTAGTGGGTTCCCTCATAGATATTGCTCAGCTAAAAGATATTACATACTATCCGGCAAATCACCGATGCGCTCACTGGGCAGTCTATAACGAAGATCAGACCGAGCTTCTGTGTCCTTGTGCACCCACCGAATCTGCATCCGTCGAGAAGCTGTTCAGTGCTGCATCCGAGATACTGTATAAGAATTTTCGACACCGTATTGAAAACGCCGACGATATTGTTTCTTTCTCAACTCAAGAGCACGAAGATGTTAGTGCAGCTCAGGCAGACGAGGTTGTCACCGGTTCTCTGCCGCTAGTTCCCGAAACCACGATTAGCGCCGCGGTGGATGCTCCCGCCGACATGATGGAGGCACCTACGAGTGATGATAGCGCAGATACGACCCAGACTGGCCCTATACCCGTTCCTACGGTGCCCACTCCCCTAAAGCAGGCCCAGCCGGTACCTTCCCATGAACAGCCGCAAGTTCCCACGCCCGGCATCGCCGGAATGCCTTCTCCCGCGATGTTCAAGAAGAAGAGCACGCTCACCTATACTCCTCCGCGCATTGAAGAATACCTGCAGCAACTGCGCACAAACCAAGCAGCACAGTCCTCGGCAGAGAATACAACCCCACAACCCGAGACAGCTTCTTCGCAAGCACCAAAGCCAGCGGCTTCACAGAGTTCGGCATCCGGTGCGCATCATCCCGAACAGGTATACGGACACACGCAGAAGACCGCACAACCCTCTTTGAATGACCCCATCACCAAGGCCGAACGCACCGCCAACTATCGTGTAGATCCGGGACGGTTAGACACCTTCAAAAAAGACAATATCGATCTGGTGACTATCCGCGAAGTTATCACACTGGGCCGCGCCGAACGCATTAACGGTTGGATTATTCGGTTCCGCCACAACGATTACCGAGTCGATGTCAATACCGCGTCTATGACCGTTATCACTGCCCTTGACGAGTTTGATGATTTTGATGGACGAAGCGGCACAGAATACAGCCCCGAAGCCGCTCGCGAGCTTCTTGGCGTCCCCGATATTACCGCCTGCGATTTCACCTCCGGTGCGCAGAATTATCTTAAAATCCATGGCGGCGAAGCCTTCGATGCGATGGTCTCCGCCATCAGTTCCCCCGAAAAGGTACGGGTAAACCTCGATTGGACGCGCGAATATCACGGAAGCGGTATACAGGTTACGATATCGCCCGATAACCGCATCGTCATGAGTATTCGACAATCCGTCACAGATACCGATGCCAACGGTGCTGAAGATACACCAGAAAATTCTCTAGAATCAAACGCCACAGCCTCATAGGGGTTAGGAGGAAAGCACCTTATGAACAAGAAAATAGACATTCCCGTCGAGCTTTATGCCCGTCTGCAGGAGCTCTCCCACCTAGCGCGATACGAATACACCGAGCAGGAGGGCAGCTGGACTATACAGAACCCCAAGGGTGAAAGTCTGCTGGATGCGCGGCGCAAAATCTCCCCGGAGGCTGCGGAGCTTTATTTCACCATCATGCCGCTTCTTGCCTCAGAATTTATTGCCCAAAACGAGGCGCTGGTGACCGCCTATCGCAACGCACCCAAGCCTGCGGCGGTCAAGCCCACAATTAAACCCTCAGGTCAGCAGCTTATTCCCCTGCTTGAGGTTCCGCACGAGAACCAACGCATTGCCGAACAGATTGAGAATGATTTCTATGGCGATGTTCCGCCGGGCGACCGCATCTACCCGGTACTGCCGGGTGTCATCGATCATATGATGCGCAACAACCTGGGGTACGCACTCGTCCTTGAGCTCATTACGGCCCCGGACAGCGAACGCCGCGACGAATCTGCCGAGGAAAACCGTTTCGGACGTGAGGTTCAGCATTATTCAAACCGGCGCCTCGGGTACACCGCCGTTCTGAACGCGAATACCTCCGAGGTTATCTCGGTACATCCTTTTGATGGCTCTACGCTCAGCGCCCCCAGCGGACACTATGAGCTCACCCCTGATGCCGAGAAACAGCTGAGCGCCCTGGGACTCACAGCAGAACTTGTGGAGCGCATCCTCGAAGAGGCGAATGATCGCCGCCCAATTCCGGGTACAAACCGTACCGTATACTCCCTGCACGGCTATTCGGTAGAGTTCTCAAACACCAACCATAAGATTGTCAGCGTGCGCAAGGGTGTGGTGAAAACACGCAACCCCTTCGAATCGCAGCCCAGGATGCGCGGCACCAAGTCGCAGCGCGGCGTTAAGATTCCGCACGATATTCACGCTTTTAAGAATCTTCTGGAAAGTCACGGTTTTACGATTACGATGGGTGGCAAGCACTACGATATTCGTCACGAAAAATTGGCACCGGGTATGAAAGCTACCACATCTGTGACCCCCTCCGACAGCCAACGTTGGCATCTGAATTCGGCTCGTCAGATCCGTGAGATTTTTGGTGTGGACCTGCGATACGCAAATCCCAAAGATACCTGTCGCGGTATCGTGCATGCCCTGGAAACAGAGGAAGATTTCGAGGAATAACCTCCAGAACAAGGGTACTCTCATTCACCATTTTCGACTCGTTCACTAGGGTGCACGGGTCACAGATACGCTGTGTACAGCACCACTGCATCATATGGTTAACCTTGGTACTCTTCTCGCGGGTACACCTCTGTCATACCCCCGTCGCAAAGTTTTACGGGGTAAGCTCTGAGTTTACAATAGAGGTGCATCTACACAATGTGAGGAGGAAACGCGCGTGAGCGTGAAGATCAATGTAACCGGAGAAGACGGTGACAGCCGAGAGATCGAATGGGAGGATCACCAGACTCTATTAGAAGCTGTACAGGCGAACGGGTTTCCCGTGCTCGCAACATGCGGTGGCAACGCATCTTGTGCCACGTGCCATACCTTTATTGATCCAGAACACTACGCGGCTTCAGGCGATCGTACCGACGCTGAGGAGGATCTCCTCGACATGGTAGACGACGTAGCTAACGAATACTCGCGCCTCTGCTGCCAGGTGGAATATGCACCCGGCATGGATGGCGCCTCTATACAATTGCAGGCGGCGATGTAATATGACGAGTTCGGCTAAGATACTCTACTCCGCAACCGCACTTCTTTGCGCCCTTACGCTGGCAGGTTGCGGCGTTTCCGATGCCGATCATTCTGCGCAGACTGACGCTTCACCGAGCGCATCCGCCAGCGTTGCTCAGGGTAAAATTACCCGTGCTTCCGACCCGGCGCATTCTGTGTCCCCCGGTTCTATCAGTACTGCGGGCGGGGATAGTTCTCAAAGCCCTGAGGATAACCCCACAGATAATAACGACTCTCGCTCAAACGATGAACGTTCCGAAGATGGAGCTAAACCCAAGAAAAAAGACTCCAATTCTAAGGACTCTCACAATAAAAAGAGTTCATCCGGCGAGGAAAGCAAAGATGCGGATGGCTCTTCATCGAATAACGATGGAGATAATGGCACCGAAGAATCCTCCAGCCCAGAAGCTAAACAGCCAGGGCGTTCAGCAACCGGTTCTTCAGGTTCACTCCTAGCGTCAGCCTGCCAGATCACCGATCTCTCGGTTTCTGTTTCCGAAGATAAGGGCACACCCGGTGCCCGGAAATTCATTCTGACGTTCACGAACGTTTCTGAGGAGCCCTGTGTGCTCAAGGGTAACCCGACGGTTGTCTACGCAGATTCTAATTTCAGTCAGATTGGCTCACCGGCACGCCCGGCGGCAGGTTCGACGAACCCCACCGGCACGCTTCTGCACACAGGTGAATCTACAAACGCCCCAGTGACCTCGGTCAACGCTGGTCCGCTGGGTAAGAACTGTTCACCGACGATGGCACACGGATTCTTAGTTCAGGTTCCCGGTGACGGCAACTGGACTACGATCTCTGCTTCCTCTGAGGCGTGCACCGGCAAGGCTCAGCAGCTGTCCGTGGGACAGTTCGGTTCGTAACCAATCAGCACACGAATAAATCGTTTCGAGAAGAAGCGATAACAGCAAGAGGCGGTTCCTTATACAGGAACCGCCTCTTCAGCATCTACACAATGCTTTATTTATACACGAGGTTTACCTAAGTTTTCCACCTCATCACCCTGATACGGAAATATTTCTTACCTATCTATGACATAGACCACCCGCTGAAAGGAGAACGTCTATAACGTCGGGTTCTCTTGCGCGATGATTCTATTACCCCCCCCCCGCAAGGCTACCGTGCTGTTCATCTCATCATGCACCGGTTCGCACCATAAAGCTACCCCCAGAATTCACGCCGCAGCAGTTCCCCATTCCCTCAGAGCCCAGCAAAAACCGGTGGCTGCCGCATCATCAGATACGGCAGCCACCGGTACATCACATATACGCAGGTCTCCGAACACATGTACACAGCTACCGGATTCCTGCGGTTTACTCTCGCTGGGGACCGAAGGCGCACCTCGGCGGCTCAGCGAGCGCGAAACACAGCTTTTAGATGCTGCGGGTTACGTCATCAAACTCAAAACGGGTACCGCGCGGATACTCGGGATCCACACCATAACCCAGGTTTACGACGAGGAAGGGCTGCTGGTCGGTACCTTCAAAGAATTCAGCGGCGATACCATCGAAATCCGCGCCAGTCATGGGGCCCGCATCCAGGCCAAGAGCGCGCACGGCGGTCAGGAAGTAGCCAGCCTGAAGTGCAGAGCTCAGCGCGCCCGCGGGAATACGTGCCTCTTCAGCCTCGTAGTAGGATTCAAAGGCAGCGGCCTGGGGTGCGAATTCCCCAAAGCGTTTCTGCCAGTTTTTATCGAAGGCCAGCACAGCGGTTACAGGAGCCTTGAGGGTCTTCTCCTTATTTCCGTCCATCATGTGCTTGACAAGGCGCTCGCGAGCTTCGGGGGTCTTCACCCAGGTAATGCGCAGGGGCTGGCTGTTGAAGGCAGTAGGTCCCAGGTAGGCGATCTCCTGGATCTTCTTTAGCTGTTCGTCGGTGACGGGCTGATCGGTGAATGCGCTCACAGTGCGAGGTTCGCGAAAGAGAGCGGTGATCTGGTCTTCGGTCAAGCGGGTCATACCTGTGTCCTTTCAGTGAAATAAATTACTTTACGTGTAAAATTTTATGATGTACGTAATGTACATATTCAATTATTATGGCCCCATCACACGGAAAAGTCTTGTATTCGCGCACAATTGCCCCTGTAATATGTGCCACGCTCAAAAAACTTTCAAGGAGAATCCGGAACATATACGGGATAATAGGACCATGCCCGACGCTCTAGAACCTTTCTCTCCCGCCACTCAGCAATGGTTCCGCAACGCTTTTGGCACCCCGACCGCCGCGCAGGAAGGCGCCTGGGAGAGTATCAGCAAGGGCGAAAACGCGCTTATTATCGCCCCCACGGGCTCCGGCAAAACCCTTGCCGCTTTCCTGTGGGCACTCGATGCGCTCTACCGCGACAAAAGCACAGAACCGGACCAGCGCGAGCTCACGACATCGACTCAGGCACGGAAAAACGGGGACGCTCGAAAAACACAAAAGACCAAGAAACAGCGTGCGGGCGGTACGCGCATCCTGTATGTTTCGCCCCTGAAAGCTCTCGGGGCGGATGTGGAGCGCAACCTGCGCGCGCCGCTTGCGGGGATTGCGCATACGGCGAAGGAATCCGGGCGAACCCCACCCGATATTACCGTGGGTATTCGGAGCGGTGACACCCCGGCGCGTGAGAGGCGGCAGCTTATCAGCAACCCGCCCGATATTCTGCTGACCACCCCCGAATCGCTCTACCTTATGCTGACCTCTGCGGCACGTTCGACACTCACCGGCGTGACAACTGTAATTGTGGACGAGGTGCACGCCCTGGCGGGAACTAAGCGCGGGGCGCATCTGGCAGTGTCCCTGGAGAGGCTCGATCAGCTGGTGGAGCGGCCGGTGCAGCGCATCGGGCTGTCGGCAACCGTGAACCCGCCCGAAACCGTCGCCACATTTTTAGGCGGGGTTCACCCGGTGACAATCGTGGCGCGGCAGGTGCCCAAACGTTGGGATCTGCGGCTCTCGGTACCCGTGCCGGATATGGCGGCGCTCGGCGGGGCAAACGATTACGGGCAGGGCAGCTATGCACCCGGGGAGCAGCGGGCACCGCGCGGACAGAATTCGCCCGGTCCAGCCCCGAACACCCCAGAGCTGCAGGTTCAGGCAGCCGATAATGCGCCATCCTATACTCTTGCAGATGCTATCGGCACCTTCCCCGGCGAAGAAGGATTATCTCTTGAACTGCCGAACAGCTCTACCAAACAAGACGGTACTGCGAGCGCGGCAGCAAGTGCAGGGGCACGGAAGCCGGGCGGTGAGGGCGAGCGCGCATCCGGGTATCGTGCCTCGATTTGGCCTTATGTTCAGGAACGCGTCGTGGACGATATCGAGAATAATCGTTCTACAATCGTGTTCGTGAACTCGCGTGGGCTCGCCGAAAAACTTACCGCGGCTCTCAACGATATTCATGTGCGACGCGAGCTCTCACGGCGCGAGCTTGCGGGTGAGCCTCTGCCTGATATTTGTGAGGAACCGGACATTGCGCCGCTGGCGCGGGCGCATCACGGTTCGGTGGCGAAGGATCAGCGCACGCTCATCGAAGACTCCCTCAAGAATGGTTCGCTGCGGTGTGTGGTCGCCACAAGTTCCCTAGAACTCGGCATCGATATGGGGCATGTGGATGCGGTTATTCAGGTGGCGTCTCCGCCGTCGGTGGCTTCCGGTCTGCAGCGGGTGGGTCGTGCCGGGCACCGCGTGGGCGAGGTTTCGCGCGGGCTTTTTTATCCGAAGCATCGCGGGGATTTGTTGGGCTCTGCCGTGGCTCTGTCCGGTATGCTCGCCGGGTCTTTAGAACCGCTTACCGTTCCCGCAAACCCGCTGGATGTGCTTGCCCAGCAGACCGTCGCCGCCTGTGCCCTGGGACCTATCGGGGTGGATGCCTGGTACGAGGCGCTGTGCCGCACCGCCCCTTTCGCAAACCTTTCGCGCGCGCTCTTTGACAGTACTTTAGAAATGCTGGCGGGCAGGTACCCTTCCGATGAGTTTGCGGAGCTTCGCCCGCGCATTATTTGGGATCGCACCGCCACCGCTGATGCGCCAAGCGGCACAATTGAGGGGCGGCCCGGTGCGCAGCGGCTTGCAGTGACTTCGGGCGGGACGATTCCCGATCGTGGGCTTTTTCCTGTCTACCTGGCCGGTTCTGAGGATTCCAAGGCGCCTAAACGGGTGGGCGAGCTGGACGAGGAGATGGTCTATGAATCGCGGGCGGGCGATGTTATCGCCTTGGGTGCGAGCAGTTGGCGCATCGAGGACATTTCGCACGATGCGGTGCGCGTGAGCCCCGCACCCGGCGAGCCTTCACGCCTGCCGTTTTGGCATGGTGAGCGGGTGGGCCGCCCTGTGGCGTTGGGCCGTCGTCTGGGACAGTTTACCCGCGAGTTAGCGAAGTCTGCGGGTGCTGACTCCGGAAGCGAAGACGCCTCAGCGACGGTTGCGATACGCGCCGAGCTGACCCGGTTAGGGCTGGATTCCTGGGCGAGCGATAATTTGCTTGCCTATATTCGGGAGCAGCGCGAGGCTACCGGCGTGGTCCCCACCGATACGCGGTTTGTGGTGGAGCGTTGCCGCGATGAACTGGGAGATTGGCGCGTTATTTTGCATTCGCCGTACGGATATCCGGTGCATGCACCTTGGGCTGTGGCGGTGGGCGCCCGCGTGCAGGAACGGTACGGTATTGATGCCAGCGCGCTTGCGGCAGATGATGGTATTGTGCTGCGTATTCCTGCGGTGGAAGATACCCCGCCGGGTGCTGAGCTTTTTCTCTTCGAGCCCGATGAGTTAGAGGAGATCGTCAAGGATCGTGTGGGCGAATCGGCGCTTTTTGCGTCTCGTTTTCGAGAGAGCGCCGCGCGTGCTCTGCTCCTGCCGCGCCGCGATCCGGGCAGGCGCACTCCCCTATGGCAGCAGCGCCAGCGTTCGGCGCAGCTGTTGGATGTTGCGCGCAAATACCCCGATTTCCCGATTCTGCTGGAAACCGCCCGTGAATGCTTGCAGGATGTATATGATGTTCCTGCGCTTCTTCAGCTGCATCGGGATATTGCCGCGCGGCGCATCAGCCTGTCGCAGGTGCAGACCGAGGGGCCTTCGCCTTTTGCCCGCACCATGCTTTTCGAGTACGTGGCGGAGCATATTTACGATACGGATGCGCCCGCCGCCGAACGCCGCGCTGCCGCCTTGGCACTGGATCCGGCGCTTTTGGCGGAGCTGCTGGGTACCGCTCAGCTGCGCGATCTGCTGGATCCGCAGGTGATTCTTGAGGTTCAGGAGCGTCTTCAGCGCACCGGGGCGAAGTATCGGGCACGCGGGGTTGAGGGTGTGGCGGATCTTCTGCGCCAGCTCGGTCCGCTCACGGCAAATGAGCTGGCGCTGCGGCTGCGCGGGAATGAGGGGTCCGGGGCTGAGGCCGCGCCCAAGATCTCTCGAAGCACCCCAAAAGGCAGTAAAAATCAATCTAAAAAGGTTGATGTTTCACATGAAACAGGGTATTCAGCCGAAAATACCGACGGGGGTCTGCCGGAAGAAGACCTTGAAACTACCCCGCACGCCACCGCCGAAGAGGCACGCGAGCTGGCGGAAGAGCTGGTCGCATCCCGCAGGGCATTCGTTATCAATCCGCGCTCAAATATAGCGGGTAGCACGGAACCGATCTATGCCGCCGTGGAAGACGCCGCCCGGCTGCGCGACGGGCTAGGGCTGCCGCTTCCGGTCGGAATTGCTCAGGCATACCTCACGCCGGTCGCCGCGCCGCTCGAAGACCTAATCTCGCGGTATGCGCGCACGCACATCCCCTTTACCGCAGCCGAGGCGAGCGCCCATTTCAGCCGCATCACGCCGACGGGTTCGGGTGCTATTCTGCCGGTTTTACGCGCTTTAGAGACGCAGAATCGACTGTTCTCGGGTGAGTACCTGCCCGAGGAACTGCGTGTATCTCGCGCGGAGGCAGCCGATACGATACCGGTCTCCCCCGAGCCCACGGCAAGCCTGGAATGGGTGGATGCCGAGGTGCTTCGTCTGCTTCGTGCCCGGTCGCTGGCGGCGCTGCGCCGCGAGATCGAGCCGGTACCGCAGCGTGCCTATGGCGCGTTCCTGCCCGCCTGGCAGGGAGTGCGCACGCAGACGGTCAAGGTTTCGCGCAGGCTCGCAGAAACCACCGAGTACGGTGCCTATTACGAACCCGAACGCACGGTTCAGGTTCTCACCGAGAGCAAAGGTTCATCCGCCGAGGCATTAGAGGGTCGCGAAGGGTTACTGACGGTCATCGATCAGCTGGCCGGGGTGCGTGTGCCCGCCTCTGCTTTGGAGACCCTCGTCTTGCCAGCTCGGGTGCGTGATTATTCGCCGCAGCTCTTAGATAGTCTGTTGGCCAGCGGAGAGGTGCTTTGGCGCGGTGAGGGCGAAATCTCCGGCAATGACGGCTGGGTGAGCCTGCATCTTACCGAATCCGCCGAGCTGACCCTGCCCGATTCTTCCCGTACGCAGGCCTTGGATGAGCTGGGTCCGGTGGAGCACGCCGTCTTTGAGGCGCTTTCCGGCGGCGGGCTGTTCTTTATGCCGCTTCGTGAGCGCGTGAACGACATCTTGGCTTCTCGCGCCGCCTCGGGCGAGGTTGTGCATTTTCCGGAAGCTTCGGAGGTATCCGCCGCGCTGTGGCGCCTGGTGTGGGCGGGGCTAGTCACGAACGATACTTTCGCCCCGGTACGTGCCATGCTGGCGGGCGGATCGAGTGCGCATCCGGTGCGACCCGCCGCTCCCCTGGCACGCCCGGTGCGCAGGCGCGGTGCCGCACGACTGTCGGCGGCGCGTACTTCTGCGGGTGCTTATCCGCGCAGGTATAGCGGCTTGGGCGGCACTCGTGCCAGCTCTTCTGATCCGCAGGTTTCGGCCCGGGATTCCGGGCGTTTCAGCCATATTAGCCTTCCCCAGAGCCGCCCTCATACTGGGGGCACCGAGTCTTCGCAAGAGGCGGATGCGACCGTTACCGCCTATGCGCGTGCGGAACTTCTCTTAGACAGGTACGGTGTGCTCACGCGCGGCGCGCTCGCTTCTGAGGATGTGCCCGGCGGCTTTGCGGCCCTGTACCGCGTCTATGCGGCTGCCGAGGAACGTGCCCTGGTGCGGCGCGGATACTTCATTGAGGGGCTGGGTGCGGCTCAGTTTGCCTCCCCGGCAACGGTGGATGCGGTGCGCTCCTACACTAATATTGGCACCGACACCCCGCAGAATACCGGAGTAAAGCGAACAAAAACCGAGGAAGTATTCGGTTTATTTGAGGGTGTTCTGTTGGCGGCTACAGATCCGGCGAATCCTTATGGTGCGGCGCTCACGTGGCCTTCCGTCCCCAGTTTGCTCCCGGCCTCTTCTACACCCGGCGGTACGGAAGAGGCTGCGCGCGAAAGCGCAGAGACCGCTCGGTCCGTGCGGCATCGTCCGGGGCGTAAGGCGGGTGCCTGCCTCATCCTGCTCGATGGTGAAGCGGTCCTCTATCTGGAACGCGGCGGCAAAACCCTGCTGTCTTTCACGGCTGATCCGCTCAAACTTGAGGCTGCGGCCCCGCTGCTGGCGCGCATCGTGCAGGCGGGTATTGCTGAGAAAATCGTGGTGGAAAAACTCAACGATTGTGATATTCTAGCGACCCCGGAACCGCCGACTCATCGGGGAGCCTCCAAGGCCGATTCTAACCGGCTGACCGAGCATCCGGTGGTGGCGTTACGGCGCGCACTGCTTGCACAGGGCTTTTACACGACCCCGCGCGGTCTGCGGATGCGCCGCTCCCCCTAAAATGCCGAAGTCTTTAAGTGCAGAAAGCCCCTGCATCAAGGAGAACCGAAATATTTTCGGTAACTCCCGATGTGGGGTCTCGTTGGGAAGCTCTAGCTTAGTACCCGCCGGTCATGGTGTCTGCCACGCCAACGCATATGTCGATAGCTTCATCGACGCGCATGGCTCGTGCACCCGCCGGAGTGTTACCGCGCGGGCTGCCCTGCACCACATGCCGGGCGAAGTAATCGACTAGATGCAGCCATCCGCCTAAAATCATGCGGGTGCGGTCGTTAACGGGTATTTCGGTGCGTTCGAGCATCCATTCCAAGTATTCGTCAGGAGTACTGGGAGCATCGCTTTCACTGCCGCCTTCAGCAACATGGGCGAAGTAGGAGCGCAGCTCAACACGAAGAGCCTCCACCGGGTTAGGGTGGTGCTCGCTGAGCGCTTCAAGGACAGCCCGTGCTTCGCGCCGGGTTACCGCCGCCGCCAAAGACTCTTTGCCGGGGAAGTAATGGTACAGCAGTGCCCGAGTAATACTGGCCTCACGAGCGATGCTGCTCATGCAGGCTGCCACAACACCGTACTGCGCAAAATGAGCCGCCGCGACCTGCAGGATTTGTTCTTCCCGTTGCGCCGGAGTTAGACGCTGACCGCTCTGCCGCGTCTTTTTAGCTGCTTTTTCAGAGGCTTTTTGTACGGGTTCGGTGTGCTTAGCTTCGTTGCGTGCGTTGTGTTCCATATATCCCTCTAATCGTTCGATTTCTCGAACCTCTTTTTTTAATAGTACCGCGCTAGCCCTAAGCCGCTACCTATAAAACTTAATATGAAGTTTAATGCTTATACGCTTATTTTGCCGCTTTATTAAGCCATTCCATGCTTCATGGTAGTGAAACAAATTTTATGATTTTATTTATTTATTAGACACTTGCGCGAGAAATATTTCGCATGAACTTCACACTGTTCACCTACCACCCAAAACATGAGAGGGGCGTGCCATGACGACCGAAGTATATACTGTCCTCAAGGCGCGGTCCTTATACTTTCACGCAGGAAGCTAGAGGTTTCCTCCGAAGAGGCCAATTCACAAAGCACGCTACAATCAACCTATGCCGCGACGAGTCAATCGCCACCTCTTCACACCACCCCTGCCCCAGCGCGCGGGCATAGACCCCGTATCGCTAACCCTGCCCGCGCATCCAGTACTGGATGAGACGACCCAGGGACCGGATGCGCACCCCAGCACGGTGGCTCAGTACCTCATCAGTCGATTCTCGCCCGAAGACCCCGCAACAATCCTCGACTGTTTCGCCCGGCACGAGGTGCGCACCGATGACGGCGCTATCCTCACCGACCAAACCCCATATCTACCCGGCCTGAGAATCTGGTACTACCGACCACTTCCCGAAGAACCGCCGCTGCCGGATGACCTTCCGGTTCTCTATGAAGACGAGCATCTGCTCGCCGTAGATAAGCCGCACTATCTGCCCGTCACCCCGCGCGGCGCCTATGTCGCACAGACTGCGCTCACCAAACTGCGGGTACGCGAGAATAATCCTCTGCTCACGCCCGTTCACCGGCTGGACCGCCCCACCGCGGGGATCTTACTCTTCGCCAAAACCCGAGAGGCGCGCGGCCCCTTCCAAACGATGTTTCAGAACCGGCAGGTCACCAAAACCTACCTTGCTATCGCCCCGGCGCCGAGCGAAGACCTGCGTGAGAACATGCTGGGCGAAGGCGTGCAGGTGTGCAGCCGCATCGATAAGGATCGGAATATTCTACAGGTGCGGCAGTACTCGGCCCGCGAATGCGAGCGCGCAGGACTTACCATGAACGCGGAAACTCTGGTGCGCATCCGAGAAATCTATCAAGCACCGCAAAGTGTTCCAATAAAATCTGGCGCACAAAACCCGTATCTGCCCTATCCGGCGCCCGGCGAAGAACTCGCCCTCTACGAGCTCACTCCGCACACCGGCAAAATGCACCAGCTGCGGGCGCACCTGAACCTGCTCGGAACCCCCATCTTCGGCGACGTTCTCTACCCGCAGGTTCTGCCAACAGCACCAAATGATGCGTCTGTGCCGCTGCAGCTTCTAGCGCATCGTCTTGACTATGTACACCCCTTCACGGGCAAACCGCTCACCCTGTACAGCGCACGCACGCTTTCTCTCGGACCGCGAAATGTGGCACGACCCAAGCACCAATAATGCGATAATGTGGTAGCACCTCGCCTCTCGTGGCAGTATCGTAGGTAGCTTTCATAAGCAAGGAAGAAAGAACGTGACCTCCAACCACCCTTCTGAATCAGTCCCCAGCACCGAGCATGCGCAACGCGCCTCGCGTGCCGCCGACTCTATCCTTAGTCGATACACCCGCCGCGTTTTTGGCGTACCCGGAACCCTGCTCGGGGCAGTGCAGATGCCCGAATCGCGTGGCCTAGGAGCACAGTTTGCCGAATGGCATTACTGGTGGCAGGCGCACTTACTCGACTGCATTATAGATGCGGGCGAACGTGCCGTCCGTGAAGGCGACACCGAACAAGCCCAGAACATGCTCGCCACCGCCAGGAGCGTGGTACGCGGCATCCATACCCGCAACCTGGGATTTGCAAACGACTTCTACGACGATATGGCATGGTTGGCGCTCGCCGTGGGGCGGCTCAATAGGCTTAGTAAAACAATCACCGGCGCCTCGGACGTTACGGCGCAGGATGCCGGATCGGTACTCTTTGAAAGGCTTAACACCGGCCTTCATTCCTGCGGCGGCATGAGCTGGTCCAAAGGCAAACGAGACTTCTGCAATACCCCGGCAACCGCTCCCGCGGCCCTTGCTTTTGCGCGCATCGGGCAGATAAAAACCGCGCAGAATCTTATGTCCTGGCTCAATGACGTTCTTTGGGACGGCGACCGTCTGCTCTACTTCGATGGCGCTAACCTGCGCCCGCAGGATGTGATGGTTGATGACGTCACTGGCCGCCGCGATGTTCCCTTTGACGTAGAACGCAATATCTACACCTACAATCAGGGCACAACCTTAGCGGTGCTTCTGACGCTTGCGGAATCCTCGGAGATTTCAGACGACCGTCGTGAAGAATACCTGCTGCGCGCCGAACGCCTGATCGTCGGAATCGTCAAAAACCTCAGCGAAGATTTCGAGTTCTCAGACGGTTCACACCACCTCGTACTTCACTCCGGTGACAACGGCGACGGTGCGCTCTTCACCGGTATTCTGGTGCGCTACCTAGCGCAAGCGGCAATGTCCACTATGCTCAGCCCGGAGGCACGATCCCTGGCGAGCGCTCTTGTATACGGCAGCGCCCGCGCGGTGTGGGAGGGGCGCCGCGAATTCGACCCCACCCTGCCGCTAAATGAACCGGGTATTGACCCGAACGAAATTCGTGACCGGGCGATCGCCATTTTCTCGCCGAAGTTCACCGTATCCGCGCGCGATGCGCTCGCCGCAGGTAAGCCCGTGGAACTATCCGGTCAGCTTCAGGCGTGGATGACTCTGGAAGCCGCCGCCCGCCTGAGCGCGGAAGACTAAGTCTTTTCCGGTATTGGTGGGGTGCGCCGCTTATCGGGCCCGTCCCGTCATACCTCTACATACGAGGTGAGACGGCGCGGGTCTGCAGATGCTCTGACGTACCGCGCCTGTATAATAGCCGTGCGCATCCTCCCCGGAGTAAGCACATTTCCCCTAGTCGTACCCGTATATTTCAAAGGCACAGATGAACAACGAGTTCCCCCACCCCGACTTCGGTTTTACCGTCACGAGCCGCCTTGCCGAGACCGCATCCCCGTCTGCCGAGCGTGTTGAGGCTAACGGCGGGCAGTTTTTGGGGCGCACAGGTGTGATCCGCACCCCGCACGGCGATATTGAGACTCCCGCCTTTACGCCCGTGGGTACGAAGGCGACCGTCAAGGCGGTGCTTCCCGAAGCGATGAAGGAGCTCGGGGCGCAGGCGCTTTTGGCGAACGCCTACCACCTGTATCTGCAGCCCGGCCCCGAGATTCTAGATGCCGCTGGCGGGCTGGGGCGGTTTATGAACTGGGACGGGCCAACCTTCACCGACTCCGGCGGGTTCCAGGTGATGAGCCTGGGTTCGGGGTTCAAAAAGGTGATTGACATGGGAACCGTTGCCGATGCGAAGGGCGCTGACGGGCGCCCGATTGGAGACGACGATGTGGCTCACGGCAAAGAGCGCCTGGCGCATATTGATGATGACGGCGTGAATTTTAAATCCCATATCAACGGGTCTATTCACCGTTTCACCCCCGAAGTTTCAATGCAGGTGCAGCATCAGATCGGGGCAGATATCATGTTTGCCTTCGACGAGCTGACTACTCTGTACAATTCCCGCGGATACCAGGAAGAGGCGCTGGAACGCACCCGTCTGTGGGCGCTGCGCTGCATTGCCGAGCATGAACGGCTCACGGATGAGCGCACGGGCAAACCCTACCAAGCACTTTTTGGGGTGATTCAGGGCGCGCAGTATGAGGATTTACGCCGCAAAGCCTGCCGCGATTTAGGTGATATGCCGTTCGATGGGTTCGGTATCGGGGGTGCCCTCGAAAAGGAGAACCTGGGTACCATTGTGCGCTGGTGCGCCGAAGAGCTCCCGGAGGCTAAGCCCCGCCATCTGCTGGGTATTTCGGAACCGGACGATATTTTTGTGGGACTGGAAAACGGCGTGGATACCTTCGACTGTGTCTCGCCCACCCGCGTGGCGCGTAACGCGGCGCTCTACTCCCCCACCGGGCGTTTTAACGTGACGAATGCCCGGTTCAAAGCAGATTTCTCGCCCATCTATGAGGGGTGTGACTGCTATACGTGCGCACACTATACGCGCGCCTATCTGCGGCACCTGTTCAAGGCGGATGAGCGGCTGGCGGCAACCCTCGCTTCCATTCACAATGAGCGGTTTATTGTGCGCATGGTCGATGATGCGCGCGCCGCGATTGCAGACGGCACCTACTTTGAGTACCGTGACGAATTCCTCGGTAACTATTACTCTGGTAAGAAGCCCTAATTCAACAACCGTCACGGAGTGTACGATGAGCATCACTAAGGTTTCCGACGAAGAACTTCTCATCTTCGACCATGAGATTGCCGCCCCCGTCGAGCGGGTTTTCGGGGCGTTTCTGAACCCGAATCTGCTGCATCGCTGGTATGGTCCGACGGGGTGGCGTACCCGTGCCGAAGATATTGTGCTGGAACCTTATGTCGGCGGCATGCAGCGGCTATCGATGATTAACGAGCTTGATGCCTCGGTATCATGCGTCCTGCAGAGTCGGTTTCTCGCTATTGATCCGCTCAAGGAGCTCGAATATGCCGAACAGCTTCCGGACCATTTAGGGAACCCCGGAGGCGTGGTTGTCTATCAGCGATTCCGCTTTTTCCCCGAGACGGTTATTACCCCCGATGGCGTGGGCGAAGGTACGCGCATCACCGTGGAGATCGGCCCCATGCCAGTCTCGGTACACGAGGAGGTACGCGCCAGCTGGCGGTCTACCTTCGCGCGGCTGGATGCTCTGCTGAAAGAGGATGCGGCATAGGCTCAAGCAGCCTTGAGACTTTTGCCGCTGGGAAAGCACCGTAACTAGGTCAAGCGACCTCGCATAATACGGGTGGGGAGCGGACAGTTCTGTTATAAGAAACTGTCCGCTCCCCACCCGTGTTTTATGAACATTGGCGAAGCGTTAATCTTCGGACTGATATTCCGGGTTCTCCGGGTCGAGTTCGTTATAGGCACGCATGGCAGCCTCAGGGTCGTCCAGACGCGCCGTGATCTTGATATTATGCCCTTCCACAACGCATTCGGGTGCACCGCGATCGGGGGTATAGTCCAAGAACGGACGCCAGTAGCAGGTGGCATCCTGAATGCGCATAACCCAGTGCTGGGTCTGGTTATCGGGGGTGGGGGTACTGTTGATGTACTGGGTCATGATCGACATGGCGTAATCGCAATCTACCACGCCATCAACCACACGTAACTGTGCGTTGCTGCCCCTCAGGTGACCCTGCTGGCTAATGGATCCGCAAGTCTCCCCTGCACGGCGTACATTCGTGGGATTACCCGCGTTTGGGTCAGCCGATGCGGTGGTGACCGTACCCGTCTTGACCGCTCCCGGGGAGGTCCACACCTGGGCGGAATTCGAGGGGTTCGGTGCGCTGCTTGAGCTTGCGGAAGGCTGCATGGTGGAGTCATCATTGACCACCGGAGTGCGCTCAGGCATAACAGGTTTCGCGCTCACGCTCGGGGTTGCCGATGCGCTGCGGCTCGCAGAGCTGTTTTGATGCGGGGAGGAGGCGCTGGCAGTGTTCTGCACGTTCGTATCGCCGCCGCCCGAGCAGGCGGTCAGCGCCAGCAGGCAGGCGGCACCAAGAGTCACGAAAGAACGAGTTTTCATAGAGATCTCCTCAACAGTGGGGACATAGTTTCATTGTACAACCGTGCAGGAATTCTCAAGATCTTCATGAAGGTTGCACCACTTCCCTGCGGCGACCCTGCTATGCCTCGCTTGCCGTTCCATCCTTCGGCCTCATGCCTTCTTGCATCAGCATCATGATTTATTCCACGTAAAAAGGCTCTTGATGCGAATAAAGCGTTGAAAATCCCGCTCCATTCGTATCAAGAGCCTTTTAATGGCGTACCCCGAACAATTATCCAGAAAGGTTCGGAGAGTTATTCCTCTGACTATGACAACAGCTGATCGAGGATACCCGGAAGGTCATAATCTGTATGAGCGTTATTAAAGGTCGTCTCTTTCTTGTCGATTTTCATGGGCTGGGTGTTAAACCCTTCTCGTGTATACCAGTCGTGACCGGCTGTAGCCGTGTTGAGAGCGTCCCACCATTCCGGTGTAGTAGCGCCTAGAGTATCTTTCTCGTTCACCCACCAGAACATAGGCTGCGTTTTAATGTTCTGCGGCGCCTGAGTCTCCATGCGCCCATTCTTTCCACCGCCACCGCCAACCATGATGGAACCACCGCCGGAACGCCAGGTTCCCTGCTGATCGGCATCAAGCTCATAGGTGATAAATTCGGCGCCGCCAGAGTATCCCATAAGCCACACTTGCGACTCATCTATATCTGAATCGGCGATAAACTCCTGGGCAAAACTGCGGAAGTAGTCGCCATTCCCATCAGCGTTTTCCCACCAAGTGGCGTAATCATTTGCTTTATTTGGGTCGAATTCATCGGGCGTATCCACAGAGACAAAGACCTTGTTGTGTTTCTGAGCTGCATTCGCCATACCTTGCATGGTGTCACCTTTAGGGTTGTAGAAGAAAGAGCTATCTACGTCGTCCCGGTTATAGTCACCATCGAAGTAAAACACCACGCCCACGGGCTGTGACCAGTCGATATTATCGGCGTAAACGTGGTACTGCGAACTCACATTTTGGGGTGAGGTATAGGTCAGATTAGTTCCCGATTGCACCTCTGCCTGGGCGGGGGCTGCCATGACCGAGCCAATCAGGGCGGGAACTGCGAGCGCAGTTAGGGCTGCAGTACGCATCTTTTTCGTAGACATAAGTACTCCTCAATTTTTATAACGATAGTTTTTCATAGTGTGTGATTAATATGATGCTTTCCGTCTTTTGATACAGAGTGCATACGAGGAACACTATCATTAAAGTTTTTATAGTGATATGAAATATAATTAGTATTATTTTCTTTCACGAGCTGTAAACATGGTTCTCTAAGTGCTTTCTGAATATTCTAGCGTTCGCACTAAGCCATATACTATTCTCAAAATTTACATACCCTGCTATCCTTTTAAACTTTGAGAAAACTATAAAATATTATTCATATATACTAAAAAGGTTCTTAGTGTGAACAATGCGGAATATCTAGTGTTGTGTTCACACCAAGAACCTTTTTCTGCGGTCTCAAACCAGAGAAAAGCTACTGCGTGAGACAGCATTTTTCATTTTTCTCAAATAAATAACAGGCTATTTATCAAAGGGGTTTCCAACAACATCGGTAGCGATACCTTCAAAGAACCCTTCCATCTGCCAGGCACCATCAAGATACCTCGCCTTAAGGGTCCCAGTGGAGTAGACAGTCTGCCCCCAACCATCAGTATTCTCAGGAATTTCATGCACTTCTCCGTTACGCACGTAGAAGTCTCCATGAAACATTTGTAATTGATAAGGCCAAGAATATTCTTCACCCTTTTTCTCGGGGCGATCGGATTCTAACCTATACACGAAGTTACCTGACTCCTCCCAATACTTACCCTCACGCGTTTCTTCCAAAAGAGCAATACTTTTAAAAAGCTTCTGATCGCCCTCAGTCATTCCAGACTGCTTAATATACGTATCGTCACCCGTTTTCATGGCATAACTTATTCCAGCCGATGCATATGCCCAGCTATAGTACAGCCCAAGTTCAGAGTTCTCACTCATTTCTTGATGCCTTTTAAGATGTGCCCCGTGCGGTTACGCGCCAGCGCATACAGCAGCAGATTCACCACCGCCGCACCGGTTGCCGTCGCGCCGCCGATCATGACAATAGTGCGCGCATCCCCCAGTATTCCCGGCGTACCGAGTAGGTCACCCACAAGCACCATCGAGCTGAACAACGAGCCGATAAGAGCCCAGCACTGCCCCTGACGATGCTCGGGTACCTGCATATACACCATGTCACGAATACCCATGTTGTGGATCGAGTTGAAGAACCCGCCTACCAGAAACCCAGCTCCTACAATCCAAGGATTCGCCACCAGTCCTTCCAGCAGAATCACGGCGCCGATAAAGAATCCACCCCACAAAATCGCGTTCACCAGCTGCGGTTTGTACCATCCGCGCCCATAGAAAATACTGGCGATGAGCGCCCCGACAGCCCACATTGCCAATACGAGCGAATACTCGAAGGCGGTGTTCGTGATGGATTGCAGGTAGAACAACCCGGCGATGCCTTCCATCGTGGTGGAAGCAACCACGACCGCCATCACAGGTAAGAAAATCACGAGGGCGCGAGCGCTGGAAATAGCCGAGAATCCTAGGAAAATATCTTTCAAACTATCGCGTTTAATCGCATCGGAAAGTTCATGACCGCGCCGTGCTGGCACGTTAAACCAGGCGATGACTGCCGCGACCAGCAAGAGCGCCGAAGAGCCTACTATAGTGGCGGTCATGTTCCAGGTGGCGAAGAAGGCACCCACAGGCGGGGCTACGATCGAGCAGAACGAGCCGATTCCCACAATAGCGGCGGATGCGCTCGACGGGGTCATACCCGGCGCCTTCGGCAGTAGTTTGAATTCGGCGGCGTTGGTGAGATTTCCGGCGGCCCCGTTGAGCACGCTCATGGCAACGATAGTGACCGGATGCGGGAAAAACGCGATGACCGCTACGCAGAGCGAGGATACGGACAGGGAGCCAGACCAGCAGGCCCGACCCGAAAAACGATCGGCAACCCAGCCCATAAAAGGACCGAAGAGTATGCCGGTGAAGAACCCGCCGACGGCCATGACGGTGAGCCACCAGGGCTCGGCAATGCGCGAGATATAAACAATGAGGATCAACCCGAAGGATGCGTCCGCGAATCCATCGATCAGGGTGATGAGCAGAAGGGGAGTTTTGAAGTATTGAGTTAGTTTTTTCATGCTTTCGTTTCGGTTCAGAGGGATAGTGGCCTATGCCTCTGCGCCGCCGAATATCATCTGCTGCATGATACACACCTCCTCACGTGGTATTTTGCCTTGCACCCTTGCGGATAAACCGCCGGGCATGTTTTCTGCATCACATTGTATACAATAGGGCGACCAGACTACCGGACTTCACTCACCCCTAACCGCACATACCACGAGCAGATAGCGCTCGGTTATCTTTTCGTCAAAATACTATCTGCTCGCGGTCAAAGTACTACGGCATATACTGTGTCAAAAGCTCCCGCTGCTCGGGGGTGAGGCGCGCGAGGCGGGCGGCAGGTGCATCCCAAAAAGCCAGCACGGTAAAGGCACGCACGCATTCGGCATGATCCACCGGGGAATAGATACTATAGCCCACTCGCACCGAGGCGGCGCTCACCTTTTCGATACGCACATTTACCTCCAGCGGCTCGCCCGTATAGGGAAGCTGACCCAGATAACGCACCCCGTGTTCGGCGATAAGGGCCTGCACTCCATCGGGCATGGTTTCAAAAAGCGGGATGGGCGGCGCGGGTAAATTCTGCGGTTTCTGCCCCGAAGACGGTGGCGGTCCGAAGACGGCAATGCGTGCCTCTTCGAGAAGGCTCAGTATTGCAACGTTATTGACGTGTCCGTAGGCATCCATATCACCCCAGCGCGGCGACACCTGCACGGTCAGACCGAATTCGCCAGTTATCGAAGTTGCTGGGTTTGCAGTGGATTGATGTGCGTTCATACTCTTAACTCTACCTTGTGCATTTTTATGCATAAATACGTATATGGGTAAAGTTTTACAGTCGTACTTCCCCTAACTTGCACTACTGTTGGGCCTATACAGCGCACTGTAAGAAATTCTCGCTAGATCGTCATCTGCTGATACCAAAACATCTTAAATAGCCTTAAAAATGATGTTCCCCGGAAGCATCACCGCCTCCGGGGAACACCCAACACACAGACATTTGAACGCATACAAGATCATACGGTTCACCAATAACTATAGACCCTCTTGTAAGCCTATGATGCATTATTGCGGGTTTGTTACAGAAAAACTTTTTGTGAATTTCGCGGTCTTTCGAGAATACCCACAAAACCTTCAAGTGCTACATGATAGATAAAATCATCATTACTTGAAGTTCCCCCTGCAAATTATTATGGTGATGGCTACGGCAGAGCACTCATCACCCCGCACTTCAGCGACGAAACCCAGCATGCGCCGCATCAGCAAAGCGCTCTAGCGACCGAATTCGGAGGTTGTCTTCAACGCCTCCTCTTCCTCCTCTAAGGCCGTGGCGTGTTTGTTGGAAGCTTGCTGTGCCTCGGCAAACGCATCCTCATCAACCGTGAGTGTGTGTTTCACACGCGCAAAGTACACAATCGTCAGAACCAGGAAGTACCCCACGCCCACAATCGCGGGAATGAGCGAACCGCGCACCATAAACAGGGCAACCCACACGGCGAAAAGCACCATGATGCCCACGCCCGCTGTAACGCGCCCACCCCACAGGCGGAATGCCGAGCTTTTGCCCTCAACCCGCCGGTACACAATGTACGCGAGCAGAATCAGCACCCACACGGTGAGCGCACACACCATAATCAGGAAGATCATGGAGAGGAATGCTTCTTGCGGGCTAAATAGCGCCAGCAGAATAGCGATAACAACGCCGCTGGTGGAAACCCATACGGCACGCGAAGGCACCCCGGAGGCGTTCACCGCTGCCAGCGCGCGAGGCGCCATACGGTCGGTCGCCAGCGAGTGCATCAGGCGGGCACCGGCATACAGGTTAGCGTTGGCCGAGGACAGTGCCGCAATAAGCACCACAAAGTTCACGAAATGCGCCGCGCCCGTAATGCCCAACTGATCGAAAACCAGAACGAACGGGGAGGTTTCGACCTTCTCGCCCAGCTCGCCCGCCGAACGCCACGGAATAATCGACACCACAATAAACAGCGCCAGCACATAGAACGTTGCCAAACGAATCATCATAGCCTTCGCACTGGAACGCACAGATCGGGCAGGATCCTTGGCTTCTGCGGCGGAGATAGAAATCATCTCAATACCGCCGAATGAGAACATCACGACCGCCAGTGAAAGCCAGACCGAGCCGAACCCGTGGGGCATGAACCCGCCATCATTGACAAGATTAGCGGTGCCGACCGCCGCATGTGAGGGCAGTCCGAAGAATACCAGGCACAGACCCACTAGAATAAAGGCGATCACCGAAATAACTTTGATGGACGAGAGGAAAAATTCGAGCGCCCCAAAGGATTTCACGCTCGTGATATTCAGGATAATAATTGCGACACCGAATACTGCGATGCCCGCCCACAGGGGCAGCTGCGGCCACCAGTAATTCAGGTAGGTGGCCACAGAGACCAGTTCCACGCCGGTGATGACCACGGTTGCGGTCCAATAGGCTAAGCGTGTGAGAAACCCGGCATAGGGACCAAGGTACCTGGTGGCGATAGCGCCGAAACCGCCTCGCACCGGATAACGCACCGCCATCTCGCCAGTGGCCGCGCCTATGACGGAGGCGAGCGCCGAGCCGATAGCATACGCAAGAATAACGGCTGGTCCGGCCATAGCGATTGCCCGCCCGGACCCCAGGAATAGGCCGGTGCCAAGCGCCGAGCCCATAACGATCATGGTCATCTGTCCGTGCGAGAGGGAACGCTTGAGTTCGGCGCGGGCGGATTTATTGCGTGGTGCTCCGCTAGCTGGATGCGCAGCGCCGCTTCTATGCCTCTTAGCAGGTTGAGGGGTGTGGCCGTCGGTCATGTTTAAGCCTTCTTCGGGTTCTGAGTGCCTGGACTGTGATGTTGTGAAAATGTCAAAGAATGAGTGTGTTTCTAGGGTAGTACATCGCCCGTATTAACCGCGAGCAGATAGTATTTTGACGAGAAGATAGCGCTATCTTCTCGTCAAAATACTATCTGCTCGTGGTATAGCAACAGGCTATGCGTCTTCCTTCTGTTGTTCGGCAAGCGCGTCAAGATCGGCACGCGGGAAACCGCCGCGTTTTTTCGCCAACACCACGTAGAAAACGGAGATAATGGCGAAGAACACCACGCCCACCTGCACGGATACTACGGCGCTCGAATCGGGAAGCATGAAAAGAGCGACCAGTGTGGCAAGCACCCCGGCAAGCCCCACACCCGCCGTAATGCGCCCACCCCAGACAGTGAATCCTGAGGAGTTCCCCTGGTGCTTCTTGTATGCCTGATAGGTCAGCAGAATCATAATCCACACCACCAGGACGCATAGAGTGACCAGGGCCATCAGCAGCTCGAAAATATTACTGATTTCTGCCACCGCCATGACAGATGCGATCACCACACCCAGGAAAGAGAGCATAAGCGCGGTGACGGGCACGCCGTTATGGTTCGTGGTGCCCGCAAACGTGGGTGCCATTTTATCGCCCGCAAGCGCGTGGAGCAGGCGGGTTGCCGCATACAGCGAGGCGTTCGCGCCCGAAAGCGCGGCGATCAGAATCACGAAGTTGGTAATATCTGCCGCATAAGGAATGCCCAGTTCAGAGAACACCATCACGAAGGGCGATTGGCTGAGGTCTTTGCCGGTCTGCGCCGCCTGCTGCCAGGGCATCAGGCACAGAATAATCAACATTGAGAGCACGTAGAAACTGGAGAGCCGCCAGATCATGGCCTTGACACTGGTACGCACCGAACGCGCCGGGTTCTGCGCCTCTGCGGCGGAGATGGAAAGCATCTCAACACCGCCGAAAGAGAACATCACAATTGCCATCGAAACCCAGACGGCGCCGAGTCCGTTAGGAAGCAGCCCACCGTCGTTCACGAGGTTTGCGGTGCCCACCGCAGTGTGTCCGGGCAGGCCAACGAACACAAGAAGCAGCCCCAGCACAATGAAGACGATAACCGCAATTACTTTAATGGAAGAGAGGAAAAATTCGAGGGCGCCGAAGGATTTAACGCTCACCAGGTTCAGGACGAGAATCAGGATGCCGGAGGCTGCCACCGTCACCCACAGCGGAATTGCGGGGAACCAATACGAGAAATATTTGCCAACCGCCACGAGTTCGGCGCCGGTCAGCGGCACGGTAGTTGCCCAATACGCCCAACGGCCAATATACCCGGCGTAGGGGCTGAGGTATCTGGTTGCGATAGTGCCGAACCCGCCGGGAACGGGGTGGCGAACCGCCATTTCGCCCGCGCATGCCGCGATAATAGCGGCGATCATGGAGCCAACAGCGTAGGCGATGATAGCACCGGGTCCCGCAATTTTGATGGCGGAACCAGAGCCCAGAAAGAGGCCGGTCCCCAGGGCGAGACCCATCGCAATCATAGTCATTTGACCGTGCGAGAGGGAACGTTTCAGTTCGCCGTTTTCTGCCGGTGCCGTCTTAGGTGCTGAGGCGTCCTGTGCTTTACTCATCAGGTGGTGCTTTCCATTTTTTCGTTCATCGGTTGGGCGCCTGCCCTCGTATGTCGCGTCGAAACCGAGCGCGGCTCGGTACCCGGTCTACAGCAAATGTGGCAAAGGCGTATCGAATAACTATCCCGCGTCGAGCATCATCTATGCAACTTTTTGCATGGGTTTGTGCGTGGCGAAACAGATTTTCCCTATGATTCTCAGAGTTTGGTTATTTTTGGGTGTTCCACGATGTAATGCAAATTTGTGCATAAGATGCGCCACCCACCGCACAAGGACACAGCGCCACAAATATTAATGGCGAGAAGCAGACAACCCATCCGCTTCTCGCCACATCATCAATTTTTCACGGCGATGTGGGGTATTAACCTAACCGTCGTACTCGATCTCGTGCCGTTTGAACCAGCCAATCACCGGGTAACTGATAGGCATGAGCACAATCTCAACCAGGCACTTATACACATACCCGACCAAGGTGTAGCTGATGAATTGATCCACGCTGGTAATCCCCAGAATAGGCGAAGCAATCGCGCAGAAAATAATGGTATCCGCCAGCTCGCCCACAAGGGTTGAGGCGATCATACGCGCCCACATAAACCGCCCGGAGGTGGCCTTCTTCATGGCAACCATCACCCATGCGTTCAGAAGCTGACCTGTCAAATACCCCAGCAGCGACCCGGCAAAAATCTGCCATACGGGACCGAGAATAATGGCGAACGCCTCTTGATTCTCATAGTAGCTGGCGGGCGGCAGGGCAACAGTCAGCAGGAAGCATCCGGCAGCGAACGCCGCCGCCACAAACGAGGCGATAATAGCCCGGCGAGCGCGCTTAAACCCGTACACCTCAGAGAGCACATCGCCGAGTACATAGGCCAGCGGGTACAGGAAGAAACCACCATCACTGGGGATAAAGTTGCCGTTCGTGAACGGCGGAAGCTCAAATGGGAGCGGCCCGAATTCGATACCTTTCGTAGCCGCAATATTCGAAATAATCAGAATCACGCAGGATGCGCCCAGCAGCAGATCAAAATAGCTGCGGCGCTTCGCCCACGGCGGGGTAGTAATATCCTGCGGTGCCTTAGCGGGTGTAGACATAGTTCTCCCTGAAAGGTTTGATGTGAATGTTGTTTTGAGATTATGCTCGTCTGCCACCCGAGCACTCACTATCTTACCCAGTAACTCCGTTTGAGTGAGAACCTAAAAGGCTCCTGAGGTGATAAAACGTAGTTTCGCCGCTTTATTCGCATCACGACGTCTTTCCCGGAGCATGGATACGAGAGTTATCGTTTGTGTTGCTGTAGCCCAGTGCGGTGGCGGCATCCTTTGCGCAGATGTAGATGGTCTCGCCGTCGACGATGGTGCGCAGGTTGCCGAAGACCGGGTGGGTGAACAGGGTCAGATCGGTGCTCATGTCGAGCCGCCTTCCTGAGAGGCGTCCAGGCGATGCACCGTGCAGCGCACTCGTCCTCTCAGGTGCTAGGCGGCGAGAGATATCGGTTGATAACCCCTCAGTGTGAGACTCTGTGGTGCTCATGGCGTATGTGCCTTTCTGAGCGGCCTGGGGTGGTAGCCTGGTGCTGCCATTGTTGGACCCCGAGAGGTGCTCACTGCACTGCCGACGAGGCAAGAAGTGTTAACCCCTTGAGTGTTCCGCTCACCCATGCGTCCTTGGGGCAGGGCGAAACCGGACACGGGGCGGAGCAGACTCTCGCTGGATTTGCTTGGGAGCCGCTCCCAAGTTGTTAGATGATTATGTTCCATTCATTGACTGAAGAAGGAGAGTGTCATGCTTGACGCGTTGACCATGTCTGACGGTCGTTCCATCCCCGCTCAGGGTTTCGGAGTTTTCCAGATTCCAGCCGAGCAGACTGCTGACGCGGTGGCTCAGGCTATTGAAGTCGGCTACCGCCATATCGATACCGCACAGGCTTACTTCAACGAGGCGGCCGTAGGTGAGGGTATCCGTCGCAGCGGGATCGACCGCAGCGAACTGTTCGTCACCACGAAGGTCTGGTTGGACAACTATGGTGAGGATGCCACCTATGCCAGTGTGAAGGCTTCTCTGGAGAAGCTGGGGCTTGAATATGTGGATTTGATGCTGTTGCATCAGCCGTTCAATGATGTTTACGGTTCCTGGCAGGCCCTGGAGCAAGCCCAGGCGGATGGGCTGATTCACTCCATCGGGGTCGCTAACTTCACTCCAGCTCGCCTGCACGATCTGGGTTCGTTCAACGCCGTCTATCCGGTGGTTAACCAGATTGAGATTAACCCCTTCCATCAGCAGGTGGAGCGGGTTGCTGAGCTGCAAAAGCTCGGAGTTACCGTTGAAGCGTGGGCGCCCTTTGGTGAAGGCCGCTCAGGCTTGTTCGACAATCCAGTGTTGGCTGGTATTGGCCAGCAGTACGGTAAGTCAGTGGCGCAAGTGGTGTTGCGCTGGCTGTATCAGCGTGGGATTGTGGCACTGGCCAAGTCAGTACACCCGGAGCGGATGCAGCAGAACTTCGCGATTGATGATTTCGCTCTGACTGAGGCGGATATGGCCGCTATCGCAGGTTTGGACGCCGGGGCGTCATTGTTCTTTGATCACGAGGCAACCGGCACGGTGGATTTCTTCACCGATCTGATTGCTCAGCGACGTAACAACAGCTAAGGCACTCATGAGCAGGTTGTATTCAACGAAGGAGGCAGCTGAGGTCAGTGGTGTCGCGGTTGAAACCGTGCGCTACTACTGCAAAATCGGTCTAGTCCCCCGAGTAGTGCGAGATGAGAACAACTACCGTGTCTTTGACGACCACGACATCGCCTGGCTCAAGGGCCTGCACTGCCTGCGCGAATGCGGCATGGGTATCGAGCAAATGCGCCATTACATGGAACTTTGTCTCCAGGGAGAAGAGAGCATCCCGGAGCGCGAAGTCATGCTGATTGCGCAACGCCAGGTTGTTGAGGACAAAATCGCACTACTTAAGGAGATGCTGGGGTTTATTGATTCGAAGATGGAGTTCTATGCCGGAGTGCGTTCCGGCGAGATTGAATACCAATCGAATCTGTTGACCCCAGTGTCATCTGAGACTGCCTGATTAGCGGCTCTTCCGAGTTGAGTGTGGGTGACCGGGTGTTGAGCGGGGGTTGCGGATAGAGGTCGAGGTCCTTATAAAAGTAAAATGTCTGGAAGAAGGTGTCACACAGGCACAGATGGCGCAGATGGTTGGCACCTCCGCACCGTATATTAGTAGGCCGATAAACAAGAAAGAGGGCATCATCAATAAGGTCTTTGTTGATATGCTCGATAAGCTGCGCTACGACTTGTCTATGTGAAGAAGAAAGGGGCTCCTGAAAAATGAGCAAAGAAAGACTCACCGCATTTACGGATGCGATATTGGCGATCATCATGACAATATTGGTGCTGGAACTTGAGAAACCGGCGACAGCTGACTGGGCATCGTTTTGGGCACTCAGGGCGCATTTCTTCTCCTATGCGATTTCCTTCTTCTGGCTTGGCGCTATGTGGGTAAATCTGCATAACCATTGGCACAGGATCGAGAAGATAGACAACAAGGTGATCTGGTGGAGCATCATCATGCTGTTTTTCGCCTCTTTCTTCCCGTATGTGACAGACTTTGTGAGCGACCACTTCACAAGCCTTTTTGCACAGATGCTTTACAGCGCGGTGGTGATTTGTGTTTCACTATCCAACATGGCGCTTGCGCGAGCGGCCGCAAGGGCTAATGGCTCGACGAGCGCGTTGGACTATAGTAACCGGAAAATCGTTGCGGCTGACCTGAGCATTAAGGCAATTGGCATTGTTCTGGCGATCTTTGTTTATCCGCCGATTAACATGTTTGCAGTTATTCTGGCAGGATGTGAGGTGACCTTCCTACCACATATTGTGAATCGAAAAAACAAAAAACGAGGTGAGATCGATGCCGTATGATCCACATCTGGATTTATTCCTCTAGGCGAACGGAATACCCGGATACCTGTGCGGCTTTACCTCTTGACCAGACCGATGGGCGGGGATGGAGAATTGAAGTGGTGATATAGCAAAGAGAGCCGAAGCGTCTCATCGGCGTGTCGACTCTCATGCAAATTCCGATTTTGTGGTATCGAAAGCAGAAAAGCATGACTTTTTCGGTCATACAGTTTTCACCCACGATATTTTCGGCTGAACCGATGACATCATTGCCATTGTCTCAAGGCATGCCGAGGTCGCCCTCCTCCCCGAACGCGCGTAGGTCGAGTACCACCCTCGCGAGGCCTCAGCTCAGAACGACCACGTTCTTGCCGGGCACCGCGTGGGAGTCGAGCGCGCGGTGCGCGTCAGGCGCCTGCTCCTAACTGGACTTGCGAGCACTGCCGCGGGGCTCGGCTTGATCGCCTGGGGCATGCACGGCACCCTCCCAATTCTCCTACTTGGCATGGTCCTCACTGGACTTGGGCAGGGTGCATCCTTTGGCCCAATCACCTCCGTGGGGATCTGGCAAAGCAGCCCCAGCGAGGCGGGAGCTGCTTCC
>NZ_KV802309.1:0-4643 GCF_001810635.1 Rothia sp. HMSC067H10
AAGCTCGACTACGATTCACAGAAGTAAGCCAGCGCCTCACGACGTCGAGCATTCATCAGACCCCACTCCGTTGCGTCGAGAGCTCCTGCCGCACTCTCCTGTCACAGGGAACCATCAGATTCACACTCCCGTCACGGCTAAGAAGCGGACTCCCGGGCCGCTGCCCGAACCTTCGCGCCCTCCTCGGGTGGGTATCCGGCATCGAAGGCACCCGCATCCATCTGGAAGCGCACGCCTTCCGTCCCACCAGAGCTCTGGTCCGACACGGTCGAGACGTAAAGTGACTGAAGAGCCTGATTCCCTGAGACGATATTGAGCACTTTCGCCGCTGCGGTGGCATCGAGGCCTTCCGACACCGTCCCAAAAGCAGAAACCTCGAGTGTCGGCTTCTCATACACGTGATGGTCATCCGTCAATTCAACCCTGGCCTCCTTCCGATACTTTGAATCGATGGCGTCCACCACCTCACGGAGCGGAACAGAACTGAAATCAACAGTGTCGGCACGCACCTTAATCGTCGTGCCACCGAGATCAAAACTGTCATCCACACCGACGCCAGATCGTGGCGTCATGATCACATCAGCTGGGAACTCCTTTACTTCACCTCGACTCACCGAGATATGACGACCTCCACCATCCATGGACTTCATGCTAGGCTTCGCCAGATCCCGAAGATAATCGAGCGCCGCCTCATTCGGCTCGTTCTCCGAGAGAGACCACGACACAGAGGCGCCATTCTGCTTCCAGGACGCCGACAGTCTGACGTAATTCCTCCCCACAGCCTCTTTGACCAGACGATAGGCGTCTTTGAGGACAGCGAGAATCTCTTCTCGCCCGGGATCATCGTTGAGAACGATCAGGACCGTCCAGGAGTCACCTATTTCGAAGTTGTATTCCACCTCCGCGTTCACTGACTTGACAGCAGGGAAGCTCTTCAAGGACTGCTTGATCCGACGGCGAGCCTGGATATTTCCCGGGGTCAGCGACCCACAGCCCGACATCGCCAGCAGTGCCAAAACTCCGGCGCCGACCAGAATCGTGCGCCTCGGGAGGCCCTTTCCTCCCACCAGCCCCATCACAACCGGACCGATTCACCCGGACGCGCCAGGAAGAGCGCGGTGAACAGGAAGCGGAGGATGTTGCGTCGACGATGAGCCATGGTGCCACCTTAGGTCCTCGCTCCGACGCACGGGATGGGGATCGTTCCCCTGCCCAGCCCGCGCGGCTCCGACACAGTCCCGTCACGCGTGGTCTCATGGCGGCAGCACCCCACCTTTCTCACCGTATGCTTCCCCTGCGAGTCAGTCGCGCATCAAAGTGATCCTGGACGGCCTGTACTTCGACACGCGGACGCAACGCGGCAAGGGAACGGCCTTCGAGCGCCTGGTGCGCCAGTTCCTTCTCACGGATCCGCGCTACGCGGAGCGCTTTGACGAGGTGTGGATGTGGAGCGACTGGCCGGAGCGGGGCGCGCGCCCGGACCGCGGCATCGACCTGGTGGCCCGCGAGCGCGAAACCGGCGAGCTGTGCGCCGTCCAGTGCAAGTTCTATGACCCCGACACGGGCGTCATCACCAAGGGCGACGTCGACTCCTTCCTGGCGGAGTCGGGGACGGGAGAGTTCACCTCCCGACTGTTCGTGTCCACAACGGAGCACTGGAACTCTGCCGCGGAGGAGACGGTGTCTCGTCAGGCCATCCTGGTCTCCCGGATCGGCCTGGAGGACCTGTTCAACTCCACGATCGACTGGGACTCCTTCAGCCTGGAGACCCCCGAGGTTATGGTGCGCACCGGCGGTAAGAGCCTGCGCGAGCACCAGAAGCGAGCCCTGGACGCGGTGACTGCCGGACTGTCCACGGCGGACCGGGGCAAGCTCATCATGGCGTGCGGCACCGGCAAGACCTTCACGTCCCTTCGCATTGCGGAAGGCCTCGTCGATCTCCGCCGTCGAGATGAGGGTGGAGAAGATCGAGGAGTAGGAGCGGGCGTGGACCGACTCCATGAAGGCGATGTTGGTGAGCACCGCCTCCTCGTGGGGGGGGTGCGGGCGTCCGGGATGAGGGAGACCGCGCCGACCGTGCCCTGGATCCTGTCCAGCAGCGTCAGACCGGTGAAGACGCGGGTGGTCATGTTCTTCTCGGCCTCGTTGAGGGTGGTCCAGGACTGCACGTCATTGGACAGCGGCACCTTCTCGGGCAGCCAGAAGTTGCCGGTGAGGCGGTCCCAGACCTCGAGGTCCTTGTCGTCGGTCAGGCGGTTCCAGTTGATGGCCTGGACGCGGTCGACCAGCTTGATGGGCTCGTGCATCAGTTCCTCCCGGGGTTTGGGTGATCCGGCCTCATGCTACCGATGAGACCGCCGGCCGGCAGTGACGCCCGCCCGAAGAGGGCTGTGGTGCCCGCCACGCCGGGGCCATCAAGATTCAAACCACTTGTATGATACGATGGTGACATCAGACTGCACCACGAAAGGAGAGCATTTTGACCAACCAGAGCGTAGTCGTCATTACCTTCACCGAGTCCTCCAAGGCGTACGAAGTTCTCAGTGACCTCCGCCAAGCCTCCGCGGAAGGGAGAATCGACGTCGTCTCAGCACTCATCGCGGAACGCGAGGAGGACGGACACCTGCACCTGGCGGAGGGATCGGACGCGACGATCGGCGAGGGCACGGCAACTGGGGGTCTCATCGGCCTGATTGTCGGTCTGCTCGGCGGCCCACTCGGCATGCTCCTGGGATGGGGTTCAGGTTCCGTTATCGGAAGCCTGAGAGACATCGACCATGCTGACAAGCGTGAGACCGTCCTCGGCGACCTCAGCGCCCGCGTCGCTCCCGGAACAACGGCCATCCTCGCCCAGGTATCTGAGGTGACGCCCGAGGTGCTTGACAACATCTCAACGAAGTTGGGTGGAACTGTGGTCCGCCGCCCCGTCTCCGAGGTGCTGGCCGAACTCGAGGCCGCCGAAGCAGCTGCAGAAGCAGCGGATCGCGAGGCACGCCGTACCATTCGCGACAAACGCCGCGAAGAGCGCAAAGAAGCATGGGACAAGCGAGTCGCTGATCTCAAGGAGCACTTCAAGCGCTGAGCACAACACTTTAAAGCGGGCTGCACGCATCGATGTCTCGATGCGTGCAGCCCGTCGTCATTGGCACTGGTGGGGAGAACGGTCGGCACGCCCCAAGGATGCAAGCCCTCTCGCAGATACCTTACGACGAAGCGTCCGGCTGCTGGGCGGCGGCAAGGATGGGCGCACCCTTCTCAGGCGGGTCACCCTGGCCGACCACGGCACCGCCGTTCATCTCGAAGGCGACGACCTCAGAGTCGTAGTCGTCGTTCGGCGCGGTGGCCAGCTCGACCCTCTGAAGAGTCCGATTTCCCAGGGCAGCCGCCAGAACCGGCGCTGCGGCGCCAACCTCCACACCCTTTCCGTACTCACCGAGTCCCCACACTCTCAGCTGGGTCACCTGGTTGAGATCATTATGCGCATCCAGGTCCACCATCGCATTAACTCGTTTGTCTGCCGGGATGGCATCAAGGACGCTCTTGATCGGCACGGAGGTGAGATCAACGCCTTTAAAATGAGTGATATAACAATTGGATGAGCCCACAACAATATTCTGCTCGGTCTTGAGTGGACCAACACCGACAACCGGAGACGTTAGCGGAAGAATGAAGTTGTCCGGAAGGGTTTTCACGCCATGGTAGCGTAGCCGGATTCTATCCCAGGAGATCTCCACGCTCTCTACCTCCGAGGTGACCACCTTCATGACAGCCGGCACAGCCTTCTCAAGGTCGTCGGTTGGCAGATGACAGGACATCGACGTCGCGCCCTGGGTCCATGTGACATCAAGCTCCACCTTGTCGGAATCAACCAGATTCACTACCTCGTTTCGAGCATTGCGAATGATTGCGAGGACTGAATCCTGCCCAGGATCACCCTTGAGGTTGACGGCCACATCCCAGCGATCGTCAGTCACGAGCCCCGGATCCACATCAACCTCAACGGACGTGACACCATCAAGACCGGATAGATACTTGCGCACCTTCCTCTTCTTCTTGCTGAGAGCCAGAGCGAATGGTGAACACCCACCCACCCCGAAAGCAAGAGACACTGCGCCCACTGCCAGCACCTCACGACGTCGAACACTCATCGACCTCACTGTCCTTCCCTTGATGATGTCTGGCATGTGCACGTCAGACAGAGACGCCCTCGAGTTCGGACCCATCAGGATGCCGAGGCAACCATCTGCTGGGCCGCGGCAAGGATGGGCGCCCCCTTCTCAGGTGGATTTCCCTGGCCGACCACAGTGCCGGACTTCATGTCAAAGCCAACCACCCTGGGCTGGACCTTGCTTTCCACCGAGGTAAGCAGCTCCACCCTCTGGAGCACCTGGTTTCCTAGTACTATGGCAAGAACCGCGGCGTCGGACTGAACATCCTCATCCTGCCAGTCATTGACCCATTTCTTGAATATGAGACGGGCCTGGTGACTGTTATAATTCTCCGCCTCCAGGCTCAGGACTGCCCCATACCGCTTGTCGGAAGGAATGGCTTCCAGCGCACGCTTGATTGGCACAGATGTGAGGTCCTTACCCTTGGCATGGGAGATGAAGCAAAGCAGCCCCAGCGAGGCGGGAGCTGCTTCC
>NZ_KV802310.1:0-2390 GCF_001810635.1 Rothia sp. HMSC067H10
CGAAAGGGGAGGTCGTCGAAGGGCTCGTCAATGAGCTGCTCCGGCACCACCACCGAACGGAAGCAGCCAGCAGATCCGATGAGTCTCTTTCCGCGCAAGGTCTCGTAGCAGTGCCACGTGTCCTCAACAGGCTGATCCGAAAACTTCACCGCGTACTTGAACACCTCGAGGAAGCCACTCACAGGATCCTCCTGGCTGATCGGCCGTACGTCCACCACGTGGCTATCACCAGTGATGTTTTTCCACTCAGCCGAGAGCTGCAGCTGGTCAGGCTGATGCTCAGCGATCGCGATCATGTGCAGATGCGGATGCCAGAGCCCAGAACCTGTGCCGCGCTTCACTTCGTACGACCACACAGCACCCATAACACCATCGAGGCAAGAGCCGCGAGCACGGTGTTTCCGCATCCATAGCTCTCGCTGGCCACGATGGAGGTGCTTAAAACGCTCAGCCAAGTCATTGCCATCCTTAACGGTCAGAGTCACGAGAAAGGGCTTTAAAGAGGCGTTCGACCCTCTAAGCACCTCCCACCTATCCAGGTAGCTTTTGAGGGCCTTGCTGCCCCTCCTGATGGCGCACAGGGGGCATAGGAGATGCTTCATGCAAAGCGAAGCTGCATGCAACCGCACTTCGTCGACGGTGAAGTAGTGCCGGAACATCAAATAGTCCCCACACGAGCCGACCCGCCGTGCTAAGCCTTGATGGCCTCCAAGCCCGCTGATAAACTCCGCTACGTCGAGAGCGCCTGCTTTAGCTGCTCCATATCTCTGAACCCTTCGGGGTAGTGCCTCGATGCCCTGAACGCCGATTTCTCCTGCCAGAGAGTCGGCGTTTTCCTTTGGGTCATCCGGTGGTCGTTCCTCCATCGGCGGCCCTCCGTGCGATGAGGAACCCAATGGGTCCAGCCAGCATCTCGCGGCCCAGCCGGACGGCGTCCGGCGACAAGCCCTGATCGCAGGCAAACGAGCCGGAAACCCGCATGGATGCTGGCTTGGAGCAATTGTTTGTATGTATCAAGGGAAGAGCGCCGGCCGGCGCCAAGTGCCGGGGCAGGCCCGTCCCAAGGCGTCGTCCCGCGCTCACTTCTTTTCCTCGTACGACAAATTGACTGTCGCGCCAGGTGCCCACGCACGCACCGGCACGGAGATCTGCGAGCCGACCTGGTCGGCGTACTTCGTCAGATCGGGAACCGTGAGGGTGTAGAGCTGCACCAAGCCGCGGGAGTCGAGGCCTTCCACCTGGAGTACTGACCGGGGCTGGATGACCTCGCCGGTCTTCTTGTTGACACCACCACCGAGAGTGGTGGCAGCGCGAACGGTGCCTGTGAGAGTCAGCATCAGTGCGTCTCCTCATCAGGGATCAAACCGTGCTTTTCGATGGCCTCCTGCGCGAGCTTGACGGCTTGCAGCGTGGCGGCCGTGAGGAACTCACGCTTGCTCATGTCGAGCAGCTGGCAGACATCTTCCACGTCGCTGAACAGCTCGGGGTGAACGTCGAATTGCAGCTTCTTCAGCTTGAGCTGCTCGGCAGTCTCCGGGTCTCTGAGGAAGTGATCCATCAGGCCGTAGTTGCCACGTTTGTAAAGCTCGTCGAGAGCTTTATGCTGGATGAGGGAATCAAGGTCCACATCGGCTCCAATTGAAGGTTGCAGGAACGACAATTGTTACCAGACGAAAGGCCGATGTAAAGCCTTACGCGTGCAGGATACGAATTCAGAGCCCTTTTTGTGGTCCACGCAGCCTGTTTTGCATGCGCGAAGACGGGCAGGGGAGGGGAGGGCGCTGGGCACGCGGCGCATCGCTGCGTTGGCGTGAGAGCCGTGGCTCTGCATGGGGGGCATACCCCCCATACCCCCTTAGGCCGCTGGCTGATCCTCCACCGGGTCTCCCAGGACGCCGTAGTCAGTCTCGGCGAATGCCGGCCGACCATGCTTCAACAGCAGGTGTTGGTAGGTGTCAAAACGATCACAGAGGCGAGACAGGGTGGATACCGCGAGGCAGCAAAACGACGCCTCGTCGGGATTCGAGCTGCGCCAGATCTCGATCAACGCTTGGGCTTCGGCCAGAGGCCCGTGGATCTCGCGTTCAGCTTCGCCCAGCTCGGGCGCAATAGACTTCTTCTCAGCCATTTTTCATCTCCAACACAGATGGGTTTTGGTTAGGCCTCGGTGGGTGTTGACGCACTCACCGGGGCCGCTTTCGCTGTTGAACGCTCTGCGTGAATCAGCCTGAGCGAGGTGCTAGCACCTCGCATATCCTGCCCCGCGAAGAACATTCATCCGTGCACTCAGGCGGGTCGATCTTTCCTCCTCTGAAGGTCGTATCCGCGACCGGTCAGGTAGCGGTAAAAAAGGGTGCGAAAGGGGAGGTCGTCGAAGGGCTCGTCAATGA
>NZ_KV802311.1:0-625 GCF_001810635.1 Rothia sp. HMSC067H10
TTTAAAATACAAAAACACTGGCCCCTGCAACAAATCAAAGCCGCAGAAACCAGTCGAGATTATCTCCACTAATTTACCTGAAGAGATCTCCACGTGAATAAATATTGTAAAATCCGGTTAAAGAGCCAAAAATGAGAACCCCTGGTATTACTTACTCTCATATTTCCAGCTCTCCAAAACCTCATCCTTATTCTTCACATACACAACTGGGAAGAAGCTATTGCCGTACCCATCGTCGTAATAACCCATAAATTGGTTACTCCTTGGCTATCAGTGCGTTGTTAGCTGTTCCCGCCGGTATAGGAAGTGCTCTCAGGGTACTCATCAGGATCATTAATCCAATCCGTACCATCCTCATACAACGGGTCAGGAAAACCATCTGGGAAAAACAGTTTCTTAAACCTCTCCACGCGTGACCAAGGATACTTGGCCCCGTCCATGGCGAACACAACCTTGCCTTCGAAAAACTCTTTCACCCGCGGCAAGCTTTCTTGTGAAATGTCAAAACCGTACCCAACTAGAACTTCGTACAGACCACTGCCATGTAGTGGACGACCAGCATAATTTACTTCCATGATCTCAAGGATATTTACACATGCGCTTATATCATCATCAGCCATAGTAA
>NZ_KV802311.1:725-162214 GCF_001810635.1 Rothia sp. HMSC067H10
GCATATCCCTATCCCTAATTGAACATGCTTCTTCGGATGCCCAGCGCATATTGAAACCTTCGGGAAAACTGTAGTTAGGGTCGATAGTTTTAACTAATCGCCTGGCGAAGTCCATGTACGATACCACTCCAGCACAATCAACAGTAATGACAGCCCACCCCTCTGCTTCCAGATAGGGCAGCATATGGTTTTCCCAGTATCCGTCTTCACGGATGAACAAAGGGGCAGTAAATTCCTCAGCAGACCGTACCTGCTTGTAAGCCATGGTTATTTTCTCCCTTACTCTACTAATAGAATAAACGTGTGATAATGATCCGGGCTGTAATAGATACTGCCATTACTCCCCACTATCAACCGGTCATCACCACGAGTCGTCTCAGGCTTCCCGTTAGGCTTCAACTCAACTTTACCGTTTTCACCAATCTTTGGTTGAGGAGCCATGAAATCCATTTCCGTATAGGTAATAGGGTTCCCTTCAACATCGGTAGTGGGCAAAATATCGCCTACGCCCTCGCCCTTTGCAGGATGATTTTCAAAAGTCCTCGCTTCGTTCGCTCCAGGGTAATGCGGAGGAGCTCCATCCTTCATAATCTTCTGCGTAGCCTGCTGGAGATGTTCAGCAGTATCTTGAGGAATCTGACCCTGATAGTCCTCGCTCCTCACCACCCGGTGATGCTTCAAACCCTCCTCATCAAGCTGCATCGCAGTCTGCAAATCCGGCGCAAACCGTTCCTCAGCGCCCTTCCACAACGCATGCTGAGGACGAGGCCCCGGATCCTCCGGGGGTGCCTCGGTAAATTCTCTGCCTTCAAGCTCAGCTTGTTTTTTACGTGCGTTATATTCCTTTAAATCAGATTTTGCATCCTTGTAATTTTTTTCTTTCGCTATAAATTCATTGTAGTCGTAGTAGTCAGTACGTGGGCGTCCTTTCTTATCCTTCCCCCTCCACTCTTTACGACGAACACCCTCCAGCTTCTCGTCCAGATGAGTCTGCACATCCCGCATCGAAACCGTCTGCCCCTCAGCGGCACCAGCGCCCTTTGCCGGAGGCAGGTTCTCAACCTTTGGTTCCTCAACAGGTTTCAGCTGCACCTCAGGCTCACGCACACCACCAGCAGAACCACGAGCCGCCACAGCATCATCAGCCACACCACCAGGCTTAACAGCCTGCATACCAGCAGCACCAGACCCAGCACCCGAAGCAGGCGGAACCTCGCCCACCTGCGGAGCCTCCACAGGCTTCACCGGAACCTGCGAAGCACCACGAGAAGCACCAGAACCCTCCACCGGAGCAACCTGCGGAACATCAACACGCGACACCGCAACCGGCGGAACCTCCGTCGCAGAACGAGCACCACCAGCAACAGGCTTAACCTCGATCTCCACCTTCGGATAGCGCAAACGACGCAACTCATTGACAGTCCTAGCACCCTCAGCGCCATCACGATACAACCCTGTCAAAGGAGCCGCTTCTTGAGATTTGAAGAAACCACCAGCAAAAAAATCCTGAAAGCCAAACTTCTTCGGGCCCTTACTAGCCAAACGAGGAGCATTCACACTCAACTGAGTAGCCTCAAGACGCAGGGTCATGCCACTCATACTCTGAAGCCTTTCCAAGCGCTGCAGGTACAATACGACAGCAGCAGCAGTAATACCACCAAGAAGACCGTCAAGCGTGAGTTGGTCAGGGTTAAGGTCTCCGTACTCCCACTTCTGTAATACAGCTGAAAATAACATGGAAGTAACTATGGTGCCACCCACACCACGAGTAGCCTGGGGAATCATCAACAATAAACCACCGACAAAAACGACTCCCGCGAGAACATCCTTGCCATGATCGTTAAACCATCGTCCTGGATCTTTTTGGAGCTCTTCAAGAGATTTCTTCCAACCATCCACTGACCAAAAACCGTCCCAGTGACGTTTCGTTTCCTCTGCCATAGCACGGTCAAAATCCCGAATAAAATCATCTGATTCAATATATTCGGTATACTTCCGCATAGCTTCAGCAGGGATTGGTTGCAATCCTGTGGGGTCGTGCAAATTCACCGGATCACCCGATGCAAACAGATACGACGCACCCATATACCCCGCCCCGGCCACAGGCTCCATAGGGTCCGGCGACAAAAACCCAGCCGTCACAGGATCATACAAACGCGCACCCATCAACTCACCGCCAACGGTTGCTAACGCACCCTGAGCCGTCAAACCCGCATCAGCAGGCAAACCCGGCAACCCATTACCAGCAGCTGCAGTGGTGTTGCTTCCCCAAGTTACCGGGGATGCGACACCGAAGATATCCGTGCCAAAACCATATGCTCCCGCACCTGTGTCAGTGAGGATACTATCGCGCCCGCCAAGCACAGACCCCGCCGAAACCGCCTCGGTAACACCAACACCCACCAACGAAGCAGCATCAGGTACCGTCGTATCCCAGATCAGCGGCGAGACAACAGCCCCCTGCCCATCCTGCTGACTCCCAACAGCCACCGGCATATTCCGAACCGACGATGCCGCAAAACACACCGCCGAGTTACCCGTCAGAGAATCCTCACCACCAGCAGCCACATGACTGCCCAGCAAAGACTCAGGGGTGTGGTTGATGCGCTCCACCAGCTCTAAAGAGCCCAGAGCATCCCAGCCCCACCTCACAGCAGAACCAGCATGATCAACCGCCCCGGTACGGAAACCCCGCACATCATAGGAATACTGAATCGATCCCGTACACACCAAAGATGACGCATCTAACCCGGCTAGATCCTCCACCACACCCGCAACAGGTGCAACGGAAGAACCACCATCCTCTAGTGCCTCATACAGGCGTACCGTCTGTACCCGCTCCCCCGCATAGGAAAACGCACGCACCCGAACCAGGGAACCTTCCTGATGGGTTTCTTCCCTCATAAGCAATCCGACCGGATCATACACCCACACCACCGACACATCATCCGAGCTCACCGCACGGATCAACCTGCCGGAAGCATCATAGGCGTACTCACACCAGGAACCCTTAACGGTGTCTTCCACCCGAGTAATCTTCCCCGCAGGATTCCGGCGTACCCGCACGCCCTGCACCACACCCGACGATGAACCACTAGGCTCGTCGGCTCCACCGAGAACTTCCTCGGTGTACCCCATAACGGCCCCGGACGTATCACGCACCCACGAAGAGACACACTCCCCAACCTGAACACGTTCCAAATACCCCAGCGCATCATAAGCAAACTCAGCCACCCCAGGCTTATCACCAGCACTCGATGAGTCCTCTACCCCGACACCGGCAGGGACCTGCTGCGTAGACCTAATACGCCCGCCCGGAGAATACCCATATACGGTAGAACCATACGGAGTAGTTCGCTGAACCACATTCCCATCAGCATCATAGGAGTACGCTAGACTCCACGCACCCGTAGATGCGAACACCTCAGCCGCAGAAGCATCCCCGGCAGCGGATACTCGATTATCCGCTGCAAAGAACGCCGTATCAGAAACCTCATCCCCGAGTTTCGGGGCAGAATCCACCCTCACCAAACGTCCCAAAGCATCTGAGACATAGGTCGTCTGAACATACACATCAGCTTCGGATTCCGCGCCATCTAAGACACCGATAGAAGACCTACCAGCAGTTGTTGTTGCACTCGCGTTAGCAGAGCCAACGGTGGTTTTTACTGTAGCGACCGTAGCAGCTACAGACCGCTGAGCGCCCAGCCGTGCCAGGTTCTCTCCCGCCAGATAGTCCTTCACCGTCAGGCACCGACCGGCTCGATCCCGCACCCACGCACACGCCAACCGGCCCAAGCGCTCACCTGGCTTAGCCACATGCATACTCGCCACCTCACCGGCGCCATCATACGCATACGACACCCGCGAACCATCCGGATTTATGACTTCAGTGCACCGGTGCGCGCCATCATACGCATACTTGGTCACCGCCCCGAATGGGTCCGTAACCGACATCACATTCCCCACCGCATCATAGGCATACGAAGTCGTCGCAAAACCCTCAGACGTAGCTACCCGACGCGCTAGCAAACGCCCCGCACCGTCATAATCAAAAAAGCATATTCCACCTACGCCGGAAACAGCCTTAACCACACGCCCACACGCATCATAGGAGAACGACCGGGTGCCCCAAGCAGCATCCACACACCGCACCACACGCCCGGCAGCATCATAGGCATACCTGCCCACCAGCTTAGTCCCAGCACGACGCTCCAACACACGCCCACACAGGTCATACACAAAAGACTCCACTACCACGCCAGCACGAGTCTTCGCTACCAAACGCGAATCCGCATCATACCGGTACTCAGTCATCACCCCATCAGCATCCGTCACTGAGGCAACCCGACCACACGCATCATACGAGTACTCCGTCACAGCCCCCGAGGCACTCACCTGCCTGAGCACCCGCCCAGCAGCATCACATACCTCACCCGAAACCTGACCAGCAGCATCAGTACACATCCGCAACGCATGGGCACCGGGAACCCTCACCAGATTCTCGGTCGGATCCTGCACGCGAACAGGCTCTGAAGCACCCTGACGATGCGCGGGCTCCCGATCCCCTTCACCCGCGGAGGCAGCCGTGGTGTTAGTCAAAAACTGGTACGCCCACGACGTGACTGCCCCGGACGGGTCAATACTGCTCATCACCCGGCCCAGCGCATCAAATCCCACCGTCGCGGTGTTCCCAACACCGTCCTGATGCGTGATCTCACCGGCAGCACTATCTCGACTTACCCGTGTGAGCACACCCGTCGGATCGGTATGCTCCACCAAGGTATCAGCAGCGTTATACCGGCTCGCCCACACATTCCCGGCTGGGTCAATCTTTTCTGTAACCCTGCCCATACCATCATGGACAAACTTCGTCACATGCCCTAACGGATCAGTCTCAGCAACCGTGTATCCCAGCTCGTTGATCTCACGCACGGTACGGGCGCCATCAGGTGCCACCTGCGCAACCAGTTCCCCAGCGGCGTTGTACTCAAACCGGCGCACACCCCCAACCGCATCCGTGATACTGGCGACTTTACCCGCAGGAGTATATGTATACACAGTTGCGTTCCCCGCCGGGTCAATCACCCGAACAGGACGCGAGGTAACGTTATACTCAACCCGCATAGTTGCCCCCGATGGAGAGATCACCGCCACCGGTCGATCCTGGGCATCATACTCAACCTTGAGCATGTCGCCCACAGCATTGAGCACCCCGGTCAGATTCCCCCGAGCGTCATAGGAAAGCCGCGTCACGACCCCTGTCGGATCCGTCACCGACGACATCTGTCCCGTCGATGTATAGGTATACCGGCTGGTGGCACCATCAGTCGTCACCGCAACCGGCTGACGCGAAAAACCCTCCTCAGCATACTCATATGAAATAACCTTTACCGGAGCATCTTTACGAATCCACTCATCCTTCGAGCCATATGTCCGCTTGTGAACCGGTCGGTCCAGGTTGTCATACTCGGTAATACTCATCGAACCTGTAGAAGCAAGCTCCTTCACCACAAGCCCACGAGTATTCGCAGACCGCACCGTCCGCGACCCTTCAAGATCGGTCACCTGAATCCGGTTCCCAAACGCGTCATAAATAAACCGAACCGTAGACCCTTCCGCCGACGTAACCGAGACTAAACGCCCTTTACTATCAGACACCCACGTATTCGGATGCAGCGCACGCTCAACAGTATCCGCAGCATCAGAGCCATCAGAGTCAGCCGCTAGAGTGTTCTCATGGGTACCGGTGGTAATCTGCGTAATCCCACCCGGCAAATACGTATAGTCAATCACACGACCATGCTCACTGACCTGCTGGGTAACACGCCCCGGATTATCCGGATCCCCATACACATTAGTCACCTCACGCACGCCGCCAGTGCCCGTGACCGTCTGCACCAAACCATCCTCGGTATGCGTATACACGCGCGAGGCAACCATAACGCCGCAAGCCGCAGCAGTACCACCCTTGACAGCACTCTCAGGCTCATCCACGGGATCAGATGCTGACTGCGAGGCTAGAGCGTAGGTTGTCACCTCTACCAGATGCCCCGTTTCACTATAGGCATACTCCACCCGAGATCCAGCCCCAGTAACAGCCACCGCACGCCCAGAAACATCATCATACGAGAGGCGAATAGCCTTACCGAAAGCACCCACCATAGCCCGCACACGAGAGGAAGAACCACCATTGAAAGCGTCCTCATAGATAGCGGCAACCGCAGAACCAGGCTCCGAACCCCAAGAGCCCAGCCAGGCACCACCCCGCGTATAGTAATGGTACTGCCCGGTATTATTCGACACCGCATAGAACTCACCATAGAACTCACCGTCAGAGACCACTTGGTCAGAATGCTCAGCGGCCAAAGAAATCACAGCAGCAAACCCAGCACGCGCAGCCTGCACACACACGCCATCGTTAGCCTCATCATGAGTAGCACCATTCTCAGAATCAGAAGCCTGAGACGCAGACGAATCCGCTGGGTTCACCGTATACCGATGCAGCCACCACGCCTCCCCAGCAGCCCGAGCAAACCCAGCCCCAGCACGAGCAAAGAAGACCTGCCGCCCATCAACATCAGCCCACACCACACCCGAAGCCGTAAACCCCAAATGCGTATCCACCGTAGAAGACCACCCAGGCCCAAACGCGCCTACCGGAGCCGCATATCCCTCATGCGTAGACGCCGCCCCAGCAGCAGCGATACTGTTATACATCCGCACCAACGAAACAGATCCGACAGAAAGATCCCGCTCTTCCTCAATGAAGTTACCCGTCGCCACATTCACGGGATCGTTTGCATAACCACTCGAAATTTGTGTGCCGAAAACCTGAACGTCAGCGACCTCTAACCATTTACGCCCAGGATTTACACCGGCTTGCTGAATTGAAGACGCTAACGCAGCATCTGAAACCGTGAATTTCACTCCGGCACCAGCATTACGAAACGCCTGAGCTACCGCATTAATCCAGGCAGCATCATTATCATTATCCAAAATCCAATTTTGCGTTGAGAGCAACAACGTATCGATAATCAGCACACCCCACTGACATGTTTTCAAGTACGTATCATAGGCGTTGCTAACTGCGGTGAACGCAGCATTCATCTCAATATTGAGCGTGTTCAGGACAAAGTTCGTGTATTTTTCCAAAGCGTCAGGATCTGCAGAAGAAGTACCACCAGAAGAAGCTAAACCTTCAGCATATTTCTCGCTGTTCGAACTTTTTGGTTCAGCAATACTCGCAGGCGGCGCAGGTTCATGAGGCACCTCTCCCAAACGCCCCAAAGTAGGTTTAGTATTAGCGTTAGGGCTAACCCCTGGGTTAACTTCGATCTCAGGTCCCGGCTGAGCCTGGTAGGCAGGACGAAAAGGATCACGTTTTTCATGCGCACCAAAAGCTGCAGCCTTATCTCCATTCACTGAGCGTGCAGTGTCACGAGACAGTTCAGCCTGACGCGCCCGACGGCGGTTATCCTGCTCAGCTTCAGCCGCCCGAGCGATCTTCCTCACAGCCTCAGCCGCACGATGACATGCATCTGCCAGCCTGTGGGCATCATCCATACACTGACCATAATTGAGCACAAATAATGTGGCGTACCGACCACGGAACTCTTGGGCAGCATGCATACCCTCGGAGCGAATCTTGCCATGGAAGTCTCCCAGCTTACGGGCCGCATCATCAAAAGCACGAGCAAGCGCAGCCGCATCTTCCTGACTATAAACAACATCGTTGTGGTTTACATGAAGCTTGTCAGTATCTCGCATAGCTAAGTCGTCTTTCTCGGGAAGGCTTAATAGTGAAAGTACCTTTTCATCTTACAAGGATTCTTGAAAATAATCTGTACTTTCGGTAGAGGGTTATAAAAATGTTCAAAAATTTTTTTTACTACGATTTCATGTTCTTGAAGTCCTCCTTCTTTGGAGTTCAAAACCCTATATGCCATATGTGCATGCACATAGAAGAGCGGCCCTTCGGTCATGGTGACCGGAGAGCCGCTCGATGGGTGAAGCTATGTTTTAGGGTCAGCACAGAAGCCTACCCATAGATGCGTTTATTTCGTGCTTGCCTCGCGGGCTGCCTCTTCGACTGCCACCCATGAGAGCATCGCACATTTGACGCGGGCCATAAACTTTGAAACCCCGGAAAATGCCGCCATATCGCCGTATTCTTCCTCATCCAGGGTAATCTGACCGCGCGAGCGCAGCATCTCACGAAACGCATCCACATGGTTCTGCAGCTCCCCCAGGGTCATACCCGGTGCCATCTCGGAGAGCACCGATGCCGCCGCCATCGAAATGGAACAGCCGTCGCCTTCCCACGAGACCGATTCAACGACCTTTTCGCCGTTTTTCTGCTCATCAGAAAGCACGAGGCGCAGGTTGATTTCGTCTCCGCAGGTGGGGTTGTACTGGTGGTTGTCGGCGCTGGCGTGCCCGGCGGGTACCTCCACCAGGTGTTCGCCGGTGCGCTGCTTTGAGTGTTCCAGAATAATGTCTTGGTAGAGCGATTCTAGGGACATGAATTATCCAATCCTGTGTATATGAGTAACGGCTTCTTTACAGCCCGAAGTAGGGGCGTACCTCGGCGAGCGCGGCAAGGAATGCATCTATGTCTTCGGTGGTGTTGTAGAGGTATGCGGAGGCGCGGGTCGAGGCCGTCAGTCCGGCGCCGCGGTGCAGCGGCTGGGCGCAGTGGTGACCTACGCGCACGGCGATACCTTTCGTATCGAGCAGCTGCCCGGCGTCGTGCGGGTGTACCCCATCGATGCCGAGGGAGACGAGCCCGGCGCGTTTGTTCGGGTCGGTGGGTCCTAGCAGGCGCACGCCCTCAATGTTCTGCACCCCGGCAACGAGCCGCGCGCCGAGTTCTTGTTCCCAAGCGTGTACGTTATCCATGCCGAGGTGCTGCAGGTAGCGTACTGCCTCGGCAAAGGCGACGGCTTGGGAGACGCGCTGGGTTCCCGCCTCAAATTTGATGGGGGCGGGCATATAGTCGGCGTCTTGGAGTTCGACGCGGGTAATCATAGAGCCGCCGGTGAGGAATGGGGGCAGCGCGTCAAGAAGCTCGGCGCGGCCGTAGAGCGCACCGATGCCGGTGGGGGCGAGCATTTTGTGCCCCGAGAATGCGGCGAAATCGACACCGAGCGCGGGGAAGTCTACCGGCATGTGAGGTACGGATTGGCAGGCGTCCAGGACGGTGAGGGCACCGACTTTTTGGGCGAGTGAGACGAAGCGCGGCACATCCGCGATAGCGCCGGTGACGTTGGAGACGTGGGTGAAGGCGAGGATGCGGGTTTTCTCGGTAACGAGTTGGGCGGCGGCTTCGTAGTCGATCTGTCCGTCGTCGGTGGAGGGGATGTGTTTGAGGGTTGCACCGGTGCGTTGGGCGAGGATCTGCCAGGGTATGAGGTTGGCGTGGTGTTCGATTTCGGTGGTGAGAATTTCGTCGCCGGGTTTCAGGGCAAAACGTTGGGCTTTTTCGCCGCCGAGTCCTTGGGAGGCGTTGCCTATTGAGTAGGCGACAAGGTTGAGCGCTTCGGTGGCGTTGGAAGTCCAGACGATGTTTTCGTCGCGGGCTCCTACGAAGGCGGCAACGGTGGTGCGGGCCTGCTCGAAGAGTTCGGTGGCTTCAACGGCAAGGGTGTGCGCGCCGCGGTGTACCGCAGAATTGGCGTGCAGGTAGAAGTTGCGTTCAGCATCGAGAACTTGGAGTGGTTTTTGGCTGGTGGCGCCGGAATCGAGGTAGACGAGCGGGTTGCCGTTGACGACGGTGCTGAGAATAGGGAAGTCTGCGCGCAACGCTCGCACGGTGTCATCGTTGAGCGGCGTATTGGCGGGGACTGAGTATTCTGCCACGGTTGTTCCTTTTCTCTTGACCGGTTTCAGGCGCGCCGCATGGCGTTGAGACCCCTGCTGCGTGGCACGTTAGGTCGAGGCTGCACGCCCGGGCTTAGTGTCTGTGGGGCTATAACGTCATGCTTTTCTAGCTTATTCCTTGGCGCGGGCAAAACCTAGTTAGGTGTGTGCAATAGCCTAGGAAATCTGCCTAACCATAGCTACGGGCGTAACGGGGCGTCATGTTTACTGCTGGGCTTATCCGACAGATGTAAAGGCACCAGATTGTGCGGTTTGTCGGGCGTCCGTGCTCTGCGCATATTTAGGATGCGCTGTGAAAGCGCTGCTGCGCCGCCGTCAACCCGTCGGTGATAAGCATGGCGACCGCATCGACGGAGTTGTCGATCAGGAACGGCAGGTTTTTGGCTTCGGCTGCCGTGAAGGGTTTGAGCACATAGTCGGCGGTGTTCATGCGCCCCGGTGGGCGACCGATACCAGCGCGCACACGGTAATAATCTTTGGTGCCCAGCGCCTTGGTAATATCGCGCAGGCCGTTGTGGCCGCCTTCTCCCCCACCAATTTTGAGTTTGATGGTGTCAAAGGGAATATCAAGCTCGTCGTGCACCACGATTATGTGATCGGGGTCGATGCCATAGAATTTTGCGACCGCAGATACGGGCCCACCCGAGGTGTTCATGTACCCGAGGGATTTCATGAGTACAACCTTGGGACCGCCTATACCTAGGCGACCTTCGACGACTACAGCGGATGCTTTGGAATGCTTCTTGAAGGTGCTGCCCATTTCACGGGCGATTTTATCGAGCACCATCTGCCCGATGTTATGGCGGGTTTTCGCGTATTGCGGTCCGGGGTTGCCCAGGCCGACGATGAGCCACGCATCAGACATGTTCTCGTGTACCTTCCTGCGGGTTATAGGGTGAGGAATAAAAAATGCTCGGTAGAGACTACTCGGTAAACCGGATAAAACTATGGGCGGATTAGGCGGTTACTGATCGGCTATCTCGCACCTGAGCCAAACGGTAAAGATGGGTGTACGCCGTAAGTTGGCGGGGAATATGGAAGCGGCTCGCACCCGCCAGAAGCAGATACGAGCCGTACCGTTGCCGAAAAACCTCTAAAGCGGGTTCCGGCGTAAACGTTGATGCGCCGTGCGCTCCTTCGTCTACCTAACCTTAGTCGACGAACAGCAGGTCGATGTGCTGCAGTTCGGGGCGGATCGGGTGACGCTGAATATCCTGCACGCGAGTCTTGAACTGCTCACCATCAACCTCGATCACCAGAACGACGTCCTTGTTGCGAACAGCCATGGTGGTCGCGTGGCCGGGGAGGGTCACGTGCTTAGGCTCTTTGCCATTGCCGTAGATAACGGCGGGGATATCACCAACAGCGCGGATGCGGCGTGCATAGCCCTTACCGAAATCGGTGCGGGGCTCAGCAGTAATTTTAATTTCAGACATGGTAATCTCCAATCTTTGATCATGGGTAATACGCCAAGAGAATAATGGCGCAAATCATGGGATTCCATGCGCCACCTCGTCGATAACGGCAGAGTCTGCCCTCGCCTTGGCTAACACTATATTCTTACAGATTTTCCAGATACGAGCAAGGATAGTTTTTCCTAGTTCCAGGCTCGCACCCCAACATCAAGCGCTGCTGAGGATCCTCAGATACTCGGCGAGCGCATCGCGGTGATCGCAAGGTCGTCTGAAAAATTAAAATGTATTAACAGACCGCCCTCGTCCCCATACATCATCAAGATGTGGCTGACTGCGTTTTACGTTTTGCAAAATTACATATTTGGAATTTCGAGAATGCTCTCATTTTTAGTGCTTGAATAGAAACAGAAAAAATACTATCCTGTTTTCAAATGACGTTGAATAAACGACTAAAACCCAATAAAAACAATTAAAGCCCAATAAAGACAACTTAAGGAGACAGCATCATGGCAAAAGATTTGAATGTGTTCGATAAAGAGTACGGTCTTTTGATTAACGGCGCGTGGACGAGCCCCGGCACGCTTTTGGATTCCTACAATCCCGCCAACGGCGAAACACTGGCGAAATTTACCGACGCGTCCGACGCAGATGTCGATGCCGCCGTCGCCGCCGCGCAGGAAGCGTTCAAAACATGGCGCAAGACCACCACAACCGAACGCGCCGCCATACTCAACAAAATCGCCGATGTGATTGACGAAAACTTGGAATTGTTCGCCTTGCAGGAAACGCTGGACAACGGCAAACCCATCCGCGAAACCCGCGCCGCCGACATCCCGCTGGCTTCCGACCATTTCCGTTATTTCGCCAGCGTCATCCGCGGCGAAGAAGGCACCGCAACCCAACTTGACTCCGAAGACCTGTCCATCGTATTGCGCGAACCTATCGGCGTCGTCGGTCAGATTATTCCGTGGAACTTCCCCTTCCTGATGGCGGCTTGGAAAATCGCACCCGCGCTCGCCGCAGGCTGTACCATCGTCATCCACCCGTCTTCCAGCACTTCGCTGAGCCTGTTGTCGCTCGCCCAAAAAATTAACCACCTGCTGCCTAAAGGCGTGCTGAACATCATTACCGGACGTGGTTCAAAATCCGGCGAATACATGCTGCACCACAAAGGCTTCAACAAACTCGCCTTCACCGGCTCAACCGAAATCGGTCGCCGCATCGGCATCGCTGCCGCCGAAATGCTCATTCCCTCTACCTTGGAGCTGGGCGGCAAATCCGCCAACATCTTCTTTGACGACATGCCGTTCGACAAAGCCCTCGAAGGCGCACAAAAAGGCATTTTGTTCAACCAAGGCCAAGTGTGCAGCGCCGGCTCGCGTATCTTCGTACAAGAAGGCATTTACGACAAATTCGTCAACGCCTTGGCGGAAGAGTTCAAGAAAATCAAAGTCGGACTGCCTTGGGAAGACGATACCCAAATGGGTTCGCAAGTCAACGCCGGCCAGCTTGAAACCATTTTGAAATATGTCAAAATCGGTGAGCAGGAAGGCTGCCGCATCATCACCGGCGGCAAAAAACTCGAAGGCGAATTGGGCAAAGGCGAATTTGTCGAGCCGACCTTGATTGAGGCTGACAACAACAACGCCCGCGTTGCCCAAGAAGAAATCTTCGGCCCGGTTGCCACCGTGATTAAATTCAAAACCGAAGAAGAAGTCGTCAAAATGGCCAACGACAGCGAATACGGCTTGGGCGGCGCAGTTTGGAGCAAAGATATCAACCGCTGCCTGCGCGTCTCCAACGCACTGGAAACCGGTCGTGTCTGGGTGAACTGCTACAACCGTCTGCCCGCAGGCGCACCGTTCGGCGGCTACAAAACTTCAGGCATCGGCCGCGAAACCCACAAAATGATGCTCGCCGCCTACACGCAGGTGAAAAACATCTACATTTCCACCCGCGAAGAGCGCGAAGGGTTATATTAATTGCCTGCTGAACGCTGATTGATATGGAGAAGAGGTCGTCTGAAAATCCGGATTCGGGTTGAACTGCCCCCCCCATCTTGGACGCTCATAAAAACCTCTTCAGGCGCTCTACATAAGCTGGGTTCTGTATGCAACAGAACCCAGCTTATTCAATTTCAAACTGCAGCGCTCCCGCAGTCCCCCTGCGCTACATGCTTTGAACCATGAAATGGTCGGAAAGTAAGTTCCTATACCCCGGCGTACGATATAGTACGCCTTGGTCGGAGTGCAGCATCGTTCCTTTGCCGGCAGGCTTTGTGCAGCATTTTCTCCACCATGTCGCTGTTGGTCCTGCGGCTCACGACGTAGGCGACGATTTCGCGGTTGAACAGGTCCACTACCGGTGAGAGATACAGTTTGCCGTCGCTTTGGCCAACACTATATTCTTACAGATTTTCCAGATTTGAGGCGGGCACGCAAGGAATCCCAAGGATTTCGCTTTTGCTCCTCTGCGCCTGCCGCGCGCCGCTTTACCGGCAGCGCCGCCGAGGCGAGCATCAAAAGCACACAAACCCAGAAGATGACCTGCAGCTGATTCTTATAGGGTGCATCATAGGTCAAATTCACCTCATATGTTCCTGCGGGCAGAACCGTCTTGATGTATCGCCCCGGTCCGGCTGACAGCGCCATCGCGTGGCATTTCTGGGTGTTTTCAGCGTCGCAGAGTTTGCCCGTCCAGCCGGTGTAATACGATTCGTTCAGGGCGACTTCGGTTTGATGCTCAACCTCAACCCGGTACGATATCTTGCCGAACCTGCTGTACGAGAGTGGGGTGTACTCTAACCCTGCACAGCGGCCTTCCTTGAGACATGCATCGGAAAGATCCGCGAAGGATCCACCCGAAAGCGGCACCACGGCACCGGCAGCAGCATAGAACCGAATAAAGTCATTACCCTTTTCGCCTTTGAACGCCTTATGCTGTTCGCGCAGTGCCGAGCTTCCTTGAACATTGGCGTATCCGCTCAGGGAATCGGTGCAGGTGAAGGCGCCTCCCAGGGCAATATTATCGTGGTCCCAATCTTTGACGGGCTGATCGGAAACGCGACGTTCAGGGCGACGCGTGTAGTTCTGCTCGCACGCCTGGTTTTGGTGCATAAGCTGCGAAATCTCAGCCCCGTAGTGCCCGACCTCAAGTCGCTCACGCGCCGAAGCCCACGTGCTTGTGACCGAGTAGGCGAAATTCAGCCCGGAGGCTACCGACAGGCAAAGCATCAGGACGCCCAAGGTTCGGGCTGAACTCTGCCGTGCAAACCGCCATAAACCGTGCGTATAGTTCGTTACAGCAACCGCCGTTAGTGCGAAAAGTACCACCGGCACGAGCATAAGCACGAGGCGAGGAAGGCTTAGATTCCACGACAGCGACAGGCCGAAAATCACGATGGCGGCAGCAACGATCGAGCATCCCGCCAGGATGCGACGGCGCGAAACGTTGCCCTCAAAAAGCCGTTTAAGCCCCAGGCTGCCCAGAATGATCATGGTGAGCGGCACGAAGTTTTTGAAATCGTTAATCCAGAAACGGCTCAGGCTCATACCCGGAATATTCCACAGAAGCTTAGGGGCGAAGGTCGCCAGCCCTAACAGCAGAATTGACAGCCCGCCCAGCAGATAGAGCGGCAGGTTACGCCGTGAACGCCACGGCACGAAGGTGAGGGCGAGCAGAAGCGGAATCACGATAAAGAAGGGGCGCATCGCAATATCCGAACTCATGGCCGGGTTATCGTACGGGTAAATGAGTGAGGCCAGGTTCGGGAAAGTCAGGTGAATGCGCTGCGGGCTCCAGTCGCGCTGCCCGGTTCCCGACAATAGCGCCGGAACATATTTGACGATGCTCAACGGTACCGCGATGAGAATGCTGACGATGACACGCCATATCCAGGCGCGGCTTCGAGAGACGATCATCCACCCGATGCCCCACCCACCAATACACACGGCAGCGGCGATCAGCTGCCCCGGATATATGCCGACGAAACTCTGCCACAGGATTAAGACCGCAAGCGGAATCCCGTAGCGTTTATGCCACGCCCATAACGGGGAGATGACGAGCAGGACCCAGGGCCAGTAGGCGGCGGCACGGTGAAAATCCAGGAACTGGGCGTTTGCAAAGATTGCCGGGGCAAAGAATTGCCCCACGAGGGCGATCAGCGAAACAAGGTGGTGCCCGGTCAGCTGACGGACCAACAGGTACATGCCCACCGCGCCAAGACCCGCGAGCACCGCCGACGTGATAGACGATACCGTAGGACTCCACGGCGAAATACCGTTTGCGATGCCCTGCGGCAGCACATACGATCCGCCCTGAATATTACTCCCGGCGGGGCGGCCCATCCAGGTGTAGGCAACCCAGTCGGGCGGGTTGAAAATCCCGCCGTTATTCCACCAATAGTAAGAATCTGAGAGGTAGTGGGCATTCGCATCGCCGTTAACCACCGTCAGACGCATGAAGTATGACCAGTAGGTGATAACCTCAAGCGCGATTACAAGGAGTGCAACCTGTATACCCTGACGCGCGAGAAGGTCACGGATTTTAGTCTTCACGTGCCCCGCCTAGCTGGTGCAGATACTCGGCGAGCGCATCGCGGTGATCGCGAGGGGTGAATCCGGCAGCAATAAGCTTTGAAAGATCCAGGGCAGAGTTGGCGGGGCGCGGGGCGAAGACCTGGGCGTTGGCGAAGTATTCTTCAGTGGTGGTGTTGCTTACTCGGGCGGCATCGTGACCGGTGCCGGTGTAGACGGCTCGGGCTAGGTCTGCCCAGGTGATAACCTCGCCGCTATTTGACACATGGTAGGTGCCGTAGGGTGCGCCGGTAAACAGCAGATGCAGTGCCGCCCCCGCCAAGTCTTGGGTGAAGGTGGGGCGCCCCCACTGATCCGACACGACGGCAGGATCCACGCCGCGTTCGGCCAGCGATGCCATAGTCGCCACAAAATTTTTGCCCTCGCCGACCACCCAGCTGGTGCGCAGCAGGTAGTGTTTGCGCCACGCGGTCGCGGCGCTCTCCCCCGCGGCCTTGGAGGCGCCATATACACTCAGCGGGGCGATGGGATGCTCCACCGAGTATTCCTGCCCTACCGGCAGAGTTCCGTCGAAGACGTAGTCGGTGGAAACGTGCACGAGAGGAAGATTTGCTTCTTCGCAGACGCTCGCTAGGGCGGCGACTCCGTGAGCGTTGGCGGCCCAGGCTTCGCGGCGCCCTTCGGGGGTTTCGGCGTTATCCACTGCGGTGTAGGCGGCAGCATTGATGACCGTGCGGTATGACCGCCAGCGGAAGGCGTTTCGCCATTTTTCGGGGGTACCGAGATCGAGCTGATCACGATCCACCGCCTCAAAGGGGATATTCTGCGCGGTCAGCTGGCGCACGAGTTCACGCCCGAGCTGCCCGCTTGCACCCACAATCAGAAGAGGGTCGGGGGTAAGCGGGGTGATCTCATGTAAGCGCGGGTGTTTGCGGTCCTTCTCGGAAAGCTCAGCCTGCGCCAGGTCGATAGGCCAGTCGATGGCGGTGCTTTCGTCCGCGAGGTTCAGGAAGCTGTAGGCGGTGAGAGCATCCGCCGACCAGTGGTCGTTCACCAGGTAGGTGTAGGCGGTGTTTTCCTGCAGAGTTTGGAAGGCGTTGCCAACCCCGCGCGGAACGAAGATAGCGGTGTCGGGGCCGAGTTCGACGGTCACGACCCGTCCGAAGCTCTCCCCCGCACGCAAGTCTACCCAGGCGCCGAAAATTCGGCCGCTCGCCACCGAAACGTATTTGTCCCAGGGTTCGGCGTGAATACCGCGTGTGGTTCCTACCGAGGTGTTAAAAGAAATATTATTCTGCACCGGGTCAAAATCGGGCAGACCGGCGGCACGCATTTTCTCACGCTGCCAGTTTTCCTTAAACCAGCCGCGATTATCGCCGTGCACGGGCAGATCGATGACGAGCAGCCCCGGTATATCGGTTGCCCTTACGTTCAATTCTTTCGTCATTTACTGCCCCGCTTTCGCGTATTTAGCCTCAACTTCTGCCTTGAGCGGTTCCCACCAAGAACGGTTATCGGTATACCATGCGATGGTATCGGCAAGACCCGCTTCAAAGTCGGTGAACTGCGGTTCCCACCCGAGCTCTTCGCGCAGACGGGTGCCGTCAATGGCATACCGCATATCGTGCCCGGGACGGTCTATCACATGTTCAAAGTCGTTCTCGTCTTTACCCATGAGGCGAAGAATAGTGCGCAGCACGGTAATATTATTCTCCTCACCGTCTGCACCGATAAGGTAGGTCTCGCCAATTTTCCCGGATTCAAGGATGCGTAGCACCGCCGAAGAATGATCGGATGCGTGAATCCAGTCGCGCACGTTCAGGCCCTCGCCGTAGAGCTTAGGGGTCAGCCCCGAGAGGATATTCGTAATCTGCCGGGGAATAAATTTTTCGATGTGCTGATACGGCCCGTAGTTATTCGAGCAGTTCGAGATGGTCGCCTCAATCCCGAAAGAACGCACCCAGGCGCGCACCAGCAGATCCGAACCTGCCTTGGTGGAAGAGTACGGGGATGACGGGTTATAGGGCGTAGCTTCGGTGAACTTTGCGGGGTCCTCCAGCGCCAAATCACCGAAGACTTCATCGGTTGAGATGTGGTGATAGCGAGTTCCGTGCCTGCGCACCGCCTCCAGCAGGGTAAACGTGCCGACTAGGTTGGTGTGAATAAAAGGTTCTGGGTTCGCCAGGGAGTTATCGTTATGGGATTCGGCGGCGTAATGGATGACTGCATCCGCCTGCGCTACGAGCTCGTCAGTGAGTTCACGGTCTGCAATATCGCCAACCATAAGGTTAAATCTGGTGCTGTCAAGACCATCAAGCGAAGTTTTATTGGCGGCATAGGTCATTTTATCGAGTACTGTAACAGTGTGTTCAGTATTATCCAATAGATAATGAACAAAGTTAGAGCCAATGAATCCGGCACCGCCGGTAACGAGTAAGTGAGACATACATTAGATTTTAGCGGTCAAAACCGAGTAATTTATACACAGGTTACGAGAGAAACATGACACAATAGATATTATGAAGGGAATTATTCTTGCCGGTGGTACCGGCAGTCGTTTACACCCCATCACTCAGGGTATTAGTAAACAACTCACTCCGGTTTACGATAAACCAATGATTTATTACCCGCTTTCCACTCTTATGCTGGCGGGAATTCGTGACATTCTTATTATCACAACCCCCGAAGATCAAGAACAATTTAGACGTCTTTTAGGGGATGGAACTCGTTTTGGTGTACATTTCGACTATAAAGTGCAACCTTCACCTGATGGTTTAGCTCAAGCATTTATTTTAGGTGCAGAATTCATAGGTGATAATCCCGTTGCACTCGTTCTAGGTGATAATATTTTCTATGGTCCCGGTTTAGGAACCCAACTTGGAAAATATGAGCAAAAAGACGGTGCAACCGTTTTTGCTTACCAAGTTGCAGACCCGCGCGCCTACGGGGTAGTGGAGTTCGACGAAAATTTTCATGCCGTCTCTATTGAAGAAAAACCGCAGGTACCGAAAAGCGATTATGCTATTCCGGGACTATATTTCTATGACAAACATGTTGTGGAATATGCGCAAAACATTAAACCTTCTCAGCGTGGTGAACTAGAAATTACCGACCTCAATCGTGTATATCTAAAACAGGGTAAACTAAAGGTTGAGGTACTGCCTCGAGGTACAGCATGGCTTGATACCGGCACCTTCGATTCACTCGCAGATGCCAGCAACTTTATTCGCACCGTCCAAAAACGTCAGGGACTTTCTATTGGATGCCCTGAAGAAATTGCATGGCGCGCAGGTTGGTTAAGCAATGATGATCTTCACAGTATCGCCACCAAATTCGCCAAAAGCGGTTATGGGGACTATCTGATGCACCTGCTCAAATAGTCACAAAAAACTCACTGCCCCGCACGGGGTTCACCACTCAAACTCAACACTCTGGAGCAAATTCAGAAATGACAATTTTAGATTTTGTGCGCACCACAAGAGCCAATCTCGTGTTGCTCATTGCTGGCATCGTAATCGGTGCCATCGCAGGGCTCGGCTATTCCCTGCTGCAGCCTAAAGTTTATGCCGCCAGCGCCTCCGGGTATGTGACCGTCGGTCAGAGTGGCACTATTGACGTACTATCCGGCTCAAACGCCGCAAAAGAACGTGCCCGCTCATACTCGGCAATCGTCTCATCAGAAGCCGTCGCCAAGATCATTCAGGAGCAGAACTCTGACCTGAGCATCGGGACGATTCGCGGCAGCCTGAGCGCAACTACCGAAGAAAACAGCTCACTCATTAAGGTGCGGGCGACCGCTTCCAGCCCTGAGCAGGCACGGGTTTTGGCGAATTCGGCGCTTCACGCCACCGCTCAGTACATCGAAAATATTGAGAAGAACGGTTCGGGGAACAACAGTACCGCTACCCCCACGCCTGCTGGGGAAGAAAACCAAGAAAGCGCTCAGAACAAGGTTTCTTCAACCAACCCGTCCGATACCACCAATACTCTGATTCGTGTGATTCCGCTGGATAATGCCAGCGTGAACCCGCCTCTCGTATCGCCCAACTACATGCAGAACGGCCTCATCGGTGCCGGTGCCGGGCTGGTGCTCGTGTACCTGGCGATCTTCCTGCGCCGTTCTGTGGATCAGCGCATCCGCACCCGTGACGACGCCATTAAGGCGACAAACAGCAATATTCTGGGTGTGCTGCCCGTTAGCGACGATCTGGCGGAAGAAAACATCGTGCATGCCAGCAACGATGACCATATTGCCCACGAATCTATCCGTCAGCTGCGCACGAATCTGCGCTTCGTGAATATTGATAACCCGCCGAGCTCCTTTATTGTGACCTCCGCAGTTCCTGGCGAGGGTAAGTCTACGGTCTCGCTGGCGGTGGCGCGCTCTATGGCAAGCTCGGGGCAGCCGGTCATCCTGATCGACGCCGACCTGCGCCGTCCCACCGTCGCGAAGAAACTGCACATTAACGCCAAAATTGGTTTGACACAGGTTCTTGCCGGTCAGGTTGATATTGCTGAGGCCGTGCACCAGGTAGAGGATTCCAAGCTCTTTGTGCTTCCCGCCGGGCGTATTCCTCCGAACCCTTCCGAATTGTTGGGTTCCGACAAGATGCGCCAGCTTATCGAAGAACTTTCCAAGGAATTCCTGGTCATCGTGGATGCTCCCCCGCTGCTGCCGGTGACCGACGCATCGCTGCTCTCCCACGCCGTGGATGGCGTGATTATGGTCGGTACCGTGGGCAAGAGCCACCGCGAGCAGATGACCGAGGCTGTTGCCGTGCTGGAGCGTGTGAATTCACACCTCTTCGGCGTGGTACTCAATAAGGCCCCGCGTAAGGGCCTGGGCAATTCCTACTATGGATTTGGTTACGCCAATAGTTATGTAGGTTACGCCAGCTACTACGGTTATTCCAAGGATGGTAAAAAGAAAGTTTCTTCCGGCGCGCACGGGGCTTAAGAAAATTTCTGAATCAGATTCTTGAGTATAAGGGCGGGAAAATAGGTGGACTATTTTTCCCGCCCTTATATTCAAAGATTTTCGTTGTGTGAAAGGATATCGTGCACACTACACCACAGCACAAACCTGGTACGCCGCTCAAGGCGCGTATTATGCTGGCGCACGCCTACTTTCAAAGGCTCGCGAATCTTCACGGAATAGATATTTTACACATCAAAGGATATGCGTTTAATTCCGAAATTTTTAAACCCGATAGACATAGCACCGATGCAGATCTTTTAGTACGGCCTTCTCATGTAGATACTTTTGTTCACATACTTTTAGCTGATGGCTGGAGTATTCAGGCGCATTTTGACACCGGATCCGTTTTTGAACATGCAATGACGCTTTATCACGAATCCTGGGGTCTCACCGATATTCACCGTTTCTTTCCGGGGCTCGGAAAAGATCCCGAACGTGTTTTTCAACAGCTCTGGGCGGCACATATGCAGCGCGAGATAGCGCACCGCTCCTGTGCCGTACCCTCGGTACTCGATTCCCGGCTGATTGTGGTGCTGCACCGAGCTAGGGCTAGTTCCGCCTATAACCAGGATCTTGAGTATCTGCGCGATATTCTCGACTCCTACGACTGGGCTAAACTGCGCGAACGTGCTGCCGAATTAGATTCTTCTCTCGCCTACTCCGCCGCAATGGGTGGCTTAGAGACGTACCGTCACGAACGCGACTACCTGCTGTGGAAGTCGGTTTCCACGCAGGTGCCAAGCTATATTCAATGGGTGGGCAGGCTGCGGTCGGCGCGTGGATTCGCCGAGAAAATGCGCACGCTCAAGAATATTCTTATGGTCAATCAGGATCATTTGGCGATGGAACTGGGGCATAAACCCACGCGCGCCGAAATTCGCACTAGGTTCTTTGAGCGTTTTGGGTTGGGAGGCGGTTCCTGATGAGTACTACTACCGCGCCGGTGAGGTACCGCATCCCAGAGTATGTTGCCTTCGTACACGCCGAGGAAATTTCCGAATACGCTTCTGTCACGACGTATCTTGCCGACACACGGACCGCGCAGGTTTCGGTGTTGGAGGGGTCAGCATCTATTATTTGGGGTATTTTTGAGGAGCCGTTTTCCCTGCCCGAGGCCCTTGAGCTGATCGCCGAGCTTACCGAGCAGAACCCCGAGGATATTCGCGGGGAGGTTGAGGGGTTTGTGCATCAACTCGTCGAAGACGAGCTGCTGGAAGCTGTCTAACCCGCCCTGCCCCACTATATGAAGAGCCTTGAGAGTAAAGATCTTTACTCTCAAGGCTCTGTGTTTACGCCGGATAGGTTAGGTCTACTTACCTGAGGATGCGGTAAGCTCATCAACCGCCTGGCGGATTTCGTCGATAAAACGTTCCTCGCTAAAACGCGCGATGTAGTTCTTAATCGCCTGCTTATCCCACTCTTCGGGGTTGAACTTCTGTATCGCCGCCTCAATCTGTTCCGAGGTCGGCTGTTCAATAAACACGCCGTTGAGGCCTTCGCGGATGGTATCGAGGTACCCGCCCGCGCGGTATGCGATCACCGGTTTTCCACTGGCACCAGCCTCCAGCGGAGTAATCCCGAAGTCCTCATGAGATACCGCGAGAAGTGCCAGACAATGCCGGTAGGCAGAACACAGCTGCTCGTCAGAGATCCCGGAGATAATGCGCACATTGGGCCCCGAGAGTTTGAGGAGCTTATCTTTTTCGGGGCCATGCCCGATAATCAACAGCTTCTTACCCGCTCGATTGCACGCCTTAATCGCCTCATCCACGTTCTTATAGGACATCAGGCGCGACACCAGCAGAAAGTAGTCTCCCGCAGCCGTGAATTCCTGCAGACCCGCGATCGGTTCTTCCACGCGGGTTGCGCCCCCGGAGTAAGGCGGGAAAATAATGGGTACGTCTTTGCCGTACACCCTCGAAATACGTTCCTGAATGGCGGTCGAGTTCGCCACGTAATGTTCCGACCGTGCCGCCGCGCGCTGATCCCAGAACCGCAGCAGCGGGTTTATCACCCGTAGCCCCACCCCAATCACACTGTCCTTTTTCTCGTCACCCAGGTATTGGTCGCGCAGGTACAGCCAACGCGCCGGGGAATGGCAGTACACCAGTTTCTCGCCGGTGAATTTGAACCCGTGCGCCCATCCCGTGGTCGAAACCACCGCAACGTGCGCCGGAACTTTCAGGCAGGATGCGGTCAGCGGCAGCAGCGGCAGCGCCAGCCGGTGGTAGCGCCGCAGCAAGCCCACCCGATTGAGCGGACTGGTGATGATATTCGCATTCTCAAACTCGGGGAAAGTACCTTCAGGATTGTAGAGGGTCGTGTAGATAGGGGCCTCAGGGAACGCCCGGTGCAGGGCCAGAACAACCCGCTCCGCCCCACCGCGCTGCGTCAAATAGTCGTGAGCGATAGCGAGCCGAGGGGCACTGACAGAACCTATATCTGCCGAAACCGCAGGCTGAGATTCCGCCGATGTCGGGATTTTTTTCGAGGCCAAAGAACGAACGTGAGCGGATGCGCCGCGCCAGGATTGTGCTACTCGATTCAGCATTAGAACACCTTCCGTGCGCGCTGCGGGTACTTCACGCCTGCGTAGGATGCCGCCTCCACCTGCAGCGCCACCAGCTTCTCGGCGATCTTCGCGGGAAGTTTCAGGAGTACCGCATCGAGAGTATTGCCTATCCGCCGGATATTTGCCTCAGTACTGACCGCCGCGAGAGCCTTCACAGCAGCACCCCAGAGCCCGGCAGGGTTGGGAGCCGCATGCGCATCTTCGCCGTGTTTACGCACGAAAATGGTGCGCGCACTGCCCGCGTGCAGGGCACGGAGAGCTCGCACGGCGGTCGTGGTCGCCTCAGCATAATGCTTCGTTTCAACCGTATCGGAAATTATGATTTTCCCGCCGGCATCAGCGATCATCTTACCCAGATCGACGTCTTCCCAGCCGTAAAGACGATAGGCGGGATCGAAGCCGCCGATAGTTCGGTACAGCTCTGCTGAGACGGACGAGTTTCCATTCCAATAGTGCCAACGCTCGGATTCGGGGGTGCCCAGCGCCGCTTCCTTAAACTTTGCATCGCGGTAGGTTCCGTACACCTGAGAGTAAGCGGTCTTGGGGAAAATATTGTTCAGGGTGCCGATCACCCCGTCATAGTCGCGGTGTAAGCGAAGGTGGTTCGCCACATAGTCGGGACCGGGTTCCAAGTCGTCGTCGCAGCGAATCAAAATATCCGCATCCGCCTCATTATGCCCGGCGTTGAGAGCCGCCACACGCCCAAGATTTTCGGGGAACACAATCTTAGTGAGGTTTAAGGTTCTGCGGGCGATATAGTCGTCAACAACTTTTTCGCTCTGGTCGATGTCACCATCGAGGACAACGATAACTTGAAAGTCTCGTTCCGTCTGAGCAGAAAGCGCGTCTAAGGGATAGTGTAAAACCCCTGCTCCGCCCCGCGATGGGATGATGACGGCTGCTTGATAGTGAGCCATAAACTGTCCTGTAGTTGTGAGAGTGAGTAATTGGCGGGAACAAGCATGAGTATGATGAATCCTCTAGAGATACTTCTCTAAAAGGTGGCGAACTCGTTCCCTGCCTGAGTCGGGTGAATATAATTCCTGCCAACGCCAAAATGCCGCAGAAATAATGTCATTAAGGTTATCAGATTCTTGATAGAAAGCCTGAGTTAAATGTCGAATCTTTTCAACGAGAGCCGAGGGATCCTGGGCAGGGTAAATATACGGGTAGTCCTCCCCCACGACTTCGGGAAGGGCACCCGCATCGCTGACGATCACCGGCACGCGAGCACTCATCGCCTCTGCAGCGACCAGCCCAAAGGATTCCGGGGCTTGCGAGGGCACTACCAGCATATCGACCGTGTCGAAGAGCTTTTGCGGAGTGCTCCAACCGAGACGGTCGGTGTAGCGCTCAATGTTTTCAAGGGCACGGGATACTTCACGCTCTTCCTCGGCGGAAGCGAAGACGGGCGCTCCGGCAACCACGAGGCGGTATTCAGGGACGGTAACAGTACTGTTGAGGCGCTCGATCGCCTGGCAGAGGAGGCCAATCCCTTTGGAAGGTGTGAGTCTGCCGAGGTAGCCGATGCGCACCACCCCGGGGACGGTGGATTTCGCCAGCGAGAGGGGGACTTCCTGCACCCAATTAGGGAAGACGTTCGCACAGGGTACGGATGCCGCAACATACTCGCTGGGAACGAGGGTTTGAAGGGCCTTTTTGCGAGCAAACGGTACTAATTTAGCGTTGGTACCCGTCGGCAGCTGATGTAGGTGCACGATGCGCCCTGCCCGTCCCCCGGTAGCGGCGGCAGGAACCAGCCCGTTACACCACAGGAGCGTATCCCGGTGCGCCCGGTGCCAGAGCCGCAGCTGAACCATATACTGCATGCGCGTTTTGGCGGGCAGTACGATGCGAGTGAACCCTTCGTCGGCGGCCGCTTCAATGAGATCCGGCGGGTTTGCCGGACCGATGATGACAACCTGGTAACCGAGCCCTCGCGCCGCCCGAGCGATATTCAGGAGCATGACTTCGCCCCCGCCTATATCGCCGTTATTGGTGGCTAGGTAGAGTTCTTTACTCATCTCGGGTGTATCTTTCTAGGTTTTCGGTACCGATATGCCAATTATCATAAGTGAATAGTCACACGTTTGGCGATGGTTCTAGGAGTTTTTGATCCGGTTCGCAATATAGGCGGTGATTTTTTCGGGTGATTTTGGCGGTTCGATACGCCGGTCTACCCCCACGAAGTTTTCCGCCTCATACCCCGGCATGCCAAGTTCTCTGTTCCGGGCTATAGCGCCCGCGCGAACCGCATAAGCAATGACAATTGCCCAGGTAAAGGTGTAGAAGACCTCGCCCAGACTCAAACCACAGACGAGCAGGGCTATCGCTGCCCCCTGCCCCACTCTTTCTTCGACGGTCCAGGAGGTTTTTGAGACGAAGATGCGCATCCCCACGATAATCGTGATAGCGATAACGAAGACTGTCCAGACCCAGCCGCCCTCGGTACGAAGCACTAGATAGGAGTTGTGATACACCCAGTTCCTATCCTGCAGGGGCGCGTAGGCTTCTCCGAGTCCGCTTCCAAAGAACCCCGCAGTTTCGGCTTTCTCCTGTGCCACCGCATCAATACGTTCACGAAGCATGTCGGAGCCCACACGCGAGGCGAACTGCCCTACCTGGGCATAGTCCGTGGCGAGCGCCTGCACAAGCACCCAGACGCCGCCCAACAGGAACATCCTCACCATAAAGTTGAATCGGGAAGCGAGCAGTACCCACAGCACGCCTACCAGGTACGCCGTGATGGAGGTACGCGAGTTCGTCAGCCACACCACCGAAGTTCCCAGTACGAAGGCGAAAATACGCTCGGGCATAGTGCGCACAATGGCGAAAGCGAGTACACCAAAGATAGCGTACGCCAGGCCCGCATAGTTTTTATCGTGAAGGAAACCCACCAGAACATTGCCGTCCGAGCGTTCGGTGATTCCCAGATAGAAGGCGGGAACGTTGATCAGAAGCGCCGTGAGGTATCCGGCGATGGCGGACCTAAAATGCAGCCGCCCCTCAGCAAGATTCCACATCAGAATAGTGGTGAAGATCATGCGAACTAAGCGTTGTCGCCAGTCGAAAGCATCAGCACTGGCGGTATGCAAAAGCGATACGAACATCATGTAGACCAAGCCCAGCCACATAATAGTTTTCAGAGATTTAAACCTGCCAAGTTCGTACTGTGCAGGCTTGGTAAGCCCGTAGAGTGCGCCGATAACCACGGCAATCTGGCTGAGGGGCTGGTTAATGACCGGCAGCACGGTAGCGAACACCATGGCACCGAAAATTACGAATTCGGGTATGCGCAGCTGATTGCTGTTGTCCCGCACGTAGTCACCGCTCTTTTTGAGCCCGTGACTAACGCGCGCGGAGAGGTTTGCGCTATCGTTCCGGTGCTGCGAGCTAGGCGATAGCGATGTTCCTAGGTGAGTGCTCATGCTAGTCCTTGATGCTTTTGTGTTTGAGTGTAGAGTTCTGCGATCTGCGCCGTCATCTCGGCGTTGGTTACCCACGTCCATGCTGAAGGGGCCGAGGCTTCACAGTTCCGCATAAGAGCTTCTAAAACGCTATCACAGAATGCGTTCTGGCGGCGGTTAACAAGCTCGTTGGGGGCAAGAATTTCGGGGTTTCCGCCCACGTTGGTTGCCACGGTTTTTAATCCGGCGGCTTTAGCGTCCAAGAGTGTATAAGAACAGTTTTCCCAGATGGATAGCTGAACCACCATATCGCTGCGGCCCATCGCTTCTAGGGGATCGACGAACCCACTGAAGGTTACGGCATCGCTGATATGCAGCTCCCGCACCTGCTGCGCTAGGGTATCGGCAAGGTCACCTTCCCCCGCGATTTCAAGGTGCGCCTTGGGGTACACGGTGCGCAGCTGGACGAATGCTTCTATCAGCACGTCAATACCTTTTTCGGGCGAGAGCCGTGAGAGCGAGAGGATGCGCGGCGCATCCGGTTCGGTCAGCACGCGGTGCTTGTGTACGGCGGCGCGCAGCCGGGGTGCATCCACCCCGTTATAGATGATGCTCACCCTGCGAGCGCCCCATTTACGGCGCATCTGCTCGGCGGTAGAGCGCGAGACGGCAATAGCCGCATTGGTGCCCCACAGACGCACCCGGTGCACCTGTTCCATGAGTTTAGAACGCCAGGAGGTGCCGTGGTAGACGGCATCATCCCCCGCGATTCCGTGCTCGGTAGTGATGAGCGTGGGAACGGTCAGTGACCGGTTGGCAAGCCGCCGCATCTTGAGGGAGTTGATGACGGCGGCGGCGATAACATCCGCATAGGCAAGGTGACTGTGCACGATAGTGGGCTTCTCTCGTTCAATCACGTGTGCGAGCGAGGCGAACGAGGTTCTAAAACCGCGGCTCGGTCCGAAGGGTACGGCGTGAACGGGAATATTAAGCTCGCGAAGGCGCTCGGTGAGTTTTCCCTCGGGTGCGCAGACAACCAGGCGATACCCGGGAATACCGGTTCGGGCGACGTCAAGAACATGTCGCGCCACTCCCCCGAAGTCGGGAACCGGAACAACCCAGAGCACGGTCAAAGTCTTGGCTGTACTCATGCCCTCACCAGCTTTCGTGTCAGAACGTTACGCAGGGCGGCAGAAACTCGTGTCTCAACCGTACTATGCACGCACCACGCCCAGAGTAGAACCAGCGCGAGAGCCAATATGCGCGCACCCCACGCCCCCGTCCAGGGGTAGAACATATCGATCAGCATATAGCCAAGCATCGCGTGCCCCAGATACAGGGGGTACGATATTGTGCCGAGCGCGTGCAAGGGTCCGCGCGCTAAAAACGGCACGTGGCGCACATAGATAACGGCGAAAAACACCACACATATTATGGCGACTCCCACCCCGTGGGCGCTATCGTGCATGAGGAAGGCATTGATAGAGGCCGCCGCTGCGCAATACGGCATCAGCCAGGTAAACCTACGGTCGTGGCTGTACATAAAGAACACCATGCCCAGACTAAACAGAGCCGCATGCTCGGCAACCACGCCCCACACCAGCATTTTAGGGGCACCCGTCAGGGACGCCTCCGGGTGAAATATGCAGCAGACGAGCAGCCCTAAGGTTGTCCAACAAAAAATACCGATCGTGATATCACGGCGATATATTTTTCCACGCCGCACAGCCAGATAGAGCCCCATGAGCAGATAGAACTGTAACTCGATGGCGAGCGTCCAATACACCTGATCGACATTATCGACCAGCATAAAACGCTGCATCATCGTCGCATTAACCAGGGTTTGCGCCACCGTAATATCCCGGCCGGGATTACCGTAGAGAAAATACACAGCCGCGGCAACCGCAAGCGCCAACCAGTAGGTTGGGTACAGTCGGGCGAAACGCGAAATACCAAATTTTAGGGCGGAACCGCTTTTGATAGCGCTCAGCAAAATCACGTACCCCGAGATGATGAAGAAAAGCTGCACCCCTAGTTCTCCGAGCGGAATAGAGTACGGTTCGGGGGCGATGCGCGGGTAGTTCTGCACGGCGGGGTATCCGAAATGGTAGGCCACAACGGCCAGTGCCGCTATTCCGCGCAGCCCGTCGAGTTCGCTAAATCGTCCGGGGGTGATAAAGCTGTTGTCGAGTACTTCGCCGGGTTTTCGGGCGTGCTGAACGGTTCTTGGTGGTGTCACGAAACCGACCTACAGCCACTTTTCGAGGCGGTCTAGGGCGGTGAAGAAGCCTTCGCCGTTGTTGATATGCCCCTGCCAGATTTCGGGGATAAACGATGCTTTCGGCGCCAGCTCACGCAGCTGCTTGCCCAGTGCAGCCCAATCGACATCGCCTTCGCCTACTTGCACGCCTTCGCCATCTACGCCGATACCGTCGACGAGGTGCAGGTGGATGGAGTGCGGCGCCAGCTGTGCTACCGCCTCTGACAGAGGAATTTTGAGGAAGTTGCATGCGAGCATGGTGTGTGAAATGTCCAGGCAGAGAGCGCTGTCGTAGGCGCGCGCGAATTCGGCGGTGTCCTGCGGGTCAAGGAAGAGGTTGTGGTACTGCTGCCCGCCCATCAGCCAGGGGTAGGGCGGCAAAGTCTGTGCCGCCAGGCGCACCCCGGCGGTATCCAGCCGTCCCAGGGCTTCGCCGATGCGCTCGTACTTTGCGGCACGGGCGCTCGCCGGGATGTGCTTATCTTTGGTGAAGCCGCCCATCGTGACGACCATGACGGGGTCTTCGTCCACCGTAAAGTAGCGGGTCAAATCGCGGGTAATGTCGATGGTGCGCTGCACCTCGGCGATGGAACGTTCCCAGACTTCGGGGTCGCGGGAGGCCAGATCGACCAGAAAGTCCCCGGCGAAGAGGTCGGGCAAGTGGGTCGTGAAGCTCATGGGCAGTTTCTTCTCAAAGACCTCGTCAATATTGATGTCGAGGTCTTTGTAGGAGAAGTGGAATTCGAGGAAATCCGGTGTTGCCTCTTCGATCAGGGGTTTGTAGTCGTGGTACCGTACCGGCAGGCCCCAGGGGCGTTCAAAGGTGAAGTCGCGGCGGGGTACGAGGTCATCCTTCAGATCGCCCTCAAAAAAGAACGACCCTTCTTCAACGTCGCGTTGGATGGTACGCCCGAGCAGCTGCGGCAGGTAGTTCGGCTGCAGGCCGCGGCCGGGTGACTTGACGGTCACATCCGCCTCGGTGATTACCTCACCTTTGGCTATGCTGCGGGTCGCAACCAGCGATTTGGCCAGGTTCACGCGGTTCATCAGTTCACCGGTGGAAACTTCACGGGGCGCGGCCGTGCCGATGGATTCCTCAATGTCACGAATCTGCCGCACCATCGCCGCGAACTCTTCGGGCAGCAGCGATACAGTGTGATCGTTGCCTTCCAGGGTTTTATCGGTCGTGAAATGCTTCTCGATAATCTTCGCACCGCGCGCAACAGCGGCCACGGGCACATGGTAGCCGCGTTCATGCCCGGAATAGCCGACCAGGCATTGGCCGATCTCGGCGAGGCGGTCCATATACGCTAGATTCACGTCTTTGAAGGGTGCCGGGTAGGTGGATTGGCATTGCAGCAGGGCGTAGGATGCGCCCGCCTTGCGCAGCAGGTTCACCGAGTCCAGGATTTCTTCTTCGCGGCTCATACCGGTGGATACCAGCATGGGCAGCCCGCGCGATGCAACATCACGCAGCAGTTCGTGGTTCGTCAGGTCTGCAGAGGCAATCTTCATGCCCGCAATACCGTAATCGACGAGCGCCTGCACGGATGGAGCATCCCAGGGGGTGCACAAAATATCCAGACCATGCTCCTTAACGTGGTCGAATACCTCGTACATCTGCTCAACACTCAGCGAGAACCGTGAGAGCAGATCCAGGGTGTACTGCACACCCAAGTCTTCGCCCGCGGTGGCGCCGCCGCGCTGGCGGTAGAGCGCATCCAGATCGCGCAGCTGGAATTTCACGGCGTCCGCACCGGATTCCACCGCGAGGTCCACCAGCTCTTTCGCGAAGTCCACGCTCCCCTGGTGGTTATTGCCGATCTCGGCGATGATTAAGGCGGGCGCATCCTCGCTGATGGTGTGCTTTCCGATGCGCAGCACGTTCTGTTCGTCCATTGCCAACGCCACCAGATGACCGCGTTCGTCGATAAGTGGAATATGCTCGATACCGCGCGCAAAGTAGCCGCGTAAAGATTCGGGGTCGCTATCGGCGGGGGCGGTCTGCGGGTTCGTATTCGCCGCCGCCAGTGCGCTGGTCTCTAGGGATGCGGTGGGGTTGGCAATCAGCCAACGTCTAAAGTCCCCGTCCGAAAGCGAACCGCGCAAAATGCCGGATTCGTTGACTAAAAAGATAATGCGCTGACCGTTGGCAGAAATTTTGTGAAGCGCAGTCAGAATCGGGTCTTCAGCGAAGACCACATAGGGCGCAATATTACGTTCGATAATCACGGTTTATGATGCTTTCTTCAAGAAAACTTGTGTTTAGTGAGAGTGAGTGTTGGGTCTTTTGACGCTGAGGCTTAGCTTCTTACGCCGGGGTGACCCTCAAGAATCTGCTTGAGCTGATGCTCGGCAACCGCAAAATCAATAGGGGCATCAATATCGACGCCCTCGACCTCATGAAGCGTGAAAAGATCAATGGTCCCTCCAGGATACCCCGCCAAACGGTTGTGGTGCTCGGTGTACACGTAAGTTTTGGTGAGGTAGAGCGAACCGTTTTCCCGGTACCGGAAGGTCTCCTGCGTGAGTTCTTGGCGGCGTGGGCGCGCCATAATCTCGAACTCTGCGGTAGGTTCAGCATCCGGGTGCCACCGCCAAATAAACGGGCCAATCGGGATAACCCCAACCAATGAATCCTTGCCGTTCTCGGCGAATTGACGCACCGCGCGAGCCAGAGTGCCGGGCAAGCGTACCGGGCTGGTGGCCTGCAGCAGCATGACCGCATCCGGCGCCCAGCCCTCACCCGTGTAGAAGTCGATGGCGTGCTCGATCACCGGTTCGGTGGCTGTGGTATCTTCGGCAAGATGCGCGGGGCGCATGAACGGAACCTCGGCTCCGTAGTGGCGGGCGATGGAGGCGAGTTCTTGGTCTTCCGTTGAGACCACGACCCGCACCTCGTGCTCCCCCGTCAGTTCGTCGCGGGCGGCGAGCGCCTGCAAAATAGTCCACGCCACCAGGGGTTTTCCTGCGATCTCGCGCAGGTTTTTACGCGGTATGCCTTTGGATCCGCCGCGCACGGGAATAACGCAGAGAACTCGCATTAGTATGCCTCCAGGTAGTCGATGATGAGCTGAGCGATAGTGTGGGCGGGCTCGACTGCGGGTTGTTCGGGCGCCAGCGTGGGGTCTTCACCCCAGCGGTTCATGCCGTAGCGTGCCCAGAATTCTTCGAGCCAAGCGGGCGGGTTCGGGTGGTACACCCACGCCGGAATACCGCGGATTGCGGCCTCAAGCACGCCGGTTGAAAAGACTGAGACCACCGGGTTCGGCACCTCGTTCAGGGGCGTGGAAGAGCGATCTATGGCTATGCCTTCTATCTCCCAGAGCGCGTGGGTGGCGCGGGAGAGTTTATCGGTTTCGCTCGGGTGCGGCCGGTAGATGCCGTCGTGGCGTTTCAAAAAGCTGTGCGCGGCGCGGGCGAAGGATGCGCGCGGTAACTCCGCGCCGTGCATCTGCCCCAGAAACAGGATTTTGCCCAGGGATTTGGTGGTTTCGCCGTGCGTATTTTGGATAGCGCGGTAGAGCAGCTGTGAGCCGACGGTATGCGTCTGCACGTCGCGGCGTCCGGAAGCCCAAAATTGGGCGTCCTCGTCGCTGAAGGCGAGCAGAGTTGAACCGATGGGCAGCGGCGGGGCGTGCGGAACCAGCAGCCCGTGCTGTACCACCCAGTAGGCTATGCCGCGTTCGCGGGCGAATCGGTAGGCCGCGTGGCCGCGAGGAAGGTAGTGTCCTAAGGACAGCACGAGGCGCACGCCGGACAGTTTTTCGGCGAGCTCATCGGCGTGTATCGGGGTTGCGTTCCAGTCTTTGCGGCTATAGCGTGTGCTGGCGTATTGTCCGTTGAGATATTCTGAAGCGTCCCTCGGGCACCAGAGCGCGACCCCCACCCCTTCGAGGTGTTTAAGCGGTTCCAGCAGGGCGTTGCGGCTTGTGGGTGAGAACGAGTCGAGCACGATCAGTACCCGCGGTATTGCCCCGCGCGTATAGAGCATGCCGGAAACCATGTCCTGTTGGGCACCTCTGCGGGCGCGCACCATGTTCTGGGCGCGTCCTTTCACCCAGCGCAGAGTGTTTTGGCGCTGCTGCCAGGCATGCCAGGCTTCGAGATCGACGGGGTAGTTTAGGCCCATAGTTTCTCCAAAATTTTGACGCGATCATCGAAGGTATGCTCGGCGAGGGTGCGTCGCTGCCCGGCCTCACGGATTGCATGCGCCCAGCGGGGTTCACGGAAGATGCGGGCGCACAGGTCAATAAGCTCTTCGGTACTCTCGTAGACCAGTACTTCGCGCCCGGGTTCGTAGTAGCGAGCCACATCGGCCCGGTCGATCAGATGAAGTGCACCCACACCAGGGGCTTCGAAAGTGCGCATCGTGAAGCCGTCTTGGTTATGGTGGATATTCAGGGTCGCCGGTGATGATGCCATGACCCCGTAGGCGGCGGATCGGTCGATATCGCGGTGCGCAGGAATTCCAGTGCCCTTGAATCTGCGGGTTCTAGCTATATCCCAGGGGTGGCGTGACCAGTCTCGCCCGTAGGCGCGCATGGGTATTCCCGCCTCGTGCAGGGCACGCAGCGTATGCTCACGGTTAGGGTAATTCGCCCCAACGAAACTGATGGCGTCTTCGGTAACCGGCGCGATCGCGCAGTGCGAATCGTAGGCGTTGGGCATATCCAAGACGGCGTACCCTAGGGAACGCAGGTATTCGGCATCCTGCGGGCTATAGCTTGCGAGCGCTCCGAGGCGCGGTAAATCTTCCAGGGTGTATGACATGCGACGCAGCTCGTCGTAGAGCCAGGTTCCGTAGCGAACCCCGGATTCTTCAAGTTTTTGCCACCAGGTATCCCCCAGCAGGTCGCCTTTGATGACGAGCACAATATCGGGGTGATACTCCTCAAACGCGGCGATAGCACGAGCGGTCGCCTGGACCGCGGCGGATGCGGGCCGATATTTTTCGGGCAGTTCGTGCGCGAGTTTATTGCGGATACGGTCGGCAACTGTGCCGGGAGCATCGTAAATATGGGTGCGAACCTCGTATCCGGCAACGTTTAGCGAAGCCTCAATAGCCTTCCAATACCCGTGGAACGCTGGCGAAACCAGCAGAATCGTGGGGGCTCTCATCTCGTGTATCCTTTGTGGTTCTTCTCTGTCCTGTGGTCCTTCGTGCGGGAAAGCCAGGTTCGGCGCGGTTACCCGGCTAGTTTTCGTGCCGCGTTCCCCGCCGGATCAGCTCTAGTTCGTGGTTCAGAATCTCGCGCGGGTTCACTCGGTGATTCCGCAGGGACCGCACCAGGTTGAAACCGTAGTTGGCGTAGCTGGTGAGGGTTAGGGCGCGGCGCAGGTTCTTCTCGAACCCCCATTTTTCGGCGTAGATAAACCGTGCGGTGGTAAGCCATTGGCGGCGCCGGGCTGAGGGGCTGGATGCGCCTCCTTCGTGGGTGATCGTCACCTCGGGCACCAGGATGCGCGGCACCCCAATCTCGGCAAGGCGGCGCTGGAAGTCTACTTCTTCGCTGTTCATGTAGAAGCGCTCGTCCATGCCTTGTACCCGTTCGTATACCGTGCGGGGTACCATCATGCAGGCGCCCATAACCCAGTCTGTTCCGTGGGGCCTCAAGGCGGTGCAGGCACTTATATCGTGCCCTGCCCCGCGATGCCATAAGCGTGTGGGTTTGAAGCGTGCCAGGGGTGTGAACCATTCCCACGCGATATGCCCCACGGTGGGGAATTTGCGGGCTACCCACTGGTGTTTTCCGTCGTGACCGACTACTTGGGGGCTGGCGAGCGCCTGCGGATAGGCGGCGAGCGCCGTAAGCATTGAGCTGATGAAGTTTTCGCCGAGTTCAAGGTCGCTGTTGAGGATTATCAGCCAGTCTCCACGTGCGCGTGCAGCCCCGGAGTTTACGGCGCTGCCGAACCCACCGTTGCGCTCGCGGCGCACGATGCTCACGCCTTCGGTGTCGGGGAAGGGTATGGGTGAGCGGTCGTCAGAAACGATAATCTCAAGATTTTCGGGGGTTATTCCCCGCTGCGTGCGCAGGCTGGCAATTAAATCCAGCACGGGAGCAGGTTCGCCATAAAAGGGAATAATGGCGGAGATAGTTTCTGCTGACGAAGTCACAAAAATGCTTTCTGTTGCGGTTTACATCTATGTTCCGGTCATCAAACATTGTCTGTAAACGTATGTGTTTATTCGTGAGGAAACTCTCGACATACTGCACATAGTTGTTGCCGTCATATCCTCGTGAGTGAGTGTTACTTTATAATTCTAATATAGTATCGACATATCAGGTGAATATACAGCGTATTTTGCCTCATAATAAAGGTATTGCGTGTGTAAATCCCAGGGAGTTATGTGTGAATCGTCGTTCTGAGTCTGAAGATAAAACCCGGTTAACAGAACTTGAGGGTATGCGCCCGCCGCATGTTGAAGCTTATTTTCGCGTGATGGGGTTTCTACGCCCCGGTATTGCACGGGTTTTGGATACAGTTCGCCACTCTCGCGAGAAAGTGTATATTGCGCCTCCTTTTTCTCGCGGCGGTAATTGGCTTTATCTGTTGGCGGCCGTTGATGCTGACCGTCGCGCCGATGCCGGGGATTTTTCATATATGCTCGATACTGCCGGTTTAGAACCTTGGCTTACAGAATTTCCTGCTTTGCAGGAACTCATGATGGATCCGAAAGATTTTAAGTTTTTACACCGGCGTTATTCTGGTCTTGATACCAATGTAGAAGATAGTTTTGCACCCGGTTCTCTTGAGATTTTCGCCCGTGAACGATTACTTTCTTCTGAGCATTTTAGGCAGCGCATTCTTACAGTAGGCAATATTGTAGGAAGTAATACGGTGGTGCTCAGTATTCGGCGCGGTGATTATTATTCTGTTCCCGCAATTCGGCAGCGTTACGGTATTAATACTGTGGCCTATGTACGTGAGGCCCTGGATCAGGTGCTTAAACGTATGAGTCCCAGTAATTTCGTGGTCACGAGTGATAATCCGCAGTGGTGCCGCGAAAACCTGAGTTTCCTCGAAGATATTGCCCCGGTGCTCTACGATAAGACCGGCGAGGGTATGTTCGCGGATTTAGCGGTTCTTGCGAAGGCGCGCTGGCTTATTCTTACGAACACTACGTTCGGGTACTGGGGCGCTTATATGGCGCAGGCGGATCACCCCGTTGAGGTGTACGTACCGAATGCCCACGAGTACGATGCGAAAACCCGCCAGCCTATCGTGGTGCCCGGAACTGTGCGTCCGCATCCGCATTTCTCCCGTTGGCATGCGGTTAAGCCGCCGCATGGGGGTACCTGGCTTCTGCCTGAAGAAGGCGATACCGCGTAAACCTCTATAATTCACTCTTTCACAACTCACTCATACTCAAGCACGGAAGATAACCCATGAACATCAAATTTCTCGCGCCGTTTAAATTTTCGCAGCGAATCGTATCTAACTCCCATAGTTTTTTCTCTGGACGCCTTGAAAAATCGCGCTTTAAACCCCGTTTTATAGACCCGGCGGTTCGCGGACTTCGCACTGGAAAACATCGGCTTTTTCTGGCGCAGCGCGATCTGCGTACCCGGCGTGAGGCACGTGCCCTGCTGAACACAGGAGATTTCAAAAACCGCTACCGGGCGCTAGAGAAAACCTTTGAGCTCCCTCCCCTGCCCACGACCAAGGGCGTGTGGGCGGTCGCGATGGTCAAGAATGAGTCGGATGTGCTCGAACGTTCCCTGCGGCACCTGCATGCCCAGGGGGTGGCGCGCATCCTGGTGGTCGATAACGGTTCAGATGACGGTACTTTTGAGCTTCTTCAGCGTCTTAGCCGCGAGCTTCCGCTAAGTGTTGGGCGTGACCGGGAGCCCGCCTACTATCAGTCCGAGAAAATGACCTATCTGACCCATCGTGCCCAGCGAGCCGGTGCCACCTGGGTGGTGCCTTTCGATGCGGACGAGTTCTGGTTCGGCGTTGAGGGTACGCTTGCCGAGGTTCTGTCCACCAGCAAAAATACCGTGGAAATCTCGCAGCTCTACAACCTGTTTCCTACGGCCTCGGGAGACCTGGTGCTCGATACAACCGCGCATTTTGACCCTAAGGTGTGCTTTAAATCCTGGCGGTCATCGGTCGTCACTATGGGTAATCATCGGGTGCTTCGGCCTGGGGCACAGGGCACCGATCGGGTGGTTATCTTACATTTGCCTTGGCGTTCGCGGCAGCAGCTGCAGCGCAAGCTCATGCAGGGGGCAAAGGCGCTTGAGCTCACCGATTTGCCGGAGGATTTGGGGTATCACTGGCGTAAAAATGGCGAGCTGAGCGAGAAACAGCTTGCCGATATTTGGTTGGATCTTATCGCGGGCAGGCCCATTCCCGTAAATCTTGCGTGGCAGCCGCGCGGAAGCCTCTACCCCCTAGGCAGCGATATACCGCAGGATGCGCACAGCCTTAAACCCTTCCTTGAAGCCCGGCCAGAGACCGCTTAGAAATAGCATCCACATAGACCTGTGCCCGCCTTCCCCAAGATTGGGAGGCGGGCACAATTTTAATGTTTTTCAGATCGATTCGCCCGACTACTCGGGAAGCTGCCCTAAACGCACCAGATTGGCGAACTCTTCATTCTGCTGCTGCACCTGCGTGAAGGTTCCCTGCGCGGCGATTTCACCCTGCGAAAGGTAAATCAGCTGGTCCACATTGCGCACCGTCGAGAGGCGATGCGCCACGATAATCACGGTAATATCCCGCGAGATACGCTCGATCGCCTGGGTAATCTTATGCTCGGTCTCGTTATCCAGGGCGCTGGTGGCCTCGTCCATTATGAGCACGCTGGGGTTGCGGTAGAGTGCACGGGCAATGCCTAGACGCTGGCGCTGACCGCCCGAAAGCCGAACAGCATTGTGCCCGATCATCGTCATCAGCCCGTTCTCCAGGGAATCCACAACTTCGGTAAGCTCAGCGACAGCTAAGCATTCACGCACCCGCGCCTCATCAATCTCATGCGGTTCAAGCCCGAAGGCAACCGCCTCCAGTACCGTAGAATCGGCGATGAAGACGTCTTGAGGCACATACCCGATGCGCTGAAACCACGCGGGTAGATCCTGCTCGATCGGCACCCCATTGCACAACACACGCCCCTGTTCGGTGCTGAAAAGCCCCAAAATTAAATCAACCAGGGTGGTTTTTCCCGACCCGGAGCCGCCCACGAAGGCGATCGACGTCCCCATGGGGATCTGCAGGTTAATGTTCTTCAGCACTGGCTGGTCGCCGTCGGGGTAGGTAAAGGAAAGGTTCTCCACCGTAATAGTGATGGGCTCAATCTCACGGTTTACATACTCGGTCTGAGTATCAGAGTCGGGAGCAGGCGGAAGGTCGAGCTTCTTTCCCTGTTCATCAAGCATCCCAATTTCGCGGACAAGCTCATCGCTGGGTTTCTCACCGGAACGAATATTACCTAGGGACGCCACAATGCGCGTGTAGTTCGGCAGAATACGGATGCATGCACCGGCGAAAAGGAGCAGATAGGGTGCGCTATCGACACCCTGGGTCATGCTCATGATCGCTAGAAGTGCGGCGATTCCGAGAATAAAAATAATTTCAAGGGTATACTTTGGAAGTTCTTGAAGGAAAACGTTCCGCATATTCGCATTCACCGAGTCCATGCGCTTGCTCTGGTACCGGTGTAGGTACCGTTCGGTCACACCGTGCATACGAATCTCGCGGAACCCAACCACAGCATCAAGCGCTGCATTCATCGAGCCGCGCGTAGCTTCCAGGATAATCTCGCCCTGCTCCTTATTTTTCCTTCGCAAAACGTATTGAAGCGCAAAGGCAGCCACGCCGAAGTAGGCAAAAGCGAAAAGCGCGGGAAGCGGCATAAGAACCAGCAGCATCACCATGAGCACCACGATGGAGAGTAAATCCCCGATAAAGCTCATGACACCATTTACGAAAGCGCTGTACGCCTGCCCCACAATGTCATTAACCGAGTTAAGCACCGCCGCTGCACCGCGCTTACGGTGAACCAGATAAGGCTCACGCATATAGCAGTTGAGCAGATTCACCGAGGTAATGCTCTGCTGGGTAGCAATAAACCCCAGACTCCAGCGCTTAATAACCAACGACAACACACCCTTGATGACAAAGGCGAGCACCAGTGCGACACCAAAAATCACGATAAGCTGCGTGCGGTCGGAGTTGCCGAAAAGTTCCGCGACAGTTCGCAAATACCCGGTAATAGGGGCGCCCATCGCCAGGTTAACGATAGGTAGAATAGCCGCCACACCCAGCATCTCGAAAAGAGACACCACGAAAAGCCCCAGAATATTGAGGATTAAAATATAAAATTTTCGTCCGGGAAAGAAGATTCTGAGTTTACGATAAATATTTTTCATAAAAACCTCACAGAGTGCGCGTGGATGCCTTGAGAATCATAATACGAGCAGGACGCTCCACCAGATGATGCGCAGCGATCGCTAAGAACACGCCAAGCGCCAACGACACCCCCATCAGGATGAGTCCCCTCACACCACCGGCCGCCGATGCACCCCAAGGCGCTGCGACAGCCCCAAAAATTACGAGCTCGTGTACTAAGTAGAACGCAAAGCTAACCTCGCCTAAATACACGAGAGAGCGGCGTATCCAATTCCCCGGCACCGGCTCACCAACCTGATGATGCGATTGCGCGCGCTGTATGTCGTGAAGCGCAAACATCCCAATCAGCAAGAACCATACCGGGTCAAGCACAAACCCGTTGATGGTCTGCGGCAAACTAACTTTAGAAACACCAGAAATCCCGGCTAAAGCAAGTGCTGTTACCACCCACAGTTGCCAGGTACGTATCCGTGGCATCGCTAAATCGCCGTCACGAACTTTAAGCGCCAGAAGTCCTAAGAGCATGCCTAGGGCGAACTCACCCGAACGAAGCAACGGGTTAGCGTACACCACAACATCGGCGTAATTAGAGGTAAGTGCTATAGCGCTCGTCACCGCCGCCGTCAGCAGGAACCAACCCGTCAAAACGGTATATCCCGCCTTCGGGGAGCGGCGGCTGAGCCAACCCAACACGAGCGGAGTACAGGCATAGAAAAAAGCCTCGCAGCCTAAAGACCAGCTCACCCCATTGACCGAAAAAATATAGTCCCAATTCGGCACCCAGGCGTGGAGCAGAACCAGGTTACTTAATGTAGCACCCGCAGATGGGGCTTCCTGAGTCAGGACGAGAATTGCCAAAGCAAGTGCAAAGAAGAAAAGGTGCAGCGGGTATACACGCGCAAATCGGCGCAGGTAGAATTTCTTGGCTCCGTCGGCGGGCTTATACGACCAGGTCAGCACGAAGCCCGAAAGCACGAAGAACAATGCGACTCCTACATATCCCACGGATGCGCTAGGAACCACATGCGCCCACCTCGTATGGTAGAAAAAGACGAATAGCGCAGCCGGACCCCGCAAAATTGTCAGGCTATCCAGCATAATGTACCTAGTACTAGGTACTCCTGCCATAACGGGTGTAGATTCTTTACTCATGATGAGCCCCCAGCATTACCTGAGGCATCAGAAGAGAATTTGTTTAAGGAACCGTCTTCGTTCCAGCTTCTCCACCGCAAAAATTTTCCGCGCGCCATAGGACCTTCAGCTCTGAACTGGATGCGCTCATCCGGCAGACCGTGAGAGATATTGGTCCATACCTCTTGAATCTCACTATCGCTGAGCTTACTGCCAGCAAGCCAATGCGGAGTGATCACTGTGGCGTCTCGGCCTGTGCTCACAGCGCTGGCGGCTCCTTGCCGAACTTTTCGCGCAATCTGAGCAGCCCCCCGATACTGCACATGCACGATCTCTAAGGAATGTTCATGAGCGCCTAAACGGCGTACTTCGTGGTTACCACGTACCACAACAGCAAAAGGATGGGCACGAAAGGCCACCTTTCCGGGGAAGGAATCTGCCGTATCCATCACAAGTTCCGTGTTGATAACATCACTCGGGTTCTCCGTGACAGGTACCGAATGATGGAATCCGGCATAAATTACCGAGCTTTGGCAGGTCTGTAAAAATTTTGCGAGCGTATCTGAAGGCGCATACCAAAATTCGTCTGCATCGAAAGGAATAACCCATCGTGCACCGTATCGCCAGGCCAGATGCGCTAACCACGTCATTTTCTCGGATTGTACATACGGAATGTAATTATCTTCAGCATAGATAATTCTAGAGTCGTGAGTTGATCTTTCACGAATATATTCCCGGGTACCATCATGCGAAAGATTATCCGCAATAAGCAGCCGATGTACTCCCTGTTGAAACATATGGTCAATAACAGAAGGCAAAATATCTATTTCATCTTTAACCATCGCAATACCCCATACTTCTGTACGGGGGCCTCGATAGTGTATAGATGGCGTGTTAAAAATGCGGATACCACGAATTGCGGCGTATTGATCTCGCCATTGTTGAGGGGTTTTACGAGCTTTGAGTGAATAGCTTAGCTGCCCCAGTTCAGTCCGCAGCGCGGGGAGGAATTTCATGAATTGTGCTTTCGTGAAACGGCTGGTGCCGATAAAAAATACACGTAAAATACGTATGTAGATTTTAGCATGCAGATCAGGGTTATTTTCAGACTATGCATATTTCTGCTTAATCTTTGCGGCGTATAAGACGTATTATGATACATAGTTTTTTCGCGAAAATTTATCCGCGTAAACACTACCGTCGTGTACTCTGCTTGTGCCTAACACAACATCAAGATACACGCTAGGAACCCTCCAAAGACTGACAAATTGTGTTCTACAGGTAAAATAATAGGTGAGTAGCCCTGCCCTGGAGGCAATTCAATGCGCTTCTGGAGCGTCCGAGACTCTGAAAGGTATCCATGGGAATTTTTAATATTCAGTCCCTCAGGGACAAATATCTGTCTGACTCTGGTGTACCTGCCGGGCAGGATAACGGTGAGTCCCCCTCCGCCGATACCGCTTCCGGACGCCGCCGAGCAGGGGGATCCTCAAGGTCTTCCCTTCAGGACGGGGTCGCACGTTTGAGCGCGCGACATGACCTGCCCCAACGTTCCGCACGCAGCGCCTCCCGTAGGTCACAGGACCTTCCCCAGGAAGTACGCTCGCTCGCGGCCCAAAAGAGGAAAGCTCGAGAGGACGAGTCCCGCTCCCAGGGGTTGCATCACACTGGACCGGTAACGTCCAGCATTAACATACGCGCGGCACGCGATGTTGCGGTCGCCGAAGCAGAGGAACGGCGCGCTGCTGAACGTGCCGCAGCTGAAAAACAGGCCGCAGAGAGGCGGGAGCAGCAGGCAGCCGATGCTCGCCGCCGTGCCGCAAGCATACTTTCTTCCGCCACGGGGGCACAGCGTTCCGTGAGCGGCAACCGTAAAAATTCTCAGGCGGCACCGCAGACGCAGTCAAGCCCGATGGTTCGGAAAACTAGGTCGATTAACATCGGCGAATTCCACGGCAAGATTTCAAAGCTTAAAAAGAAGCCAGAGCAGCAGATTACCAAGCCGACGACGAACAGCGCAGAGCTGGATCAAACGGTTCTCATGGATACCAACGATGTGCAGGCTGCGGCACAGCGTTACGCCAAACAGCATAAATCTCAGCAGCAGACTCCTCGCGTGGAAAATACTGCTGCGCGCACGAATTCTCCGCGCCCGAAGACCGCGCGGATACCCATAACCCAGCGTTCCACGTCGTCTCGTTCACAAGCATCCGGCGCAGCTGCGGCGCAGAACAAGCGCCCCAAGACCGGCGCAGCGCCGCAGAAGCCAGCTCAGGCGCGCACCGCATCCGCAAAAACAACCGGCGCAAAAAAGGCACGCCCCAAGAACTCAATTGCCAAGAACCCTGCAGCTCGGAATGCTGCCTTGAAGAATACGGTGCGCACCAACCTTGCGCGTCAAGCAAATGAGCAAATGGCGCAGCGCCAGCAGAGTCCTTCATCGGCGCAGCAGGACCAGAGCCAGCCCACCCAGCAGCGCGCCCAGGCACATCAACCGCAGCGAAGGACCCACCAACAGCCAAGGCCCGCTGAAGTAGCTTCGCGTTCCTCGGTGCAGTCTAAGCCGGTTCAGTCGCATCTTGCGCAGTCTAATCCCGGTTACTCTCCCGCCAAAATTGTTGCCGCGGCGCAGGCTCGCGCACGTCAAGATGCTCAGACTCATAAAAAGCCTGAAACTCCCCAGCAACAGACTCAACAGCAGAGCACGGCATCAGCATCTACAGCAGCAACTCATAACCCGTGGAACAGCATTCCCACACCCCAGAAAAAGTCTGCTGCCGCTAATCCGTGGAATAGCCTTCCTGCAACATCCAAGCAGACCCCGGAGGATATTCCAACGAGTCACAAGCAGAGTGAACCCTCTATCAGCGAGAAACTTGCGAACAAGCCCGAGTTCGCGGGCTTCGATATGGAGAAGCTTCTGCAGCCCGGGTATAAGCCGCAGACCCGTAAAGAGGCAATCGCCATCCGCCGCGCACAGGAAGAATTGAATCTTCACAGTGGAGAAAATCAGCAGTCTCAGACAGAGGACACGCAGCGCCAGGAAGATGAAGCAGCTCGGCGCGAACGCGAACGTGCGGAAGTTCACCGTCAACGTCTAGAGGCTCGCCGTCGCCGAGAGGAACAGGCTCAGCGCACGCGCGCTGAAGAATCCAATGCCGGACAGCAGAACGAGCAAACTCAGTCTGAACGAGAGCAGCGCGAGCAGAATCAGGCTCAGCTGGCTCGAAAACTTGCTCAGCGTGATAGTGCTCGTTCCACGTCTAACGAGAACACCCGCACAGAGCCCTCGCGGCCCGCTCACCAGACCTTGAAGGTGCGTGATGGCGCAAACAACGCGCTCTCTACTTCCGCCCAGGATGCGCAGGATACGGATACGCAGAGTGCCCAGCCAACAGCTCAGCCGGCGGGTTTCCGTTCGGCTCCTGCTCAGGCATCTGTGCATCCGACAGCTTCCGTCCGTCCCGTAAAACGCGCAGCATCCCATGCCTCTCCGTTTAAGCTTGCGCCGGGCGAAGTTCGCTCAGGCGTGGTGCGCAGGCGCAGGCTCGCTCCCAGGTTCCAGGGGCCTATGGAGGCGGTCTTCGTGTGCACCGGAAACGTAGCGCGCAGTGCGGCGGCAGAGATTATCGCAAGCCAGCTCTCCGAAGAATATGGTCTGACCGATGACTGGATTTTCACCAGCGCCGGAACTTCGGCACTTTCGGGCTCGCGCGTATACCGTTACGTGGGTAAACAGCTTGACGAGCGCGGCTACGATATTTCCGGGTACCGCGCTAAGCAACTCACCGAAGACATGGTGGAACGCGCTACCCTGCTCCTGGTGGCGGAAGCGGAACACGCCGATTGGATTATCCGCGAGTGGCCGCAGTACCACCACAAGGTTCATCTCATCAAGCAGGTAGCTAATCTGAGGCAAGAAGTCGGTTTTGAGACAGAACCGCTCTCATACCTGTACAGCCATAATCAGGCGCCCCGCACAAGCGATAACATTGGTGATCCGTACCGTCAGGGTAAAGAGGCGGCACGCATCGCGGTCGACGAGATTGAAAACTCGCTCTTCGAGATTCTGCCGTGGCTCTCGCAGGCACAGGTGCAGAACTAAAACAAGCAGATTATGAGGGGCATAGCCTTCTAGTAGTTAATATCCCCGTCTGAGAGCGCTAGCGTTTTCAGACGGGGACATTTTTCTCGGTCCAATAACATCACCCCGCGCAGGAACTGTCGAAGCTCGGCCACGGGGTGAATGCGATATATACGGTTTTAGGCGTGATCGTTGAAGATGTTGGTCACGGACCCTTCGTCGAAAACCTCACGGATAGCACGTGCAATCAGCGGAGCAATCGACAGAACCGTCAGATTATCGAAAGATTTCTCGGCAGGCACGGGCAGAGTGTTAGTGACAACCACTTCGGAGGCGCCGCATCCGGAAAGAATATCGACGGCTGCACCAGAAAATACGGGGTGGGTTGCCGCGATAATGACTTCTTTCGCGCCCTTATCCTTCAGAACCTTAACCGCGCCAGCAATGGTTCCACCGGTATCGATCATATCGTCGATCAGTACGCAGGAGCGCCCTTCAACGTCGCCCACAACGGTTTTCGAGACAGCATGATTCGGCACGTTAATATCGCGTGTCTTATGTACGAAGGCCAAAGGGGCACCACCGAGCAGGGCAGCCCAATGCTCAGCCACGCGTACACGACCGGTATCCGGGGAAACGACGGTCACGTTCTCGGGGTTCTCAACGCGCCCGCGAATATAATTCGCCAGAACTGGGATAGCAAAGAGATGGTCGAGCGGACCGTCAAAGAAACCCTGAATCTGCGAAGTATGCAGATCGACGCACATCAGGCGGTCCGCGCCAGCGGTCTTGTACAGATCGGCAATCAGACGAGCCGAAATAGGCTCACGTCCCTTATGCTTCTTATCCTGGCGGGCATAGGGGTAGAAAGGCGAAACTACGGTAATCGAACGGGCGGAGGCACGCTTGAGCGCATCAATCATAATGATCTGTTCCATCAGCCATTCGTTGATGGGTGCCGGGTGCGACTGAATCACGAAAGCATCGGCGCCGCGCACAGATTCCTCGAAGCGCACATAGGTCTCACCGTTGGCGAAGGTATACGCAGAGGTCGGCAGCAGGTCATGCCCCAGTTCAGCAGCGATTTCTTCGGCTAGTTCCGGATGCGCCCGCCCGGACACCACTGCCATTTTACGCATCCCAGGATTGGTAATCTCGCTAGACATGATTGTGTTCGCTTTCCTTGTGAACTCGGTGTGTGAAAACTACTCCTGCGCGGCCTCAGCAGCCTGTGCAGACTCGGTTCCTTCACGATTTTTTAAAACCCAGTCATCAATATTGCGCTGGGAAGTCTCAGAAATAGCGAGCGCGCCCGCCGGAACATCCTTGCGGATTAGGGCTCCCGCGCCGGAATATGCGCCATCCCCAACGGTAACGGGTGCCACGTAGATGCCGCCCGAGCCCATACGAGTATGCGCGCCGATAACGGTTCGGTTTTTGGTAACCCCGTTATAGTTGGCAAAAATGGATCCCGCACCAATATTGGCGCCTTCGCCGATTTCGGCATCCCCTACGTAGGTGAGGTGGGGTACCTTGGCGTCCTGTCCGATCTGTGAGTTCTTGGCTTCGCAGAAGGCCCCGAGTTTTGAGTTCGCGCCCAGAACGGTACCGGGGCGCAGGTATGAGAAGGGGCCTACGGTGGCGTTTTCGGCGATTGTTGCACCAAAACCGTGGCTGCGGATGACGGTTGCGCCGGTTTCGATAGTCATATCGGTCAGGGTTGTGTCCGGACCAATAGTTGCACCAGTGGCGACCTTTGTTGCTCCGTGCAGCTGCACGCCGGGCAGCAGAGTTGTATCGTTTTCAAGGGTAACGGTTACGTCGATCCAGGTGTTGTGGGGGTCCACGATAGTTACGCCGTTACGCATATGTTTTTCCAGGATGCGTTCGTTGAGTTTACGCCCAAGCTGCGCAAGCTGCACGCGGTCGTTCGCACCTTCAACCTCCCAGCGATCCTCAATAGCGAGGGCGGCGGTGCGGTGCCCCTTATCGCGGGCTATAGCGAGCACATCGGTAATGTATTTTTCGCCCTGCGCGTTGTCGGTCGTGACCTCTAGCAGAGCTTCGCGCAGAACCTTGGCGTCAAAAGCGTAGATACCCGAGTTGATTTCGGTAATCGCCAGCTCTTGGGGGGTTGCGTCTTTGGCCTCCACAATGGCGGTAACTTCGCCCGCTTGGTCGCGCACGATGCGCCCGTAGGCACCGGGCTCTTCGATATTGGTGGTGAGCACGGTAACGGCGTTGCGTCCCTCTTCGTGGAAGTCCATTAGCTCGCGCAGGGTTTCGGCACGAAGCAGGGGTACGTCGCCGTAGGTGACCAACACGGTACCATCAACGAGATCGGAATTATCGAGGGCATTAAGACCGACTTCAACGGCTCGACCGGTACCGGGAATGTCGTCCTGATCAACGATGGTGACCTGGGCATCAAAGTCAAGAATATGCTGGGCTACCTTATCACGCTGGTGCCGCACCACAACGGCTAGACGCTGAGGGTCTAGGTCTCGGGCGGCAGCTACGGCGTGTTCCACCATGGAACGGCCGCCTATCGCGTGCATAACTTTGGGGGTAGCAGATTTCATACGAGTGCCAGCTCCCGCAGCCAAAACAATAACAGCCGAAGGTGCCTTCCGATTTTCTGCGTTCACCTAGATGTCTCCTTGTTAGGTGTGGGATATAGCCGGAAGTCTACCCCCGAACTATTCGCTCCGCCACCAGGATTCGAACCTAGACAAACGGCTTCAAAGGCCGCTGTGCTGCCATTACACCATGGCGGATTATCCGCATGAACACCCGTCGGTTTGACGGACAAAGAAACGGATACTCTATAGTGTAGCAAAAATAGCAGCGTTCTCACACACGCCGCTCTGTGCCATCGGGAAGCCCTAATTTTTGCATTAACACGGTGCCTGTGGTGCCTCAGATACCCTGGGATTTATCTCTCACCGGCGTGGTTTTCGCCGGATTTATACGAAGACTTCCAGGCGTGTGGGAGTCAGGCGTTACCCTGGATATGTGGCACATTTACTTGGCGGCGAAGCGCTGCACCTTCAGTTCCCTACCCGCACTATTTTCGAGGGGGTGACCGTCGGCATTAATGAGGGCGACCGCATCGGCATTGTGGGTCGCAACGGCGACGGTAAATCCACGCTCATGAAGATTCTGGCGGGGCGTCTTGAACCGGACTCCGGGCGTGTGACGGCGCGCGGTGGCACGCGCATCGGGTACCTTGATCAGTCCGATGTTCTCAACGATTCCCATACGGTCGGTTATGCTCTGGTGGGCGATACTCCGGAGTATGAGTGGGCCTCGCAGCCGCGTATTCGTGATGTTATTGCGGGTTTGGTGTCTGATCTGCCCTGGGATGCGCCGGTCTCTTCACTCTCGGGCGGGCAGCGTCGCCGCGTGGCCCTGGCGGCTCTGCTGATACAGGAATGGGATGTGCTCATGCTGGACGAGCCCACCAACCACCTGGACGTGCAGGCAATTACCTGGCTTGCACATCATCTGAAAAACCGCTGGAGCAAGAACGCGGGCGGCTTACTAGTGGTTACTCACGACCGCTGGTTTCTTGATGAAGTCAGTACCGACACCTGGGAGGTTCACGATAATATCGTGGAACCCTTTGAAGGCGGGTATGCGGCTTACGTTCTACAGCGTGTGGAGCGTGATCGGCAGGCGGCCGCCGCGGAGGCAAAGCGCCAGAACCTGATGCGTAAAGAGTTGGCGTGGCTGCGTCGCGGTGCCCCGGCGCGCACCTCGAAGCCGAAGTTCCGTATTGACGCGGCGAATGCACTGATTGCCGATGTTCCGCCGGTGCGTAATACCGTGGAGCTCAAGCAGATGGCGGTTTCCCGTTTGGGGAAGGACGTGGTGGATCTTGAGAATGTCTCGGTCACCTTTGAGGATTCTTCACTGCCCAACGGCAAACGTGAGGTGCTGCGTCGCGTAACCTGGCGGATTGCACCGGGTGAGCGCACCGGTATTTTGGGCGTGAATGGTGCCGGAAAATCGACCTTGCTTGCTCTGGTCACCGGTTCGCTGGAACCGACTGAGGGGCGTGTGAAACGCGGTAAGACCGTCAAGGTTGCCACCCTCACTCAGCAGCTGGATGAGCTGAAAGAGGTTGAGAACGACCGCGTGTCTGATGTGATTGGTCGCAAGAAGCGCAGCTATATTGCCGACGGTAAAGAAATGTCGCCCTCGCAGATGTTAGAACGGCTAGGTTTTACGAGCGCACAGCTTTCTACCCCGGTGAAAGATCTTTCGGGCGGGCAGAAGCGACGACTGCAGCTTATGCTCATTCTCTTGGACGAGCCGAATGTGCTGATTCTGGACGAGCCTTCAAACGACCTGGATACCGATATGCTGGCGGCAATGGAGGATCTGCTCGACACCTGGCCCGGCACCCTGCTGGTGGTTTCTCACGACCGTTACCTCATGGAGCGTGTGACCGATCAGCAGTATGCGGTGATTGACGGTTCCTTCCGGCATCTGCCCGGTGGGGTGGACGAGTATTTGGCACTTTCTGCAGCGGGGCGGGGCGGTTCTGCCGCCGGTGCTGTGGGCGGTGCATCCGCCCCAACTATAAAGAACGATTCTTCGGTTTCTGGCGGCCAGGCTGCATCAACGGACTCTGGTCCCAAGAGCACGCCGAAAGTATCGGGGGCGCAGGCACGCGCGGCACAGAAGGAATCCGCCGCGATCGAGCGTCGCCTCGGGAAATTGGGAGAGGAACAGAGTAAGCTCTCCGAACAAATGAGCATGCACGACCCCGCCGATTACGCCGGGCTTGCCGACCTGGGGCAAAAACAGCAGGCGCTTCAGGATGAGATCGACGAGCTAGAGATGCGCTGGCTGGAACTCTCGGAACTCCTCGGATAGTCCGCTCCTCTGCTAAAAGATCCTTGATGCGAAGAAAACGGTTTCTCAGTTTTGCATTCACATCAAGGGTCTTTTTATATACCCGGGGAAGCATCCGCAAGTTCCGCAGCCATAGCCTTTAGGTCCGCATCCAGCCGGGGGCTGCGCAAACCCGCAGCCTGAAATAGCTCGGTGAAACGGTGCCGCCAATCTAGTCTTTGCAGCGCCATACGCACCTGGTTTCGACTCTGCTCAGGTGTCCATTCGCTCACAAGCTGCGCCACCGCATCCAGCCCGGCGCGAGCATCCTGCGGGTCAATATCGACGGTCGCTCCATCCCACAGTATCTCGCGCGTGCTTTCGGTTTTAGGCACCTGCCCCACCACAGTTACCCCGTGGGCGAGCGCGTCCGTCCAACGCCCGGTAATGTACTCCTTGTTTGGGTGCGTGTACGATGCGGGGCTCACCAAAGTACTAAAAGCCAGTACAAATTTGGCGTCCGCGAGTGCCCTCTGCAAAGACTCGACGGATTCGCGATCGGTTACGCCGAACGGCGGGCGCCCCGCGAAGGCTATTCCAGCCTGCCGGGCAAGCTCTGCGGTGTGTTCATCGTCGTCATAGGCGGAGGGTTGGCGCCCCACGCGAAGTACATCGGTGGTTTTCGGATGCTCCAGATGCTCATCGAATTTACTCCACACGTCTGCACCCCAGGGAAGCACCCGCACGTTTTTAACCCCGGCGCTGCGCCAATCGTGCACGTCATCGCGGTCCGCCACGAAGACGGTGTTATAGGTTCCGTTGGTGGCGATGGCGGGAATGCGGTCATCCCAGAAACTATCGATAACCCACCCGTAAACCCCAGCATAGCGTCGTGCGGCGAGGCGCGGCTGCGCGATAGCGTAAAGCTGTCCAGGGTCGCTGGCGATAACAAGGGCGGTACGTCTTCCGCCGGGAATACGCGGCAGGTGCCCCAAAATTTTGGTAGCGGGTTTGAGCGATGCGCTTGGGTCAGGGGTGACGATGCGCGCGTCCAGATACGATGCCATCAGGCGCGCCATCTCATGGATGGGCGCCCACCCGGCGCCTTCGGGAACGCCTACGATAATATCTACGTCGTGGGGCATGGGGTATTCATTTCGTGCGAGTTCGAGCGGGAATAGGTCGCGCGTAATTTTGACCTGAACTATGCAAAATGTGCGTCATCACACCGCGCGATATACCACTTAGTATATACGTTTTTAGGTATCGTCCGGGATACTTGGTAATCACCGTGACCGAGTGGGTTTTATATCACAGACTATTGAGAGACACGGAGGCAATACTCAGTGCATCATAAATTCCGGGAGTGTTTTCTTCATGCGGGTGCCATAAACTGATCCCGTATAAAGAAAACATTCTCGCGTTACTCCCTACCCCAGAATAACAGCCCGCTGACCGCCGCCAGCAGGTAGGCTACAATATCTTCAGACGGGCTTGCCACGGTGGTAGAGCCGCATAGGTCACACTCACTCACACGAATTCTCATGATTCAGAAACTCAAAGATTTGAAATACCGCCTGCATCTTATGCGGCGAGAACGCACGAATGCGCAAAAACGACGTGAACTCACCAAAAATGGCATTATTTTTGGTGCCGGAACATATTGCGATCCTAGTTCCACTATTATGCCTAAGGTCGTAATGGGCACGAATTGTTTTGTCAATAAAGAAACTTTGGTGGGCGCGCATACGACTCTGGGAAATAATGTTTTTCTGGGGCCGCGCGTCACCATTTTTGCCGACACCCATGAAATTGGTTCCGCCGCTCAGCGCGCGGGAGCAAATATTACTCGTCCCGTACACATCAAAAACGGCACGTGGGTGGGGCAAAACGCTGTCATTACCGCCGGGGTTACGATCGGCGAAGGATGCGTGATTGCCGCCGGTGCCGTGGTGGTGCACGATTGTACGCCTCATGGCGTGTATGCGGGCGTTCCGGCACGGCGCATCCGTGACCTTGATGCCGAAGGGAACTCATACCCGGTAGCTGAGCAGGTGAAAGGAGACCGGTCGTGACTTGCCCCAAACCCGTTGCAGCATCCGTCATTATTCCGGTGTATAACGGCGCCAACTACATTACGCAGCAGCTTGATGCCCTCGCAGCCCAAACCGGTAACCCTAGTTTTGAGGTGCTCATTTGTGATAACGGCAGTACCGACGGCACTCGCGCTGTGGTCGAAAGCTACAGTGCCCCCTATCCCCTGCGGGTAATAGATGCATCCCAGCGTGGCGGAGCCAGCCACGCCCGCAATATGGGGGCGGTACAAGCCGCGGGTGATGTCCTTATCTTCTGCGATGGCGATGATCTTGTAGAACCTGACTGGGTGGTTTCGCATCTGTACGTGCAAAACCTATATTCCCCTGTCATAGCAAGCGGGTCTCTGCTTCATGATCGGGTTAATACTCCCGAAGTTCTGCGGGCTTACGGTCTTGAACCCGGCGATGATCAGAAGATTCTGAGCACACGCACCAGGATTTTCTACGACGATGAGCTCACCCCCTATGCTGGTTTTCTGCCGACGGTTGCCGGGGGTAATTTTTCGATTCCTCGCCGCGTATATCTTGAGGCTGGGGGGATGGATTCTTCATATAAGAGTTCCGAAGAGACCGATTTTGCCTGGCGTGTGCAGCTTGCAGGCGTTCCGGCGGCGCTTACGCACGGACCGCTTCTGCACTATATTCTGCGGGATAAACCTAAACGCATTTTTCATCAGCAGCGCGCCTACCAAAAATACAAGGTACTGCTGTGGGTGCACTATCGGCAGCATGGAATGCGCGGCCCCAGCACGAAGGCGTCTATCCTGGAGATTTTGCAGCAGGCCCCTAAGCTTATAAGCCCTACGACTCGTTTTCGGGCGGCGTATCTGACGGGCGGCAACCTTGGAGCACTGGAGGGTATTCTTCAATACCGCATCCTCAAACGTATTCCGAAGCCGCTGCGGCTGGATACTGCGCCTATTTCAGAGGAATAAGGGACTATTCCCAAGGACTTAGAGCATCGCGGGGGTTTGTGTGGCGATCGCGTGACGGCCTCGGCGGCGAAGCGCTGCGGCGAGTTCATCGGCTGCGGTCGCATCCTCCGCAAGAATAGCCACGGTAGGCCCTGACCCAGAGACAAACGCCTCAACCATGCTCTCATTATCCATGGTCAAAATAGTTTCAAGATCGGGTGCTAGGGTCACGGCTGGACCCTGCAAATCGTTGCGAAGCTGCCTGCCAATTTCGTGGATGCGCGCAATCGGCGCTTCCGTCTGGGTTAGCGCGTGCAGCAGCCCCGAAGGAACCTGCAGCTCGCCAGCTTCGGGGTAACGCCCGGCGACGCGTCCCTCATCAAGCTCGCTAAATACCTGCGGGGTCGAGAGCCCCTCTGAGGCGGCGACCAGTACAATATCGAGCGGAATCATGTCTTCAGGCAGCTCCACAATGCGCAGCTCGGTTCCGGTGCCCTCCCCCACGGCTAACCCGCCCAGCGGGAACGCGGCACGCACCACAAAAGGCACGTCAGCACCCAAAGGCGCAGCCAGGGCAAGCAGCTCTTCGAGCCCGAGGGTGCGTTCGGTCAGCCGCCTCTCATAGAGATACTGATCGACGGCAAGAAGCGCGGCGGCGGCATCTGCCGAGCCACCCGCCATGCCCCCGGCCACGGGAACAGCCTTATCGATATGCAGGTGCAGGTTCAGATCGTTTACGGTGAGCCCGTGCGCCTGCACCATAGAGACGGCTGCACGATGCGCCAGGTTCGACTCGTCCAACGGCACCTCGGCTAGATCAAATTCTCCGACATGGTGCTGCTGATCGACCAGGGACTCGGGCACAATATCCAGGCTCAGGGTAATTCCTGGTTTGTGACCGTCGCGTGCGGTTACGGTTTCGTAGATATTGACCGAAGAAAAGAGTGTGGCGAGCGGATGGTAGCCGTCCTCGCGGGGGTTCCCCACGGCAAGATATAGATTTACTTTCCGGGCGCTTTTGCCCGAGTTTCTAGAACATGCATTCTTTATCCATCTCCGGTTTCCCGGTCTTAACTTTCATCCGCCACTAAAGCTGGCACCCGATGCGCCGCCTGGGCAATCCGAATATACCCGTGAATATCTAACTTTTCGCCACGCTCAGTAGGAGTAATGCCCGCCTCGGTCAGGATTGCTTCGGCACGAGCACCGGAACCAGCCCACGAGGCAAGCGCGGCCCGCAGGGTCTTCCGCCGTTGGGCGAAAGCAGCGTCAATCACGGTAAAGACTTCGTCGCGGTCAATATCGGCGAGCGGCTGCGGGCGCATCCTGAATCCCACAAGCCCTGAGTTAATTTTCGGGGCGGGCCAGAATACGTTTTTACCGATAACCCCCGCTTTAAAGACCTCAGCATACCAGCTTGCCTTCACCGAAGGAACCCCATAAATCTTAGAGCCGGGTTTCGCCGCCAGACGATCGGCAACTTCATCCTGCACCATCACCAAGGCGTGGCGGATGCTCGGGAACTGCGCGAAAAGATGCAGAAGCACCGGAACCGCCACATTATAGGGCAGGTTAGCGACCAGCGCATCCGGTGTGCGGGGAAGCTCAGTCACCTTGAGGGCGTCCATGAGCACCACATTAACGTTTTGTGCCTTGTCGGGGCGGAATTTGGCGATAGTATGCGGTAGCTGCTGCGCCAATGGCGGGTCGATTTCGACCGCAACAACCTGGCGCGCGGCATCTGCCAACCCCAGAGTGAGAGAACCAAGTCCGGGACCGACTTCGAGCACAGTTTCATCATCGGTAATATCTGCTGCGGCAACGATGCGACGAATAGTATTCGGGTCAATCACGAAGTTCTGCCCCAGGGTCTTTGTAGGGCGAATGCCCAGCTGCGCGGCAAGGTCACGGATTTCTTGGGGACCCAACAGGGGTTTATCGCTCAGATTTTCTCTCACCCTATCTATTCTACGAAAGGTTGCAGGTCTAGGTCGAAGGACGCCGCTCACTGGTGCGGGTAGTTACTTGAGAACTCTGCGTTTCTTCCGTATCTGCCAGAGAGTAGATTTGACGATGTTTTGGGCGTTCTTCAAGCGAGCTTTGGGGGCGGCGTAAATCCGCAGCTTATTAAGGAGCGGCTGGTTTTTTGCTTGGTCTGCTTTACGGTACACAAAGTGTGTCCCATCTTCCTCAATAAGACTACTTCCTGTCCAGCCGCATAGCCCTGGTTGCATGACCTTAATATCCACCCCAAAATCAGCGGCAAAAAGGGGCCAATCATCTGCTAGCCAGTATTGTGAGCCGTGCGCATCAATATGCTCAATAATTTTCTGCGCCGCCGACCGAGAGATCAGATACAGTCCTGTACAGGCAGTCCAATCATTAGCGCAGTACCCTAAACGGTGACGGCCCCAAATAAACGGAGAAAACAACGACAACCGGGGGTAAGGAGTGCGGGGGTTCATACGACCCATCTGGGTGGACCAGCCATCCGCAAAATTCACCACACCAATACTGCGGGATTTTTCAATAACCCGAGAGACAATTTTATCAATGGAGGGGTGGATCAACGCATCGTCTTCAGCAACAAGCGCCCATTCTTCCCCGCTTTCTAGAAAATCACGCCACACGTAAGTATGGCTCAAGGCGCATCCTACTTCTCCAGGACGGGCTAGACGGCCTTTTCTTTTCTCAAAATAGACAGCATCAAATTCAGGGCTTTTCCCAGGAGTAGGTAAAGCACGCCCATCTACTCCCCAAAATATATCGAAACCTGCGCTCCCCGGGGCATTGAAGAAATACTTAAGACGATTTTCTTCCTTAAGAGCAACAACATATTTTTTCATTTTTCCTCTTTATATTTGAAACGGCAGTAATTTACCGGTACCCACCAGGGTATGTTCCAAATTTCATATCTTCAACAATTTTTATACGGTCAATATATTTAAGGCTTAGGGGGCTTGTAATCCTTCCCGCCAACTCAAGCCAGGGAATGGGGTACTCCGGCATATACCCAAAAGCTTGAGGATCTCCGTAGCTCTCCAATAAGGATGAAAAATAATCCATCCTGCGGTTTAATTCAGTAAGCCATTCATCAGTAAACCTGCTATATGGTTTACATCCAAAAGCAGACATATTCACAATCGATTTATAATAGTTACGCTGGTCTTTCCCCAACGCTCCACTTGCTGGTGACGAATTCCAAGAGCCTATTTCATGCGGAGCAATAACCCACATATCTTGGGTAGCATTAAGTTCCTCAAGAAGAGGCAACCAGGGCTTATCCATAGGCTTTATATCCATATACACACCACCGTGATGGTGCATCAGATAGGCGCGCAAGTAGTCAGAGCGCTGAATATAACTTAGTTTTTCGTAGGAAGGATGTAAAGGATGCTCGGGAAGCACATAATCCGCAAGGTTATCGGAGGTTATCAGAATAACTTCACTTTCAGAATTAACAGAACGAATAAGGTCGATAGATTTCTGACGAGTTGGAGTTATCTGATTATCTCCCAACCAGACAATAAATATCTGATTAGGAGCATTCTGAAGATTACCATCCGGAAGTTGAGAATCATAGAATAAATGATTAACCATAAATGTACTAGAATTAGGCATTGCAGTATTTTTAATAAACTGAGTATATTTTTCAATATCGTAAGAGTATGGTTTTTTCTGCGAATACCAACTGCGCATCTTATCTATCCCTGCGCCATCTTTGACATAATTAATCCATATATAATGTTTTATTCTTTTTGAAAAAGAAATGATCGACACAGCTTTACCCTAGTTCTCTCACATTAACATGCTATTGATACGTTACGGGATAGAAAGCTATTTATCGGGATACCACATCGCACAAAGACAAAATTTACTCCAGAAATTATGAAGTAAAGCCTTAAGGTGAGATATAGCATCTATCATAATAGCATATACGCGTGATAGTTCATGCAGGCTTCGACAAAGATGGCACAAAAAATACTTATACCTTATGCACTGATCGTTACCATCGTCTAGAACCCCTCAATTCCCCAGCTGCCGTACACACGCATCGAGTTCGCGCGGATAATTCGGCACAGGTCCTCTAGGTTCTGCTCGCGGTGCGCCGCCATGAACCGCACCGTATAGTTCGTCATGTACGAGGCATTCGGGCGGCCCCTAAACGGGTGCGGGGTCAAAAAAGGCGCATCCGTCTCGGCAAGAATCAGCTCAGGGCGTGCCATACGCAACGACTCCTGAATATCCTTCGAGTTTTTGAAGGTCACGGTTCCGGCGAAGCTCATGTACCAGCCCTGCTTATTACAGATGCGCGCCAGCTCAGCCCCGCCCGAGTAGCAGTGAAATACAGTACGCTCGGGGGCGCCCTCCTCAAAGAGGATGCGCACTACATCATCGTGCGCCTGCCGGTCATGAATCTGAAGCGCCAGATCATGCTTCTTCGCCAGGCGAATATGCTCGCGAAAGCTGTGCTGCTGGGCCTCGGTTCCCTCTTCCCCGGTGCGGAAGTAGTCGAGTCCGGTCTCTCCGATAGCTCGCACGCGCGGTTCGGCGGCAAGCGCATCCAAGGTCTCCAGAGCCTCATCAAGGGTACCGGAGGAATCCAGTTCGGGAGCGGTGTTGGGGTGAACGGCAACCGCCGCCAAAACCCGCCGGTCGGCGCGGGCGGCGGCAACCGCATACAGCGAGGAGGGAATATCGCAGCCGACCTGCACAATGGCACCTATGCCGAGTTTTTCCCCGGTATCGAGGGCATCCCGGGCAGTAACTTCTACTTCGCCATCAAGCAGATCCATATGGGTGTGGTTATCGACGATGGCGTACGGCAGAGGCTCGGGTGCAGGCGGGAACACAAGGTTGCGGGACCGTCCGTCGTCGCCCTTCGTGGAGCGGCGGCGGGTGCCTTCACCCGAGGGTTCCTGCGCTATGCCTCCCCCGGTCTCGTCTCGGTAAAGCTCGGCTCGGTAGGGCGCGGGAGTTTGCCCTTCTTCGATCTGCCAGCCGTGCGGAAGCACGCTCGTCATCAGTTCTTCTTCGCTCGGCATCTTATAGTGTGCCAAGGCTGCAAGAGAGTCTAAATATTCCTGGGTGAGTTCGGTTTGCTCGGAGTGACTATGGCACACGGTATTCTCCTGTGGGCTGTGTTGAGGTGTGTTTAGGCGTTGGCATTTCGAGCGGCGAGGGCGGCTTCATAGAGTTCTCGTTTGGAGGCACCCGTTTCGGCGGCAACTGCGGCGCACGCATTTTTGAGGCGTTCCCCCGCATTCACCCGTTCGAGGACGAGACTTACCACGTCTTGCGCCTGCGGAGTTTCGAGAGGCTCGGCGCCAGCAACCACAATCACGATTTCGCCGCGCACCTGGGTTTTGTGCGCCCAGTCGGCGAGTTCGTTCAGGGTGCCGCGCAGGGTTTCTTCGTGCAATTTGGTGAGTTCGCGGCATACGACGGCACGCCGTTCTCCTCCGAAAACCCGGGCAAAATCTGTGAGCGTGGCGGCTACACGATGCGGCGATTCATAGAAAATCATGGTGCGCTCTTCCGCCGCCAGGGAGTTCAGCCTTCTTGTACGTTCTGAGCCTTTACGCGCCAGGAACCCCTCAAAGGTGAACCGTCCGGTGGGCAGTCCAGAGAGCGCGAGCGCAGTCAATGCCGCTGAGGGACCGGGGATCACGGTCACCGGCAGGTCGGCGTCGGCAACGGCGGATGCGGCAACATAGCCGGGGTCTGAGATGGTTGGCATACCGGCATCTGAGAGCAGCAGAACTGTGTTACCGTCACTGACCGCTTGCACGAGCTGGGCACTGCGTTCCGCCTCGTTATGGTCGTGATTTACGATAATTCGTCCCGTGGTGCGCACCCCCAGCCCGGAGGCAAGGGTGCGGAGCTTTCGAGTGTCTTCGACGGCGATCACGTCGGCGGTAGTGAGCGTCTGCCGTAACCGGTCGCTGGCGTCTGAGAGGTTGCCGATGGGGGTCCCGCCGAGGATGAGAATACCTTCCTCACGCTCATCAGACGCTAGGGGCTGCGTTGTTCTATCGGCGGAGGTGGTACTTTGTGTATCGCGCTCATACATTTCGTTTTCGCTCACTCCCCCAGTGTATCGTGTGTGCTTTTCATCTCGGAGGTGCTCTATGCCGCCATAGCGCTTAGTTCCGCATGATGTCGGGGTAGTTTTATAGATTTTATATATGGTGTGAGCCAGGTTTTTGTGGTTTCAGGTATTGTCAAGAAGACGTGGAGGCTTACACCCTATAGGATTGATAGGTGATGTTAACCGCTAGTCTTTCTTTTACGAAGTCCAGAGTGCAGTACTCTCTGTCGAATCTTTTCGAGGCTCTGGGCGTCGCCCGTGTTTCGCTGCCCCGTTGGGGCTGGCTTGCACCGACCCTGATTGTACTCTTAGCGGGTGTGCTGCGTTTTTATAACCTGGCACACCCAAATGCAATTGTCTTTGACGAAACCTACTATGCCAAGGACGCCTATTCGTACCTGCACTACGGATATGAAGTTTCGTGGTCGAGCGGCGTGGATCACGCATTCGCTTCGGGGGATTTTAGCGGTATCTTGCCGGATAGCCCCGAGTATGTGGTGCACCCGCCCCTGGGTAAGTGGATGATTGCCTGGGGAATGGCGATTTTTGGTGAGAACGCCTTCGGTTGGCGTGTGAGTGCCGCGATTATTGGTACGCTCGCGGTGGCGCTTCTGGCGGTTGCCGGGTGGCTCATGTTCCGTTCTGTCACTGTGGCCTCTATCGCTGCGCTGTTGGGCGCCGTTGATGGTTTGATGTTTGTGGAATCCCGTCTGGCGCTTCTCGATATTTTCCAGATGTTCTGGATTTTAGCGACTTTTGTCTGTCTGCTTCTTGACCGACAAACAGCGCGTAGAAGGCTCGCGGCGAATGTTATGAAGATTGTGGATGCGCACGGCGAGTCGGGCTTGCAGAAGGTTGTTTTCGGCCCCGGCTCTGGTCTGCACCTGTGGCGGTTTGCCGCCGGTATATGCGCCGGTGCCGCCGTAGCGGTGAAGTGGAACTCTCTGTTCTTTATTGCCGCGATGGGTGTGCTGACGGTGTTTTGGGATATGAATGCGCGGCGCATTCTAGGGTTGAAAAATTGGGGTCTTGTCGCTCTGATTCGAGAGGGTATTCCTGCGTTTATTCAGATGATTGGCGTGGGTCTTATCGTCTATCTGACCACCTGGATTGGTTGGTTTAAGTCGTCAAACGCTTTCTACCGCCACTGGAGTAATCAGTTCCCCGATTCGGGTGCTGTGAAGTGGCTTCCCGAGGATTTGCGCCTACTCTGGGAGTATCATACATCCGCGTTTAAGTTCCATTCGGGGCTCAGCAGTGAACATCGCTACGCTTCGCAGGCTTGGCAGTGGCTTATTCTGGGGCACCCGACGTCGTACTACTATGAGGCGCCAAAGTTTGGGGAAAAAGGATGCACGGCGCTCAACTGTTCGCAAGCGATCCTCAATATTGGTAACCCGCTGATCTGGTGGGTGTTTATTCCGGCGATAATTCTCGCCCTAGTCATTTTTATCCTGAAGCGCGACTGGCGTTTTGGGGCTCTTTTGCTGGTTTTCGCCGCAGGCTATCTGCCGTGGTTCCTCTACCCGAACCGCACCATGTTCTTCTTCTACGCTCTCTCCTTTGAGCCTTTCCTCCTCATCCTCTTGGCGGGTTGTTTGGGCGTACTTTTGGGGAATCGTACCAGTTCCGTCAGACGCGTGCGCGTGGGCGTTTTGTGCGTAGGTGTATACCTGACGGCGGTTCTACTGGTGAGCGCATACTTCTGGCCTCTGTGGACTGGGCAGGTTATCCCGTATGAGCAGTGGTACGGGCATATGTGGATTCCGACCTGGATTTAGCGGCGGCATTCCCCAATAACCCGGGTCCAATCAGGATGCCGTACGAAAAAGGCTCTTGAGGTGAACAGGCGTTAGAAACAACGATTTGTTCACCTCAAGAGCCTTTTTATGCCGTAGGGACGTGTGCCGGGTACCCGCTAAGCCTCGATGTCGCCGTCACGTTCGGCGCGCATCGCCTTGATTTTCTGGCGAATCTGGTAGCGCTCTTTGTAGTACCGATTTTCCTTCACGAGGCGGTACCGTGTGGGCCAGGTGAACGCCAGCAGCACACCGATTATCAGCAAGGTTATCACCACAATGGCGAGCGCAGCATCAATCCAGAATTGCGGCGGGTATAGGCGAATGAGCGTATCACTCATGCGGAACTGCCAGTTGCCCTGCGGGAAGAAGGTCGTGTGGAAGGTGGTAAAGAGCCATTCCCAGCTGGTAGCGCCTATGATACCTAGCACCACGAGCATAATAACGGTAGCCCAGGCGCCAATGTACAGGCTGCGGCGGATAGTGCCGGGGGCGCGTTCCTTCAGCGAAATACTGCCGATTAAGGCCAGCACGCAGAATACCGCCACAGCGATGGTTGCGAAGAGCAAGACTCGTTTGACGTCGTGCATATGCTGAATTTCACTCTGGAGGAATGCCGGGGTGTTTGCCGGTCCGGTGGTGGCTTTCGCCAGGTAGTCTTCGGGGGCTAGGTTGGTCACGTAGTCCAGCCCATAGGAGCCCAGCCGCATGCGTTCGGCGAGGTCGAATCCGTAGCTGTCTTCGGGGAATCCGGGCCTGCGGTATTCCAGCCAGAGGAATGGTGCGGACGCGACGGCCCGAATAGCGATCATGAGCGAGAGAAGCGGTACCGCTGCCGCGATGAGGGCGGCACGGAACTTGAGCAGGTGTGGGCGTTCGGCGGCGGCTTCTTGTGCCGCGTCTTCTTCCCAAGCATTTGAAGTTTCGACGGTACGGGTTGTTTGCGTGCGGTATTTGGGGCGTGAACTCAGCGAGCCGGTTGAGATTTTTGTTCCCTTCTCCACGGTCACTAGGGTGGATTTTTGGGGTTTGTTATCGGCATCTTGGCTGGGTTCTGAGGCGGGTGTATCCGGCGCAGCTGCCTTTTCTACCGGAGCCGCGTCTTCGTTCTTTTTCTCGTCAAACTTCTGCACTAAAGTACTGAGCGTGGGGTGCTTCGGAGTTCCCTTTGCCTCACGAATGAGAGGAACAAACCCGGTTGAGACGCTGGTGTAGGTACGTACCCGCTGCCCTACGCTTTCCCCTTCCTGCTGACTCGTGTCATATACGCCGGATGCTAGATCGCTGGGAATATCGGGGTTGTCTGCAAAATCCGGAGCTTCGGTGTACATCTGTGCCGATGCTCCCAGCAGTGATTCGGGTGTTCTTTGTGTTGCGGGGGCGGAAGCACGCGCCGCCGCTTCTTCAACGGTTTCGGTGCCGATCGCGGAGCGTAGCGTGTCCCAGGCTTTCTGCCCTGAGGATACGGTACCGCTGTGACTTTCCTGTGCCATAGGTGTCTTTTCTGAATAGAGTGGTATAGATAGGGTGTTTGTCCTATTTTCATAGGAGAGGAACCTTCCGCTGAGCGGCGGAAGGTTCCTATGAAGGTTGTGAAGAGGCTGGCAGTACCTCAGGTTCGTTCAGCTCTAAGCTCCACCGTGTAGACGACTCGCCATCCTTGCGGTGCGGTTAATCGTGCCGCATGATAATCGCACAGATCGTAAGCGTGTGGCTCGCGGTACTCGGACAGCGGGCCGATCGTCGCCGTAGAGTCAGCGTATGAGTAGCTGAGGGTCACCGTGGCTTCATGTTGACAGGTCTGCCGGGAGCAGTGTCTAACTTTCTGCATGGGTACTGTTGTGCCTTCCTAGCGCCTTAGCTTGCCTGCTTACGTAGCCGGCGACGCTCGCGTTCTGAGAGACCGCCCCATATTCCGAAGCGCTCATCATTGTCCATTGCATATTTTAGACACTCTTCACGAACGGGGCACGATTCGCAGACGCGTTTAGCGTCACGAGTAGACCCTCCTTTTTCAGGGAAAAAGGCTTCTGGGTCGGTTTGGGCACACAGCGCATCAGTTTGCCAGGCGAGCTCTCCGTCATCACCTTCAGTTCCGTACATGCCTGCGGCGGCGGCCCACATATCGAGGCCTTCGACGCAGGTAAACATGTTGCCTACCTCAACTGTGGAAGCCGCAAAGCTACCTTCCTCAGTGGTTGCATCGGCAACGCTCAGGAACATATTTGCTTGTTCTTCTAGGGATTGCGCGGTTTGCATAGTATGTTGGCGGGTTCCGCCTGTGCGTTCACCGGCAATACCGGTGCTCAGGCGTGAATACCCAGCACAGGTGTATGAACCCATAGTTTTTCCTTCCGTGTTCTCATTGGCTAGATGAGTCTGCGGTGATTCGTTGGTGTGCAAACGAATCTTTTTGGCTCTGTAGATTTATAGTTTTTGGGCATGAAAGATGTTTCTGCAAATAAACCTACATAACTATTAGAAGGGCGACACGCCCATTCGTCAAACTGGACTTACAACTTTTATCCGTGTATGTGCAGATCACCGTCAAATATTTCAATGTTTATACGGTGTTAGACCACAAAATAATTACTTCATCGTGAAAGTTTTGGGCGTTATCTTCTGTATACATATTTTCCCCCACACCCCCTCCAAAACCCCCGAGATTACGCCTCGAACGAAGCTCTTTCAAACTCCTAAACACCTAGTCAAAACAGGTTTTTTATATCCTATTCAAAACCTAATCGTGTCACTTATTACATTTTAATAACTCATCCTCAAGATATTTTATGAACTTTACGCCCGTAATGCGCTCGTAATATAACTTCAGCATCCTTAAGAGTATATTTGCATCGCACGCAAATTTATGACTACAAATACTTTCTTCTTCAACTGTTATGACGTCAGGAAAAATATCTCATGATGTGGTCGCGTGTACTGCCGAAAGTAATATCATGCATCGAAATTTTGGGGAGTTTACACACGGTAAAGTTATTCTATGGCTGAAAATTTACTCTCGACCGTGGCAAATGCCCGCTCATTCACGCGTATTTTCGATGCTCTCGCGCGTGTGCAGACCCCCGCCCTTATCTGGCATGCCCGCGGGGGTGAACGCATCGAACTTTCCGGTCGCGTCTTCATGAATTGGGTGACAAAGAGCGCAAATCTTCTGGTGAATGAGTGCGAAGTTACCGAGGAATCTGGGGTGCAGATTACGGCTCCCCTGCACTGGCGTTTTATGGTTCTCGCCTGCGCGACTCTCTACGCTGGCGGCTGCTTCGACGATGAAGAACCGCTTGTAGGTGCCTCAGATACCACCGATCATGCTCAGAACCTCAATAACCCCGACTATCTTCTTCTCGTTGATCGCGGGCCTCTCTCGATGCGCTACCTTGGAGCCCTTCACGAGGCCGAGTCAATGATCGATGCCGAAGTTCTCGACTTCTGCGCGCTCGTGCGCAGCGAGGCTGACCAGTTCATCGGCTTGCCAGCTTCGACCTTAGCGCCCGTGGGCAATAACTTAACATCGGCAGAGCTAACGGCACGAGTGCTCTCTCGGGCACATGAACATGCTGGTCACGATTACCGTCTTCCTTCAGGGGAACGAGCATTAGCGCTTCGTCTTCGCCTTCCCTCAGAGTTCGACTCGGCACCCTCAGCCCTCATGATCGTGACAGAGGCGCTTGCCTGCCTCATCGCGGGTTATGCCGTATTCCTACCCGATCCGCTGGCTGAGTTTACCGATACCGAGTTAGACCCGCTCCTGCGTTCTGAGCGAGCTCTAGATCTCACCTTGGATCACCCTTAGAAAACGGCAGCGTAGTTCGCTCAGAGGGTAAAAACACTGCGGCGGATTCTCATAAAAAGAATCCGCCGCGGTATACAAACAGTCTATTTATTTATGAACGTTTACCGGTAGAGGGCTTATCAACATCGGTAATTTCAACGTTCTGTTGCGAACGCTGGGCCTGTGCCGCAGGGTCTACCACGGGAACCGAGCCGGTCAGCACGCCCGTCGCCTGGTTCAGAATGTACCCCAATTCTTCGTGCTCGGTAGCGTCCCCTTCATCCACCTGTTTACGGTGCTTGCCGTAAACCCAGAAACGGTAGAGGAAGTACCGCAGAATTGTTCCCAGCGCGGTGCCGATAATCGTACCGGAGATAAACGATGCTTCCGGCGAACGCAGCCCCAACACGTAGTTAGTGAAGAACACGCATCCGGCCTCAACCAAAATGCCAAGAATATTTACAAGGGCAAATTCGATGCCCTCACGTTTCCAGTTCTCGGATCGGTCTTCGCGGAAGGTCCACAGGCGGTTCATAATCCATGCAAAGATGGTAGCTACAACGCTGGCAATTACTTTTGCCTTGGTATGTGCGTTCTCGAAAGGACCAAGCATCAGCGCCCACACCACGGCGGCGTTTACCAAGAATGCGGCACCGCCAACGGTACCGAATTTGAGTACCTCTAGACCGTAGGTATTCCACAGTGATTTAAGACGATCACCCAGTGTAGAGCGAGAGTCTGAAGCCATATTCTCCATCTTTTCTGCCCGTTAAGATGACCTGGGCGTCTGTGAGTTAAATTTTGATAGCATCCCTAAAATACTAGTACAGCCGATCCCGTTTTACCTTATTTTATTGAGTTTTATCATGCACTTCCCAGGTTATTTTCAAGTCTGCGGTGCGGAATACTACCGATATTTGTGGGCATAAGAGTACACTTGAGTGATGTGACTTACCCTGTAACTGGACCTGTACTTGGCGTTATCGGAGGCGGCCAGCTGGCACGCATGATGGCTCCCGCAGCAACAAACCTTGGATTTGACCTTCATATTCTCGCTGAAAGCCCTACGGTGGGCGCTGTAGCAGCGGTGCGAAGCGCACCCGTGGGAGATTATAAGGATTTAGAGACTCTGCGGGAGTTCGCTCGTGGCAAAGATGTTATTACATTCGACCACGAGCATGTTCCCACCGAATTTTTGCACACGCTTATTGCTGAGGGGGTAAATGTACAGCCGCATCCGGATGCGCTGCAATATGCCCAGGATAAGCTCATGATGCGCCAGGCTGTAGAAGATCTTGGACTACCGAACCCGCGCTGGGCACGCGTTGAAACTTTGGATGAGCTTCTCACCTTTGGCGATGAGATCGGCTGGCCCGTGGTTTTGAAGACCCCGCGCGGCGGCTATGACGGCAAGGGCGTGATGGTGCTGGATTCTCCTCAGCACGCCCGTGAGCAGGCCGTTGCCTGGTTTGATGAGCTTCCTCACCGCACCGATTTTTCGGCGCTTTTGGCGGAGGAAAAGGTTCCGTTCACCCGCGAGCTTTCCGCTCTCGTGGCGCGCCGCGAGAGTGGGCAGGTTCTCCCCTGGCCTGTCGTAGAGACAATTCAGGTGAATTCGGTCTGTGATGAAGTTATTGCACCCGCACCGAGCCTCTCCCCCGCGATCGCCCGGGCGGCATCCGATGCAGCCGTTACCCTAGCCACCGAACTTGGGGTTACCGGCGTAATGGCGGCGGAACTCTTCGAGGTTCCGGGCTCTTCAGCAGGCTTCTACATTAATGAACTCGCGATGCGCCCGCACAATACCGGACACTGGACTCAGGAAGGTTCGGTAACCAGTCAGTTTGAGCAGCATCTGCGTGCGGTACTCGATATGCCGTTGGGCGCAACTACTATGCGCGACGAAGTTGCCATTATGAAGAATTACCTGGGCGGCGAGAATGAAGATATTTTCGGTGTGTACCCGCTTGCGCTCAGTGCCGAGCCACGCGCCAAAATTCATTTTTACGGTAAAGAAACCCGCCCAGGACGTAAAATTGGTCATGTGAATATTACCGGTCGGGCAGCTGAGACTCGGGCGCTACGCGATGCCGCCGCGAATGTGGCATCTATTGTGCGCGACGGTCGCCCGCTCTAAGAGTTTGCCGGTATATTTCGTGTCCGTAGTGTCTTATTAGCTCACAGGAAGGATTGTTCATGAGCTCCCCGTACGATTCAGATAAGCCCGTTGTTGGCGTTGTGATGGGGTCAGATTCCGACTGGTCCATCATGGAAGAGGCCGCTACGGTTCTTGAAGAATTCGGCATCCCCTATGAAGCGGATGTCGTCTCAGCACACCGTATGCCTGAAGATATGATCGCCTACGGTCAGCAGGCTCATCAGCGCGGTATTCGCGTAATCATCGCCGGTGCCGGCGGGGCAGCGCACCTTCCCGGCATGCTCGCCTCGGTTACCGCATTGCCCGTTATTGGTGTCCCGGTGCGGCTGAAGAATCTCGACGGCATGGATTCCCTGCTTTCTATCGTGCAGATGCCCGCGGGCGTTCCGGTAGCAACCGTATCCATCAACGGCGCACGTAATGCGGGACTTCTGGCGCTGCGCATCCTAGGATGCGCCACCGACGATTTCGCGCAACAGGTGCACTCCGATCTTCTCGATTTCTCGAAGGATCTGCGCCAGAGCGCGGTAGATAAGGGAACGGCTCTGCGTGCTAAGCTCGCCGAGCATCGCGCCCAAGTTGCCGAAGAAGAAAAAGTACAGGCACCGGCCGCTCCCAAACCCGCTCCAACCGCCGACTCTACACGTGATGAAGGGGACGAACCGCAGGCTTACGTACCCTAATGTATGGTCGTTTCTCGGTGTTATCGAGCCGTTCCGTATCTTCACGGAACGGCTCGTATTTTATCTACTTCCAAGGTCGCCTTCGCTCAGCGTAACCTGCGGTTGAGGCTAAAATAGTTGAATGAGCAATATTCTTCAATCCGATATTTGGGCACGTTTTCAGCAGTCTCTTGGTCATACCGTTATTCGCCACGAAGGCGAAGGCTGGTCCTATCTCGCTACCGTTGAGGGCGGGCGCACCGGCAAGTATCTTTACAGCCCCTACGGCCCGGTGGCACAGAGTGCGCAGGCTTTCGATGCCGCGCTCGACTCGCTGAAAGAAGAAGCAAAGGCTCATGGGTGCCTGTTTGTGCGCATCGAACCAATTGACTCCGCTATCTGGGGTTCGCAGGATGCAGCAGAGTTCCTGAAGGCACGCGGCGCTGCGTTGGCACCGCGCCAGGTTCAGCCTTCACACACGCAGATTATTGATCTTTCCGGCGACGAAGCTGCAATTTTGAAGGATATGAAGTCCAATAACCGCAATCTGCACCGTAATATCCACAAAAAAGGTGTCAGCATTGAGGTGTCTCAGAACCCCGAGGATATGAAGGTGCTCTTCACGTTCCTCTCTGAGACCGCCGACCGCAACGGGTTCAACCGTCAGCAGGACGACTATCTGATGCAGGTGGCAAAGACCCTCATGCCTGCCGATGCCGCATCCCTCTATATTGCTCAGCTGACCGGCGAGGATGGTTCCAAGGAGCCTATCGCGGCGGCATTTGTCTACGATTCAGACGATACACGCACCTATGCCCACGCGGCGGCCTCTTTTGCGCATCGTAAGCTCTCAGCAGGCATTCCGGTAGTGACCAATTTCATCTTGGACGCTAAAGCAAAGGGTCTGAAATATGTGGATCTTTTCGGCATCGCACCCGAAGATCAGCCTGATCACGAATGGGCGGGGTTCACCAAATTTAAGAAGTCTTTCGGCGGGCGTTCGGTTGAGTACCCCGGAACCTGGGACATTCCGGTGAACACGCTAGGCTACCGCGCCTACGGCTACGCATACCGCGCGCGTCCCGCACTCAAGAAAGCACTGGGAACCGCTCAGGAAACCGCGAAATCTACAGTAGCTAAGGTTCGCGCACGCCTGAAAAAATAACGATACTTCGGCAGCCTAGGTTCCCAGGCAGACCACGCTCGTACAATAAAGCTTGTGCCGCACTCTCAATGATTGAGAGTGCGGCACAAGCTTTATATCAAGGCGTTACTTTGTATGCGACAGAATCTCGCGCAGGCGAGAAAGGCGATGCTCAGCTTCCACGATACGCACGGTTCCCGAGGAGGAACGCATAACGAGCGACTGGGTGGTCACAATATTCTTGCCGTAGCGCACCCCGCGCAGCAGCTTGCCGTCGGTAATACCGGTTGCAGCGAAGAAGCAGTTATCGCTGGTGACCAGATCGTCAGTTGTGAGGATGCGATCAAGATCGTGCCCCGCAGCGAGCGCCTTCTCACGCTCGGCATCGTCGGTGGGTGCTAAGCGACCCTGAATTACGCCTCCGGTGGCCTTAATAGCGCACGCGGCGACGATACCTTCAGGGGTTCCACCGGTACCGAGCATCACATCAACGCCGGTTCCTTCACGGCAGGCCGCGATAGCTCCCGCAACATCGCCGTCAAGGATAATGCGGGTACGTGCACCGGCATTACGAATCTCTTCAATGAGCTTAGCGTGACGCGGACGATCCAGAACGCACACGGTCAGTTCGCTTACGTTCTTACCCTGTGCCTTAGCGACCAAGTGAAGGTTCTGTTTGACGGGCAGGCGAAGATCTACGAACTCTGCGGCTTCGGGCCCGGTCACCAGTTTTTCCATGTAGAACACGGCGGAGGGGTCGAACATAGAACCGCCGTCTGCCACCGCGATGACGGAGAGGGCGTTGTCCATGCCCAATGCGGTCAGACGAGTTCCGTCGATGGGATCTACCGCAATATCGAGGTTAGGGCCGATACCATCGCCAACAACTTCGCCGTTGAATAGCATGGGAGCCTTATCTTTTTCGCCCTCGCCGATCACAACGGTTCCGTTGAAGTGCACGGTCGAGAGACGGTAGCGCATCGCGTCCACGGCGGCACCGTCCGCGCGGTTCTTATCGCCTGCGCCCACCCAGGGACCGGATGCGATGGCTGCGGCCTCGGTGGCGCGCACCAATTCCATAGCTAGGTTGCGGTCGGCGTGGTTATTATCTTCAGTCATTGCTCACCTTCGAGGTCGTTGTCATGGCCGGCTGGCTGGTTCGTTCCAGCGCTTTGAACCGGCACCTCCTGTTTACTAGCATAACGCGCCCGGCGGAATGTTCGCGTGTATTGAACGGGTTTGCGGGGGCGCATGTACCGTGGTGAACATCCGCCCAGGTGGGTGTGGGAAACGGCATGTCTTAGAGCATATGAGAGAATGTGTGAGTGGAAAACTCTCAGAATCACGCGCATACACCGGCTGAGAGCGATGGTCAGAACGCTCATGCGCCGAAGGCTCACGCAGATGCTTCTACCGATTCATCTGTTGTGCCACAAATTACACAAAAACAGGCGAAACGCATTAATGCTCCGGCGCGCAATATGATTATTTCGATGCTGGCGATGGTGGCTATTCTCATTCCGGTGCTCTGGCTCATGCCACAGCCGGATAAGAATCCGTACCGCCCGCAGGTGAATTTATCGCAGGTCGCGGCTGAATCTACCCAGCAGGCGGGTTTTCCGGTGGCGGTACCGCAGCTTGAGAGTTGGCACTATAACTACGCGCGGTGGACGGGTAATACTCCCGATAATATCCCATACTTTAAGAGCGGACAGGTGACCAGTAAAAATCATTTTATTGAGTTGATCCAAGCGAAGGATACAAACCCTACCTGGGTGGCTCAACAGGTCGATAACGCTGCGAAACAGGGCACCGAATCTATTGGCGGCGTGGAGTGGGAAGTACGTTCAGCCACCTCGAAGAAGAACAGTGAAAAAGTGTACTCCTACGTGGCGCAGGTGCCTTACAGTGACGGCAAAACGACAACCGTGATACTCACCGGCACGGCAGACCCGGCGGAGTTCGCCCAGTTGGCGGATGCGACGGTCGCCTATATGAAAGCGCCGACGATGACGGTCTCCCCGGGTGCATCCAATACTTCTAATATTTCGTGATTTTCTCTAGCAAAATGTACGGTCTGCTTTCGGTAAAATAGAGGGAAGATACCTCTCACTTTAAGGAGCCTGCTCATGGGTTCTCGTCCGGTTCAACCCACCGCTGAGTATGTGTTGGAACGCCTGCAGGAGGGTAACGCACGCTTTGTACGGGGCGAGCTTTCGCATCCGCACCAGGATATGGCACGTCGCGACGAACTCACGGGTGGACAATTTCCTATCACTACGATTTTTGGGTGTGCGGATTCGCGTACGCCACCGGAACATATCTTTGACCTGGGTCTTGGCGATGCCTTTGTGGTACGCACCGCAGGGCAGGTTCTTGATGAAGGTGCCCTTGGTTCACTGGAATATTCCATTACCCAGTTCAAGACGCCGGTACTGATCATTATGGGCCATCAGTCTTGTGGAGCTGTTCAGGCTACCTGCTCGTCGGTGGAATCGGGGCAGCTTCCGGGCGGATTTATTACGCGAGTAGTTGAGACTATTCAGCCTACGGTGCTGGCCCAAGAACTTCCCCACGGCGAGAAGCCAAGCCAGCATATGAACGAGATGGTACGGGCTCATACGTCTGCGACAGTTTCCCGTCTGCTTCAGGAATCGCGCATTATTGCCGATGCAGTTGCTCGCGGCGAGACCATTGTGCTGGGCTACTTCTATCATTTGGATTCCGGCGCGGTCGATATTGTCTTTGACTCGCGCGAGATGAAGTAGTTCCCATGCGTTTTATATACGAAGGAGGCGGTGGTCGCTGCCTCCTTCGTGTTATCTACCCGAGAGAACCAACATAACCCCAGAAGCTCCAACAGGCTTTACTTGAGTTCATACGGTACCGCCACACAACCCCACAGCGTGGTGAGTATCATCATGCACGGTATTTCCCAAATGTTCCGATTTTTACACGAAGGGTATGAAAACCCGCCATTTTGCGCCCTAAACTAGAGTTATGGCTGAAAATATTGAATACCGCATTGAACATGACACCATGGGCGAAGTTCGCGTGCCCGCCAACGCACTCTACCGTGCACAGACTCAGCGCGCGGTCGATAACTTCCCGATTTCGGGGCAGACCCTCGAATCAGCCCATATTCGCGCTCTTGCCCTCGTTAAGAAGGCAGCCGCGACCGCCAATGAGGAACTTCAGGTGCTCGATGCTGAGCGCGCCCAGGCTATCCGCGAGGCGGCGGATCTGGTGGCAACCGGTGAGTACGACGAGCATTTCCCCATTGACGTCTTCCAGACCGGTTCGGGCACCTCGTCGAATATGAACACCAACGAGGTTCTGGCAACGCTGGCAACCCGTTCCCTGGAATCACGGGGCATTGAAGTTCACCCCAATGACCACGTGAATGCTTCTCAGTCTTCCAACGATGTTTTCCCCACCTCCGTTCACGTTGCCGTGACCGAGGCACTGGTCAAAGAGCTGGTCCCTTCCCTTGAAGTTCTCGCTGCATCGCTGGAAAAGAAGTCCGCAGAGTTCAAGGACGTCGTCAAGTCCGGACGCACCCACCTGATGGATGCAACCCCTATTACCTTAGGCCAGGAATTCTCGGGCTACGCCGCTACCGTACGTTACGGCATCGAACGTGTGAACGCTTCCCTGCCCCGTGTGGCTGAGGTTCCCCTAGGGGGCACCGCTGTGGGTACCGGTATCAATACCCCGGCGGGCTTTTCGGCACGTGTGATTGAGCTGCTTGCTGAAGAAACCGGTCTACCCCTGACTGAGGCACGTAACCACTTTGAGGCGCAGGCAAACCGCGACGGTCTGGTTGAGGTTTCCGGTCAGCTGCGCACCCTCGCATACGGTCTGATGAAAATCAGCAACGATATCCGTTGGATGGGTTCAGGCCCGAACACCGGTTTAGGCGAGCTGCACATCCCCGATCTGCAGCCCGGCTCTTCCATCATGCCCGGCAAGGTAAACCCGGTGATTTGTGAGGCTACTATTCAGGTTGCGGCACAGGTAATTGGTAATGATGCGACCATCGCGCTTTCCTCCACCAACGGAGCCTTCGAGCTGAACGTGGGCATTCCGGTGATGGCGGCTAACCTGCTCCAGTCCATCCGTCTGCTCGCCAACGTTTCTCGCGTGGCGGCTGAGAAGATGATCGACGGCCTGAGCGCCAACGTAGAGCGTTGCCGCTTCCTGGCGGAAGCATCGCCCTCGACCGTAACCCCGCTGAATAAGCTCATCGGGTACGAGGCCGCCGCAAAGATTGCCAAGTATTCCGTGGCAAACAAGGTCACTGTGCGCGATGCCGTGGTGGCTTTAGGCTACGTTGAACGCGGTGAAGTCACTGAGGCTCAGCTCGACGAAGCCCTAGACGTCACCAAGATGCTGGGAAACTTCTAAGCCGAATAATTTCGCAGCAACGTATACGATCGTTAAAAACTCGGGTGTGGCGATACCTGCCTCAAGGTATCGTCACACCCGATTCTTTAGCACCATTTTAGTGCCCTGATTCTAAACGCCTATATGTGGTTTGGTGCATAGTCTTAGCTGAACTGCCTCCAGGCAGATACATTACGCAGATTTGACCGAGCCATCGCCACAGCCTCAGCTGCCCCGCGATTCAATGCAATTTTAGAGAGTGAAGTGGCAAACCCAACAATCTGTTTTGCCTCTACCTCCGGCGGCATTGAAAGGGCATTGGGGTCAGTGATGATCTCAACAAGAGAGGGGCCCTGGTGCGCAAGCGCGGTCTGAAATGCGCCTTCCAGATCCTCGGCTTTTTCAACACGTTGTGCTTGAAAACCTGCGGCAGCTGCAATATCCGCATAATTGACGAGAGGCACATCTACACCGAAGTCTTCAAACCCTTGGACTAGCTGTTCAAGCTTCACCATGCCCAATGTGGAGTTGTTGAAAACCACAATGGTCAGCGGAAGGTTGTACATGGATGCGGTAAGGATATCTCCCAAAAGCATGGACAGTCCACCATCGCCCGAGACCGAAATAACCTGACGTTCGGGCATAGCGACCTGTGCGCCCAGAGCCATCGGCAACGCATTTGCCATGGAGCCGTGAAGGAAGGATCCCAGCAGGCGGCGTTTACCGTTAGGGGTAATATATCGCGCGGTCCATACATTGCACATACCGGTGTCGGCGGTGAAGATAGCATCATCGGCAGCTACCTCGTCCAGCACAGCCGCAGCGAATTCGGGGTGAATCTTTCCTTTGGAAGGATTGCGGGTATAAGCGCCGACGACCTTCGTCATGATCTTTTCGTTTTTCTTCAAAAGCTTCTCAAGGAACTTGCGGTCGCTCTTACGGTTCACATGAGGGATAACAGCCTTTAACGTTGCCGCAACATCCGCTTCTATCAGCAGGTCGGTATTGGTACGGCGTCCTAAGACTTCGCCCGCGCGGTCAATCTGGACGGTCTGCACGTTGGGCAAAAATTGGTCATAGGGAAAATCGGTTCCCAAGAGAAGCATCAGGTCAGATTCCTTCATGCCCTCAGCCGCTTCACCATATCCCAAAAGACCGGTCATTCCCACATCGAAAGGATTGTCGTACTGAATGTATTCTTTACCGCGCATCGTGTGTCCTACGGGAGCTGCGGCGAGGTCGGCAAGCTGAACAACCTCGTCATGCGCCCCGGCAACACCGGCGCCAGCAAAAATAGAGACCTTTTCGGCGGTGTTAATCCGATCAGCAAGATCGCGCACAGTCGCTTCATCAGGAATAATAGTACCGGGGCGATAATCGCCCCAGGCGGGTACACTATCGACGGCATCCTGAATTGCAATATCTCCAGGAATCGTCACAACAGCTACCCCACCACGCGCAATGGCGTGGCGCATCCCGGAGTTGATGATGCGTAGCGTCTGGTGCCCTGAAACCGCCATCTCGTTGTAGACCGAGCAGTCTTCAAAGATGCGTTCGGGGTGAGTCTCCTGAAAATATCCGGTACCGATCTGCTCGGATGGAATATGAGAGGCAATCGCCAGAACGGGGGCGTGAGAGCGCTGTGCATCGTAGAGACCGTTGATGAGATGGGTGTTACCCGGCCCGCACGAGCCAGCACATACAGCAAGTTTGCCAGTCACCTGCGCCTCAGCGCTTGCGGCGAATGCGGCGGCTTCTTCATGCCGCACGTGAATCCAGTCGATACCGCCGTTCTGCGTGCCGCCCGAGGCACGTACCGCATCCACAATAGGGTTCAGGGAATCCCCCACTACCCCGTAGATACGCTCAACGCCTGCTTCGATGAGCTGAGCAATCATTTGTTCTGCTAAATTCATAGTCGTCTCTTCGTCTCCTCTATACTCTTCAGGTAGAAAGCACCTTTAGAAAAGCGTTTTCTAAGCATTAAGCCTATCTCAGTTTCTTATCTAATTACAGGTCTTGCTCTTGAGAATTCCTGGGCATATATGAGTGAGAAAGATACATATGTAGCTGTTCATGAGGAGCGGAGAATGGCGGTTGTAGTCACGCGCATACTCATAGAATTTCAGACATACGCTCAAAGGCCCAAGTGGTGGGAGGTTTCTGCCTAGTCAGAAACCTCCCACCATTTGGGCTTAATCCGCACTGCACGGGCGGATAGATAAATCTCTATCTCAGAATTTTGCTCGGTCTATTTGCCTTGTTCGTACTGATAGATGAGTTCCGCGAAGTCGGCGCGAGTAACGGCGCCATCGGGCTGGAACCAGCTTTCAGACCAGAAAACTAGGCCCTTCTTCTTCAGCCAAGTACTCTCCCGGTAGAACGGGGAATCAGCCGTCATATCGGCATACAGGGATTGTTCCGGTAGGTTCACGCCAGGTTCCCCAGCGTAACGGTACAAAAACGCAGCCATACTGGCGTGAGATGCAGCCGCCTCGGGGCGGAAATGACCGTCACTCCAACCGAAGCTGATACCGCTTTCACGTGCCCAAATAATCTCCCGGTAGTGCGGGTGTTCCGGGGTAACATCCACATAGGGAGACTCCTGCGGAAGAGTAACATGAGGGCTTCCTGCCAGGCGGTAGAGGGCCACAACGGATTGTTCGCGGGTTATAGCATCGTAGGGGCGGTAATAGCCGTCCGCGCTATCGACAAGCTGCCGCTGCGAAGCCCAAAGAATCGCATCACGATGTGCGGTACGATCGCGCACATCCTTGAAATCCGATTCGGGTGTAGGTTTCTCACCGGGTGCGGGTTTGGGGTTTGGTGCGGGTTCGGGGCCCGGCTGGGGCTCTGCCGGTTTGGGATTTGGAACCGGTTGATCCGCAGTCGTTAACGGGAGCTTTTGGTGGGCTTCGAAGATAACATCGTCCTTCGGGTCCTTTGGATATACCCCCGTACTAAGCTCGTATACGTGCCCGGTTTTGAGGGTATTCGCGGGAATGGTGAAGGTGGTCTGGAAGGTACCGTCGGTAAAGCCATCGTAGAGGTCTTTCTCTTCCACCCGGTAGGTATAATCCACTGGATGAGTGAGAACCGCGCCCGTTGGTTTGCCAGTCTTCTGGTCTATCTCGTTAATAACGAGGTTCATACTCTGACCCTGTATCTCGGCGTTGCCAGAGCCGTAATATCCAGTACCGGTCACAGTAATCTCGGTATCGATGGTCGGGTTCACAGCGGGAACGCTCACGTTCAGCTGCGGTGCTTTACTCTCCGAGGAAAACTCAACATCCAGGTATTCAGTCAAAGCGTTGTTTGCCAACGTTCCGTCGGGATTGATGACCTGGGTTCCGATGCGGTAGCTGCGGCGTGCATCCAGACCTGCCGGATAGGGAAGCGCAGTTTCAAAGAGGCCGCTCTGCGAGAGCTCATCGGCAGAAACTTTCACCGATGACACGGTTCTTTCCTGAGTAACAACCTGACCTCTGGGCCAATCACCCTCAATAAGAGAAACCTGCAAGTATCCGCCTTGAGGAATAAACTTTGGGTCATAGCCGGTACCGCGCACCTTCACGGAGTCTTCCACCAACGAGTTAGGCTTACCCTCGACTTCCAGATTGGTGTTCTGGCGTGCGACCAGCACCGGTGCCTGGGTGTTGTATGCCGTGGTGGGCAAGATTTCATATCCTTGCGCCTGCTGCGTTGTCGAGGTCAGGGTACTGCTGACGACGTAATCGAGTTCCGGATGGAATTCGTTCAGCGGCAGCGGCTGGGTATTCAAATAGACCTCAAAGGTTCCGTCATGAATCTGCGATGCGGGAACATTCACATACCCCAGGTTATATACGCCGTATTCCGTAGTGAAATATGGGGAATTAGCTGGTGTATCTGAAGGGGTAACTTTGAGGCTGACCTGCTGATCTGCCGCCACACCGTAGAAACCGGTTCCTTTGATTTTGAGCGTCTTCCCGTAGTAGGGGTTGACTTCATCGGGGGTTTCGACCACGAGCTGCGGAGTTGCTTGAGGTTCCTGATCGGCCACAACCTGCGGGGTCACCGTAGCGGTGGATACAGGGGTTGAAGCACCAGGATCAGTGACAGCTCCCGCTGGGGTCAGCGGAAGCACTAAAGCGCCTGCCACCACGAGGGCACAGGCGCTACGTCCGAGAGCATTTCTGGCTCTTCCGGGCGATTCGTTAGGTGAATTGTTTGTAGGGTAGATAAGAGACATTATTATTCTCCATTTGTATAGATGTGGTTGGGAGTGAGCGAGTTAAATCTCTCAACACTCATATTCACCTTATCAAAGCTTTAACTCAAAATACAGGGTTTTCCTATTTAAAAATTTCTTCTGACACATAATTTAATTTTTATCCTAGCAATGCACACACTATAAATATTACCCACCCATCCAACCTACTTCCCTGAAATATCAACGATATATACCCCATAAAGCAACATATACTTTTCATAAATACACCACATGCTCATTATCACAATGTTATGCACAGGTTTATTTTTAACGGTGTGTTGCATCTGAAAAATACATAGATATTTTCGGTGGTAATCTTCTATAATTTACAGATTTTAGATTTTTACAAGAAGCCGAAATTAATGCATAAAACCCCCATTTTTATTTTTTCTCAGATATGAACAACGGTAAATACGAGAAAAATACTTAGATACAACCTTGGGAGTACACACGGTCTCCAACGCATCACACACAGGTATACACAGGCGCGCAGCTCACTTGCCTTGAGGACACGAGAGGGAATAATTTAGCGATTACCGAGAGGATTCAGGTCCATCTTTGGGTGCGTGAGATACATAGTCAAAACGGCAATGTCCGTCATAGTTCAACGCCGCATCAATGCGGTCAAGCATCCGCTCAGAGAGCATAGAACGCTCCTGAGGATCCGTCACATCTACCCATCGCACCTGGGAAGATTCCTCGTCATTCACTCGTGCCTGTCCGGATACCCACCGGCACAAAAACGTGTGATCTAAAAACTGGCAGCGATCCCCGTTGCTAAAGCGCATCGCGGGGTCAGCCTTGACCTGAGCAAGCTCTAGAACCTCAATACGCACGCCCGCCTCCTCATAGGCTTCACGTATGCAGGTAAGCGCCGGGTTCTCGCCAGGATCGACAATACCCGTCACGGGAGTCCACCTGCCGTTATCGCTGCGTTTAACCAGCAGTACCTTGCCATCCTCATCGCGACGGATCACTGCGGTAGCGCCCGAAAGCCATAAATATTCGTGACCAATTTTCTTGCGTAAATTCACGATGTACTCGGGGGTAGGCATCAAAGACCCTTTCGTCGATCGGTGGTTTTGGCCCGAGGCCTTTAGAACGATAGGAATGAGTAGCTTGGCACCAAAACCGCCGCTATCATTCCTATCAGCATAAACGGTCCGAAGGCTATGCGGGTGCGCCGTGTAACGGACCTGCTCAGTACCAAGACCACGGTGCATAATCCGCCCACAACAAAGGTCACCAACGTCGCCCACAATAGGTTAGCCCACGAGAAGTAGCCAATGAGCCCGCCAAGCGCGAGAGCAAGTTTCACGTCCCCTCGGCCCAGCGCCCCGAAGGAGAGCATCCTCATCAGGACGTAGAAGGCCCAAAGTACAAGACCACTCCCCCATACACGCAGGATAGTTCCCCACTGACCACTCAGAGCAGCAATAACCGGCAAAGCGGTGTGGGTGGCAAACACGAAAGGAAATACGATGCGGTTTGGTAGCCTGTGTTTCCGCAGATCCCAGCCCCATAGTTTTACCGTGCACCCAGCTGCGTACAGCAGATAAAGAATCAGCAGAATACCGGCGATACAGCCGGATACTCCCTGTGTAAAGAGTTTCGAGAGTTCTTGAAGCATGAGTGGCTAAGATCCAAAGCGGCGGGTGCGACCCGCATAATCCCGCAGGGCACGCAAGAAATCTACCCGCGTAAAATCAGGCCAGAGAGCCTGGCAGAAATAGAATTCCGAGTAGGCGCTTTGCCAGGTCAGAAAGCCCGAGAGGCGCTGCTCACCAGAGGTACGAATCAGTAGATCAGGATCGGGCATATCGCGGGTGTACAAGCGACGCGAAATATCCTCGACGTTCAGGGTACCTGCCAGATCGCGCATCGAGCGGCCCTGAACCTCGGCGTCAAGAATAAGTTCACGCACCGCATCCACAATTTCTTGGCGTCCGCCATAGCCAACCGCGATATTCACGCGCACCCCTGGCAGGGGCGCGGTCTCTGCTATAACCCGCTCCAGGGTGTTGCGAAGCTCGTGGGGAATAAGGGAAACATTACCAACCGCGTGCACGGGTCCCTGCTGCGCGGTATGCAGCCGCTGCAAAAATTCGTCGATAACGGCAATAAGCCCGGTAAGTTCATCGGCGGGTCGGTTGAGATTTTCGGTCGAGAGCATATATAACGTGACCTGAGGTATGCCCAAATCGGCGCACCAGCCCAGAAAGTCAATGATGCGCTCGGCCCCCGCCGCGTGCCCCTCACGGGTGCTCAGCCCCCGCTGTGCGGCCCAACGCCGGTTGCCGTCCACCAGCACACCGATGTGTGTGGGAAGCATCTGCGGGGTTAAAGAAGTTGCCATAGAGCGTTCATAGACGCTCGGTTCCGGGGAGGTTCCCGGTTCAGAGGGAACCCCGTGCACGGTAATAACGGGCAGCGCCAGAGTATCAGCGGGTGCCATGCTGATCGTCCTCGGACTCTGTATCCTGCTGGGCTTGGGCTTGCTCGGCCTCTTGAGCGGCTGCATATTGTGCACGGTACCGCAGACGGCGAGTACGCCGGGTCATGTCGATACCAAGAATAATGACGAGGAGGGATAGCGCCGCAGTCGCAAAGAAACCGCCAATACCGGGCGAACCTGCAACAGACCCATCGGGGTTGGCGGCTGGGGTGTTATCTGCTGCAAGCGCAACACCGTGAGCGGCAAATGCCACAAGGTCGGGGGCTGTGGCGAGCGTATCAAGAATGAGGTGGCTCATGACTATCCTTCTGAACATTCCGGTTTCTAGCGGTAAGCCGGTCATGTGTGATTGTCTAAGTCTTCATTCTACCGCGTGACATCTTGTATATTCCCGCCTGAGGTTCATGTTTCAGCTGGGAATGCGCCAAGAGTTTAGCTATGTTCACAGTACTCAAGGCCTGCAAGCCTCTGCATCGCCAAGGGGCACCGCATGATCGCTTGCGGAGGCTATAGGCTAGAAAAATATACCGTCACTCAGGGAATGCTCCGGCAGAGTTACCGGCACCCGCGAGTCGATAAGTGTATAGTCCTCCCAGGGCCAAATATGCTTCTGCTCATCGGTAGAGATCGCAAAGAAAATACCTTGCGGATCCACCTGTGAGGAGTGCGATAAAAGCGCCTGATCCCGATGGATGAAGTAGTCACTGCAGAGAATTCGCGTGGTGGTTTCGTGCCTGGTGCCGTCTTGTGCATCATTGAAACGGTGCGCCATATGTTCGATGAAACCTTCAAACACGCTTTCACCTCGCTGATCGAGCAGGTACTCGTGCAGAGCGACGGTGCGTTCAGGGTTGAAGGCACGATCATAGTAAAGCTTTAGGGGTTTCCAGGGCTCGCCTTCCCCCACGTATGCTTCGGGGTCACCAGCCTTTTCGTATGCCTCGACGGCAACCTTATGAGTCATGATGTGGTCGGGGTGCGGGTATCCTCCCACCTCGTCATAGCTGAGAATAATATGAGGCCTGTACTCGCGTACGAGTCTTACCAACGGTGCGGCAGCCTGTTCGAGAGGCAGTGTACCGAAGCTGCCGAAAGAAAGTGGGGGAAGAGGGTCGCCTTCAGGCAGACCGGAGTCCATGAACCCTATCCATCGATGTTCGATGCCTAAAATCTCAGCAGCACGAGCCATTTCGGTGCGGCGTAATCCGGGCAGGTCACGGTGTGCTCTGGGAGCGTTACGAATTTCTTCGTTGAGGATGTCCCCGCGTTCACCGCCTGTCATAGTGGCAACCATATAGCGGGCGCCGCGGAAGGTATAAGCGGCAGCAGTCGCGGAACCTTTAGAGGATTCGTCGTCCGGGTGAGCGTGGACGGCTAGGATACGCAGCCCTGCGTATTCCTCATCAAGAGGTTTAAGATCCTGCACTGCGGGATGTTCAGGCAGAATTGCTTTGATTTTTTCTAGCGCGTCGCTCACGTTAATCCTTATGATGACAAAGGGCTTATACTGTGGGGTTTAAAATGGTAGAGATTAAGAGCATCTCCTAAAAGTGTAATCATACAGAAATAGCGCAAGAAAACCACCCTAAATGAAACATTATGACGGTGTAAAGTATCGTGGTACAGGCCATCTTCTGTACCGTATCGTCCACTAGACACCACGAGAAGAAAGCTATGACAGATCCTTCACACACGCAGGCGAGCGAATCGGCAGCTGCCGATTCTCATGCCGATGCCCTAGCGCAGCGCTACGGCGCTAAACCTGTTCGGCAGCGTGCTCTCTCCACGCGAATGTGGGTGCTTCTTGCTGCCTGTATTACGGTTGTGGCGGGCGCTTTTGTGGTGTGGGTACAGATGGATTCTCAATCCCGCCCGAGTGCACGCGATACCGGGTTTACCCTCATTAGCAATGACGAGGCACAGGGGCGTTTTGAACTCTCTAAAAACCCACAAGACACCGCGGTTTGTTCGCTTAAGGCGCTTAATTCTTCCCGTGTTGCGGTGGGATGGGCCGACGTCGAAATTGGTCCTAACAGCGCCGAGCAGGGCAACACCCGAGTCACACAACACAGCGCGAACCTGCGCATACTCTCGGAGGCAACCACGGTTACCGTGGATTCCTGTCGGCTTAAATAGCCGTATCACACCCACGATTCGGTGAGCGCTCAGCGAAATGATACACGCCCTAACACTCAGATATTTAGGGCATGTGTACTTTCTGCCCTAAAATAGGGTGATACTTTCCAGGGGAGAACCCCCAGACCAACGCGCCGGTTTATACCGGAGCATAACCAAAGGAGAAGCATGGCTGAAAGCAACGGCGCATGGCTCACTCAGGACGCATACGATCGGCTGACTCAGGAGCTTGAATATCTCTCAGGTCCGTATCGTCAAGAAATCGTTGACCGCATCGCCGCCGCTCGCGACGAGGGAGACTTGCGTGAGAACGGCGGATACCATGCGGCACGCGATGAGCAGGGTAAAAACGAAGCTCGCATCAACCAGCTTAAGCATCTTCTGGAAAACGCCCAGGTAGGAGACGCCCCCAGCGATGACGGTGTGGTTGCCCTCGGCATGGTTATTGAGGCCGAAGTAGCTTCCCGTTCTATGAAGTTCCTGCTGGGCTCTCGCGAAATTGAGGAGACTCTGCCCGCTAACTCTGATTTGAAGGTCTTCTCGGAAAAGTCTCCGATGGGTGCGGCGATTCTGGGGGCCAAAGAAGGCGATGAAGTCACCTATCTTGCTCCCAACGGCAAGGAATTGACCGCGAAGATTGTTTCAGTCAAGCCTTTCCAGGGCTAGAGTCACGAAGCTTTAAACGCACGGTGGGGTTCGGTTATATGACCGAACCCCACCTTTATATCCTGTGGTTTTATGCCAGATGACCTCTCAAAAATTAGTACACCACGATGGGTTTGAAGCCTTCTTCCTCCAAGGCCGAGATAACCTGACGGCAGTGTTCCACACCTTTGGTTTCCATATCGATCGTAATAGAGACATCGCCCATCGACAGAGAACCGCCCACGCGCGTGTGATCCACGCCGGTAACATTCGCATCGTTCTCCGAAATGATGCGCGAGATCGTCGCCAGCTCACCCGGACGGTCTGAGAGCATCATCTTAATCGTCATATACCGACCCGCCGCCGAAAGACCACGCTGAATCACCTTCAGCATGAGCATCGGGTCAATATTGCCGCCCGAGAGCACACACACAACAGTTCCCAAATCGCCGTATGTTTCCTTGAGTTTGCCGTTCATGAGCGCCGCCACCGGAACTGATCCGGCGGGTTCAACCACCAGCTTATTGCGTTCCATCAAGAAGATAAGGGCCCTGGCGATATCGTCTTCACTCACCGTCGCTACATCGTCGACAAGCTTCTTGATAATGGAAAACGGCAACTGACCGGGGCGCCCCACAGCAATGCCATCTGCAATCGTCGAGACCTTCTTCAGCGGGACAAGCGCATCCGCAGCCAAGGAAAGCGGATATGCCGCCGCATGCTCAGCCTGCACACCAATAATGCGGATCTTTTTACCTAACTGTTCTTCCTTCGCACGGACCGCCGCCGAAAGACCAGCGAGCAGGCCGCCTCCGCCAACACCTACAATGATGGTATCGACCTCAGGCACCTGTTCCAGGATTTCCAAACCGATCGTTCCCTGACCCGCGATAATATCTTCATTATCGAAGGGATGCACAAACACCGCGCCGGTTTCTTCGGCATAGCGTTTTGCTTCAGCCAGCGCTTCGTCCACGGTCGTACCATGCAGTTCGACCTCGGCACCGTGGTCGCGGGTTGCGGTTACCTTCGGAAGGGCTGCACCTAGAGGCATGTATATACGCGCCTTGATACCCAGTTTCGCCGCTGCAAGAGCAACACCCTGCGCGTGGTTACCCGCAGATGCGGCCACCACGCCACGCTTCTTTTCTGCATCGCTGAGTTTTGCCATACGCACATAGGCACCACGTACTTTGAAGGAGCCAGCACGCTGCAAATTCTCACACTTGAAGAAAACTTCCGACCCCAGTTTGAGGCTCAGAGCACGAGAATGCGCCACAGGGGTTCGCTCGATAACCCCGTCGAGGAGCGACGCTGCTGTCTCGATATTCTCCAAGGTTACGGGTAGGTCGGTTAGGTGTGCGTTCACATCGGATCCGTTCTGTACGCTCTCATCAGCTTCTGCCATCTATTTTAAGCGATGAAGAAGCCTAATACAGAACAGAAAAGCCCGCGTTGTTCATCTCACGCGGGCTTTTCTAGAGGGAAACTGCACGATTACATATCGGCTTTGGAAGGCGAGACAGTTTTAGTCACCTGTGCAGAGCTAGTCTCAGGTACGGCGCCTTCGGAATCGTCCTCACCACGAATCACTCCCCGCGCCTGCGCAACAGATTTCTGTACTTTTTCTTCACGCTTCTTTGATTTCTCACGGCGCTCAATCTCATGCGGGAAGAGGAACTCTTCACGGCGCAACTCCGGGTCATCCTCCCACTGCCGTGCAGCCAAGTAGCGCACAACCGAATTCACAACGGCGAGCACGGGAACCGCAAAAAGCGCACCCGCTGCACCGAAAATCATGGAGCCGCCTGCCACCGCAAAAATCACGGCGAGCGGATGCAGCGAGACCGCTTTTCCCATGATGAGCGGCTGCAGAATATGCGATTCGAGCTGCTGTACCAAAAGCACAATGCCGATCATAATAAGTGCCTGAATCGGTCCCAAAGCTACCAGTGCCAGTAGGACGGCGACAGCCCCAGAAATAAGGGCGCCGATAACCGGGATGAAAGACCCTAAGAAAACCAGAACGCCCAGCGGAATCGCCAGCGGAACCCCCAAAATGGCGGCACCAACACCAATGCCCACAGCATCAATAGCGGCCACCAAGATCTGCACCCGCACATACGCGCCCAAAGACTTCCACCCTGCGCGACCCGCGCCGTTCACCGCATCACGTGACTGTTTCGGGAAGAGCTTGACGATAAACAGCCAGATGCGCTCTCCCTCCATCAGGAAGAAGACGAGGGTAAAAAGAGTAATAAGCACGCCGGTGGCAAACTCCGCAGCGGTAGAACCAACCTCTGATACGCTCCGCAAAACGGTTGAGGGGTTATTGCTTACCGCCTGTTCTATCTGATGAAGAATCTGGTTAAGCTGATCAGCGCCCAGCTCATACCCCATGCTCTTAAGCCAGTCCACGAGCTGCTGATACCCTTGAATGGCGTTGTTGGTAAGCGAGACAAACCCCCGCACAAGCTGCTGCCCGGTAAGGGCCAGTAAAGCGGCAATTCCTAAAATCATGCCAAGTTCGGCAATAGCGGTCGCACCGCCAGCACGAATACCGTGCTTACGCATAGCGTAGACGGCGGGGCCTAGAAGCGCAGCCAAAAGCGCAGCCACCATCGCCGAAATAATCAGCAGAGACACCTTTGAAAGCCCCTGCCATACAAGCCACACGGCACCGACCACCACGATCAGACGCCATGACCATGCCGCTGCGGTATTAAGAGCGTAGGGTACGCCGGTACGGGCTAATTTCTGTGCCCGCGCATCCTGTTCGCTCTCCCCTGCCGTTAAGTTTTGATGCGTGCTGCCGGTGTTCTGTCCGGCTACGGATTCGCTCACTCAAATCTCCTGAAAAGTCGGTGCTATAGAAATCGTCTCTCGCCCATGCCGTTGCTGCGGCATATAGTTATTCCGCAAGTCTAGCAGGCTCAAAACAAAGAATCGGCGGCACCCACCGGTTGTGAATACCGCCGTATCCTCAATACTGTTAGTCCCTGTTGACCATTTCGTTGATGTACATGAGAATACGCAGAATCTCAATGTACAGCCAGACCAGCGATGCGGTCAGGCCGAATGCCAAACGCCACGACTCGCGCTCGGGAAGACCTGCTTCCACCGCCTCGGCAGTGTTGGTGAAGTCCAGCAGAAGCGAGTAGGTTGCCATAGCAACAGTAAATAGCCCCACAATCAGGCCCAGCGGAATACCGCCGATGCTCAAGCTGCCCAGGGGCGAACCAAACAGACCCGCACCAAGCCAGGAAACAATGCCGTAGATCAGGTAAGCGAACATGCCGATCATGAAGATCTTGGTCATCTTCGGGGTAGCACGGATCTTACCGTTTGCGAAGAGAGCCAAGGTAAGACCGGCGACAATCACGCTAGCCAGCAAAGCCTGAATAGCGATACCCGGGTAGCTCTTATTGAGCAGACCGGATATACCACCCAAAAGCAGACCTTCGGACACGGAGTACAGCATAACCAGAGCCGGGGAAACCTTACGCTTGACGGCGTTAACGATACCCAGGATCAGACCTGCGATAAGTCCCACGAACATGAGGTAGGGCAGATACCAGGAAACTGCGGCACCGAGCACCACAAGAGCCAGGTTCAGACCGGTCTTCATGATCACGTCGTTCATGGTGAGGCGGTCGCCCTCGGCAACGGGAGCATAGCCGGGCTGTGCATACGGATCGTACTGCGCCTGCTGGTACTGGTCATAGTTCGCTTGCTGCGGCTGAGCATAAGGCTGCTCGTACTGAGCATACTGGTTCGGCTGCGGCTGACCATAACCGTAGGTCTGCTGACCGTACTGCTGCGGTTCACTGGAGTAGTTCGGCTGTGCCTGATACTGACCCTGCGACGAGGAACCACCCGCACCAAAACGCCCGAAACGGGGATCGCCTTGCCTATTTTGCTTGGCGATTGAATTAATAAACGGGTTACCCGCCATCATTCTCTCCTTCGGTGAGATTTACAAAGAGTTTCTCAATATTCTATCGAATTCTGAGAAATTCCGGGGATTATTCCTCCATAAAAGCTCATATTCCAGGGTAATTTTGAGGTGCCATCATGTCTTTTTCACCCTAAGCTGTACTCCCCCACAGTTTAAGACTTCTGCAGGCTCTCAAAATTATGGATCTCACTCAAACTAGCCAGTTGTTGATTCGCGAAGCGGCCGCGAGTGAAAGCAAAGCCAGAATCAGGAAGCCCACCAGCAAAAGTATGAGAGTGGTGAACGCCAAGGGGAAAGCGCCAATAACAGGTCCCAGGCTTGCTCCCGCAAACAGAACAAAACCGTTAAGCGCCATGCCGCTGGCACGATGCGGCACCGCTGCATCGCCATAGAGAGTAATCATCGAGGGAATTGCTAAAGCAACACCCGCAACATAGATGAGGCTGCATATGACGATGCCAGCAAGTACCTGTGCGCACAGTACCCCGCCCAGCAGTCCAAGAACAGATAAAACGTATCCAAGCTGCGCCACGCAAAGAACCCCATATTTTTTCGCATAAGAACCCGCATAAAGGCTTATCAGCATTGCCGGAAAGGCAGCAAGACGCACCCAAACAATGCCAGATGCCGCAACTCCCAGGGTTTCAAGATGCCGCCCAAGCCCCGTATATAAGGCTACAAAGACGAAAAGAAGGGTTATATGGGCAAGACCGTACAAGAGGAAAATAGGCTTGGCACATAAGGAGCCGAGGGTCACGTATTGTTTCCACAACGATGTCGTTTGTCCAGTGCGGGGGCGCTCAAGCATCGTACATAGAACTAGGGAAACGGTTCCGATAAAAATAAGACCGCACAGCCCGAAGAACCATCGCCAGCCAAGGCTCAGGGCAATAATAGAGGCGAGTACTTGCCCGAAAATTCCAGCCGCTAAGAACGCAGTGGACATTGCACCGATAGTTCGGGGGCGATCGGCGGGCAGTACAGATTCCGTGAGATACGCCAGGGCGACAGGTGCGAATCCAGCGGCAGTCATACCTTGGCAAGTCCGAAGAATAGCGAGCACGCCGAGCGTAGGAGCGAAGGCGCATCCAAAAGTGGCTAGGGTAAGCACGCTCAGGGAGATTACTATAACCCTTTTTCGTCCGTAACGATCCGAAACCGGTCCCCAGATCAGGAACCCCACAGCATAGGCAAGACTGAAACACAGTGACAAGGCGAACGTTGCATCAGTTCGAAAGGTAGACGAAACCGGGGCAAGTAGCGGTATAGAAGCGTATAGCTGCGCCAGAATAAACAGCGCCGTAGATACCAGAATTGCTACTGCAGTCCGTGTAGCAGGATATTCTTCGGAGACTGAAGACACCGATGCAGTGGTGCTTGTTGTCGTGTTCTCTGCATGGTAATACATGAGTAAACTCCAATCCAACGGAAGCGTTGGAATTAACCCTAGTACCATTAAGACGTAAATTGCAACCATAACGTTGGAACTATCGAAAGAGGGTATTACAGATGATGGCTTGGGATACCGAAAGTACGAAACAAAAGATCAAAGATGCGGCTCTCGCCGAATTTACCGCACATGGCCCCGATGGGACGACCGTGGAGCGTATCGCCAAGAGGGCGAAGGTCAATAAGGAGCGTATCTACAACTATTTCGGAAATAAACAAGAGCTCTTCAGGGGCATTCTGTGCGAAGAGCTCGAACAAATCGCCCAAACCGTTGGTCTCACGTCATTTGCCTCAGAAGATATTGGTGATTACGCCGGACGCATGTACGACTACCACCGTGAACATCCCGATCTAATGCGTCTGCTGCGCTGGGAATCCCTCACAATTGATGGTGAAGTCCCCCATGAGAAATACAGGCGCGGTCACTACACCTTCAAAGCGAATGCGGTGCGCGCTGGGCAAGAGGCAGGTTCCGTCACGGACGATATAGACGCCGCCTATCTTGTACTTTTTATTCTCGCTATCGTGGGGTGGTGGTCGGCTATGCCGCAGGTATCTCGCATGCTCTGCGGCGAACCGACCGAAGAGGAACACCGCAAACGTCGCGCCGCCGTAGTGGAGGCAGCGCGGAGGCTAGGGCGCCCACATTGCAAGTCGGATAAGAGCTAAACTCCTTTATTGGTACGGGGGGCTTACCCGTCTAATTCGTCGAGCATGCTCTCTAAATAGTCGAGCACCGCACCGTCATTATGCGAGCCGATCACCCGCTGAGACACAGTCTTGAGCTCGCCTGAAGCGTGGGCCATTGCCACACCGGTACCGGCGAACGAGAGCATCTCAAGATCGTTATCGCTATCGCCAAAGGCTACTATCTGAGTAGGGGTTATCCGCAAACGATCACACAGGTCTTTCAGCCCCGTTGCCTTATTCACACCGGCACGCACCAGGTCGATTGCACCGAAACCACTAACGAGCGGGGTTACCGTCTGCGGCAGGGTACGCCGTAACTGTGCTGTAGCATCCGGCAGATCCCGATGCGTTACTTGCAGAGAAAATTTGATGGGAACACCACGCACCTGCTCGTAAGAGCTAATACGCTCGGTTCCGGGATAAAACATACTGGCAAAAGCGAAGGGATCAATATTCTGCGGCAACGGCTTACCCTGCACCTCAAAATAGTCCCGGATAATGTTCATAACCGCTTTTTCGCGGTTTTCCAGTATAAAGCTGCTCTCTGCCGTACACACAACGATCCCAAGCTGAGGCATACCGTTCAGTATCTCGTACACACGCGGCAGATCCTCGGCAGCAAAATGATGCACCGCAAGTTCCCCGGAATCATCCGCTACATAGGCACCATTTTCTGCGATATAAATAATGTCTCGATGTTCAAAACCATGCATATACTGGCATAATTTCGTGTAGGTATTTCCGCTTGCCACCACAAAATAAATTCCATGCCGAGACAAGCGGGTTAGGATTCTCTCAAAACGCTCAACATCGAACGTCTTATCATCATTCAGGAAAGTACCATCCATGTCTACGGCAACCATACGCACGGGCTTGTTGCTGCGGTTTTCCTGCTGTGTGGGCATTGGGGTTCCTCTAATAATCGGCATGTACAAAGGCTACGTTTATAAACACAAGCTGACTGTACGCGGGAGAGAATATCGTTCTGCTCCGCACATTTCTCCATTCATTTTAGTTTCTTTATATACACAAATCGTGTGACATCACCAAAAATTCCCCCTTTACGGGCGTTTTCTTTCTATACTGTGAAAAGCATTCACTCTATGCACACATACAATCTCTAGGAATCATTGATGTTAAAAATACTGTCATCGCGCTCTGGTGCGCATGTCTTTTGGACCTCTGCATCAGGTCAAGGGCATTCCTTGAAACTCGGCACAAGATTTTCCGCAGCTTTTCTAGCCCTAGGACTTGCGCTGAGCGGATGCTCCTCTGAAACTATCACAATTTCTGAGTCAACCGTCTCTGCGCCCAGCACCCCCTCAGCGAACTCGGTAGCTGAACATTCTTCTACTTCTTCACAAAGCGCAGAGGCCTCACAGCAACCCACGGTTTCCGCGCAGGAATCGGAACAAACACCCACCGTGACTGAGGTAGGTGAATCACCTGAAGAGAATAATGCCGATACTTCGACGGCTCATCCGGGTTCCCAAATTCGCCCCGGAACCGTCACTATCGTCAATCCCGATACCAGCTCCGTTGAGCCTCAAGGAACGGCGCCTATAGGATCTGACGAGGCTAGTGAGGCCCTGCGCATCCTCAATACCCTTCCCGTTAAAGGCCGCGCCCCTAAGACCGGGTACTCCCGTGCCCAATTCGGAGATGCCTGGAGCGATATCGACCATAACGGATGCGATACCCGCAATGACATTCTCAACCGGGATCTCACCGCAAAACAGCATAAAAACTCTCGCGGATGCGTGGTGATATCGGGCATTCTTAACGATCCTTACACCGGGAAGGTCATCAATTTCATGCGTGGGAAAGATACCTCGGAGCAGGTTCAGATCGACCACGTTGTGGCACTTTCTGATGCCTGGCAGTCGGGCGCTCAGGAGATTTCGGCTCAAGAACGCTTACAACTCGCCAATGATCCCGAAAACCTTCTGGCAGTTGATGGCCCTGCGAATCAGCAGAAAAGCGATTCGGATGCCGCCACCTGGCTGCCAGCAAACGCATCGTTCCGCTGCTCTTATGTGGCACGTCAGATTCGGGTGAAAGCTAAGTACCACCTGTGGGTCAAACCAGCCGAAAAAGAGGCTATGATCAACGTTCTTACACCCTGCGCAGGAGCCGCAGCGAAGCCTGCTCCTGTGCCCCAGGTGGATACGCCTCCCGCACAGAACCCCGCCCCGGCTTTGGCATTTCAAACCTGCGCTGATGCCCGTGCTGCGGGATATCGTAATATGCACCGCGGTGCACCGGGGTATTCCGACCATCTTGATCGTGACGGTGACGGCATAGCATGCGAGTCACGCTAAGTCTCTGAGCCTTACCTCCGTCTACACTCACCTACAGATACACATACCCCCGCCCTGACAAGCAGTAAGGGCGGGGGTTTACTGTCACAATTCTTCATCTTGAGGTCCATATAGACTCTTTAAGAGTGCAGCATCACGCCGAACCTGTGTTTAAGCTGTGTAGAACCTATGTAAAAAAGATTTATAGATGTTTACCTTTGTTTGATAAAACTTTACCTGACAACCTTGTAGTCATGAAGAATGAAATAACTAAATCTGTTGGCACCCTAATTTTCCGCGTAGCGCTGGGCTTCACCTTTGTCATGCACGGTTTCCAGAAGGCATTCCTGATCGGTCCCGCAGCAGAAGGTGCAGCGTTCGCCAAAATGGGTATTCCTGCACCCGAGCTTTCGGCGTACTTTACCATTGGTGCCGAGCTTATTGGCGGAGCTCTCTTGATCCTTGGTTTAGGAACTCGTTTTGCGGCCGCCGCCATCGCAATCGCTATGGCAGGTGCTTTTATTTTTGTTCACATCAACGACCCCTTCATCACCGATCAGAAGACCGGCGCAGGCTTCGAGTACGTTTTCGTCTTGGGCATGGCAGCTATCATGTTCATTCTAACCGGTGGAGGCAGGTACTCACTAGATTCGTTCTTCAGTCGCAATAAGGCTTAACCGCCTGAGCATTCTTCCAGAACGTATCTATCACTCATTCGTCTACCCACCCGGAAGGCACCGTCGTCGCGACGGTGCCTTCTTTATATACCGTGGATTCTCCCCTACCCAGCGATCCCATGATTCTCATAAGGTAGAGATACACTCGCCTCCCAAGGCATACAAATAGCCCGTCGCATCCGAATACACATTGGATGCGACGGGCTATTATAGTGTGCCCCCAGTGGGACTCGAACCCACACTGGACGGATTTTAAGTCCGCTGCCTCTGCCAATTGGGCTATAGGGGCAAAGTCTAAACCCGCAAGACCATTACTAAGAATAGCATTAGTTTGCGGGTTTCGACGCTATTAGGCTCGTTTAGAGCTTTGCCTTAGTCTTCGCCGGTGCCGTTCCGGTGGCCTCTTGGAAAGCGAGACGCGGGGAACGTTGGTGGCGAATCGTCGTGGTGTCACGGCCAAAGAGCTGGTTGAGTGCCCAGGTCGTCATAACGCGCACAGTACGCTCGGTCGTGGGGATTGCAGAACCGTGGTAGCCGCGGTGCATAATCCATGCGAGCGGACCTGCAAGAGTCTTGCCCTTGAAGTTTGCAACGCCCTTCCACAGACCTAGTCCGGCAACCACACCGATGGTCTCGTGGTAGTAGTCGGTCAGAGGCTCGCCGCGGCGTGATGCCAGAATATTCTTGGCGAGAACCAAAGCCTGACGAGATGCGTGCTGTGCGTTTGGTACGCAGAAGCCGCCCACGCCGCCTCCGGAAAGGTCGGGAACGGCAGCGTTATCGCCAGCCGCCCAAGCGCCCTCAACCACACCATTATCGCCAGCCACACGCAAATCTGCGTTCACGCGAACGCGACCGCGTTCGTCGATCGGGAAGTCAGTGTTCTTGAGCATCGGCGATGCAGCAACACCAGCAGTCCAAATGAGCGTATCGGTATCCATCTCACCAGCGGGCGACTTATCTGTCATGTTGATGAGCTGCAGGTGACCGTCGGTAGCGTCCGAGAGGGAGGTATTGAGCAGAACCTCAATGCCGCGAGCGCGAAGCTCAGCCACAACCTTCTCGGCACGGTCTTCTGGAACCTCTGGCATGATGCGCGGTGCAGCTTCGATCATCACGAAGCGCAGGTCGGATACGCTCAAACGGTCGTTACGATTAACAGCTTCGCGAGCCATGTCTTCCAGTTCGGAGATGGTCTCAACACCGGCGAAACCGCCGCCTACGACGACGACGGTCAGGGCGCGGCGGCGAGCATCGGGGTCATCCAGTACGGAGGCAACCTCAATACGTTCCAGCACCCAGTTACGCACGGAGACGGCTTCTTCGACAGTCTTCATGCCGATAGCAACTTCGGCAAGACCGGGGATTGGGAAAGCACGGGTCACGGCACCAGCGCCGAGAATGATCTCATCATATTTCAGATCGAAGGGTTCGCCATTGTCGATGGGTTCAACCGTAGCGGTACGCTCTGCATGGTTAACGGAGACAACATGCCCGGGAATCAACTCGGTATCGCGCAGGTGCTGGCGGAGCGGAACGGTAGCGTTACGGCCTTCCATCGAACCCGCAGCGACTTCGGGCAGGAACGGCTGGTAAGTCATATAGGGGTTGGGCTCTACGATGGTTACCACGCCACCGGTTTGTTTGATAGCCTTCTGGATTTTCTTGGCGACGGTAAAGCCTACGTAGCCACCACCGACAATAAGAATACGGGGACGATCCTGTGCCTTATGAAACGACATATATTGCTACTTCCTAGATTTTGTTTACCCGCTGCGCTTTAGCGCGCGAGCATTCAATGATACGTTCACATGCGCTTCCCAGGGTGCAGGATACATGGACATGTGAACGAACAGAAACTCTTAAGCTTTCTCCGTAAGCCCCGATGTTCGGTGCCGCAAACGCGAAAACACTATTTTTCCTGCATGTTGTATACCACTATTTTACGCGTTTATCCCGAGGAAAACACATTTATGTAGGCATACGAAGTAAAGAAAACCGCCCTTGGATGATAACGTTTCGCATTTATGCGCCGAGGTTTTGCCCCGTCAGCGGGGTTGCGTTCCGCATCATGTAGCGCGTCCTTAGGGTGTTTTAAACCTTTGCTCTACCCACAGACCAGGTGTTAGGAGTCACGAAGTTTTCTTCCACATTTTTATCGGAAATGTTTATTAACTGCGTGCTTTTCACTATCACTAGGAGGAGCTAGGATTCCGTGGCTCAGGTTCGTGAGCCGATGAAGGCTCTGGAATACCAGATTCCGGCGCGGCGGGTATTGAGGAACGCCCCGAAGCGGCACCCTGAGGACGTAGGCGCGACGAGTTAGCCGTCTTCTTGCGCGGCGTGCCAGTATTATGTTTCTTCTGGGCGGAAGCGACCTTTCGCGGTGCTGAAGCCGGGCGACTGTCCTGCCCCGTAGGATTCTGTACGGATGCTGAACTCGCTGCCTCGTCAGGAACATCTGGAACACCTGTTTGCGGAACTTGGCGCTTAATCCCGGAAATATGAGGCAGACGAGGTTTCCGATGCGGAGGTAACGGACCCCTACTTAAACGGTGGGCTCGATGCTGTGCCGTACCGTTCTTCTGAGCGGGTTGGTGCGAAGCTTTCCCGATCGTATCTGCCGATACCTGTGACGCTTCAGGATCGGAGGATTCCTGCACTACGGTCGAGTCCTTAACCGGCTCGGCGGCGGGACTCTGCGGGGTGCGAGATACGCCCTCGCTCTGAGCTACAGTCTGAGCCAGGGCAGGTTTTTCTGATTCCTGAGGTTCAGGTGCGGCGGGCTTTTGCTCGGGCGCAGGCACATTCTCCTGGTCCGCCGGTTGAGTCGCTTTCGCGGGTGCGGCAGGAGTCTGCGCTACCGTATTGTGCTGGTCGGTCTGCTGAGACTCTGCCGGTTTCTGCGTCTGAGGTAATGGTTGTCCTGTAGCCACCGTTGACTGTTCAGCCACGCTTGATGCTGATGCCGCAGGTTGTACTGCGCCGACGTTCTGTGCCGAGTCAACATTGTGCTCCGTTGTGCCAACGTTCTGCACGGTGGCAGGAGGCTGCGTGGGCACGGCGTTCTGCTCGGTACCCGCTGCGACTGCGCTCTTTTGACCCGTAGGTGCATCCTGTTGTTTATCTAGGCTCTGATCCGCCGCGGGGTGGGGATCGAGGGTGGAGGGCGCCGACGGCATCGCGACTGCGGCGTCTGGTGCCGGGGAGGGAATAGAGACAGGTGCAACCTGTGTTTGTGCCTGCGCAGCAGTCTCAGGTTCGGGGCTCTGGGGCGCGCTGGCAGCGGGCGACTGAATGGCAGGAGCGACCGGAGCAGGAGCATCCGGAACAGCAACCGAAGCTGCGGAGGGCTTGGAATGTGAAGCTTGCTTTGGCTCACCGTGCCCGTGCAGATGAGGATGCGGCACTACATCGCGCACATTAACGTGCAAGCGATGCAGACGACGAACGCTGCGTACCGTGAGCAGCCCCAAAATGACAAAGAGAGCCCCCACGATGATAAACGGCAAAAATCCGCGGTCCTCAACCGGGCGGCTGGGCTCTGGGATCTTCGCCTTAACGATAGTCTCGCCTTCTTCATGCACCGGTGTGGCCGAAGCATCGGCGGGAGTTGGCGCAGGCACCTCTTGACGGCGGTGCACTGCAATCCATGCCTTCAGCGACCCTAGCGGATTCTCCGTAGCATCCTGCGGGGTTGAAGGGTCCAGAGCCATCAGCGGATTTATGATGCCAAACCCGTACACCGGGTCACGCCCGGCAGCGCCAGTGTCGTCGGCGCTTTCAGTAATACGCTGAATAATCTGAGCCGCACTCAGATTGGGGTATTTAGACTTAATCAATGCCGCAAGACCGGAAACCAGCGGAGCGGATGCCGAAGACCCCGACCATATCATGTACTTATTCCCCGGTGCGGCAGCAATCATATCATTGCTCGGTGCCGTCACGCCAATAGAAATGCCCTGAGTCGAAGAGCCTTTGGAAGCCTCACGCTGACGGTCCACGCCGCCAACCGTCAGTACACCCGGAATAGTCGCCGGGGCACCCACCTGGGTAATACCGCTGCCACGGTTACCGGCGGATGCTACGACGACCACGCCCTTCTCTTCGGCGTAGGCAAAAGCATCGTCCCAGCTCTTGGGCCAGGTCGTCTTATTCGAGCCGATAGAAAGATTGATGACCTGCGCGCCATGATCTACCGCATAACGCACGGCGGCGGGAATCTGCTCATCAATACTTTTCTCAGCATTTGAGACCATGTTAAGGGAGATAGGCAGAATCTTGGCATCCGGCGCCACGCCGATAACGCCCGCAGGTTTACCAGGCTGACCGGCAATCTTAGGAATACCGGAAACATTATGACCGTGACCGGCAATCAGGGATGCAACTTCGGTGCCGTGCATGGGTTCTACACCCAGCCCCTGCCAACCGTTAGGAGAGCCCTCGCCAGAAGCGTCATAACCCTCCAGCACGTTATCTACGAGATCCGGGTGGGTGCCGTCGACGCCGGTGTCAATGACGGCAACCGTCACGCCCGATCCCGTCGATTGTTTCCACGCATCCACAATCCTGTAGTCGGTAAGCCAATATTCGTGCTGACGAACGTCGTCCTTACCTAGAACGGCGGCTTCAGCGGGAGTGAGCGTTATAGGGGTTGGTGAGGCCGTCGGAGCGGCAGATGCAGGAGCTCCGGACAGGGCTAAACCGGTCGCGAGCGCCCCGCATCCGAGAAGCGCTACGACCCGACGTATGCTTGTGCGCGTCATCGTGACGATGTGGTTGGAACGCGTCATACCTGTGTACCTACCGTCGTTGGGTGTTAGTTGTACATGCTTAACGTACCTGGGATAGTGCTATGCCGTCCAGAATGTCATGTTCGCTCACCGTCACAGAATCGATGTTTCCTTCGGTGATCTCACGCAGACGAGTCATGATACGGGCGTAAATGGTAGCCCCGGCGCCAATAACATCAACCCGACCGGGGTGCATATACCCCAGCGCGGCGCGCTCCTCGCGGGTCATAGAGCGCAGCATCTCTGCCGTTTTCTGCACCGTATCTACAGAGATGGAAGAACCGTTAATAACCTCGGAATCATAGGTCTTTAGCCCCAATGCTGCGGCGGCGATCGTGGTTGCAGTACCGGCAACGGCAACGGCCCGGGTAGCCTTTTCGAGAGGAACGCTCTGCAATACGCTGTCGATTGCCGCATCGGTGTCAGCTTCAACACGTTGAATCTGATCCGGGGTTGCAGGGGCAGATGCCATGTGCCGTTCGGTCAGGCGCACACACCCGATATTTACGCTTCTTGCCGCCTGCACGCCGTCTTCGGTCCCAAGTACGAATTCGGTAGACCCGCCGCCCAGGTCAAAGACTACGGTCTTAGACTCATCGGCACCGACCGCCAGTACGGCGCCCGCAAACGACAGTTCCGCCTCTTCGTCGCCGGTAATCACCTCGGGTTCAATACCCAGAATGTCACGAATACCATCCATAAAAACCTGACGGTTTCCGGCATCGCGGGTGGCACTCGTCGCCACGAAACGAAGCTTCTTGACCTTGTGTTTACGCAAAAGTTTTGCGTATTCCCGCGTTGCTTCAAAAGTGCGGTCCAAGGCCTCTTGAGCAAGCCATCCAGTGGCATCAACCCCCTGCCCCAGGCGGACGATACGCATCTGCCGCACCACGTCGTTGAGACGGGTTACCGTGCGACCGTTAACGGTTTCGGTGCTGGCGTCAGCGATCAGAAGACGGATAGAGTTGGTACCGCAGTCAATTGCGCCAACACGCATAATGGGCTCCAATCCACGCAAGGCGTGAGGTTCTAAAGTTATCTAGCCTGCCGCAGATTAATGCGTCGAGCTACTTACATATTAGGTGCCCGTACCGGTTACAGTGAACGGCACGGGCAAAGTTCTTAAAAATGGCTGAAATTAGGCATCCCGCCATGATGGTTCACATGCGCAAACCTGCGGGGTCCACCAATCGGCGATCTCATCCAGACCCCAGTCCCCCATAGGGTTAATGCCGCGGCCCACCGCCAGGGTGTGACCAATCACGGCATGCAGGCATTTGACGCGCGTGGGCATCCCGCCCGCCGAAATATTCTCAATTTCGGGCACCTCATCGGTTCCGCTGATCAAACGTATGCGCTCACGCTCGGCTAGGTAGTTTTCGTGTGCTAGGGTGTATCGGTTCGCAAGTTCGGTATCGGCCGCGAGCGCATCGGTCATCTCGTACATGAGGCCCCCCGCTTCCAGGCGGGATGCGGCCGCAGTAATCGCCGGATGCGCCAGGTAAAACACGGTTGGGAACGGGTTCCCGTTTGATAGCCTCGGCGCTGTAGCAGCAACGAGCGGGTTACCGCATACACAGCGTGCGGGAATCTCAATAACATCCCGCACAGTACGGCCCAACTGTGCTGAGAGCACTCGGATATCTTGGTCGGTGGGCGTCAAGGTTTCTACGGTAACGCCGAAACCCTGCGGGGCGCGGTTTTTGAGGTCTTCTACAGTGCTCATAGATCTTTCTTGAAGAATCGGTACGTCAGGTTTTATCGTACAGCACGGTTCACGTGTACAGCCGTACCGGCGTTACTTATCAGCAGGTTTAGGCGAAGGAGCCTTACCATCGTTCAGGGACCCCCAAAGTTTGTTCGTCCACGAATCTTCGGGAGCATTTTTCCCGGAGGCAGAGGTGCTGTCAGCCCGGCCGTCATCCGAATCTATACCGGTGACTGTATACGGGGTATCGCCCGGCGCCACATAGAATAGACGGCTGCGGGCCTGCTGGCGCACATAGTCGTCGTCTTGCCACCAGGTTTTCTCGGCTTGAAGCTGCACGTTTTCCTGTTTGAGCTCAGCAATGCGGGCGCGGGTAGTGTTAATTTCTCGCTGCTGATCAACATAGTTAGTCAGCGGGTATGCGGTACCCAGCAGGAGCACTGCGATCATAATAAGAATGCCCAAAAATTTTCCGCTAAAGCGATGTGCCGCGACGGGAGTCTCATAATTCTCATCGTCATCGTGTTCGCGGTGGATGCGGCGTTCACGTGCATCGCGTTCCCTATCGGTACGATGTGCCCGGGTACGGGCGCCGAAGAAGCTGTTAGCGGCGCGCATCCAGGCGGGACGCTGCAAATACGAGCGGTCTTCAACGGTTCGATGGTTTGCGGTGCTGTGGGGTTCCTTCGCCGCAGGTGCAGAATATTTGACGTTTGTGGACGTAGCCTGCCGCTCGTGTGCCTCACGATGCGCTGGCTGCGGGGGCGGCAGGGTGGCCTTCGAGCGCCGCGCAGTTGGCTTCTGCTGAGCCCGCTTATCTGCGGTGTTGGTCGTGCGGGATGAACCGGGTTTATGCGCCTTCTGCTTGCGGGCACGGGATTTACGGGCAGATGCTGGAGCATCGGAAAGACTTTCGCGCGCGGCGGCGGACTGGCTGCCACGTGATGTGCGACCTCGACGCGGTTCCTGCCCCGCCGGGCTTTTGCGTCGTTCACGTCCGTCGCGCTGAGCCATCATGTAGTTTCCTTCCCTGCCCCTAAGTCTTTGATTACCATTCTAAGCTACCGTGAACGTTCAGACGGAGTTATCCCCCGAAAAAGTGATATACCCGAATTATTGCTGGCACATTCCCCTAACCCCTAGGGAAAACTGAGCTGTTAGATTTGGAGGGATACATGTTCAAGAGCCATAAGCACGCCGTCGTTGTAGGCACCCTTATAGAGAGAGTCTACGAAGAAAAACAGGAGATAAAAAATCTGGTGCTCTCGCAGGTCATGGACCAGTCGAGAGCACCAGATTACAATGTATACGGTTCTAGCCGTCCGTATATTATCGCGTTACGCCTTCTTGAAGCGGGGGAATGCTGACTTGCCAGCGTAAACAGCGGCATCGCCCAGTTCTTCCTCAATGCGCAGCAGCTGGTTATACTTTGCCACGCGCTCGGAACGTGCGGGCGCGCCGGTCTTGATCTGACCCGCGTTAGTCGCCACAGCAAGGTCGGCAATGGTGACGTCCTCGGTCTCACCGGAACGGTGCGAAACCATGCAGCGGTATTCGTTGCGCTGTGCCAGTTCCATAGCATCCAGGGTCTCGGTGAGCGAACCGATCTGGTTGACCTTCACCAGCAGAGCGTTTGCCGCACCCTCGTTGATGCCCTTCTCAAGGCGCTCGGGGTTGGTCACGAATAGGTCGTCACCGACGATCTGAACCTTGTCGCCAATCTGCTCGGTCAGGGTCTTGTAGCCTGCCCAGTCGTTCTCGTCTAGCGGATCCTCAATGGAAACCAGCGGGTACTTCGCCACAAGATCAGCATAGTATGCGCTCATCTCTTCGGCGGACTTCTTCTGACCCTCGAAGTCATAGGCACCGTCATTGTAGAACTCGGAGGACGCAACATCCAGTGCGAGAGCAACCTGCTCGCCGGGCTTGTAGCCAGCCTTCTCGATTGCCTCGATAATGAGGTCAAGAGCCGCAGCGTTGGATTCAAGGTTCGGTGCGAAGCCGCCCTCATCACCCAAACCGGTGGAGAGACCACGGTCGTGCAGCACGGACTTGAGCGAGTGGTAGACCTCGACACCGGCGCGCAGCGCATCCGAGTAGTTCTCGAAACCGATGGGAGCAATCATGAACTCCTGAATGTCAACGTTGGAGTCTGCGTGAGAGCCACCGTTGAGGATGTTCATCATGGGAACGGGAAGCACGTGGGCGTTGGGGCCACCCAGGTACTTGTAGAGGGGAAGGTCTGCGGACTCTGCGGCTGCCTTAGCGACGGCCAGAGAAACACCCAGAATTGCGTTAGCGCCGAGTTTGCCCTTGTTGTTGGTGCCGTCCAGAGCAATCATGGTTGCATCAACAGTACGCTGATCAGCGGCGTCGATACCGATAATTTCTTCCGAAATCTCTTCAATAACAGATTTGACGGCACCCAGAACGCCTTTGCCTAGGTATACGGACTTGTCGCCATCGCGACGCTCGACTGCCTCCCACTCGCCGGTGGATGCGCCCGAAGGCACAGCGGCACGTGCGAAAGCACCATCTTCGAGCAGAACCTCAACCTCAACGGTCGGGTTGCCGCGGGAATCCAAAATCTGACGGGCGTGAACTGCGGTAATAACAGCCATGAAATTGCTCCTTAGAGAGTACAGGATATGACGGCTCGCTCCTGTGATGTTGGGCGAGTCCCGTTGCCCTAAATTTTACCAAAACTCCCACACAAACACACTAGTTACCACGGGATTTTTTGCGATTCCTGAGGGTATCCAACACCTTTAGTCCCTTGTAAACTCGCCTCTCAAAAGTCATTCCCCCTGTGGACGCAGCATGTCCTCGCACCGCAGGCACCAATTCGAACCCCAACCGATAACGACAAAGTTCTTTATCACACTCTACTAAAACGATTGAACATCTTTAGAGCCGGTTTCTACATCGCGCAACACAGGTGTGCAGTGCTTTATGTCCCACCCACGAATGTAACCAGTGGAGCTCTATTTCAGGGCATAAAACAGACACCTTTAGATGCGAAAGACTTTCGCATCTAAAGGTGTCTGATAGATACTCTTCAGCCTACGCGGCCACGAGGCTATTGGTTGTACTCAATAAACTTGCGGGTGTAAGTACGTAGGGCACGTTCCGCATCCAGCCCATTCTGACGCGCGCGGCACACAAGCGAAAAAAGTAGCTCACCGAATTCTTCCTCACTATAGGTAAAAGGAAGATCGTCGTCCAAGGAGGTAGGCTCCGGCGGAAGCACAATGTCGGCCTTGCGGGCCTTAGCAATCGTCTTCTCCGCTAGGGCCAGTGCAGGAAGATGAGGGGGAATGCCGTCAAGCGGACCTCGATCGGATTTCTCCGTCTTCTTAAGCTCATCCCAGAAAACCTGTTGTTCGGCGGCGGTCATCCGAGACTCGTCCGAAGAATCGCTGAAAACATTCGGGTGCCGATCGTGAAGTTTTGCGTCCAGATCCTCGATCACCTGCTCGATCGTAAAGCCGCCCGGTTCTGCCGCCGCAATATCGGCATGGAAGAGAACCTGAAGCAGAACATCGCCCAACTCTTCGCGTAGAAGCTGCAGGTTTGTACCCTCGGGTGCCTCGACAGCCTCCACGACCTCATAGGATTCCTCAATGAGGTATCGAATGAGGGACTGATGAGTCTGTTCGGCATCCCAGGGGCACCCGTCGGGGGCTCGCAGGGCTGCCATCGTCTGCACCAGACGCTCGAAGGCTTTCCCCGCGCGTGCGGCAACTTCAGCTACCGTTTTCTCAGAAACTCTATCTTCATTCACGGGCAGGCTTCTCCTACATGCTCCAGTGAGTCAGAGCATTCGCCATATGCGCCGGAATCTTAGCCCCCAGACGCGGGAACATGCGCAGTTCCTCTACGTAGCGATCGGCCTCAAGCTGGCGGGGGTACCGTACGAAAGCTTGCTCATTCGAGTAATCGAATGCAGACTGCACGGGCACGCCCGGGGTGAAGGTCAGGCTCATGGCGAGTGGCGACCCTTCACCTTCGCTGTAGGAATCGGCCTTGAGCGTGGGAATACCCAAATCTTCTTCCGAAACTAACTCGAAGGTTCGTACCTGCTCCCAGAATCCGTTGCGGCGCACGTGGGTGAGCACATCGTAGTAAGAGCCCACCGAACGCACCCGGATCAACACGGTCGTTGCATCCTTAGCGCTACCATTCTCGCCGAAAAGAGCTTCGGTCACCGGTGCCAGATGCTCAATCACCTTAGCATCGGTAAGTACTAGGTTACCCTCGGCAAGCGCATCGCCAGCGAGCACGGAGGAATGTGCCTGATGCGCGGGGGTATCCGGCTCGGCCTCTGCGGGAGGCAAGTCTGCGGATTCGTGCTGCGCGGTCTTACCGTCTGCAGTTGAGGTTTCAGACTGAGCAGCAACAGCGTATGCGGTCTGCGCGGCAGGCGCATCCTGCTTATTCGACGCCGATTCCTGAGGCTTCGTGTCAGTCGAGCCTGTCAGCGAGTCCTTCTCGACTTCGGGGACGAGAGCGAGGTCATCCACATGCTTGGGCAGTGCAGAGGAACTGTCGGTACTGGTGGTGCCAGCCTGGGATTCCTCCACAGCCTGAGTTACATTCGCACTCTGATTCTCTGAGGTGTAACCCGCAGTAGTCTTGGCATCACTCTCAGCCTTGACGGGGCTTTCGGAATCAGCCGCCTTCTGTGAGTCCTCGTTCGTCTTATCAGCAGCGGACTTCGAGTCGGTACCCGAGGTCTTCACCGCAGCAAAAGTATCCGCAGCGTCTTCCTTCGCGTTCGATGCAGTCTTCTTCGCTTCGGAGGATGCCACGATAGTCGCCAAAGCCGCCTGCATGCTGTTGAGTTCTTCTTCGTCTTCAGAAGATTTCTCAACCTTGGTTTTCTCTACCTCAGCTTCGGGGGTGGAGAGATCGGAAGAGTCCTTGGCTACGGATACGCCAGACACCGACGATTTCTCGGATTTATCGGAGACAGCACCGGCTTTAGCACTGTCAGTCTCGGTCTTGCTCTGCTCAGCAGCTTGAGCATTGTGACGACCGGTGACATTCTGCGGATCCGCATCGTAATCGTATTCGTAGCGCGAATCCTCGCGGTCGCTCTTCGACGATGCCGCGATCCCGGCGGCTGTCACGCCTGCGGCGCCAAGGGTACCTGCAGCGAGCGCGCTTGAACTGCTCTTGGTCGATTCTGCTGTAGCAGAATCAGACTTTGCAGTATCTGCTTTAGCCTTCGCAGAAACTTCCTGCGCCTTGTCCTGAGCCTCGGAGGACTTCTTCTCGGAATCTACGGTATGTTCGGATTTCTCAGACTTCTGTGAATCTTGAGTATTGGCTTTGTCGGCATCAGCAGACTTGACGTTCTGGGTGTGGTCATCAAGATCTTTCGCCTTCTGAGACTCAGCAGTCTTAGCCTGTTCATCGCTCTTATCCTGAGCGAGCTTTGCCTCAGATTCCTTCTGCGAAGAGGTATCATCGGAGGAATCAGCCAGCGCTGAGGTCTTCGCGGTCGACGTTTTCTGATCTGCAGCATTGGTGGATGTGGTGCTCTGGTCGGCGGAGGACTTTGCCGATTCGGCGCTTTTCGCTGATGAGTCTTTCTGTGAAGCCGAGTCTTTCTCGCTCGTTTCGAGAATGTAATCCGTGGTGTAGCTCGATGCATCTGCGGTGTTCGTGTACGAAGCCTGTACCGCTACTAGCCCGTTCTCGCTGGGGTTTGCTACCACGAGGGCACGGTTCCACACCCTGCCCGCGTCCTGTGCTCGCACGTAGAGCGAGGCAATCGACGAGAACCACGCATCGGTCGGAACCACAACACCCTGTTCGACTTCGCTGCCGCGATGGAAAATCCGGTAGTGCATATCGTCGCCCAGCTGACGCAGTTCGTAGGACACCTTCCCGGAGCCGTATCCGCGCATCGCAGTTACGAGGTCGTGCAGCGGATTCTCGGGGGTGAGAACCTCCGCTTTTTCGTTCCCTTCAACGGATGCTGCCGCCGCATGCGATGATGCGGCTGCGGCGCCGCTCTGAGAGGCTTTTTCATCGCGCGCAGTTTTTTCGACGTCCTGCTTCTTGGAGTCTTTATCTGTGGAAGAGTGGGCTGAGACCTCATCGGCCACGGTCTTCTCGTGCTGTACAGCCATCTTCTCGGCAGAGGTCTTCTCAGCCGAAGTTTCGACGCTGCGATTCTTCTCGGGAGCCAAGGTTTCAGGGTCGTTACGGTCATCAAGATGTTTGGCGGAACCCGTGACTCCCGAACCGACAAACTCGATCTTGTCGGACTTCTTCGAGGCTGACGGGGTGCCCGAAGACTCCAACCCGCTCGTCGCCTGAGCCTCAGGGCTAGGTGACTTTTTCTCGTGTGCAGAGGCTTTTACATCCGAAACAGATTCGGATTCTTGGGGTGTGGACTCAAGCGTAGACTTCGAGTCGGCGTTCGCTGTCTTCTTATCGTTTGAGTTCTTAGACTCAACACCGGGCGCGGGAACAAAAGCAGGCTTCTCTTCGGCATCGGTAGGCACGACTCCTGCGGCAAGTTTCTCCCGCTCACGATCCTCAACGTTCGGGGTCTTGACGCCCACAGATTCTTTCTCTGCAGAAAAAGACGGGGTGGCAGCCGCATCGGCATGTGAGGATACTGAGGAGGTATTCCCCTCGTGCTCGGTGCCGTATTTCGTCTCGTTAAATTCTTTAAGTGCGTCCTGCACGTTTTGTTTCTGGGAGCCTGCTTCGCTCTGTACCGATGCGGTACCCGAAACAGATGCCGCATCTGATGAGGGAACCGCAGTGGCGGAAGAGTTAGTCTCAAATGCATCCGCAGGCATACTCGTTGCGCGGTACTCAGAAATCTGGGGTGCACGTTTCGGGGTGGAAGCGTCGGATGTCTGGGCTGATTCTTGTGTGAAAGAACCCTTCTGGGCGGCATCTGCGTTCGCAGCCTGTGAGGAAGCACCCACGGTTTTCTTGCCTTCTGCTGACCCGGAAGTCTTCGCTTCGCCTGCTATGGATGCCGAAGGCTCAGCAGAAGAGCCGCTGTGCTGCGCGGACTGTTTCAAAGCATCGACGTTAAGGTCAGAAGTATCTTTGCTCTTCTGCTCTTCCTGTTGCATGCGAGTGCTCTCAGCCTGCACAAACCGGCGCAGGGAATTCTCCCAACGCTGCTGTTCATTCACACGTTCCGCGAGGGTACGATCCGATGCCTCTGCATCGGAGTTAGGGAGGGCGGATTTTACGTCGTCAGCCTGTGCTTCTGCCTCAGCCTGGGCGGCTTTCGCCTGCTCTTCCCACTTCTTCTTACCGATTCCAAAGAATCCCACAGAGTTCTCCCACTCGTCAGCTGTTCGGCGCCCCGCAATGACGCGGCGCGGTTCGGTCATCCCCTATAGTTTATCCTGCAAATGTTATTCATGAGTGGGTATGACGCAGGTTTTGACGTTCATGCGCGGCTTAACACCGTTTTTTCTAGTGTAGACATCACTATTTTGGTTTTTCAGACGCAACCCCACTCCCCCGGCAGATGCCCGCTATTTCGGCGATGCACCCGCACTTGACGTATTCCTCCTGTGACGAAATCCGTTCTTTCATAAAGTTTTCGTAAAGATTTGGCGGAGACCCCCATAAATATTTCTCGGTGCTGCGTGCTCCGGCGCCAGTGCCCGGAATATCCTCTATTACAGGTTGTCCGTAATATTAACGCGCCTCATCCCGCACCGGGTTCGCGGCCTTCGCAGCCTTCGCGAGCTCAAAACGCACGGCACGCAACGCGGTCGCCGCCATCACGCGCACACCCACGCCAATCGCCTGCTCATTAGGAGCGTAGTCCCCCTGATGTAAGTCGTAGACAGGATCTTCCGGGGCGCGAGTTCCTAGGCGGAACATCGAGCCTGGAACCTCCTGCAGAATCCACGCGAAGTCTTCTCCACCCATTGATTGCTCAACCAACACGATGGACTCTTCGCCTAATTCGGCGCGCGCCGCGTTTTCCAACATGGTGGTTTCCGCGTCGGTATTGACGACCGGGGGCACGCCGCGGATATGTTCGACCCTTGCTTGTACACCGAAGGGAACCGCGACTTGCTCGATTACCTCGTCCAGCAGGTTGCCCGCCTGACGCCACACCTCAACATCCAGACATCTCATGGTGCCCGCCAAATAGCCTTCAGCGGGAATAGCGTTCGGGGCAACCCCGGCGCTCACCTGCCCCCACGCGACCAGCACGCCGGAACGCACATCGGTACGGCGTGTGAGCACGGAAGGAACCTGCACGGCAATCTGACTCATCGCGTAGATAAGGTCCTCAGTCAGATGCGGTCGAGAGGTATGACCACCGTGACCACTCAGGTGAATCTTAATCGTGTCTGAAGCACTCGTAATCGCCCCGATGCGCGTGCCAATTTTCCCCAGTTCAACCTTCGGATCGCAATGCAGAGCAAAAGCACGTGGGATATTGCGTAAAAGACCTTGCTCAATCATCTGCACAGCCCCACCCGGCAACTGTTCCTCGGCGGGCTGGAACAGGATACGCACGCTACGCCCCAGCGGAGTCTTTTCGTTCAGCTCGTGAAGCGCTAAAGCAACCCCAAGCATGACGGTCTGGTGAATATCGTGCCCGCAGGCGTGCATCACCCCGGGTATGGTCGATGAATAAGGCAGATCCGTCTGTTCGACGATGGGAAGCGCATCAATATCAGCGCGAAGAGCTAAAGCAAACGGTCCGTTTCCGATATCGACGTAGCAACCGGTACCTTCGCAGGCAATAGGGTTCAGCCCTGCCTCACGCAGCGTCGTCATAATGCGTTCAGTCGTTTTCACCTCGCGGAATGAGAGCTCCGGGGTGCGGTGCACCTCGCGGCGAAATTCCACAAGGGTAGGCATCATGCGAGCCACCCAGTCGTCGAAGACAGGGGTCGAAAGATCGTAACGTGAGTTTGCAAAAACCATAGTTCGAGAATAGCGCGAATCCGAAGTCAGTACACACCTTCTGGCTGCCTTCTTACGTTCGTTGAAGTTTTTGTACGAGACGTGACGAATCATCGCGTTGTGTGGCGGGTTTATGACATTGTGACTGATTGTGACGAGGCTGAAACCGCCGCCTGCAGACGCGGAAATTAACTAGCGGGTACCAGTTCGCACTAATATCGCAAACAAAAATGCGGTGTGGGCGTCACCAATCTTGCGCCCACACCGCATATTTTGTGTCTCTACGAGTTCTCCAGTCGCCAGGCTTAGAGGGCTCGCGCCAAAATAGCCTGCTTGACCTCGGCAATAGCCTTAGTGATCTGAATGCCACGCGGGCAAGCCTCGGTGCAGTTGAAGGTTGTGCGGCAGCGCCACACACCTTCTTTATCGTTGAGGATTTCCAAACGCAGATCCCCAGCGTCATCGCGCGAATCGAAGATAAAACGATGCGCATTCACGATGGCAGAAGGACCGAAGTACTGACCGTCCGTCCAGAAAACGGGGCAAGAGGAGGTACAAGCCGCGCACAGAATACACTTTGTGGTGTCGTCGAATCGGGCGCGTTCTTCCGCAGACTGCAGACGCTCACGTTCCGGTTCATTCGAGTCATTGATGAAGAAGGGCATGATCTCGCGGTACGCCTGGAAGAAAGGCTCCATATCGACAATCAGGTCCTTTTCGCAGGGAAGACCCTTAATCGGCTCAACGATAATGGGCTTGGTAATGTCCAAATCCTTGAGCAGGGTCTTGCACGCTAGGCGGTTACGTCCGTTAATGCGCATCGCATCCGACCCGCAGATACCGTGTGCGCAGGAACGACGGAATGAGACCGAGCCGTCGAGCTCCCACTTGATCTTATGCAATGCATCCAGCACGCGGTCGGTGCGGTACATGGTCAGGTTGAAGTCATCCCAGTATGCTTTATCCGATACTTCGGGGTTGTAACGGCGCACGCGAATCGTCACGTCATAGGTGGGGATGTTCCCGGAGTCTGAACCGGACATACCTTCAAAGAGCTTGACCGATTCCGGTTCGGGAGTTTCGTGTTCAGCCATTTTAGTACTTACGCTCCTTGGGTTCGTAGCGAGTGTAGACAACGGGCTTGGTATCAAAACGCAGACCCTGCACACCCTCAAACTCAGACTCGGGATCTAGATAAACCATCGAGTGCTTCATGAAGTTCACGTCGTCGCGCTTCGGGAAGTCCTCACGGTAGTGACCACCTCGGGATTCCTGGCGGTGCAGTGCGCCCACCGACATCACCTTGGCAAGCTGTAGCAGGAAGCCGAGCTCAACGGCCTCCAACAGGTCAAGGTTGAAGCGCTTGCCTTTATCCTGAATCGAGATATTTGCGTAGCGCTTTTCGAGTTCGTCAATGGCGGAGAGAGCCTTGCGAATGGTTTCTTCGGTACGGAACACCTGCATATCGGCTTCCATCACACGCTGCAGCTCGGTGCGGATAGCGCCAACCTTTTCGGTGCCCTGCCCGTCACGAATACTATTGAGCATCGCGAGAGTGCGATCGGCAGCGTCGTCCGGAACAGGCACGAAATCTGCGGATGCGGCGTATTCTGCGGCGCGGCGGCCAGCACGCTTACCAAACACGTTAATGTCCAGAAGTGAGTTGGTTCCCAAACGGTTTGCACCGTGTACCGACACGCAGGCTACCTCACCGGCTGCGTATAGTCCTGGAATAGTCTCTTCGCTGTTGCGGTACACCTCGGTATCGTTGTTCGTGGGAATACCGCCCATCGCATAGTGCGCGGTGGGGAACACCGGAATAGGCTGGTGGTGCGGCTCAACTGCCAGATAGGTACGCGCGAATTCGGTAATATCCGGCAGTTTCTCGTCGATATGCGCGGGTTCGAGGTGAGTGAGGTCTAGGAGCACATAGTCTTTATGCGGTCCGCAGCCGCGACCTTCACGCACCTCGTTCGCCATTGCACGAGCCACGATATCGCGGGGGGCTAGGTCCTTAATGGTCGGTGCGTAACGTTCCATGAAACGCTCGCCCTCGGAGTTACGCAGAATACCGCCCTCACCGCGGGCACCCTCGGTCACGAGAATACCCAGGCCCGCAAGGCCGGTCGGGTGGAACTGCACGAATTCCATATCCTCTAGGGGAAGACCTGCACGCAAGGCGATTGCCATGCCATCACCCGTAAGGGTGTGCGCGTTTGAGGTAGTTTTGAAAATCTTGCCGCATCCGCCGGATGCGAAAATCACGGATTTCGATTGGAAAACGTGTACTTCGCCGGTTGCCAGGTCGTAGGAGACAACACCTGCAGGTCGGGGGTTGCCGTTTTCGTCTTCTGACATAATGAGGTCGAGCACGTAGAACTCGTTGTAGAACTCGACATTGTGACGCACACAGTTTTGATAGAGGGTCTGCAGAATCATGTGGCCCGTGCGGTCGGCAGCGTAGCATGCGCGACGCACGGCGGCTTTACCGTGATCGCGGGTATGCCCGCCAAAACGACGCTGGTCGATGCGCCCCTCGGGGGTACGGTTGAAGGGAAGACCCATTTTTTCAAGGTCGAGCACGGCGTCAATGGCTTCTTTCGCCATAATCTCTGCCGCATCCTGATCGACAAGGTAGTCGCCGCCCTTGACGGTGTCAAAGGTATGCCACTCCCAGTTGTCTTCCTCAACGTTAGCTAAGGCGGCGCACATACCGCCCTGTGCCGCACCGGTGTGCGAGCGGGTGGGGTATAGCTTCGTCAGCACCGCGGTTCGTACGCGCTGCCCCGCCTCAATAGCGGCACGCATACCTGCGCCGCCAGCGCCAACAATCACTACATCGTACTTATGTACCTGCATGATGCTCTCTCTCGTATGTCAAAAATCTTTAGTGTTTTACCCTTAGTGGGCCGGGCAGAAGCTAGGCAGCAGATTAGCCGCCGCGCCTGAGGGGCAGGGATCGAAAGCGAAGATCGTGAGAGTTCCGACCAGCAGCACAAAAGCTGATGCTGCGAAGAGGATAATCTTCAGCCACACACGCACACGATCCTTTTCGGCGTAATCGTCAATGACCACGCGGATGCCGTTGGTGCCGTGGAGCATAGCCAGCCACAGCAGCAGCAGATCCCAGATTTGCCAGAAGGGGTTTGCCCATTTACCGCCCACGAAACCGAAGTCGATCGCGTGAATGCCGTCCCCCACCATGAGGTTCACGAAGAGGTGCCCGAAAATCAGCACCACCAGCACAACACCGGAGAGGCGCATCCCCAGCCAGGCGAACATTTCAAAATTGTTGCGCTTGCTGGAGGAACGGTTATATTTCACACCATCAATCTTGTTATCGCGCAGGCGAGGAACCGAAACACGTGATTTGAGTGGAGTAGACATGGCTTAGTGACCTCCAAGGTGTGAGAATACGATCGGCAGGTGACGAGCCGCGAATCCTGCAACGGTAATCGCCCACAGGAACAGAACAACCCACAGAATCTTAATGTGCGCATAGGTAGCCTTCTGGTTGATTTCGGGAGAACCGTCTTTGCCTTTGCTCATCACGTGCTCGACTTTGGCGTTAGTAGCTGTTCCCCAGAAGTCGATAAGAATAATGCGAATACCGTTGAAGGCGTGGTACACGATAGCTGCCACGAGCGCGGTCTCTCCCAGACCCATCACGGGGTTTTTGTAGAGACCGAGAACGCTATTGTATGCCTCGGGAGAGATACGGACAACGGCGGTATCAAGTACGTGAACCAGTAGGAAGAAGAATATAGCGATACCTGTCACACGATGAGCGACCCAAGACCACATGCCCCATCGGCCGCGGTACAGGGTCCCCTTTGAACTATTCAGCACTGAATAACCTCCTGTCGCCGCTGAGACGACGTCGGGGTCTGTGTGTTTAACCTCGGCGGGAAGCGCGCTCAGCAACTCCTGTGATTTCATATTGTTAGTTTCAAGATACCAGGTAATTCACAGGCTTATTGACACCTCGTCGCTCTATTTACAGGAAACTACAAGGTTAATTACGAAATAGTTATTTTGCGATACCCCTCCGTGGGCTGATTTCATGCGGAACTAATCTTTACCTAATGTGATGCATCTCTTGATATTTTTTATCTGAGACTTTCCTGGAAATCACTCTAAGAATTCGGCATATTACAAAAGCCCCCGGTATTCTGGAACTGATGAATACTGCATTAACCCGTTTCCGCCCGCTTATTCCAGCTGGCGGTGTTGGTTCGCGTTTGTGGCCGCTTTCGCGTGCTCAGGCGCCGAAGTTCCTTCTCGACCTCACAGACTCAGGTAAATCGCTCTTGCGTGATACTTACGACCGTCTCATTGATTTGAGCAACGGCTCCGTGATGGTCGTGACCGGCACTTCTCATGCCAACGCTGTAACCCAGCAGATTCCCGAATTACGAGCCTCCGACCTCGTCTTGGAGCCCTCCCCGAAGGATTCTGCAGCCGCTATTGGTTTAGCGTGCGCTATTATTTACGAGCGTGAACCGGATGCGATTATTGGCTCCTTTGCCGCTGATCACGTCATCAACCCCGTTGATGAATTTCAGCGCGTGGTGACCGAGGCGGTTATCACGGCAGCTTCAGGAAAGATTGTCACTATCGGCATTACCCCCACCGAGCCGTCGAGTGCGTTCGGATATATTAGAGCGTGCACTCCATTGGGGCTTGCTCACGCACCGAATGCCCTTGCGGTCGAGTCTTTTGTTGAAAAACCCGATAGCGAAACCGCTCAAAAATACCTAGACTCCGGGGACTACACCTGGAACGCCGGCATGTTCGTGGCACCCGTATCCCTGATGCTGCAGCATCTTGAAAAGAACGAGCCCGAGCTTTACGCCGGGGTTATGAAGATCGCCAAGGCTTGGGACACTCCCGAGCGTGAGAGCATTATGGAACAGACTTGGGGAACTCTTCCCAAGACCGCAATCGACTACGCCGTTGCTGAACCTGCCGCTGCTGCTGGCGATGTTGCGATGGTCCCCGGCTCCTTCAGCTGGGACGATGTGGGAGATTTTGATGCCGTCGCCCGTCTTAACCAAGAGAAGCATGGTGAAGGCCTCACAATTCTCGGTGACGAAGACAATGTGATCAATCAAGGCTGCAGCGGCATTGTTGTCGCGAACAGCAACCGCAAGATCTCGGTGATTGGCCTTGACGATATCGTGGTGGTTGATACCCCCGATGCGCTCCTCGTCGCACCGCGTGAGCGGGCTCAGGCCGTGAAAGACACAGTTACCGAGCTCAAAGATCGCGGCTTGGCTGATCTTCTCTAAAAGCGGCCATCGTTTAAATAACCACGTCGTATGGCGTTTATAACATTCTCAACACTCACTCATCGGGTGGATCGGCATGATATTCATGCTGATCCACCCATTATTTATATCCCGGCTCTTACTAATTCAATAATGATTCTCATGTGTGATAGTCTCTGTGTATGTCCAACACACGAAAATCATTTTTGATGTCACTAAGTTCACTCGGTCTCGTATCCTCCCTGCTCCTTGCAGGATGCGCGGGCGGCACATCCTCTGCAGGCTCCTCAGAGCCTTCCGCAGGAGCATCCTCAGGGGATTCAAACGCAAGCGCCTCGCAGTCTCCCATCGTTGAAGGCAAAGGCCCGTCAACCCGCCTCGCCATCACTTATGACGGCGGAGTGATGGTGTACGACGGTAAAGATATGAAGCTTCTGCAGGATATTCACAAAGATGGTTTCCTGCGCCTGAACGATGCGGGTGATAACCGCCATCTGATCGTAGCCGACGGATCCAGCTACACCTTCCTCGACACCGGCGCATGGTCGGTAGCACATGGTGACCACTCGCACTACTACACCACCGCTCCCAGCCTCTCGACACTCTCACTTCAGGCCGACCATACCGGGCATGTTATTGCCGATAACGGTAAGGTTGCGGCATTCGCAGACGGTACCGGTACCTTCGACGTATACGACCCCGCAAACCTGGTATCCAATAAACGCACGGCAACTAACCTTGAAACCAAGCAGGTTAAGCTCCCCAATCCTCACCACGGATTCGCTATCCCCCTGCCGAATGACCAGTACCTCGTAGCAGTCGGGGATTCCAAAACCCGCACGGGCGCAGCCGTGGTAGACGCTAACGGTAAGACCATAACAGAGAACAAGGAATGCCCCGGTGTACACGGCGAAGCTATCGCGCGGGATAATACCTTCACGATCGGATGCACCGACGGCGTACTCATCTACCGGGATGGCACTTTCACGAAGGTGACAAACCCCCAAGATCCCTACTCACGCTCGGGCAACCAGGCAGGAACGGCAGACTCCCCTTACGTTCTGGCGGATTATAAGACGGATAAGGACGCCAAGCTTGAGCGCCCCGAGAAGTTTGCCATCATTGATACGGTCGCCCGCACGCGAGAGGTATACTCACTCCCCAAAGGAGTCAGCTACACCTTCCGCTCCATGGGCCGCGGACCTAACGGTGAGGCTCTGCTGCTCACCACGGACGGTAAGCTGCGTATCTATGACCCGGCAAACGGCACCGAGCTTGGGTCTGTACAGCTAATGAATACGTGGACCGAGTCAGAAACCTGGCAGGATCCTCGCCCGGCATTGTGGGTAGACGGTAAAACCGCCTACGTGACCGACCCTGAGACGAAGAAGCTTCATGCGGTATCACTCTCGGACGCTTCTCATCCAAAGACCCTCATGAGCATCGACCTGCCGCAGGTTCCTAATGAACTCAGCGGTGTCTCTTCAGCGAATGCGGCACCCGTAACTGCGGACTCCCACTAGGAAGAAGTTAGCGATCCCAAGCCCCGATACCGGTTTAGGTATCGGGGCTTGCTCTGCTAGGTATATATATTTAAGATTGTGGGGCGCAGCTAAGACTGAAGAGATAGTGCTCCCAGAGGTTCCCAATCCGCGCCATCATAGGCATATACGTGCAGAGTATCTACCGTGAACGAACGTTCTTGTTCTGGTAAATTATCGAAAATCCGATGCGCCTGCCGCACCTGATCCGGCGTCAAAGAACGCCCCAAGGTGATATGCGGAACGTAAGGGAAAGGCGATGCCCACTGCCCTAACTCCTGCACGCACGCGCCATGAAGTTCGGCAAAAGTATCGGCGCCTAAGATAACGTCCAGATACTCGATCTCAGAGTTTGGGCGGAAGGTGCACACTCCCCCAGCGCGCGCCTGCACCGCGCCAATTGCGGCGAGTGAATGCGCCAGCGCATCCGAACGCCAGTCGTTCTCGTTCTGCTCGGTCAGCTCACTAACATACACAGTCACATGATTACTCAAATCAGTGGGAAGAGTCATGCCGGTTCTCTTCTTCCAGTCCACAAGACGCTGCCCCAACGGTCCGTTCACGTGGGCGATCAGACTCAAATAACGCTGCCCGGGGTGAAGAGTGGGCGATTCCTCAGTGTGTGATAGATTCTCGCAGGTGTTCTTAACAGTCACAGCGTACCTCCTTCGGTCTAGCCGCGCTGTGCGGGCAAAAAACCCACTTTATCGTAGACATTCTCGATAGTAACAGTCGCTATTTCACGAGCTTTCTGAGCGCCCAATGCCAGCAAGCGGTCAAGCTCGGCGGGGTCCGCCATAAGCTCTAGGGTACGCTCACGCAGGGGCGAAAGTTTCTCGACCACAACATCCGCCAAATCAACCTTGAGATGACCGTACATCTTACCCTCATAACGTTTGACGAGAGAGTCGATGCTCTCACCAGTCATCGCGGAATAGATCGAGAGCAGATTAGAGACGCCAGGTTTCGCCTCACGATCATAAGCAATAATGGAGCCGTCGTCAGTCACGGCAGACTTAATCTTCTTCACAGTCGCCTTCGGCTCATCCAAAAGTTTGATAAGCCCCTTATCGGAGGTGGCAGATTTCGACATCTTCGAGGTCGGCTCCTGCAAATCATAAATCTTGGCGGTTTCCTTCATAATAATGGGTTCGGGCACCACGAAGGTTTCGCCAAAGCGCGAGTTGAACCGTTGCGCCAGGTTGCGGGTAAGCTCTAGGTGCTGGCGCTGATCCTCGCCCACCGGTACGCCATCGACCTGATACAGCAGAATATCCGCCGCCATCAGCACCGGGTAGGTAAATAACCCCACCGAGGCGTTATCAGCACCCTGCTTCTGCGATTTGTCCTTGAACTGGGTCATGCGTGATGCCTCACCAAAACCCGTGAAGCAGTTCAGTACCCAGGCAAGCTGCGCGTGCTCAGGCACCTGCGACTGCACAAAGAACGGGGAACGCGCAGGGTCAATACCGGCGGCAATATACTGGGCGGCGGTCAGGCGGGTGCGTTCGCGCAGGGACTGTGGGTCTTGGGGCACGGTAATAGCGTGCATATCGGGGATAAAGAACAGGCACTCGTTGGCGGGGTCCTCCTGCAGGGCAACCCAGTTGTTCACCGCGCCAATATAGTTGCCCAAATGCATCGAATCTGCGGAAGGCTGCGCACCGGAGTAGACACGCACACGATCCAAAGACGCATTGGGAATGAGTGATTTATCCTGTTTCTTTTCGTCAGACATGATAGATACTTTCTTCAAGGGGCGCACGATGCGGGCGGCCGGTTAGCCAGCGCATCCGGCATCTTATCGGCGGGTGAATTCTAGAACTGGTAATCGACGACGAGCGGCGCGTGATCGCTGAACCGTTCATCATAGGAGGCGGCACGATCGACCGTCGCTTCCACGGCTTTCGCGGCGAGCGCTGGGGTAGCCATATGGTAGTCGATGCGCCACCCGGCGTCGTTATCGAAAGCTTTGCCGCGGTAGGACCACCAGGTATAGGGCCCGGGCACTTCACCTGCGAGTTTGCGCGCCACGTCCTCGTAGCCGATTTCGCCGAAGAATTTATCGAAGTATGCGCGTTCTTCGGGCAGGAAACCGGCGCGTTTCTGGTTTGCCTTCCAGTTTTTAATGTCGAGCTCGGTGTGCCCCACGTTGAGGTCTCCCACAATGAGCACGTGATCCGAGTGCTGAGCGAGTTCGGGCAGGCGCACGAGCATGCGGTCGAGAAAGCGGTACTTGTCATCCTGGCGGGGCGTTCCAACCTCACCGGAGTGCACGTAGGCGCTTACGACGGTCAGGGTTTCGCCGGTGGGCAGGGTGTAGTCCGCCTCAACCCAGCGGCCAGCGTCCGCGAAATAGTCTTCGCCGATCGTGGAGCGGGTGGCGACAGGCTGGTTTTTCAGCAGTTCACCGTTCGCGTTGGGGTGCTTGCGGGTTGCCACCAATACCCCGGCGCGTCCTTTGGCGGCGGCTTCGGCGTGCAGAATATTCCAGTCGTCTTCGTTGAGAAGTTCGCGCACGATCTTATCGGGGGCACGAACCTCCTGCAGGCAGAGAATATCAACGTCGCGGCCAGCGAGCCACGTGGCCATATCTTTCCTGTAGGCGGCACGAATACCGTTGACGTTCACGCTGGCGACGCGCAGAGTTTTAGCGGCGCGGCTCATTCTTCACCCCTCATTTCGTCGTTGACCATTCCCATCCCATTGGACGCTGTGGTGTTAATAGTATCTAAAGCCCGCTCGATCATGGCGCGAGATTCTTCGCTGTCGTCCGTGAGGTAGTTGGCAATTTCGCGGGACTGCACAAGCACGATCTGAAAGCTGTGGGCAAGTTTATCGGCGAGCATCGCATCCAATTCTTCGCGGTGGATGCGGCTAAGTTCGGCACGATCCTGTTTGATGGACACCAGTACGATACGCACTAAGTAGACGGCGAGCGCCAGCCATCCGAGAATAAGGCCTGCCAGGATCCAACCGAGCACGCTGTTGGCGTTGAAAATTGCTAGAACGAGAAGAAGTACAAGGAGCCCAACGCCGATGCAGGACCCAACGATGGCTTTACGCACGGAGGCGTTATCGGAGTCGGCGGTGGTCACAGAATGTTGCTCGCGTGTGTGCATAACATCAATTATGCCAGGATAAATGCCTCGACATACACGTGGTGCAACGCTTTTAGGGTCGGATAGGCGTAAACTATCTGTGATGACTCATTCACTCAACTTTTCAGGTTCTTTCTCTAACTCGGGTTCCCACGAGGCACCCGAGGCTTCTGCACGTGGTTCTATGATGGAGAACGCTGAGGACCTTCACGACGATCCCACCATGCTTCCGCCGGTTCCTGGCCCTAAATATGAGCAGGTTATTCGCTACCTGGAACAAAAATATGTGATTCCGGGTTCTCCCGGAGATAAACTCCCGACTGAGCGCGCTATTCAGGAGAAGTTCAAGGTAAGCCGTCAGACGGTGCGCAACGCTATCAAGGCTCTGCTGGAGCGCGGTCTTATCTATAACGTTCAGGGTTCTGGAACGTACGTTGCCGATCGTTCTCAGGGAAGCTATATTCCGCGGGTATGCTCGTTCGCTGAAGATATGGAGCGGCGCGGGCTGCAGGCTTCGACCAGAATGCTTTCGACCCAGTGGGTTGGGGCGACAGAAGAAATTTCACGTCATTTGAGTGTCACCATAGATTCTCCAGTGCTTTTGGTTAAGCGTCTGCGCTTAGCTGAGGGCGAGCCTATCGGTTTTGAGCTCGCCTATTTAGCCCCGGAGGTTGCAACATCCCTGCTTGAAGCGATGTCCTCCGGCGGTTCACGCAAAGATCCTCACGACCATTGCGAATACACAATCGAACACGGCATGATGCGCATGGAAGCAACCCTGATGACCGAGGCAGATGCGGAAGCCTTCAATCATCTGCCAACCGTGGGTGCCGCCGCTTTCAAGGTGACCACCACCAGCTATACCTCGCAGGGTTCACCCGTTGAGCACAGCGTGACGCTCTATAAAGGGGATGCCTATTTTTACGAGATGCTGCTGTAAAAAACTCCACAGCAGGCATAAGACGTGCGATAACAGTGCCCGAGTGCGACAACAATATGCACCCGGGCATTGTCGTACCTAGCGTGTTTCACAATGGCGCGCGGTTATCCTCAGAGCCCTCTCGCGTGCTGCGGCATGGAACGTTGAGCTGACGGCCAGGCTAGTTCTTCGCTGCCTGACGTTCTGCGGTCTCTACGACATTCACCAGTAGCTCTGCGCGGGTCATGGGACCCACACCGCCGGGGTTCGGGGACACCCAAGATGCCTTCGCGGCCGCCTCGGGGGAAACGTCGCCGAAGAGTTTCTTCTTGCCGGTTTCGGGATCTTCGGCACGGGAGACTCCCACATCCAGCAGAATTGCGCCGTCCTTCACCTGATCCGCTTTGAGCACATGCGGCACACCCACGGCGGCGACAATAACATCCGCCTGGCGCAGAACCTCGTCAAGGTTCTGGGTACCGGTATGCGCCAAGGTCGCGGTTGCGTTGATCTCACGGCGGGTCAGCAGCAGCCCCAGAGGACGACCCACGGTAATACCGCGACCGAGCACAACCACATTCTTACCGTTCCAGTCGATACCGTGGCGTTTCACCAGCTCAATCACACCGTTCGGGGTGCACGGCAGGGGCGAATCCAACGGCTCCGAAACGTTCAGCACCAGCTTGCCAAGGTTAGTGGGGTGCAGGCCGTCAGCGTCCTTCTCAGGCGCAATCTTCTCCAAAATACGGTTAGTATCCAGGTGCTTGGGCAAGGGAAGCTGCACAATATAGCTCGTGCAGGCAGGGTCGTGATTGAGCTTATCAATCTCGGCTTCAAGCTCTTCCTGAGTAATATCGGCAGGCAGATCCACACGGATCGAGTTAATGCCGATCTCCGCGCAGTCGCGGTGTTTAGCGCCCACGTAGGAGTGTGAGGCGGGGTCATCCCCCACGAGTACCGTTCCCAAACCGGGGGTAATGCCCCGTGCTTTGAGCGCCTCAACGCGCTCAGTCAGCTCGGATTTAATGGCGGCTGCGGTTGCCTTACCATCAAGAATCTGCGGCATAGCAGTTTTCCTTTCTCTTCACGTCACGGATTCAACCGTGAAAGATGTACATAGGCAAAAGACCCCGCAGACGCTTTACGAAGCGTACAACGGGGTCTTCATAAGTTTTACCAGCTCTCACTTCCCACATAGAGCGGGTACTTATCGCAGAGCTTATTCACACGCTCGCGCAAGGCGGCGATATCGTGCTGCGGCAACAGTACCGAAGCGATAATATCGGCGACCTCGGTAAAGCCTTCGACATCGAAACCGCGGGTCGCCAGCGCCGAGGTACCGATGCGCAGCCCGGAAGTCACCATCGGCGGGCGAGGGTCGTTCGGCACCGCGTTGCGGTTAACGGTAATACCCGCGTCGTGCAGCAGATCTTCAGCCTCTTTACCGGTGAGCTCGTGGTGGCGCAGATCGACCAGTACCAGGTGAACGTCGGTACCATCGGTGGCGATGGAAACTCCCGCATCGCGCATATCCTGGTGAGTCAGGCGCTCTGCCAAGATGCGCGCCCCCTCGATTGTGCGCTTCTGACGGTCTTTGAACTCTTCAGTTGCGGCAACCTTGAACGCGGTCGCTTTCGCGGCAATCACGTGCATGAGCGGTCCGCCCTGCTGCCCGGGGAATACGGCCGAGTCGATCTTTTTCTTGAGCTCTTCGGTGCACAGGATAAACCCGGAGCGGGGTCCGCCTAAGGTCTTGTGCACGGTTGAGGAAACCACGTGGGCGTGCGGTACCGGGTTGGGATGCAGACCCGCCGCTACCAGACCGGCAAAATGGGCCATATCAACCCACAGGTAGGCACCAACTTCATCGGCAATCTCACGGAATTTCGCGAAATCCAGCTGACGGGGGTACGCCGACCACCCGGCAATAATAACCTTGGGACGCTCAGCGAGTGCGAGCTGCCGAACCTGTTCCATATCGATCCGACCATCTTCGCCTACCTCATAGGCAACAACCTCGTAGAGCTTACCCGAGACGTTCAGTTTCATACCGTGCGAAAGGTGCCCACCGTGAGCCAGCGAAAGACCCATGATCTTCTCACCGGGGGTCAGCAGAGCGTGCATGACGGCGTTATTCGCCTGGGCACCGGAGTGAGGCTGTACGTTGGCGTGTTCGGCACCGAAGAGTTCCTTGACCCGTTTAATAGCCAGCTCTTCGACGATATCGACGAATTCGCAGCCACCATAGTAGCGGCGGCCCGGGTAGCCTTCCGCATATTTATTGGTCAGCACTGACCCCTGCCCCTGGAGTACGGCACGCGGCACGAAGTTTTCGGAAGCGATCATTTCCAGGGTGTTTTGCTGGCGCTTACGTTCCAGATCGAGCGCTTCGGCGACCTCAGGGTCAAGCTCCGCGAGGGGAGCCTCAAGCACGGTTCGAGTCTGCTCGGTCATACCACTCCTCAAAGTGTGATTCTTCATAAAATGTGATGAGAGTTTATGATGTGACTCTCATCTTACCGTATAGGTTAGTGCCTGCACAGATATGAAGCCCACCGTATGAGACGCCATACCAAGGGCTCTTTGGCATGTTCGCGGCGATCCTTGCGGGCGAGTTTTCCATGCCGAACCATGAGTATTGTTGCCCCGAAGGAGGCAGACGCGCGCAGGCGGCGCATCTACACCGGGTTATTCCTGAGTCAAAATAGCGGTTGCATATGCGAAATAGGCTTCACGGTTTTCTTTTCCGAGAAGCTGAGTCTGCACCACATACCCGCTAAGCACCGAAAGCACCGCCGCACCCATGACATTAAGCCACTGCTCAAGCTCTTCAGCGGTTACGTCGAGTTCGCGTTCACCCCAGGCACGGTAACGTTCCATTGCCATGGCGCGCAGTTGATGCATTTGCTCCCCCACTACGGCATTGATAGCAGGCATTGAGACAGCCTCGCCCCAGGTGGCGAGCAGAAAGCGGCGGGTTTTTGCCGTATCAAGAATCTTCAAGAACCCCAGAACATAATCCCACGGAGAATCCGCACGCACTTTCTCGAAGGGAGCCATGTCAAGGCGTGCGGCCTCTACCATAATCTCTTCTTTCGAGGAAAAGTGGTTGTAGATAGCTCCTGCAGAGAGCCCGGTGGCGGCAATAATCTCGTTCATCGAGGTCTTTTGATACCCGCCTTTAATAAAGCATTCACGGGCGACATCGACAATCTGTATACGCCTGTTCTTTTTGTATTCTTCACTGACTTTAGGCACGTCTTAATCCTATCGAATATTTACCCCGTATGCGTGCCAACCCAACCCGTGCACACCATAACTTTTGCAGCCGGATTGGGTTGGCAATATTCACCGTGCATCAGCCTACCCAGCTGGCGCATTCGATTGTTGAGACAATGCCGAAATTTAGTGGAAGAAGTGGCGGGTTCCAGTCAGGTACATGGTGACGCCCGCATCCTTCGCGGCCTGAATAACTTCGTCATCACGGATCGAGCCGCCGGGGTGCACGACCGCACGGATACCGGCGTCGAGAAGAACCTGCAGGCCGTCCGCAAAGGGGAAGAAAGCATCGGATGCGGCAACCGCACCGCGGGCACGCTCATGGCCTTCTCTGCCGAGCGTATTGGCACGCTCAACCGAGAGTTTGCACGAATCCACGCGGTTAACCTGCCCCATACCGATACCCACGGCGGCACCGTTATCGGCGAGCATAATCGCATTCGATTTAGGGGCACGCAGGGCACGCCACGCGAATTCAAGATCGCGCAGAGTGGCTTCGTCGGCAGGTTCACCGGCGACCAACTGCCAATTCTTCGGGTTATCACCCTTGGCGTTAAGGCGGTCGGCTTCCTGAAAGAGCGCGCCTCCGGAAATCGAGCGGTACTCGATAGTCTCACGCCCAAATCCTTCGGGAAGCACCAGCAGACGCAGGTTTTTCTTGGTTTCCAGAATTTCGAGGGCTTCCGGTTCGTATCCGGGCGCCACAATAACCTCGGTGAAAATATCTTTAACGGCCTGCGCCATGCCCTTGGTGACCGGGCGGTTTGCCGCAATCACGCCACCATAGGCGGACAGCGGATCGCAAGCATGAGCCTTAGCGTACGCATCGGCAATCGGGTCTGCGGCGTCAGGGCTTGCAATTGCAATACCGCAGGGGTTGTTGTGCTTAATAATAGCGACCGCAGGCTCATCAAAATCGTAGGCGGCACGCAGGGCGGCATCGGCATCTACATAGTTGTTGTAGCTCATCGCCTTGCCGTGAATCTGCTCAGCCTGGGCGATACCGGGGGCTGCTGCGGGATCCACATACAGAGCCGCACGCTGATGCGGATTCTCGCCGTAACGCAGGGTCTCGCTGCGTTCAAAGCCCAAACCGGCGTATGGAGGCCAGAAGTTAGCGTCTTCATCCTGCTGGAACTGCGCGGCGGTCCAGGTAGCGACGGCGGTATCGTAAGCGGCGGTATGGGCAAAGGCGCCGGCGGCCAGGCGGCGGCGCTCCTCTAGGGAAAACCCGCCATCCTGGGCGGCGGTCACGGTGCGTTCGTAGTCTTTGGGGTCTACCACGACGGCAACCGCATCGTGATTCTTCGCGGCGGCACGCACCATTGAGGGGCCGCCGATATCAATTTTCTCGATAATAGCGTCTTGGTCAGCACCGGATGCCACGGTCTCTGCGAAGGGGTATAGGTTCACAACCACCAGGTCGAAGGGCTCAACGTCGAGCTCGTTAAGGGTGTCGATATGCTCCTGCTTGCGGCGGTCGGCCAAAATACCGGCGTGGATGCGCGGGTGCAGGGTCTTCACGCGGCCCTCCAGGCACTCGGGGAACTCGGTAACCTCGGTAACTTCGGTGACGGGCACACCGGCGGCGGCGATCGTGGATGCGGTCGAACCGGTAGACACCAGCTTCACGCCTGCCTCGTGCAGACCGCGAGCGAACTCCACCAGATTAGTCTTGTCGTACACGGAAATGAGGGCGCGGCGCAGGGGCAGACGATCGAGCTTCTTCATAGACACTAATTACTCCGTTGCTTCTTGCTCGGTGAATGGGTGGTACCCCATGGCGGGGTATTGATACTGCCCGCATGCACCGGGATGCGGCACCATGCGGGCAGGAAGTTCTAGGGGTTTTGAGTTTTGGGGAGGGCAGCGAATTCTGCAAGGGTCCGCACTAAGAGCTGACGTTCTTGCACCTTGATGCGCTCATGCAGGCTTTCTTCGGTGTCACAGTCCTCGACGGGCACCGCAGCCTGGGCGATAATCGTGCCGGTATCAACCCCGGAATCCACGAAATGAACCGTCAGCCCGGTGATCTTAACGCCGTGGGCGAGCGCATCCCGCACACCGTGTGCCCCGGGGAATGAGGGCAGCAACGCGGGGTGAGTGTTGATAATCCGGTTCTCGAAGCGGGCGACCAGCTGCGCATCCACAATGCGCATGAACCCGGCGAATACAACGTAATCGGGGGTGTAGGAAGCGATTTTCTCTTCGAGAGCGCGGTTCCATTGCTCGCGGTCAGCATAGTCTGCCGGTTCGATCAGAAAGGTTTCAACCCCGGCTGCGGCGGCTCGGTCAAGGCCAGTACAGGGCTTATCTGCGCCTACGGCGGCGATCTCTGCGTTCAGCTCGTCAGCCTTCACGGCGTCGAGAATAGCTTGCAGGTTAGTACCGGACCCGGAGACCATTATCACAATTCGCACAGCAATAGTTTAGCGCATCACATAGCGGCTGGGTAGCACCTATGCCACGGGCACCGCACCAGAAATTCTTGTAGTTAAGCCAATTCCGAAACGATAAGCTGGCGGTTCTCCCCCAGTCCAGATTTTCAGGGTTTCACGGTGATTCTCGTGACCGCAGACCGCCGCAGGGAGGTACCCTTAACCTATGTCAAATATGCCCCCGTCTTACCCCCAGATGCCACCGCAGCAACCGATGCCGCCTGCGCCGAAGCGTCCGCAGCTCACCCCTAAGGAGCGCCGCCGCAAGCTGATGCGCAGTTTATGGCTATTGCTTGCGGGTTCTATGCTGACCCTATCGGGAACCCCCTTCTTGCTGAGCCCCTTCCCCCTGTTTCTTCTGCTTTTTGTCTTGGTATTTCTGGGGATTGGGCTGACCATTATGGCGATAGTGCGCAATGCCCAAGGGCGGGGACCGTGGATTCTCTACGTTGCCGCGGGGCTAAGTCTTCTTTTTGCGGGGTGGACGCTTCTTTCGGGGCTTGTCATGGCGTTGAGCCCGGATGCACAAAACTATCGGCAGTGTTACTCCCACGCCCTGACGGATACCGATATGAAGCAATGTCAAGAGTCCTTCGACCGTGCAGTGCGCGCCAATACTTCTGTATCGATTGGCGAACCTGCTCCTTAAGTTCTTCTTGGGGGGAAGCTTTTCAAACAATTGTGCCGAGTGAATCTTAAGGATTCACTCGGCACAATTGTTATATTCCGCTGTGCTCCCAGCCCTCTAGGTGTTCCCAAGTATCGACATCTCGGGTGCGAAAGTTATTTCTTCCTCTTCTTCTGCGAGGAATCCTGCCCCGTGGCGGGTTCTTCCTCCGAAGATTCGTCCTCGGTCGACTCAGGGGTTCCGAAGATAACAGCCATCGCCTGAGTGGGCGTGAGCTGACGCTTCTCCTGAACGGTAGTCTCGTGCGACTGCGCCGAACCTTCCGTACTCTCCTGATCGGAGGATGCGGGTGATGCGGCAACCGGGCGCGGCACGGCAAAACGCTTATACCCGGGCTCGTGGAACTCCGCTGGCGATGAGGCTTTCTGCGACCCAGACTCCCCTGTACGAGCGCTCTGCTCTCGTGTTTCCCGATCACCCTTAGTATCACCGCCATTACCGGAGGTTTCGGGGCGGGGAACACGGTTAAAGAACGGCTTCCCCGGGGCTTTCTCACGCTTGCCGGGCCTGACCGTGCGCGGCGCATCCTCGGTACTCCCACCGGATTTCTCAGAGGCATCAAGTTCCACAGTGGGTTCATCCGCTCCCGCCAGCTCGATGGTTTGTTCGTCAGATGCCGCATCCTTCGAGTCCGCAGCTTCGGCAGAACCATCTTCACGCAAGGATTCTTGTTCCGTTTTGATACCTAAACTATGCGCTCGCTGTGCTTCTTCCTGCTCGGCAAATTTATTGAGTTCTGCACGGCGGGCGTGCACCTGTTTGACGCGTTCGCGCCGCTGCTGAGCCCGCTCACGCGCCTGCTCTTCACGTTCTTGTACCTCGCGTTCCTGCTCATCGTTCCTGAGCTGTTCACGCTCCGCCCGCGCCGCGCGACGCTGCTGCAGCATCTCGCTCATGCGACTGCCCAGATTGGGACGTTCATCGGCAAAACGCGGCAGCTCACGACTGCTGTCGGGCAGAAGCACATGGCACAGCAGGTTACCCAACGCGGTACCCGCGCCCAAAGTTATTGCGGTCGCCACGGCGAAAGCTGCGGGCGATGCGCCTACCTCGGTAAAACGCCCCACGCCTAACGATCCGCTGGATATCCAACCCAAAATATAAGCCCATACGCCACAGAGCACACCCACCAGCGACCCCAACACGAGCGAAGAAAGCGGCAGCGCAATCACCCGGTAACGTACCTTCATGGTGATCCACTCGTCCACGTGGTCTTCACCTTCACGCAAGAACCACCAACCGGCAACGGCCCCGGCGCCCAGCGAAACCGCTAGACCCGCATACCCTATCCAGCCCAGGCTCTCAGGGATAGCACCCAGAACCGGAAAGAGCGGAAGATCGCCCATCGTCGTCTGCGACCAGCCCACATGCGTGTCAACGCCGAACGCGAACCCGGCGCCGGTAGTCCACGACATCGCGTAAATCACCAAGTTCGGAAGGTAACCAAGCTGCAGCAGGGTCACGGCGAGCGCCCCCACCGGCCCGGCGTGAAGTTCCTGGTAAATTGTTGCGATCTGCGACCAACGCATCATCATGGCGATCACCAGCACTAAAGCACCGCCCATAATGAGCGAGAAAATCGCCACCATGGAGGCACGCACAATCGACCACACATAAGAACTCGCCCACCGCGAGTACTGGCTCATCTGCGAAATCTGTTCAGCGGTGTTCACGCCCACCATACGGGCGAGCGAACGCGATTCATAGTAGCCGCCCCAGATCAACCCGACCAGCACCACTATCTGCGGAATCAACGCCGCACCAACAATACCCAGCAAATGCCGTTCGGTACTCGCCCACGCAAAGGCGACGGCAGCAAAAATACCGTAGGCAGCGCACCCTAATAGTACGGGTTTGAAGAATTCCCCTTCATAGGATGCGCGCGCCAGTTTTCGCCCAGACCTAAAGCATAAGAGCACCGGAATAATGCTCAGCCCCATGGGCACCAGTGTGAGCATGCCGTGCGGCAGGATAATACCGAAAGCATTCGGAATATTCAGCGGCACACCGTGCATGAGCAGCCACAGGTGGGAGGCAAGAGTTGCGAGGGCGGGAAAATCCATGCGGTTAAAACCGTTGGTAAACCACACCGCCATGAGCAGAACGAGCACAAGCCCGAAAGAAAGCGCGGCGGTAAAAACTAATTCAACGATGCCCTGCAGCCAGAGTGGCATAGGGGCAGAATACCGGGATGTAGAAGAGCTACTTTTCATCGTTCTTCCATCATGCCATGAAACCCGCCAGCTCGTGTGAGCCTGCTGAGCTTTCGGGGAAATAGTTCCGGTTAATTGGCGGCTAACCTTCGTTAACCGCTCACCGTGAACAGAGGGGTTACACGAACGTTACCGATGCGCTCTCACCGATGCGGCAGCGCGTACAGCTAACTGTGCCGAGCATTTCTCACGGCTTTCTCGAACACGCAGGTACTCCCCCGGCGCTTACGGTGAAAATACTGTGCGGAAGATTTAGTCTTCAATCCACGGATTCACCGCGGGCACGCCCCAGGACCGGTACACCTCAGCCTTTGAAGAAACAATTTCGAGGTCATGGGCTTGGGCGCTCGCCGCCATCAGACCTTCGAGGGCAGCGGTGGGCAGGGGCTCGGCATCTTTACGTCCGTGACTGTGGGTGCCGCGCGGAGCGATGCGTCCCGCCCATTCGAGGCTTACGCGCGCATCCACGTTGATGATGTGGTCGGCGAATCTGTCGAGAAGTTCGGCAATCCAGCGGTCGGTCTCTGGGTAGGGGTAGAGTCCTTTAAGCTCGCCTACGCTCAGCACCGAAATGTAGAGGTGTTTATAGGCGCGGCGGCGCAGAAAGGCAACAACTTTGGGATCTGGTGTGGCTTTACGGATCTCGGCGAGAACATCCGAGTCGAGAAGCAGTCCTGAGGCGCTCATACCCCTATGCTACGCGCAGACCGGCATATTCGACGGCGGGAATACCCTCGGGGTTGGGAAGAAGCAGAAAATTGAGGAATTCGTCGCGCTTAGAAGAAATACGTGCGTAATCCTGAATGCTTACTGCCTGGTAACCGCCGCGTGCGGGTACGGATGCGGCACGCAGATTTTCCTGATAAGAGCGTGCAGGAGTAAGGGGGGATGCTGGAGATGAAGAGCTGTTGTACATTGACAACCATGCGCCGAATGCGCGTTCCTTTCGCGTTGCTCTTGCCTGTACCAAGTGCCACCTGAGGCGGCGAATACAAACCGCTTCGTCATCCGAGCCACCCGTGAACATGGGGTTGGCGTTCGACCATAGTCGGAGCTTATCAGTCGAAACTCTTGAAGCTGAATCCAGGTTACAACAGCTTTCAGGAATCTGTAAACGTGCGAACCGGTCAAACTCTTGTGATTTACATAACGCGATTATGAATGCATACCTGTATATAGCCGCCTCATGGTGGCGAATCGATTGATCTCTCCCGTGCATACCATTGCGCAGATACGAAGTTTTACCCAGCTTTGCAAGTCAGGAGTTCCCATGCTCCGCAGCCTTCGCCAAGCCACAGCTTTATTAGACACCTTCAGAGATCCTCCAGAAGATAATAGTCGTACCAATAAAAGATTATGAGGCTCTAATGTATGTTAGAGCCTCATAATCTTATAGTTTATTTAGTTATTAAGGGTTACATTTATCTTTTAGATTTAACTGCAAGGCCCAATGCTTTGAAGGACGCCATGATTCCATATTATATGTTTCCGGCTCAAAGTAATTACCCGCAACATGACACAGGAACTGCTCTCGAATAGTCCCATCATTATCATCTACAAGGTGTGCATCATCACCAAGTTTATCTTTAAGTTCGTCCACATGAGCCGAATGGGTTGCCAAACCGTTAAAGGTACGACCCCAACCTGTAGGATTAACATTCACGACGCGTCCTTCAGGCGCATCATCAACCCAAACACGGTCTATAAGATCCGCACCCAGCCAAGGATCAGCAACAATAGGGTACTTATAGTCTTGTGAAGTATGACTAATGACTTGAATAAGTTCATTCCCTTGAAGGACATATTTAGTGTCCACAGAAGTACCCTGAGCATCAACAGCCCACGGCTTACTCACCGCGCTGATCATCTTGCCACCACCATCAAGAATAAGTACACTTCCATCTTCTTGATGAACCAATTTTGCCCCCTGAGGCACCCCCATAACATACTTATACTCGGTGGGAGCATCACGATTATCAATCTTGGTAACCATTTGCAAACTACCGTCATTCTTAGCAACAGGGATAGTTGAGGATCCATTCTTATTATCATAAGAGGCAATCCCCTGAGACACAGACGACGCATCGCTCGCCCTATCAGCATACGGGAGATCTACGTGAACCGATGCTCCCCCAAGCTTCTTGTTGCTGATAGAAACACCGCCCTTTGGGTTCTTCTGAACTGACACAGTAGAGCTAGAAGCATCATGCTCCATCTTCTGATTCTCATCTGATAACTGCGCAGGTGCTACATCCTGAAGAGGCGCAACAGAGCCATACTCAGTACGCTGAACCTTCTCAAGCTCAGTCATCGTCTGCTGTTTCTTGTCTCCCTGAGACTGTTGGTCCACATACCCATGAGAAGACGCAATTACTCTATTTACCAACACAAAAGAAGTAATTACCACCAACAAACTCCGTATTTTCATTACAGACCTCCTAATTACTATATCTATATTATTTCAAACGGAAATTTAAACATATTTAACACCGTACATACTCAATACACCTGAGGTCAAGATGGCTATCTAATTTTTATCAAAATATATTTATATTTAAAATATTAACTTCTGCTCAATAAAGTAATTAGATATATTTATATATTGTAGAAATAAATCTGCTTGGGGTTGTGTATCTAGGGTTTACAGGATAAAGTAGTGGAAGTAACTCACAGCAGATAAAATATTTTTATGAAGAAGTTTAAAATATTTTAATGAGTGAGTATGAAAACTGTACGTCAAGTAACCGCCACTCTCGCCATGATTGTCTTATGCATTGGCTTCCTCACCACCATCATTACTTTTATTATGTTCTTCACAATAATCATCGAAAACGCACATAAGAAACGTACAGCCCATCTTGAACGGATCAAAACCCCTCTGGAAGAATACCAGAGCCAGATTGATTCATAGAGTCAGCATCTAAGGAGCGCCCATGAAAAAAGCTATCTACATAGTTGGAGCAGTAGCCGCAGTACTTCTGGTTATCGGGTTTGGATTGCTCATCCTAGCCGGCTGGGGTTCACTCGTGGAATACCACGCCTTCGAGTGGAGGGGCATCGATCCCGCAGGAGCAAGTCCGCTCGTCATGGCGACTAATAATCTGAGCCTATGGTTCCTAGGTATTGGTTTCCTCACCGGCATTATCACCTTTATTCTGCTCTTCACAACGGCGACCAAGAAGGCACGCAAGGCACAAAACAAGCATGCTGAGCAGAATAAAACACCCTTGGCAAAAGAACGGGACCAGATGAATCCATAAAGTCAGTTACTCAAGGGGAAAGCATGAAAACTGCACGTATGGTCGGGGCAATAGCTGCACTATTCCTCATTCTCGGTATTGGATTGTTCATCCTAGCGGGCTGGGGAGCAGTCGTTGAGTACCATGCCCTCGAGTGGAGGGGCGTTCAGCCCAAGGGGTCGAGTCCTCTCACACAGGCAGCCGCTACCCTTGCCGTGAGCGTCTTATGCGTTGGCTTCCTGACCACCATCATCACTTTTATTATGTTCTTCACAATAATCATCAAAAATGCACGTAAAAAACGCTCAGCCCATCTTGGACAGACATCATAACGAATTACCGCGCGCTTCTTTGACACCGTTGAGATAATGGAACGGTGAGCACGCCAAACCCTTTTCCCGATATCCCCGTTACCGTTGCGCAGATTATTCGGCAGGCGGGGCATAAGGCATACCAGCGCGGGCTTGCTTATGCCCGTCAGCGTGAAGTGGTGCGCTACACCTATGATGAAGATGAAAACACGCTGGAAGGTCTGGTGAATGGGAGCACCCCTATTCCCTATGAGGTAGATATTCGCTTCTTCCCGGGTTCTGACGCCGATTCCAATCTTTTCAACGCACGATGCACATGCCCGGTCGCCGCCGACTGCAAGCATGCCGTCGCCCTCATGCTCACCGCACTCGACCGCGCCAAGACCGCGCGGAAAGCCCTGGACAATGCGCCCGGTGGCCGCATCCGCCAGCCTATGAATCAAGAGAGCCCAGAAGATACCGCGCGACAGGTTGCGGCGACAGCCGACGATCCCCTGGCGGCGTTGCGCGCATCGGGGGCGATTCGTTCGGCAAGCTCGCTCACCACCGAACCCGAATCTCTCCCCCTGAACGACCACGAGAATACGCATTCTTCGCCCTCGAAAATTTCGGTGTGGCGGCGCGATATGGCGCAGGTTCTCGCTGCCCGGGGTGAAGCATCCGGTATTGATTCGGCACGGGTTCCGGGTGCGCTCGACCTTTCCTTCAGCATTTCGGGTTCGTATGCGCGCGGGCGCAATATTCCCGGTGCAACCCCGCCTATCAATTTGCTGGCGCGGCCGCTGATGCAGTCCAAAACCGGGCGCTGGATCAAGGGCGGGCTCAGCTGGGAGACCTTCGCCTCCAGCGTGGGTGGGCCGGTCGGTCGTCACGAAGTGTACCCCGAGCACGAACGGTTCTTCGCCGAAATATACGCTATCGCGCGCCCGTGGCAGAATATGTACTCTTCGCATCGGGACTGGATTTCACTCACCGCCACGAATTCCACGCTGCTGTGGGATGTTCTGGCGCGTGCAGAGCAGATTGGCCTGCCGATTCTTCTCGAAGGGTTTGAGGTGACTACGGCGGTTCTGCCACCCGCCCAGGTGAGGGTGCATGCCGGAGCTGTTGAGGCCGAGTCCCGACAGAACGCAGAGGCTGCTATGAGCGAAGATTCCGCTCCTGACCTGGCTCTTCATGCCGCCTTGGGATGGGAAACCCGCGAAGATAACCGGGTGCGGCAGCTCTGGTTTGATGCCGCGCACTGCCACCCCATCGGCTCGCCACGCTCAGGATTTTTCGCGCTCGGTTCTCTTGTGCAGCGTATTTACGAGGAACAGGCGCATCGGGTGCATTGGAAGAGCACGCGCAAGGGCGCCTTAGATACGCCGCATCGCGATATTTTTCAGGCTCAATCTTCGCAAGAGCAGGCGAACGAGAGCGCGGGCGAAAACGAAAATTCTGAAACGCAGACGGGCGGGCTCATTCCCGAGCTTTCACTCGAAAACACAGCGACACCGACTATTCCGGATCTGCCGGAGGGTCTTAACCTGGCGTTTATTCCGCTTGCCGAGCCTTTGGACGCAACCGCAGAATCGTTGGTATCTCGCGGCGAAATGCGTATTCCGGCGAGCGAGCGCGAGGCTTTTCACCGCGAGTTCTTGCCTACCCTCACGCGGGCCGTCCCATTCCTTACCCCAGACCCGGCTTTGGCGCTGCCGAAGGTTCGTTCGCCCTATTTGGTGTTTGAAGCGCATTTTGATGATGAGATTTCGCACGATGCGCTCCTGAATTGGTATTGGGAGTACCCGAAGAACCCACTTGATGAAGAAGGCACAGACTCGGAGGTTCGCCGCCTGCCGGCGCTGGGCTTGGGCACAGAACGCGACGAGCGTTTTGAGGCACGGGTGCTGCGCGCAGTACGGTCGGCGACCGCATCCAACCCGGTGTTGGCAGGCGGGTTCGGGGAACGCCGCTCTCAAGGGTGGGAAACCCGCGATATTCTCGCTCATGTGCTGCCCGCCCTGCGGCGTATTCCCGGGGTTCGCGTGCGGCTGCTCGGTTCCGTGCCTGAGTTTACCGAGGCAACCGACGCCATGATTGAGGTCAAGGTGACCGAGGGTAATTCGCGTGACTGGTTCGGGCTGGGTATCGCTATTAAGGTCAATAACTGGACTGTGCCTTTCGCCCAGGTTTTTGAGGCGCTCGATCGGAATCAGGATCGTATTTTGCTGGGTAACGGCACCTATTTTTCGCTCAATCGCCCGGAGTTTTCGGCACTGCGCACCCTCATTGAGGAGGCTCGCACGCTCAACGAGACCGGCGGTGAGCTGCGTATTAACCGGCATCAGGCGGGGCTGTTCTCTGAGCTGGAATCGCTCGCTTCGAGTGTGGAAACCGTGGCTTCTTGGGATGCGCAGGTCAAGAGTCTTCTCGCCCTTGTGGAGGACGCCGACCGTGCGGGTGAGACCGCCGATTCCGAAGAAGTTTTAGAGAACGAACATTCCGATTCTTTATCTGTTTCTTCCGGCGTATTTTCAGCGAATCACCTGCCCTCTCCCCCGGGTCTTACGGCAGTCCTGCGACCTTATCAGCTTGAGGGTTTCCGCTGGCTCGCGTTCTTGAGGCAGCACCGGCTGGGCGGGATTCTTGCCGACGATATGGGCTTGGGCAAAACCGTGCAGGTGCTCGCTCTGCTTGCCCAGGCGATCGCCGAGCATGAGCAACGCGCAGATCACACCGATTTTGAGCCTTTCCTTGTAGTTGCACCAACATCCGTAGTGGGTAACTGGGCGCAGGAGGCCGCGCGATTCGTGCCGGATGCGAAGGTGGTGACTATCACCGAGTCTACGGGCAAAAGCGGCAAGAGCATCGCCGAGCTGGTACAGGGTGCGCATCTGGTGCTCACGAGCTATGCGCTGTTCCGCCTCGACGAAGATGGATACACCGAATTCGGTAACCACGTTCCCGAAAACGCAGAGAAGAGCACTTCCCCGCATGCAGGGTGGGGTGCGTTGATTTTGGATGAGGCGCAGTTCGTGAAGAACACGAAAACTCGCGCATGGAAGGTGGCGCGTGCCCTAAACGCGCAGGTGAAACTCGCCATCACGGGCACCCCGATGGAGAACAACCTCATGGAGCTTTGGGCACTCTTGGCGATTGTGGCGGATGGGCTGTTCCCCTCGGCGCGAATGTTCCGCGACCTGTATGCACGCCCCACCGAGTCCGGTGAGGACCCGCAGGTTATCGAAAAATTACGCCGCCGGGTTCGCCCTCTGATGCTGCGCCGCACGAAGGATGTGGTCGCCGCCGATCTTCCCGAAAAGAACGATGTGCGGGTAAACGTGCCGCTCACGACGGCGCATCGGCATATTTACGATATGCATCTGCAGCGTGAGCGGCAGAAGGTGCTCGGGCTTTTAGATGATATGGATAAGAACCGGTTCACGATTTTCCAGTCGCTCACGCTTCTGCGGCGTCTAGCGCTTGACGCCACGCTTATCGACCCGGACGAATACGCCGGGGTGGCTTCCGCCAAGCTCGAATATTTGGTGGAGCATCTGCCCTCGCTCTTAGGCGACGGGCACCGGGTGCTGGTGTTCAGCCAGTTCACGGGATATCTGCGCACAATTGCTGAACGGCTGCAGGCTGAAGGCATCGACTACCTATACTTGGACGGCACAACCCGCAACCGCCCGCAGGTTTTGAAAGATTTCGCCGAGGGTGCGGCGCCGGTGTTCCTGATTTCGCTCAAGGCGGGCGGGTTCGGACTGAACCTGACGGAGGCAGATCACTGTTTCATTATGGACCCGTGGTGGAACCCGGCGGCTGAACAGCAGGCGGTGGACCGCATCCACAGGCTGGGGCAGGAACGCGATGTGCACGTGTACCGGCTGGTGGCTGAGGGCACCATTGAAGAGAAGGTCATGGATTTGAAGGCATCGAAAGCGGCGCTGTTTGATGCGGTCGTCAACGACGGTTCCTTCGCTTCGTCCCGGGTGGATGCGGAACAGATTCGTGAGCTTTTCACACCGACCGATTCCTAAATCCCCTGCTAAGAAGGCTCTTTATAAGCCCATCGCCCCCCCTTATACATAAGGTCAGGTCAAATCCAACCGTTAGTACGCGCCGTGTGAGCGGCCTCTACACGCGAAGTACAGTGAAGAAGTTGAATGGCTTCAGATAGGTAATTCTTCACAGTACCGTGAGAAAGATATAGTTCCCGTGCAATTTGATTGACGGTTTTTCCTTCCATAGTCAGTTTTAGAACATCCTGATGTCTGGGTTTGAGTGGATTAGCTGGCAGTGTAGCACCACTAAGAAGCAGCGCAGAATCAACCACTACCTTCCCAGAATGTATATCTCGAATAATATTTGATACTTCTTCAGCATCTTGATCTTTTGTTATAAAAGCACAAGCACCGCTTTCAAGAGCACGACGAACGTAACCAGGAGATTGAAAAGTCGTCAGAATAGCTATTTTCGTGTTTATGCCTTGCTTCTGAACTTCATCAAGAACATCTAGACCGTTAAGTTTTGGCATTTCAATATCAAGAAGCGCTACATTTGGAATATATGTGACAATACTATCCAGAGCTTCCTGTCCATCTCGACAAACACGCACAATTTCCAAATCTTCTTCTTCATTAATGAGGCTGGCGAGCGCGCTACCGAACATCGTCTGATCATCAGCTATAAGAACAGTAATCATAGTTTTATGCCCCTCCAGTAATGATGTTAGAAGCTGGAATCCTAGCTTTGACTTGGGTTCCGCCCTCAGGTGCGGCACCAAGAGTTGTCTCTCCGCCTATATGTTGAATGCGGGTATTCATATCTGCTAAACCGGCACCGGTATTCCGCATAGAACTTTCTTTCAGCCCTATGCCATCATCCGCGATAATAAGCATATAGTCACCCGAAGAATGTTGTTTTAGACTCACCCAGCAATTTTTTGCACCGCTATGTTTAAGAACATTGGTGATAGCTTCAAGAAGCACCCAATACAGTGCTGTGAGGGTACTTGGGTTAAGGACCTTGAGAACATTCTGCTGAATATCCATGTGGGCTTGAATACCACGATATGACAGTAATGACGGTACAGCATTGAGTTGATGCGAGAAATCAACTGTATTAAAGCCTTCTACAACGTCGCGTAAATGAGCTATAGAAGAACGTGTCATTTTCTGTATCGCACGCGCTTCATATGCCACATCTGAATCAAGAGGTTTTAAGGTACGTACCAATTGTTGCAGGCGAATATTAATAACTGTTAAATCATGCCCTATAAGATCATGAAGGTTCGCCGCAATCTGGGTCCTAAACTCTGCCTGTAGGTTCTGTTCACGTAACTCTTGGTTCTGCTCAGCAATATAAAGTTCTTCTTGAAGCCGCCGATGTGATACTCGGCTAATCCGAAGATTCATGAAGAGAAACCCCACGATGGCAACAATAGCTGGATCATGGGAACTGGTGTTGATCTCCCAGCTAGGTTCTAAAGTCTGCAAATAGTTAAGAACCACGACAACTGCCAAGGTTATAATAGCGGCTATTTTTGTATTCCGTACTCCGGTAACTGCTATAGCACAACATAAAATCCCCACCGGGAGCATAGATTGCTTAATGCCTATAATACCTACTAAGGAAAAGATAATAATAATGATAGAAACAATACTATGAATCTTCCCTACGGTAGGACGCTGGATTCTGAGGTACCCAATCCAGACCACAGCAAACACAAGAGCACACCAAGCCAGAGCGGTCCATATACCGTAAGTATCAAACATGGGTGTAAAACCTTACCGTAGAAGCTAGGAACTCACGAGAATCTCGCCCACAGGAACCAGTCTATCGGATGAAATGCCTGTGAGTGTTTCAAACGCGCGGGCATCGCCACCGCCTAAAGGGCATACGTTGAGCGGTATTTCTTCCGCAAGCAGGCAGGCCGTTTGCATCCATGCTCCTACGTGTTTGAGGGTAAGAGAATATGCGACTCCTTCATACGTTGAAGTCACAAGGTCAAAATCAGCAGCTAATAAAACAAGCCCCTGTACATCTTCAGTCTTTAGCCTTGCCGAACTTGCATAGGTACTCAATAGACGCATGTACGCGCTCTGAGTTTTCTCCTCAACAACCGCAATCTGTTCATACTGACGAGTATGTAAGTTTGCATACCATAGCCCTTGTTCCAGCCCTTCGATATTCTGAGCAATGATGAAGGGGTAAAGCTCGTGAAGAGCGCCACCGCTGGGAAAAGGCAGCCGTGTTATATTTTCACTCTTATGGGAAGTTTCACGCAGGCTTTCTTCCAACAGTGCTGTCAGAGATTCAAGACTTAACGAAGGTTTTTGCGGTATGCGCCGGGATGTTCGTTGTAGAAGCGCCTGATCCAGAAGAAGTTGGCGGCGGCAAGAATCAACTTTGGGGAGGGGAACTTGTCGAAGAGAGACCAAGTCTTTGAGCAAGGTTGTGTTGTGCTCACGTGTTCGAGTAGCGCCATACCCTCCGGTTGCTGTATCAAACCTGGAACGTCGGTACATAAAATAGTCATGAGGTTCCCAACAGTCCCAAGGACCATATTTATGATGCTGTTCTTCAGGCGCAAAAATCCCTGTAAACTCCAGAATTTGGTGGGTTACGCCACCCGTCATAGCATCTAACCAGGCTTGGGTATTGAGAGTTACTCGTAAAGGCCGATGCGCTATTTCAAGGCGAGTATTTCCATTCATCCCGTAAATAACAACGCCCGGCGTAAGAGTGCAGTCAGTATGACCAAGCGGATAATTTGCCTCGTCAAGAACAGGTTCCAGCGCGTCTTCAGTCAGCAGGAGCTCAAAGCCGGAAATCTCTATGCTTGCTCCGGTTTCAGGGTTGATAAGACGTTGTATAAGGTTTCTTGACGAGCTCTGCCGAGTCAATATCAGAGCGGCCTGCTGTGCAGATACGTCTAAGTTCTGAGCCCAGTCTTCTAAAGTTCCGAACTTTCCATTGTTTTGAGGATGCGTCTGTTTCAGCTGATATTCACAATGAATCAAAGGTATTTTGTGTGGATTCAGGTGGGTCTTTGTCACGGGGTAACTCCCTCTAGAAGAACATGGAGGTCGGATTGAGGTCAGTTTCTTGGGTGGGCTGGGCAAGCCATCCGCATTGAACCGGCACATCGTAGAGTCGTCCCGTTGCTAAGCGCCTCCACCACGGACGCAGCCCCGGGACTAGAGCACGTACTACAGGAAGCCCAATATAAGGACGTGTAAGCTCTTGAAGGTACACAGGTAAACCGACATCTTCTAGACGCGCAATAATACGTTGGGGGTCGGCTTGCTTCCACGGTACATGCTCTACGTTAAGTGCCTGTGGATCAGGTACAAGATGAGGATTATCGTCTAGTTTAGCGTTTTGAAGCCAATGACTAGCAGCATCATCTACCGAAATTTTAAGGAGGTCTAGATCCATACCTTCTGCGGTCCTAAATTGCGCTGGCAGGGCACACATAAACTGCAGAGCCTCTGTTACTGCACGGGTTGCAGCAATTTCAGGGTTAGGATGCGCGCCGAACCCCAGAATGATCTGATCGGACACACCCCCAGGTTTAGGGGCTACAGCGGCAGCTACAGGAATACCTATGTCTGTTGTGATATCTAGAATCTCTAGGTTGCGGCCAATACTTCGCAGCCATTCTCGGGTACGCTGAATAAAAGGTGTATTCGTAAACTCTGGTGCCATTATCTGGCGGGGAATTTTGTTGTACCACCAAATAGCAACGGCATCGCGCTCAATAAGTTCAAGCAGAGCCTGCGCGGCGGCATCGCCTGGGGTAGAACCGCTTGCGAGACCGTTTGAATCTGAGCGCATCATTTTCTGTCCAAGCGGGCATTTTGCACCTGGCAGCATCGCTCCATGATCAAACATGAATAACGAGTATGCTGCAGGAATCCAGGCAGTTTCATCACATGCGGGCCGCCAAACAGGCATCCAATCAATCTCTGCTGTGGGATCGAATTTTTCTGGAACCCAGTGATATGGATCCTTCACTTGGTTGAGAACATCCCGTTGCTCGTATTGATCCTGAGAGAACTGTGTCAGGGTTCGAGGGTCTAGAGCGTGCTCCCCCAAGTCTTTATAGCTGGTGTGTAAACGGGCTTCAGTGCCGTCAGAGATCGCACTATGACGTTCAATAGCTTCTGCCAAACCGGATACTCGGGCACCTAAATCGGTGGTTCCTTTACCCGAAGAACGACCGCGTAAGCTACGTGTGAATTCTTCAGAGCTTCCATGATTGAGTGCCCAGTTATGTCCCGCCCCATAAACGTGTACCAAGAGTTCTTCGTCCTCAGGTACCAAACGTTTAAGGCTTGACACGACTCCTGTTACATCAGATACAAGATGTCGATAGGTTTCCCAGGTCTCTCGGGTAGATTTTGCGCGTCCAGCGTCGTTGACGGGATTGAAGCTCAGGTCAATTTTTTTAGCCTGCGCGTCAAGGTTCAACGGTTGAGCTTTAGTAGTCTTGGCACCCGTCATGACGTAGTGCTCCCCTTCAAAGAGACCGTTTTTAAAACGTAAGACTGTACGCTCTGCGGGCTCTGATGTCTTCATTCGCTGAATTGCCAACCAGATAAGTGAGCGCACCACGGAACGCGGAGTTACTGAGGCCGCCCCCATAACATTGTCTAGAAGTTTACCGCCCGAAAGAGCATACTGTGCGTTAACTTGAAGACTATGCTTGAGCTGGTCATAAGGTACGCTCGACGAAGTCCCCAGCACTGGGCTTATGAGAGCATCCGCTCCCTGTAATTGCACTAGGCAGTACAGATGCCCCGCCGCTTCATACTTCCGAGACAGCTTTTCGGCAGCGGGAGAAATCATATCTTCGCAGACAATCACCGCTGGCAAACCCGAATTCACCCTAGGAACTGTGTGCCCATCAATAACTCGTATGCCGTCTTGAGGCGAGGCAGAGAAAGACTCAAGAACTCGGGCACGAGTAACGTCAATAATCTCAATATTTCCCTGCGTAGTATGGTCTGAAAGTTGAGTCTCAGTCATAATAAGCCCGCGATACTGCAGCTGAGCCGCAAGAGCAAACATGAGTGGAAGATCCGCTGCCCAGCGGGGTAAACGCATCATATCTTCCAAGGTTTTCCCGTCAACTTCAGCGATGAATTCAGCCTCAGTCCCTTCAAGCAGCACTGTTGTTTCGGGCGAAGAAGCAACAACTGTCGTGCGATTTTCCCGGGTCTGCTGAGTAAAGTGGAATTGTGGGTTCCTTACATATCGTTCAGTTCCTTGGGAATATAGCTCAGCGGTCTCAGAATGGTTATCTAACGATGCGGTTATCATAGTTCTCTCCTAGTGTTGTCGGGGATCCCACCGGAATTTAGTAATCGCAAAAATAAGTGAAACTGCACACCATAAACCAATAACCAGCATCCCTTGAGTACTGATGAACTGGGTTCCTGAAGGGATGGTTAATCCAGTATCACTTACCTGCGCGTGTGCCACATCGAGCCCGAACCACGCGGAACGTAATGCATCCGTTAAGTGCACAAGGGGGAACCATCCTGCAAAGTCTCGTAGGCCAGCTGGGATAGTCCATACAGGTTGGAAGATACCTGAGAGGAACATCAAAACTAGAGCAGGCGGTAACAGCATAATCTGAGTTGCTTCTGCACTGGGAATAAACGATGCGTACGCAGCACCGATGAGCGATAGCACCACCGTAGTCAGCAGAATAACCAATATCGTCAGTGGAATATTTTTAGGCATAGGCAGGTGATACACCGCCATACCAAAGACAATAAGGATTAAAGTACACGCTAGGGCAATGATGGATGCAGTCACAATGTAACCAGCGATTACTGCGGCATCCGATGTGCTCCGAAGTCGCAGGCGTTTCAGGAGAGAGGTCGAGCGCTGCGCCGCCATATCACCTGCTACACGCACAAATGTACCCATCAAGAGCGTGTAGCAGCACAAGCCCACGATAGTCCAGCTTGCCATTGTTACGTTAATTCCCTGCTGAGCGGGAATATTAGCCTGTCCTGAAGATCCACTGGCGAAGAGCACGATCATCATAATGGGGAAGGCTAAGGTGAAAAAAACACTCCGCATATTGCGGATAAAGACGGTCAGCTGCATGGCTATTTGCGCATACAGACTCCGTGCGAAGTTTGAGATTGTGGCACTCACGTAAGTGGCCTTCCTAGTCCGTGCGGGTACTACCTATACCCTGCGGGGCATCCGTAGATCGCACAATGCTGCCGTACGCGTTTTCAAGTGAATAGTCGCTGAGCGCAAAATCAAGGACAGCATCACGATATGCGGATGTTGCAAATAAGTTTTGTAGACCTGTTGGGGACTCTACATCGAATGAAACCGTGGCATCATGAACACGTATATTCTTGTACCCGCTCTGCGAAGAAAGTTCTCCACCAAGGGCTTGGGCGTTCTGGCAGTCCGAGAGTTCTACCCAGCCTTGCCGTGTGTGACTGTATTCTTTAGCAATCTGCGCTGGGGTTCCGCTCGCAACAATCTGCCCGTTAAGGAGAATAGAAAGTTGCTGACAGAGAGCCGAAACTTCATCAAGATAGTGAGAAGTAAGCAATATGGTAGTACCTGTTTCGGCAAGATGCTGAATAACCTCCCACACATCTCTACGTGCTAACGGATCAAGTCCAGTTGTGGGTTCGTCAAGAATAAGCAGAGAAGGATTGCCCATCATAGCCAGATACAGGTCAAGTTTGCGCCTTTCGCCACCGGAAAGCTCATGGATTCTACGATCCGCTAGTTTCTCAAGATCGAAAAACTCAGGCACTGTGTATTCTGTTGCAGACATATAACGCTGCCAGCAGGTGACAGCATCTTTGACTTTGAGCCCAGTCGGGAATGCCGCTTCCTGCATCACAATACCCATATGCGAACGCACAAGGGCAGAGTTACGATGCGGATCAACGCCGAGGACCTGCATCGTACCGCTTGTAGGTTTAGAAGATCCGGTGCACAAATCCACAAAGGTGCTTTTCCCCGCGCCGTTAGGCCCGAGAATACCGTGAACTGCTCCCCTTTCGACCGCGAGGTTGACGCCTTTAAGCACCTTCACATCACTATAATTTTGGTGAATGTTCTCAGCGATAACACTGTATTGCTCATATCCCTGCATAAAGATTCTCCCCAGAGATTGAAGGTATAAGGTGTACTGGCATTTGGATCCACGTAGAGTTAATCATCTCCGGTAGTGGTTCAGGATTTTCACCAAGCCGTAAAGTACACGCAGATTCTGCGATTTTATGGGCAACTGACCCCATGAGAGGACGGGCGATGGGGAATCCGAGGCATGCGTGAGGTCCCATCCCAAAGGTTACTTCTGACGCATGCGGCCTACCGGGCGTAAACTCATCGTGGTTTGGGAACATTCTGGAATCGTGTTGTGCGGCATGAAGTAAACACACGATTAATTCCCCCGCATGAATGGACGTTCCATCTATTTTGGTATCGACAGTAGCGAGGCGTCCTAACGCTGCAGTAGGCGTGTATAGGCGCAGTGCCTCATCAACCATAGCGATAGAGTTCTCGTAATTTACTGTTTCCCAAAGGTTACGCTGTGTCAGTACGGTCAAAACGTTAGTCATAGCCCATTGCAAGCTCTCATGGGTGATTGAGGCGAGCATACTGACAATTTCGACTGCTGCATCGTGGGGCATACCGTCGTGACGATACTGATGGTAGAACCCTCCTGCACCCATAACGTCTTCGGCGAAGAGCTGATGCGCATCTGGAGCAGAGAGTTTCCCCTCTCGTTTGCTCGGGACAGCACCCCGTTTTCGGCACCATCGAGAAAGCTCGATAATATCTCCTTCATACCCGATAAGAACACTAATCAGGGATACCGCGAGATCATCACACCACCCTGCAAGATCTAGTTTTTTCGATTGCGCGAGCATCGTGACGGACTGCTCAATAGCATCTCGACAACGTTCTACCGCTTTCTTAGAATTCGCAGCGGTAAAAGGCGTACGTAACCTTTTGCGCATCTGGCGAAGAGGTGATCCATCCATATGCGCTAAGAATCTTTGCTGAGTTTGAGGGATCTGAAAATCTGCAGGCTCAGGTTTCGCGTAGTGTGCCTGAGACTGCATTTGGCTCAAATATTTTTGTCCCACGGCAGAGAACCTTTGGTCATCATGCAAAACCGTTTTAACACTCTCAAACCGAGTGGCCAACAAAACGCCAGAAATATCTGATGCCCCAATGCCCTCAGGAGCGTGGCTCTGCCAGGCTAGAGCACTCGAAATAGGAGATTCGTACCAAGCGGATGTAAAAAGATGCGGGGGTTCAGGCATCTGAACTAATCCGTTGTCATATGTAAAAGTCATAGGAACGGCCACCAATGATTGGCTGAAGCGTTAATAAGCAAAAATCCGACAAGTAACGCTCCACGAAAAACCCAACGACCTGTTGAACGCTTTTTCATGATCTTCCTTCACTGTGTATCCGGGGTGGGAACCAGGCTAGTACTCAAGCTTTAATAGCCTGGTTCCCATCGTTGTTTATAGCCCTTCAGAACTTAGCAAGGGCAGCAGCAGCACCAGCAAATACCGTCTTCAGGTGAATCGGTGGTATCAAGCTCTTCTTCGACAGCGGGAGCGATTGCGATGACGAGTTCTTCCCCGTCATTAACAACCTTGTGATGCCCCAGAGTTAGGGTTTCATCTTCTACCAGGCGAACCTGAGTTCCTGAGGGAACAACGCCTGCTTCAGCCAAAACCTCGCTGGGGTTTGCCACAAGTGCACGGCGGTGAGCGGGGCTACCCGCTGCCGTCCCGAAAGTACGTGCAGCTGCAAGAGCATTGACTTTAGTGGTGACTAGTGCAGTCATCATATTCTCCTTAGAACACCGATTGGATAGAAACCTTTTCTATCCCGGCTATTCCAGTCTCTCGAAGAAGACTCTCTACAGGCAGTGCCGTAACGTCAGTAAGAATGTATGACTATAGTCATGTGACTTACTGCTCGACAGGAATCAAATCCCGTTTATCTCTACAGCTCATACTTTTTGTCTTTTCTGAATCTAAAAGGCTCTTGATGGCGAATAAAGCGGGATTTTTCACGCTTTATATAAATAAAGGCTCTTTTTATGCGCCTGGGAGGGGCTTACCGGTTTCGCGCTGGGCTGGATGCGCCCGTCACCCTAGCGTGCGAGCGCATCCAGGGGTACCGTTGAAAACGTCAGTCCCCATCAACTTTCAGGAGAAGTAATGGTCAAAAACATCACGTTCAATGACGGCAACAGCATCCCTCAGCTTGGGTATGGTGTGTGGCAGATTGAGGATAATGGTGCCGCCGATGCTGTCGGTACGGCTCTCGAAGCAGGTTACCGCCACATCGATACTGCATCCATCTATGGGAACGAGGTTGGGGTAGGTCGCGGTATTGCCGCCAGCTCCGTGCCGCGCGAGGATATTTTTCTCACCACCAAGCTGTGGAACTCGGATCAGGGTTTTGAGAAGGCTATTGCCGCGCTTGATGCATCGCTAGAGCGGCTCGGCACCGATTACGTGGATCTGTATCTGATTCACTGGGCTATGCCGCAGCAGGGCACCTATCTGGAGTCGTGGCGGGCGCTCATTGAGTTGAAAAAGCAGGGTAAGGTGCGTTCGATTGGCGTCTCTAACTTTCCGCAGGCTCAGCTGCGCGAAATTATCGCCGATACCAGCGTGACCCCGGCGATTCACCAGATTGAGCTGCACCCGTATTTCTCACAGGAAGATATGCGCGCGGTGCACAGTGAGTTTGGTATTGTGACTGAGGCTTGGTCGCCGCTCGGTCAGGGTGGCGAGATTCTGAAAGACCCGGTGATCGTTGAGATTGCGGGTAAGCACGGTATCTCTCCGGCGCAGGCTGTGCTCGCCTGGCATCTGGCGAAGGGGATCGTGGCGATCCCGAAGTCGGTTACTCCTGCGCGCATTGCCGAGAACTTTGCGGCCGCTAATGTCACCCTGGATACAGCAGATATTGCGGCGATTGATGGGCTTACGCGGAAGGATGGTCGCATAGGTCCGGACCCTGAGAATCCTAAATTCTAGGCGCAACGTACCGCGAAGCTCTGCCGTGAGTTGTTGCGGAAGCGCAGTGAGGAGCGAACGATCACATCCGCAACAACTCGCGCCGGGTAAGTACACGAGACTCTAAGAAGATGGATGTGGTTCCAGACGCACCGAAAGCGCATTACAAGAGGACTGAGGTCGCCCCACGACCGAAGGACGGACATGCACTAAGGTGTCGTCGGGTGCCGCATCCAGAATACGCGCTACCGGATGCCCGTTCCTGCGACGCGCATTCGGGGTTCAACCCTATTAAGAACGTTTATTCGTTTTCTTATGCGCCGTCTCCGAGCGACCCGAGCCACCCTCATCTACCAGCAGCGAGAGCGAAATACGGCGGCGAGACGCATCCACCTCAACAACTCTCACAGTCACGATATCGCCGCTTCGCACAATATCGTGCGGGTTCGCAACATACTCGCGGCTCATCTGCGAGATATGAATCAGTCCGTCTTGGTGCACTCCGATATCGACGAAGGCACCGAAAGCCGCGACGTTCGAGACGGTTCCCTCAAGCACCATCCCAACGGTTACGTCCTCAAAGCGAGAGATATCCTCAGAGAAGTGTGCGGTACGAAATTCGGGGCGCGGGTCACGCCCGGGGCGGCGCAACTCCTCAAAAATATCGCGCACGGTGTATTCACCGATGCTCTCGTTCACATAGTCGGCGGGGTCGAGCGCGGTGAGCGGGTCTTCCCCGTCACTGCCGATAAGCCGCCCGGATTGCCAGAGCGCCCCGTGATTCCGCCGCGCATCGGCGATAATACGCCGCGCAACAGGGTACGACTCGGGGTGCACGGCAGAGGCATCCAGCGGTTCGGTACCGTGCAGAATCCGCACGAATCCCGCCGCCTGTTCATAGGCTTTAGCCCCTAACCGAGGCACGTTCAGAAGCTCTTCCCGGGTGGTGAAAGCCCCATGTTCGTCCCGGTACGCCACGATATTTTCGGCAATCGTGCGGTTAAAACCGGCAACACGCGCAAGCAGTGCGGCGGATGCGCTGTTTAGGTGGACCCCCACCGCGTTTACGCAGTCCTCAACCGTATTATCGAGGGCGCGTCTTAAAGCGGTCACGCTGACGTCATGTTGGTACTGCCCCACGCCTAAGGACTGGGGATCAATTTTGACGAGTTCGGCGAGCGGGTCTTGCAGCCGCCGAGCGATCGAGACCGCGCCGCGTACCGTTACGTCAAGATCGGGCAGCTCTTCGCTGGCGATTTCAGAGGCCGAATATACGGATGCCCCCGCTTCTGAGACGGTAACCTTCTGCGCCGCCTTATACCCCTGAGAACGCAGCTTCGCCAGCAGCTCGGCGGCAAGTTTATCCGTCTCACGTGAGGCGGTGCCATTGCCAATGGCGATAAGTTCCACGCCGTGGGTGAGCACCGCATCCTCAAGGGCAGCGAGCGCACCGGCACGGTCGTATCGAGGCGCGTGCGGGTACACCGTAAAAGTTTTCAGAACGTGCCCGGTGCCGTCAATAACTGCGCATTTCACGCCGTTACGCAGCCCCGGGTCAAGCCCGAGGGTGACTTTTTGCCCGGCGGGCGCGGCAAGCAGAAGGTCGCGCAGGTTCGAGGCGAAAACGGTGATGGCTTCGCGTTCTGCCATCTCGAAGAGGGCATTGCGTATGCGGTCTGCCAGGCGGGGGTGTAGCCGTTTACGCCATGCGGTGCGCACGGTTGCGGCAAGCCAGCCGAGCACACGGTCTTCACTGTCGACGGTGTTGAGAACCTGCACGGGTATGCGCAGCGCGGCGGCAACTTCACGCTCGTATCCCGAACGAACGTTCTCGTAATTTTCGGCGAGGGCAAGCGCAGCAGCACGCGCTTCTCCGCGGAGTTTGCTCAGGGGCGGAGCTGGTGTGGCACCGTCAATACTGAGCCGCACGATTCCGGCTTCTTTGGCGCGAAGCAGGGCGAGAACCCGGTGCGGGCGGATACGCCTGATACTATCGGAGAAGTCGAAATAGTCGGCAAATTTTGCCCCTTCGGCTTCTCTCCCGGCGATAACTCGACTAGAGATCATTCCGGTGGCAACCATTCTTTCGTGAAGACGTTCGGCGAGCGTTGGGTCGGTCAGCGCCCGGTCGATCAGGATAGCGCGGGCACCGTCAAGGGCTTCTTCCACCGTTGTAATTCCGGTGTCTTCGGATTTTCCGGCATCTGCAGCATGTTTATCGTCAGTTTCATCCGGTTCGTCCACATAGGCTGCGGCAATATTGTAGACCCCGGCAAGCGGAACTTCGAGCAGATCTTCAACGAGCGCCTCCAGACCTGCCGCGCGGGCACGCTGCGCCTTGGTGATGCGCTCACTCCGGTAGGGCGCGTAGAGCGCTTCGAGGTCTTGTTTACTGGATGCCGCCCCCACCCCCGTGATGAGTTGTTCGTAGGTAAGCGGATCGATCAGCCCGTCTTCGCGGCGTTGAGCAAGCGAGCTGAGAATATTCTCGCGGCGAGTTTCGAGCGCACGCAGGGCATCAAGCCGGGTGCTGATAGCACGCAGGTGGGTGTCGGTGAGCGCGCCCGTAGCTTCTTTGCGGTATCGAGCGATAAACGGAACCGAAGATCCGGAGTCGAGCAGGTTTACGGCGGCACGAACACGCGTGGGTTTGAGGTCTAGTTCGTTAGAGAGCATCGTCAGGATGCGGGTGTTCGTAGCTTCGGTGCGCTCGTGTTTTTCGCTCATTCTCTCAGTTTCGCATTCTCGGGGGTGCTGTGCCAGTCTTGCGGGGCGTGCGGCGCGGGGTATGTTGCGCATCGGAGCGTAATAAATTTTACAGCTATGGTCCCGCATCTAGAATGGGTAATAACATCACATCGCTATTTTTCAGATAGTCCGGCGATTGTGCAGAAGTTATGCGCCGGGGCATAGAAGATGACATGACGGTAGCCGGTTCACGGTGGACTGGCTGAAATAGCCGCCCGAAAGAAGGTTTCGCATGTATGGTCGTGCTGACGATCGCGCACAGGCGCCTTCACGTTCGTCCTTGCCGCCGGGGTACGCCGAATTTCATCAGCAATTTGGCACGCTGATTACCGCATTGGCTGCGCAGGGCTGGACTCCGAGCGAAACGCACCGGCGTATTCGTGTTCTTTTTCCGCAGGTTAACCGGGAACATCTTGATTTTGCTTTAGATTCTGGCATGTGGGAGTTTGGTTCACACGGCGAGCAGACTCCCACCCATGTTTTGCTGGCGACCGCCGTCTGGTATGCGGTAGCAGAGGCTTACGGTTTGGCACCTGATGGTTCCTATGCCGCAACAACTCTGGATGCAACGGTCATGGCGGATATGCTGCGCTTATTGGAGAGCGCACGGGTTTCACCGCAGAATATCGCCCTGATTCTAGGGAAGGTGGGTGCTGGACTCAAGTACTTGGCGCTGCATCCATATACGCAGCTTGACGAGCTTACCTACCGCGATGTGTGCCAGCATCTTCCGGCTGAGTCCCAAGACGTGGCGCACGGTTCGTTTGTATGGCCGCCCTCCTGCGAGAGCATTCGTGATCAGCTGGGTGATGGCGGATGGTCAACCGCCATGCTGCGCACCGGTGTGTGTCCGCCCGATTATGAGGAATACAACTGGCAGCTGGGCGGTACTTCGCTCACGGATATGGAATTCCGCAACCAGCTGGGCAGTTTCATGAGTTACTGTATTCGGTATGATCGGCAGCCGACGGTGCTTGCCTACGGAACCTGGTCTACCATGCGCAGTAATCTGGGCCGGGTGCCGTTTCTAGCGGCGGTGCGCGCGAAGTACGGGTCGTGGCGTACCGCCTTGCAGGTGGGCCGCACAATGGTGACCGATGCCCTGCAGATGACGAAGAGAGAGGTCGCACCGGTGCGGGTGCCGCCACATCCGCCCAGTATTTCGCCCGAGCAGCTTGCGGTGCAGGGTATTGGGGTTGTGAAGTCTGAGCAGACGGTTTCTGTCCGTGACCGTTGGGACGAGGTGACGAACTCACTCGGTCAGCGTTTGGCGAGCCTGCCCTGGAGCAGGCATCTGCGCACCTACTATGTGCTCACGAGCGCCGCGCATGCTAACGCGATGCCGCTTGTATGTATCTACCGCTCCCCCGCCGGGTTTCTGTGCGAAATCGCAATGGAGGCTGAGGTTCTGCCCAAGTTCAGTACCAATTACCTGCGTTCGCACGGGTGGGCGGCGCCGACCCCCATGCAGCCTATGTGGAATCGGAATGTTTTTGACCCGCATGAGGCCGCGCAGGATGTAGTACAGGCGATGCGCTGGGGTATGGGCTGTTCCCGTTGGGACTACTACCGCACGGATGACCTGGTGTTGGATGCCGAGGATACCTCGGGTACCGAAGCGGGTTAAGCCGGGGCGCGGATTCTTCCGTTTCTCCTCCCCTATAGCGCTAAAAGGCTCTTGATGTGAATAAAGCGTTAGTAACGCCGCCCTAGTCACATCAAGAGCCTTTTTATACCGGAAGTAATGCGGAACAGATATTCGCCGAAGTGTCCTTACTTGTTGTTCTTCGGTGCCTTCATATCCACCACCGGATGCGACTGCGTAATGCTGGTCTCCGGGATTTCGGGGTTGATGCTGTTCTTCACGAACCACCCGATAGTCAGCAGGATGAACCAGATGGGCATGAGCATCAGACCGGTGAGAGTGTCTTTATCGGTAGCAAGAATCCCAATGATGAAAGCAAAGAACGCAAGCACGATCCAGCATGCCACCACGCCGCCGGGCATGGGATAGGTGGTTTCCCGGTGCAGGTTGGGGCGCTTCGCGCGGTAGCACAGATAGCTGACGAGGATCATCGACCATACGAAGATCACAAGTACTGCCGCCATCGTGGTGACCAGCGTGAACGCCTCAATAATCGAGTCGCCAGCATAGAGCAGGGCGATGCTGGAGAGTAGCAGAATCGAGGTGAGGAACAGCGCATTGCGGGGAACGCCGCCACCGGAAAGGTTACCAAGGAACTTCGGCGCGTAACCTTCTTGGGAGAGACCGTACACCATGCGCGAGGTCGAGAAGATACCCGAGTTCGCCGATGATGTTGCCGAGGTCAGCACCACAACGTTCACGATATGCGCCGCAATGGCAATACCGGCGAGGGTAAACATGGTCACGAAGGGGCTCTTGGCCGGATCAATTTCACGCCAGGGGTTTACCATCAGAATAACGATCAGGGCACCCACGTAGAAGATGAGAATACGAACCGGCACTGAGTTAATAGCCTTCGGCAGGGTCACCGTGGGGTTCTGGGTTTCGGCGGCGGTAGTACCTACCAGCTCGGACCCCATAAAGGCGAAGACCGCGATCTGGAAGGCGCCTAAGAATCCGGTGGCACCGTTGGGGAAGAACCCACCGTCGTTCCATAGGTTGGCTACCTGAGCGTGAGCACCGCTGGGTGTCGTGAAGCTCGTAGCAACCATAATGGCACCCACGATAATGAGGGCGCAGATGGCAACAATCTTAATCATGGCGAACCAGAACTCGATCTCACCGAAGTTCTTCACCGAGGGCAGGTTCAGCGCTAGCAGCGCAATAATCACGACGAGTGCTGGAACCGCTTTCGGTAAATCGGGCCACCACAGCTCGGTATAGCCCACGATTGCGATAATATCTGCGACCGCGGTGACTACCCACATGAACCAGTACGACCACCCGAGGAAAAACCCTGCGGGGCGCCCGATCAGGTCGGTAGCAAAGTCTGAGAATGACTTATATTTCAGGTTTGATAGAAGGATCTCACCCATCGCACGCAGCACCAAGAAGATAGCGGCGCCGATAACCATGTAAACCAAGAGGATAGATGGACCGGCTTTAGAAATTGCTTTACCGGAACCCATGAAGAGCCCGGTACCAATAGCACCGCCGATAGCAATGAGCTGGATGTGTCGGTTGCTCAGCCCGCGGTGCAGTTCTTCAGCATTATCTGTCGTGTCTGCCGCCGATGCGGCATTATCGTGAGGTTGCTGCATGACAGTTCCTCTTTCGTGGTTGGGTCCCGCAGCCGAGCGGGACAGCCCCGGCTTTCGGGGCGGCAAGTGCAGCACTCAGCCCGTAAGATACGGTGAGCTATCACAACTTTTGAATATATATTCTACATAACAGGGACGGTATTGTGTAATTATCTCCAAGAAGTGTGTCGCGTATCTATAGCATGCGTCACGAATAATAAAATCTTTATATCGAAATTCAAAAAATTTCGGAAGGAATCTGTGAAAAACCCTTGACAATAAGCCTTACTTTCGGAAAACACAGCGCACGTGAGGTACATCCCTTTATTGCCTAGCTCGCCACATTCTCAAAAGAAAAATTCTCATCATATATGATTTCTATACAAATTTAAGAATATCTATACATATTGGGGTCTGTTCTGGTACATGCCGTATGCCATCGCCCCATAAGATACAGCGGGCGGGATGCCGCACGTTTTCTCTACGCACCGCATCCCGCCCGCTAATAAGGAATAAATAAGACTCGCTACTCAGATTCCGCCCGCGCCGACTCCGTAAGAAGGCGCTTACGTGCATGACGGCGCACCATCACCTCGTACCCAAGCTCGACGCCGATAAACCATATAGGGCTAAGCGCCAGAGCCAACCCGGTTTCTGGCTGCAAGCTCAGGGCATAGATCATCAGAGCGAAGAACACCAAGCCAACCCAGCTCATCGTGCGACCGAACGGCATCTTATACTGAGAGGATTCATGCCGTTGAGGGAACTTCTTGCGGTATACCAGGTACGACACCAGAATCATCGACCATGTGAAAATACCCATAATTGAGGCCACCGAAGTCACGACAGTAAACGCTTCCAGAAGCTCACGCCCAAACGCCAGCATCACCAGGCTAAAGAGCAGAAGAACCGTCGTCAGGTACAGGGCGTTCGTGGGTACGCCGTTCTTCGAGAGCTTCTTCAGGAAGGAAGGCGCATTCCCATCCTCCGCCAGCCCATACACCATGCGCGAGGTCGAAAAAATACCTGAGTTCGCCGAAGACGTTGCCGACGTCAGCACCACAAAGTTAATGAGCGAGGCGGCAATTGACACACCCGCCAGTGAGAACATCCCCACGAAAGGACTCATATTAAGGTCGAGTTTATCCCAGGGAGTCACCGCAAGAATCGCCGACAGCGGCAGCACATAGAACAGCACCATGCGCAGCGGCACGGCGTTAATTGCGCGCGGCAGGGTACGTTCGGGGTTCTTCGTTTCTGCCACGGCGGTACCCACCAGCTCAGCGCCCACGAACGCGAACAACGCAATCTGGAACGAGCCTAAGAACCCCGTCAGACCGTGAATAAACACCCCGTTGCCCGAAGGTCCCGGACGATCCCACAGGTGCGTGATCGAGGCGACCGTTCCATCCGGGCTCGTAAACCCGAACACGACCATCACGGCACCCACGGCGATAAGCGCCAGAATCGACACGATCTTAACCATGGAGAACCAGAACTCGATCTCACCGAAGTTTTTCACCGACGGCAGGTTCAGTGCCAACAGCGCCCCGATCACAATAAGTGCAGGAATAAATGAGGGCAGCTCGGGGAACCAGTAATGCGTGTAATCCGTAATCGCCAGCACATCCGCAATACCCGTGGTCACCCAGAAGAACCAGTACGACCAGCCGACGAAAAAGCCCGCGCGAGTACCCAAAATATCAGATACGAAATCGGTAAATGACTTGTACTTAGGGTTCGACAGCAGAATCTCGCCCATCGCACGCAGCACAAAATAGATAATGATGCCAATAATCGCATAGACAAATACGATGGAAGGGCCCGTCAGCGAAATAGTCTTCGCCGATCCTAAAAATAACCCCGTACCAATTGCACCGCCGATAGCGATGAGCTGGATATGCCTGTAACTTAATCCACGCTGCAGGCTCTCTTCACCCGTGGAACTCTCATTCTCGGTAACTGTATGCTTGGAAGGCCGCTGTGTCACTATTCCTCTTTTCTGTGTGTGCTCTGCCCTGCGGGCTACAACCTCAACAGGAAGCCCCGACCTTCGGGGCATCACGATGCAGTTCAGATTTTCGCACGAGCACGGCTCACGGAAAATCGCATCGTTACGCCATGACTACACAGAATTCTACCCGCAAAAGATGCATACCTCGCATGAACCTTGGCTAAGCCTATGCTATCTGGGGGTGGCGACACGCCGACGATGCTTCTCTCAGCCAGCACTCTCCCCCGCTAAAACGCTGAAAAATAATGCTTACCGCAAAAATTATGTTAAAACTTTACGATTAAATAAACTTTCCTGAGGTTTGCCGCTACAATTGCAATGCCCGGTGCGGAAACACCGCATCACTCATCTCATCACAAAACATCAGGAGGACACTCACTCATGGGTAAACTATCAAATGCTGCACTGCGCCTCACCACGGGCGCGCTCGTGCTCGATGCAGGCATCAAGAAACTCGGCGCCGACGAAGGTACCTACGCATATCTGCAGCAGATGGCGGCATCCGGTGTGCCCGCCGTCGCCAAGCTCGACCCCAAAACCTTCGGCAAACTTATTTCCTACTCGGAAACCGCACTCGGCGCCACCCTGCTGACCCCCTTTATTCCTGCCCGCCTCGCGGGTGCAGGGCTGACAGCCTTCGGCGCGAACCTCATGACCATGTACTTCCGCAACCCCGACATGCATGACGGCGCATTCCGCCCCACCCTGGATGGGCAGCAGCTCGCCAACAACATCGTGATTCTCGGCGCGGGTCTGGCGTTGCTGTTCTCCAGCAAGAAAAAGTAGCCTGCACGGCGAATTTGCGGTCGCAAAGGCAAAACGGGGGCAGTTTCTTCAGTACAATGAAAAACTGCTCCCGAAATTTTTAACTCCCCAGAATTTTTAACAGTGCCTCTCTCCGCGCGCCGCTACGTTATCCTGATAGGTATGTCATCTCAAGAGCAGAACGCGCAGACCACCGCATCGGCTAACGCCGATGCATCCCAGACGCCCGAGAAGAAAACGGTACCGCCCGAGTTCTTCCGCCAGCCTTATTCCTTCGTGCGCCGCGGCGACCGCCTGACCTCGCGCCGCCAAAAAGCGTGGGACACCTACTCCCAAACCCATGTGCTCGATATACCCCGGCTGCGGGCAGATACCTCTGTAGCCCCCGAAGCCACCTTCGACCCGGTCACAATCTACGGGCGCGAAGCCTACCAGGTTGTCGAAATCGGTTCCGGGCTGGGCGAAGCAATCGTGCACCGCGCCTCCGAAATGCCCGAGGCAAACTTCCTTGCCGTTGAGGTCTACACCCCCGGCATTGCGGATCTGCTGCTCAAGATGGGGCAAGCCGGGGTTGAGAATGTGCGCGTCGCTCAGGCTAACGCCCCCGAACTGCTCGATAACATGCTGGAAGAAAATTCGGTTGATGAGCTCTGGGTTTTCTTCCCCGACCCTTGGCACAAGTCACGCCACCACAAACGCCGCCTGGTCTCCCCCGCTTTTGCCGACAAGGTTGCGCGCGTGCTCAAACCCGGCGGAATCTGGCGCCTAGCCACCGACTGGGAAGAATACGCCCACGTAATGCGCGACGTCATGGAGGCGCACCCCGATTTCGAGAACATGCATGCCGGTGAAGGCGCTACCGAGGACGACCCCGTGGGTGGTTGGGCGCCGCGCTGGGAGGGGCGCATCCTGACTAGCTTTGAGAGGAAGGCTCGCGAGGCGGGCCGCCGTGCCCACGACCTGACCTACAGGCGTAAATAAGTTATCTGCTTGGGAAGGGGTAACGATACCATGTTGCCCTTGCTCAAACAGCCGGAGGCATACTCGCTTCGCTGCGTTAACTCCGACAACTCGCATATAGGCAAAGGATATCGCTGCCCCGAAAAGGATTACGCCGTGGTCGGGTCAGGCACGCCGCCCGCCTGACACTCGTAAAGAGTGAAGTAAGCACATGGCTAAGCTGACATGTCACGTTACGTTGTCGTCGGTTGAGAACCACCCACGGTAAAACTATTTCTGCCGGTACAGCACCACCGCCGAGGAGCGTTTGCGCGGTGCCGGGCGCCGCCCCCGCTGGATGTTCACCACATCCCCGCGGGTGCTGGCTGCGAACACTCGTTCCGCCAGCCCCAACTTGGCGTGCGCATCCTCAAGCTGGGCCTGCAGGCGGGCAATATGATCCCGGTGTTCCTCCACCATCTCTTCAAGCTCAATAATCCGGCGGATTCCCTCAAGCGAAACGCCCTCCTGCGAGAGCTGCTGAATACGCTGAAGTAAATCCACATCGCGCTGCGAATAGCGCCTGGTCTTGCCCGGCGCACGCGAAGGCTGCACCAGCCCCAAGCGGTCGTATTGGCGGAGTGTCTGCGGGTGCATGCCCGCCAGCTCCGCCGCCACCGAAATCACAAAAACCGGCCGGTCGGCGCTGTAGGCAGACGCCGATGACTGCTTATTATGGGCACTCATAAGCTACCTAACTTTCTTCAAAAGGTCCTCACGGGGGTTCTCCTGTGGCGCCAGAGCAATGAACTTTTCGAAGGCTTCCTTCGCCTCATCGCTTAGGTTCTGCGGCAGGTGTACCTCGGGGATCACCAGCAGGTCGCCGGTGCCTGACTTGGTTGTGAACCCGCGTCCTTTCGCACGCAGTTTACGACCCACGCTGCCGGGGGTCAGCCGCAGTTTGACGGTTTTACCGCCGGGTACGGGCACTTCCAGCACACCGCCATTGACTGCCTCATCCAGGGTGACGGGGGCGCGCAGCACCAGGTTGTTTCCTTCGCGGCTGTAGTGCGGGTCATCCGAGACGCGCACGGTCACGATCAGGTCACCACCAGTTCCGGGGCGTCCCTTGCCACGCACACGCACTTTCTGCCCGTCCTTCACGCCCGCCGGGATGCGCGCCTCAGTACTCGTGCCGTCCGGCAGGAACACGGTCGCCTTGGTGCCCGTGTACGACTGCGGCAGGGTAATGCGCGTGCTGGTGGAAAGGTTGTTGTCCTGCGGGGCATGTTGGCGCCCGCCGCCAAAGCCTTGAGCGCCCCCGAACCCGGTGGCATCCCCAAAGTCGGCACTCGTGAACCCGGCGGTACGGCGTGAACCACCCGCTCCTCCAGCACCACCACCGAAGAGCCCGCCAAGCAGGTCTTCAATGTTGATGCCTTCGGCGCCGCCGCCGGTGGTGAAGTGCACGTTTTGGCCGTTAAATCCGCCGAACCCACCGGCACCGCCAAATCCGCCAGCGCCCGCACCGAAGCCGCCATTGGCGAACCCTGCGGCACCGTATTTACGAATCTGGTCGTATTCTTCGCGCTGCTTCTTATCCGAAAGCACATCGTAGGCTTCGGAGACTTCCTTGAATTTCTTCTCGGCTGTCTCGTTCCCGGGGTTTAGGTCGGGGTGGTATTTGCGCGAGAGTTTGCGGTAGGCCTTTTTAATATCAGATTCAGAGGCGTCTTCTTTCACGCCGAGCGTTTTGTAAAAGTCTTCTGACAACCAGTTTTCGCTTGCCATGTGTTCTCCTTTCCCGTCGTCCGGGGTTCTTGTAACGCCCCGTCCAAAGGGGCACAACCTTAGTTTTTAATCCTATATAAAGTTTAGTCTACTAGACTCAATTTTGGAAGAGAAATCCCAGAAAATCCGCGGAAATATGCGGCAAACGGGCGGGTTCTCAATTTCTCAAGAACCCGCCCGCTGTATGCTCTACGGAGTGTTTATTCGGCGGCAGCCACCGCAACCTGGGCGGTGCGTACCACGCGCTCTTTCACGCGGTACCCGTATCGCAGAACCATCGAAATGTGGTCCGGTTCTACCTCGCTGGTCGGCTGCTGCATGACCGCTTCGTGAATATTCGGGTCGAAGGGCTCGCCCACCTCACCGAAGCGTTCCACACCCTGCTTGCTAAGAGTTTCCTCAAGCTTGGTGGCAATCGCGGCGAAGGGGCCTTCCTGCAGGTCGCCATGCTTGCGTGCGGCATCAATATCGTCGAGCACCGGCAGAAGCAGGCTCACAATATCGCTCGCCACGAACTCCCGAAGCTGCTCCTTCTCGCGGGCGGCACGGTTCTTGAAGTTCGTGAACTCCGCCTGCAGGCGAAGCAGGCTGTCCAGGCGTTCTGCCGCGAGTTTCGCATCCTCTGAGGGTGCTTCCTCACTCGGCTCGGGGGTTTCCCCCGCCGCAGCCTGATCGGTTGCGGCAGGGGCTTCCTCGGCCTCGGGGTGACCCTCGGCGGCAGGGGCGTTGAATGCCTCCTCCAGCGGGTCTCCCGCAGTGTTTTCGTGTTCAGCCATGATTACTTCTTCTCGTCTTCGTCCTCGTCGATAACCTCGGCATCTACCACATCTTCATCATCTTCCTTGGAGGAAGAAGCGGAGTCTGCGTTAGCCTCTGCCTGTGCGGAAGCGTACAGAGCCTCGCCCAGCTTGGTCTGGGATGCCTGCAGCTTCTCAAGAGCGGACTTCACGGCATCGTCGTCATCGCCTTCAAGAGCTTTCTTGAGCTCGTCGACATCGCCCTGAACCTCAGTCTTGACGTCTTCGGGCAGCTTCTCGCCGTTCTCCTTCAGCAACTTATCGACGGAGTATGCCACAGACTCGGCTGCGTTGCGGGTGTCGGCTGCCTCGCGGCGTGCCTTATCCTGCTCTGCGTGAGCCTCAGCATCCTTGACCATGCGGTCAATGTCTTCCTTCGAGAGGGAGGTACCGCCGGTGATGGTCATGGATTGCTCAGCACCGGTGCCTTTGTCCTTTGCGGAGACGTGCACAATGCCGTTGGCGTCAATATCGAAGGTGACCTCAATCTGGGGTACGCCACGCGGTGCGGGGGCGATACCGGTCAGCTCGAAGGTACCCAGGTTCTTGTTGTCGCGGGTGAATTCGCGCTCACCCTGGAACACCTGAATCGACACGGAAGGCTGGTTGTCTTCAGCGGTCGTGAAGGTCTCAGAACGCTTGGTCGGAATAGCGGTGTTGCGCTCGATCAGCTTGGTCATCACGCCACCCTTGGTTTCGATACCGAGGGACAGCGGGGTCACGTCGATCAGCAGAACGTCCTTGCGGTCGCCCTTGAGCACGCCTGCCTGCAGGGCTGCACCCATTGCCACAACCTCATCGGGGTTAACACCCTTGTTGGGTTCGCGGCCGGTGAGTTCCTTCACCAGGTTAGCCACTGCGGGCATACGGGTGGAACCACCCACGAGCACGACCTCGGAAATATCCGAGACCTTGATGCCTGCTTCCTTGATAACGTCTTGGAAGGGCTTCTTGGTGCGTTCGAGCAGGTCGCTGGTGAGGTCCTCAAACTTTGCGCGAGAGAGCTTCTCGTCCAGGTGAATCGGGCCTTCGGGGGTTACCGAGAGGTACTGCAGCGAAATGTTGGTGCTGGATGCGCTGGAGAGCTCCTTCTTAGCCTGCTCAGCTGCCTCCTGCAGACGCTGCAGAGCGATCTTGTCTTTGGAGAGGTCTGCACCGGTCTTGGACTTGACCTGCTCAAGCAGCCAGTCCACAACGCGCTGATCCCAGTCGTCGCCGCCCAGGCGGTTGTCGCCGCTGGTTGCGCGCACCTGAATGGTGGAGAAGCCATCTTCGTCCTTGCCAACTTCAAGCAGGGAGACGTCGAAGGTACCGCCGCCAAGGTCGAAGACCAGAATCAGTTCGTCTTCTTTACCCTTGTCCAGGCCGTAAGCCAGTGCAGCTGCGGTCGGCTCGTTCACGATACGCAGAACGTTCAGACCTGCGATTTCGCCGGCTTCCTTGGTGGCCTGGCGCTCAGCGTCGTTGAAGTATGCGGGAACGGTGATAACCGCATCGGTCACCTTGTCGTTCAGGTATGCTTCAGCGTCGTTCTTGAGCTTCTGCAGAATACGTGCAGAAATTTCCTGCGGGGTGTATTTCTTGCCGTCAATTTCCGTCGTCCAGTCGGTGCCCATATGGCGCTTGACGGACGAGATGGTGCGATCAACGTTAGTGACCGCCTGGCGCTTTGCTACACTGCCCACCAGAACGTCGCCATCTTTGGAGAATGCGACCACGGAGGGGGTGGTGCGGGCGCCTTCAGCGTTAGGGATAACTTCCGGTTCGCCACCTTCAAGGGTGGATACGACCGAGTTAGTGGTGCCGAGGTCAATACCAACTGCACGTGCCATGTTTTGTACTCCTTAGTGTTATGCCCCGCTTCTTGGCGAGGCGGGTTCCTTGGTTAAATCTTCGGGGCGTAAGGGGTTTTTAGACCGAGCGCATGCACAGTGAAGATGTGCTGGGATGCTGCCCGGTGAGTGACCCCTTGAGCCTCATGTACTCAAGTCTTACACATGTTTGGGTGTATGTCAACAGACTTGAGTGAAAAAGACTCAATTTTTTGAAGTGGATGGGGGTTAGGGTTAGGCGGCAAGGGTCGATGTGCTGGTGATTCTGGAGCGACAAGACACGAAAACTAAGGGATTTATGGGCAATAATCCACGCGATCACCAGGGCAACACTGCCTCTACCTCACGCAGTGCGTGAGGTTAACAACGGAAAATCCGATACATAGGGTCACCCTCGCCCTATGATGGAGGGTGAGTGTTCGCTCTAGGTTGAAGGAAAGGCTGGAACAGATTTGGGTGCAACAAACTCCAGAACAGCATTTTGGGCTCTGGTGATTGTAACGGTACCCCTGGTACTTATAGCTATTGGGCTTGTAATCCTGTCAGTCATGAGATATATACAAAAACCCGAAAAGGTAATAAAAAAATTTGAATGGCTGAGAACGTTTTACATATGGCTTGGAGCACTTGCCATTCTCGGCGGCACGTGGGCATTTTTCCTTCCAATAGTCCTCAACTCAGGTTTCAACAAAGATGATGACGGTCCTGTATTGCGCCAACTACTGATATATACAGTAGGTGGACTCTTAGGTGTCATCACATTAGGAGAGACACACCGCAAGAATAATCTTGAGAAAGATAAAAACGACCAAGACCACACTCGACAGGTACATGCTGAACGCCGCAGCCGATATACCAAAGCAATCGAACATCTATTCAACGAGAATATTTCTGTTCGCCTTGGAGGTGTTTACTCTCTTGCTGGTTTAGCTGATGAGTGGTTGACTGATGAGAAGACTCTTCCCAACGAAGAAGAACGCCGTAAAGAAACACAAAATATTATTAATAATCTATGCGCATACATCCGTTCTCCATTCCCACTTGCAGAACGAGCTAACCAACTAGATAAACCCTACGCAAAATACCTACAGAACGATTTTGGCGGGGATATAGAAAAGTTTGATGCAGACAAACGATCCTTCGCCCGAGATAAAGCTACGTTAGAAGAAGAACGTCAGGTACGAAAAAGTATTATCAAAGAGATACGCGAACGATTACAAGACATCGGCGCACCAGGCCCTTGGTCAAAATTTGATTACGACTTCTCAAATGCCCTTTTCTTTTACTCTACCAATTTTATGTTTAGCCACTTTGACGCTTTCTCAAACTTTCATGGGGCAACATTCGCCCAGAGTGCTGGCTTCTCCTTGGTGACCTTCGCTAAGGATGCTGACTTCTCCTTGGTGACCTTCGCCCAGAGTGCTGACTTCTACCGAGCGACTTTCGAAAACAAACCAATATTTGAATACACACTAGACAATAAAAACTATAAAGCGAGGTTCTCATGTAATGCTGAACCACGAAATTATAACTTCGAGGTTTCGGATTATAGCCCCTATAAAATTGATACCAAAGAACAAGAATATAACGGCATTAAGTTCATCATCCCTAAAGACGCAGAGCTCTTCGACCCAGACGTTCCTCACGACCAAGATCGCATACGGCAGATACACGCCGAGCGACGCAGCCGGTACGTCACAGCAGTCAAGCAACTTTATAACGATGAGGCATCTGTTCGCCTTGGTGGTGTCTACTCTCTCGTAGGGTTGGTAGATGAGTGGTTAGCAGATGAAATAGCCATCCCCAATATTGAGGGACGCTGCAAGGAGAGCCAGGTCATTATCAACAACCTGTGCGCCTATATCCGCTCACCTTTCCTTCTTGCAGAACGCGCCGAGCAACTAGATAAGCCCTACACAAAAGATCTACAGAAAGATTTCGCCGGAGATAAAGAAAAGTTCGATGCTGATAAGCAAACCTTTAAGCAACACAAAGCAACGCTGGAAGAAGAACGCCAGGTACGTCTAAGCATTATCAAAGAGATGCATGAGCATCTACACGATGCCGAAAAACCAGGCCCTTGGTCAGCTTTTAATTATGACTTCTCAAATACAAAATTCTTCTATCCTGTTAATTTTGAGAGCAGTCATATTTGCACATTTTTAGATTTTTCTGGGGTGACTTTCACTGAGAAGGCTGACTTCTCCAAAGTGACTTGCACCGGGGAGGCTGACTTCTCTGGGGTGACCTTCGCCAAAGCTGCTGGTTTCTCCGCAACGATCTTCATCCAGGTTGCTGACTTCTCTGGGGCGGACTTCACTCAGGATGCAGACTTCTCCAGGGCAAAATTCACACGAAACACTAACTTCTCCAGGGCGACTTTCACTCAGGATGCAGACTTCTCCGAGGCAATCTTCACACGAAACGCTGACTTCTTCGGAGCGAGGTTCTCCCGTAAGGTCAATCCAGAAGGTTATAACTTCAATGTATCTTCCGATAGTCGACAAATTACTCTTGAAGACCCCCAGCCGGAATATAACGGCATTGAGTTCACGATTCCCAAAGGTGCGATACTTTTCGACCCGGACGGATCTTCAGAGCAGAAAGATGACAATGACAGCTAACGGTATACCCACATAAAATGACAGATTAGATTTCCTTGTAACAAAGAAAATCATTGCTCCTTAGGAACACATCAAGATGACAGAGACACCAAGAGAACATGAAGAAACCAACATCACTAATCCTGTTGGTAAAGTCGAGAATTTTGTTAGCAAGCACTTTGTACGACTATTAGTCTGGCTTGCAGTTAGTGGTGGTGCTCTGGCAATTTTTGGACCCTGGTTACTCTACGTTACAGGTTTAACTGGTGAAACCGACGCGAATCTTCGCCTTCATATCCTCTATGTCACCGGTGGCACTATTGCTGTTCTGGGGCTCGTGGAAACTCACCGCAAAAACACAACAGACAGAATAAAAGCAGATGCCGATATTCAGAACTATCAGGCATCGCAAGACCACCAGGCAAAGACACTCGCCGAACAAGCTCGCCATTTTACCGAAACCATCGCAAAAGAACGCGAAAAAATTGAAGCAGATAAAGCTAAAAACGAGCAAGATCATATACGACAGGTACATGCAGAGCGGCGCAGTCGATACACTACAGCGATCGAGCAGCTGTCCAACGATAAAGCTTCTATCCGTCTTGGCGGTGTCTACACTCTCGTAGGGTTAGTTGATGAATGGCTAGCAGATGATAAAACTATCCCCAATGTTGAGGAACGCCGCAAAGAAGGTCAGGTCATTATCAACAACCTGTGCGCCTATATCCGTTCCCCTTTCCTTCTTGCAGAACACGCTGAACAACTAGATGCGCCCTACGCAAAAGATCTACAGAAGAATTTCGGCGGTGACATAGAAAAATTTAATGAAGATAAACAATATTTTGCCCAAGAAAAAGCTGCTCTGGAAGAAGAACGCCAGGTACGGCAAAGCATTATCAAAGAAATGCGCGAGCATCTATCTATAAATTATTCAAAATCAGGTCCCTGGTCAGATCTTGATTATGACTTCTCAGATGCGCATTTCTTCTATCCTGTTAACTTCAACGACAGTTATTTCGGTACTTCAATAGTAAATTTCTCCGGGGCGACCTTCACCCAGGGGGCTGACTTCTCCTGGGTGACCTTCGCCCAGGAGGCTGACTTCTCCGGGGCGAAATTCACCCAGCATGCTAACTTCATCGGGGCAACCTTCACCAGGGCTAACTTCTCCAAGGCGACCTTCACCCAGGGGGCTGACTTCTCCTGGGTGACCTTCGCCCAGGAGGCTGACTTCTCCGGGGCGACCTTCACACAGGATG
>NZ_KV802312.1:0-735 GCF_001810635.1 Rothia sp. HMSC067H10
CCCCGCCTGCCGCAACAGCTCTAACTGCCGCTCTAAAACACCATCCTCCCGCACATAAACAACCGGGAAAAAGACGTCATCCCACTCATCAGTATAGAAACCCATAATATTTCTACTCCTTAATCAAAATAAACGCTCATCATGATGCGGAAATAAAAAATTTGAGGGTCATCCATGAAGTGGCAGTATCCCAATCATGAATAACCCTCAATATATACGAACGTGCTTATATACTATTCTGTATCATCAACATCTTCACTATGCACCAGGTGCACCTTCGAGGCAAGAGCAGGGTCATACAATGGTGATTCAGGATAATACCGAGGGTCTTCCACATAGACTCCGGTAGAATCCTTATCATCAATCGTAAACCCATAGACGATCCCTTCTTTATCGTAGAGAGGGTCCGGGGCACCGTTCGGGAAGTTCCTGCGTTGTTCTTCTTCAAAATCAGACCAGGGGTATCGCACACCTTTACCGGCAATCATCACATTTTCCGCACCCATCAGCTCCTCAAGCTGTGGAATATACGAGGTGGGCAGACCAACGCCATACCCCACCACCACAGGGTACTGTTCATAAATATTTCCCCGGAATTTGGAATAATGGTAAACCATATTTTCAGCTAGTTGAAGGGCATACTCCGGAGCATAAAAAGGTGAACAACTTTCCTGGACGCTAAAGAGATCTTCAAAGTTCTTATAGAATACAAAAAGACCCTGACGCATATCATTC
>NZ_KV802312.1:835-1244 GCF_001810635.1 Rothia sp. HMSC067H10
GCGCAATATTAAACCCAAGCGCTCGTAAAAGCCTACGCCCAAGTTCATGCGAGGTATCCACACCAGCACAATCCACCTCAACAATAAACCACCCCTGCTGCTGCAAACGAGGCTTCATCACCTTCTCCCAATACCCGCTCTCGTAAGTGAAAACAGGAACAACAAACGCATCCCTATAGATTCTCTCATAAGTCATCATGACCTCCTATAGAAAATTCGTACAAAGGTTTCATAATGATGGAGCAGTAAATTCTACGGCAGACCGTTCTTGTTGATAAGGCATGTTTCTCTCTAAAATGCAGACAGACAAAGGAACCTAACTATTTGAACTTTCTCCCTCATGACTGCCGGTATAGGAAGTGCTCTCAGGGTATACGTTGGGGTCAGTTATCCAGATACCATTCTTGTC
>NZ_KV802312.1:1344-132920 GCF_001810635.1 Rothia sp. HMSC067H10
TCTGATGACCTTCAAAATACTCCTCAACGCGAGGGAGAAAATCTTTCGACACCTCAAACCCATACCCAAAAAGAACCTCATACCCTTCATGACCGGCAGGCCGCATAGGGTAATGAAACTGCATCGAATCAATGAGACGTACTACATAGTTCGCATAACTGTCACCCCCCAGATAATCGGCCATCTTTAGAACATCTTCAAAATGTTTAAGATAAACAAACAGTCCTTGGCGCATATCTAGCCAGTCGATTTCAGTAGCAAGTTCTTCAGCCCAGTATGAGTCAAATTCACCACTAATTTCATTCTCCCAATCAAGTCGGATCGCTTCCATAAGTCGATACCCAAAATCCCTAGTACCTTGCACTCCTGCGCAATCGACCTCCACAACGCACCATCCTTCTTTCTCGAGGTAAGGGCGCATATAATCTTCCCAGTATCGATCTTCTGCAAGAAACAAGGGCGCAACAAATTTCCTAGAAGAATTCTTTTTATAAGGCATCAATTTTCCTTCCTCGATTTTTACCCGATAAGACGAATAAATGTGTGATAATGATCTGGAGAGTAATACATACTCCCATTACTGCCTACTATTATACGGTGTTTTGTTTGTGGGGCGATGGCTTTCCCATTTTCTTGGATATGTTTTGCGCGAGGAATTGCATTATATTCTGTATAAGTAATACCATTACCGTTTACATCCTTAGTGGGAAGAATGTTACCGGAACTGCCATTTTCTGGCTCGTTATTGTAAAATTTCGGCTTTTCCAGTTTACGCCATTCACCATCTCTAGGAATATCTCCTTCCTTCCAAATGTGAGTAGCACCATCCTTAACTTGAGAAGGAATCATGCCTTGATATTCATTTGCTTCCAGAATTCTATGATCTTCACGGTTCTTACCCACAAGCCCGCTAAGCTCAGTAGACCTATCAGGTGCTACATTTTCTTTCCCCCAGGGAGTAAATTTAGGTAAAGATTTCTTCGCTTGCTCTTCGGGAGATGAAGTGAAATAGTCAGTTTCAGCAGTTTTGAATTTTTCACGATCTCGATAGTACTCGATTCGTTTACCATCTACTTCAGCGGGCATTTCTTGGCGCGGCGTCTTGGCTATATCAGCTTCTAAGCTAGATTTAAGTTCAGTGGCCGTCGACACAGGTCGAGGTGCAGCTTCAATCTCAGTTTCTATCGGTTGAATACCGCTTTTATCCTTTAGAGGACGCACCATCTCTCGACTCTCGGCAGTGGGTTTCTCTAATGATGGAGAATCACCCGTCACACCTTTCGCCGGAGGCAGGTTCTCAACCTTCGGTTCCTCCACAGGTTTCAGCTGCACATTGGGTTCGTGTACTGTTCCTGATGTCCTGTGGTCGAGAGATCCGGTATGGGTAGGTTTGGGTCCGTTGGGTATGTCTATCTGATGTGGGCTATTGTGCGGCGTGGGGTGCACTTTGGGCACTACGTGCTCGATGCCCAGCAGGCTGGTGCGCGTCCATGTGGCAATGCGGTCTTGGATTCCATTGATACGGGTTTTGACGGCGTTAACGGTGTTTTGGGTTTTAATGACAACAGGGGACGTCTTAACCCGATTAACCGTTCTGGAGATAACGGGGACTTTCATCGCCTGGTTGCCGGTGGCGCGTGCTACGGGCGGCCCGGCTTTGAAGAGCATCCCTATGAGTGCGGCTGTGAGTGCTTCTTTCCCGCCTTCCTGAAGGGCGTAAGCCTGCACTTTATCCCAGTCGATATTGCCGTCGGGGGTGTGGAAGTCCATGCCATCAGCGGCACCGTTGGCGGCACCAGAAATAAAACCAACACCGCCAGCCAAGAGGATACTTGTCGGCGCTATGAACAGGGAACCAATAACACCTACAAGAGCCAGAAGGCGCAGACTCTGCTGCACGAAACGTTCGCCTTCTTGGCTCTGATACTTACGGTAATCTGCAACCGTCATGGGGCGCTCACCCCGAGGGTCCACATGCTCCAGCGGATTATTGCCTGCATATGCGTAAACGTCAGCAAACCAGGATGAACCAGCTATTGCGGCCTTCGGGTCTGTTGAGAGGAAACGACGTGAAGGGCTGTCATAGACGCGAGCGCCTAGCATATCTAGACCAGCTACGCGCAGCGACCCTGCACCCGTGAACTCGAAACCGGTGGGCAGCCCGGGCACCGGGGTAGCGCTTGCAGAAGGTACGCCCCAGTCTGTCGGCAGCCCGGGTGTGCTACCTAATGCCGAATCGAAGGTGCTGCCGGTCAACCCGGGGACGTTGAGGGTATGCCAAGGTGTCACTCCGCCGGGTATACCCGCCTGCGAAAAGCCGCCGTCAGAGCTAGGCGCGCTCGTTGCCCCAGCACCCAGAAGATGCGGAATATCCGACCTGGCATCCCACATGAGAGGCACTGTAATGCCCTCACCATCAGAAACAGCGGATACCTCACCCACCGCATCAGCAATCAGTGAAGTGCGTGAAATACCTACACGTGAGGAAACAGAGTCTGTTACCGATGTCAGGCCGCCGTAGGCACCCCAGCTATATTCGCGAGAGTATGAGGCACCGGTGAGCTTATCGGTCGTGACTTCACCACTACGTTCGCCTGCCAGGTTGTAGGAGTAATCCGTGATGGTATGAGCGGCAAGCTCCCCAGCGCCGCCTCGTGCACCTGCGTATGCGCGAGCCTCAACGGCGACTAATTGGTTCGCTTCGTTATGGGTGAAGATACGCTCACCCTCCAGAACACGAGAACCTGCAGCCGTGCGTTTAGACCCGTTAGAACTATCGAGAGCAAAGACGCGCTCGCGCATCATGACTCCGGCTGTGTACTCCCACTCCCACACGTGGGATGCTGCACGGGCGCCCACAAGCTGCCCGGCATCGTCATAGGAGTACAGCACAAGACCATCCGGTGAAGTATCAGATCCCGTTGAATCTAACCCAACCACACGACCGTTATGGTCACGGATCACTTGTGTGCGTTCAAGAACCTTTGATTCTTCAAACCCTCGGACATCGGTGAGCGCCTGTTCACGCACATAGTCTGAGATTAGCCCGGTAGTGCGCTCGTGCGTCCAGGAAGACACCATATCTCCCACCCGAATCCGCGTGAGACGTCCCAGAGGATCGTAGGAGAATACTGAAGAGATAACGTCGTGAGCGGGCTGTCCCGTGGCGTGTGTTGTTACAGCTACCGTTCGACCGGCACCATCTACGGTGCGTGTAGATTTTGCGTAAGGGGTTACTGACGTGATCAGATAACCATCGGCATCATACGAGTACGTTAGCGTATATGCGCCGGTTTTGATAAAGGTATTCAAAGCGTGAAGACGCTCGTGTATATCATCGTCTGCATGAGCGTTGCTTTGCTCGTCCGATCTTAGGAATCCTGAACGGCTGCGAGAGATCAGACGGTCGGAGGAATCATAGACAAAACGATGCTCAAGGTACGGCTTTTCGACACCAGCAAAGGTGGAAGAATCGCGATCCCGGAGTGTAGAAGCTGAGGCGTAGTCACGCACCGTCACGGTCCGATGACCAATAGATGATGCTCCGGGGGAGTACGAATACTCCGCCGCGCACACACCATTGACGCTCAAAGACGCGAGCAGACCGCCACCCTGATAGTCGTAGGAGTATGCACGGGTTCGCTCACCATTATTTTCAGACAGCAGACGACCTGCAGCATCGTAGGTGTACGTAGATGTTATCTCTGCCGTAGAACCCGCGCCCTTAACAGTGCGGATAAGCTGACCTGCGGCATCATAAATATACGTGGTGACCTGACCGGTCGCATCCAGGGTGCGCACCATCTGCCCAGCAGCGTCATACTCGAAATGGGTGCGATACCCTAAGGCATCTACAGCAGTCACTAGCTGACCGGCTGCATCATAGATGAATCTGCGGTTACCAGCACTGTTATCACTCATGCGGATCAGGCGTGAGCACCGGTCGTATGCATACGTTGCTGTGCGAGCCCCATGCTGCACCCGTATAATCCGGCCAAGGGCATCGTACGTCGTATGCTCAGTTGTGCCGTCAGGATAGGTTCGGGCAATAATACGAGATGCGGCGTCGTAGGTTAGCGTTGTGTACGCCCAAGCGGTAGGCTCTTCCCACTCCATGTTCTCGCCCACCGTCGGCTTCTGTTCGGGCACGCTTAGCCCCACGCCCATACGCCGCAGCCGCCCGGCTTGATCATAGTCGAATGTTTGGGTACGTCCCGCCGCAGATACCTCGCGTATCAGCCGGTTTGCCGCATCGTAGGTGCGGCGGGTGAGCTCGCCATGAGCATCAAGAGTTTCAACAGGGTTGCCTGCGGCGTCATAGCTTGTAAACTCGGTAACAGTTTCGCTGTTTCTTGGGGATGCACTCGATGACTTTGAGTTTTGAGATGCACGTCTAACCGGCTGCGAAGAGTGGGTGTTGTTCTCGCCCTCAATAATCACCCGTCCCAGATAATCGACGTGACGGAATGAAGATCCGAGTATTCCGCCGGAGGACGTAGTTTCTTTGCCCGTTCTACGATTTACAGTGCGGTGCGTAACAACGCCAGTAGCATCCGTAATCTGGCTGATTTCGCCAGCCAAGTCGTAGTCAAACTCACTCCGGGCACCCAGAGGATCTGTCACCGCAATAAGTTGTGACAAGCCATCGTATTCATAGTTGGTTACGGCACCGAGGGCATTAATAGTCTTGACCATGTTGCCCCAGGCATCAAATACTGCACGGTTGGTACGACCCAGTGGATCCGTGACAGCGGTGAGCTGGTTGCCGTTATTGTACTCAAAGTGCGTGACATGACCGTAAGGATCTGTCAAAGAAACGGGCAGCTGACCCATAGGGCGCGATGTATCGCGTACACGGTGAGTGTCGCTTTGGCGAACAAAAGCAGGAACATCCAGCTCTTCGGGAGCAAGCTCAGGGTACGTGAGAGACCAGCGTGAACCGGCAGCATCCGTAACCGAGGCGATTTGCCCGGCGGAGTTCCAATGGGTAGAGGTTACGTGACCTAGAGCATCCCTAACCTGCACTATTCGACCGTGTTTGTCGTACTCTAGATGGGCTGTATCGCCAACGCCGTTTGTTATGCTGATCAGCTCTTGACGTGCGTTATAGGTGTATGTGGTACGTACCCCGGTGGGGTCAGTAACACTCAGAAGGTTGCCGTACTCATCCCAGCTATATTCTGTAGTATGTCCATTCCCATCAGTCATAGTGATGGGGTTTGGGTTTGCACCTGTTGGTTCGTAGGTATATGACACTACCACGGGATCACCGGGGTTGAGCCGATCACGGAAATCACATACAGAGGTCGTGAGCAGGCGGTTATGTTCGTCCCAGGTGTACTTAGACAGTGCGCCCTCGGGGGTAAGCTGTTTCGCTAAACGGCTGTGAGAGTCGTAGGAACGGCTTATCGTAGAGCCATCGCGTTCAGTAACGCTGATGCGGTTGCCGAATTTATCGTAGCGCATGACTTGGCGGCTGCCATCAGCAGCCGTCATAGAGCTAAGACGTCCGCGTTCATCCGAGCGCCAAATATTAGAGCTGTCGCCGGTTATCGCGTCAGCAACAATCGTCATAATGCCTGGAGCATACACGAAAGATACTTCACGGGAATGTTCTGTCAGCTGGTGGACCACACGTCCTTGGCCGTCATAGGTATTAGTGACTTCACGGTGGCCGTTCACGTCCCAGACTTCTTCAATAAGGCGCTTAGCGTTATGGGTGTAACGACGAATACCGTCAGGACGGTTAACCGCTGCTAGCAGATCATCATCGTCGTAAATGTAGGTGACGGTATCAAGTATCTGCACATCATGATCTATGAAATAGGTGCTGGCAGATTCAGGGCGAATACGGTTATCACGGGGTGAGTTGCCGTAGCGTATCTGAAGACCTCGACCTGAGGCCGGGTGAACAATGTCAGTTAGCTCTAACGCACCCGTTGCGGAATCCGATGAGTAAAGAGGCAGTGTTAAGGTTGCATAATGCCCCTCCATCACGCCTGTCCAGGCACCAGAAGGATCGTAGAAGTATCGAACGTGCTTGGAATTGTAAACAACCCAATAATATGCGGGTGCAGTAGGTGCGCTGACCTTGCGCCCACCGTTCTCTGCCGTCTTGATTGCTTTTGTCGTCGCTGTGGAAACATAGCTGTAAAGCTCGTCGCCGGGAACAGTTTTGCTAAGCCAATACGATTCGGAAGGAACACGACCAAAACCGTCGCCCATACGAGGGAATGCAAGAGTCCGACCATCAGGCGTGTGCCATACAGCGCCCGTGTTACTCAACGTAAGCTGAGTATCAAGCGTAGAAAACCAACCGAGACCAAAGATGCCCGAAGGGGCTTCTTCGGGATAGGTAACGGCAACGCTGTTGTACATACGTTCAAGCTTGATGAGCGATGCCGCAGGAGCATGCTCGAAGGAGAGATCACACTCATGCTCAATGAAATTCCCTGTGGCAACATTTACGGGATCAAGCGCATATCCCGCTGAGTATACCGCGCCGGTTATTGTCGCACGAGAAACGTCAATACTCGGACGATCTGTAGAAATTTTCTGTTCCTTCAGATAATTCCGGATATACCCCGTATTAAGGTACTGCGGATAATCCAAAAAATCTGCTTCAGAATAAATAGGGCCTAACATTCCTTGAGAACCAGCTGTCGCGAAAGCTTCCGCAACAGTGAGAATCCAACGAACATCAGATTGGTTAGCATCAACCCATTTTGCTAGCGAGTTAAAAAGGCTTGTAGCATCAAAAAAACCCCATGATGTATGCTCAACAAAAGAGCTATAGCATTTGGTGATATTGGAGTAAAGCTCGGCAATTCTTTGATCTAATGTGGAGTTCTTCTGCGCAAATTTCACGATGTTGCCAGGAATAGCCGATGTAGTCTCGGTAGCATCCTGGGCGGCATCCCGAGCCCTCTTTTCGGCGCGATGCGTACGGTTGCGCCCAATAACCTCTGCATTTCTGCCCGTATTACGGGATTTGATAATCGGGGCGCGTTCGTCGAACTTGGGACCTTCGCTATCTAGATTAGGCTGTGGTCGGGGAGGGTAATAGGCAGCGGGATCTTTCTGAAAACTTATAAATGTATTGCGATTATCATTTTCAATGTTATCTCTGATCTTCTTCTTTTCTTCCTCCCAATGTGCCATAGCCTCACGGAATTTTTTACGATTCTCATTTTCTTGGTGTGCGGCATCAGTATATTTCTGCAGGTCGGCGGCGGCATCGCCTAAGGCTGTAATCAGATTTTTACATTCAGAGATGGAATATTTACAGTTCTGATCAAAAATTCGTGCGAAATGTCCTTTAAACTCATGTTGGGCTATGCCGATATACCGCTGCCGTTCCGGAAGCTGTATTTCTAACTTTCTTTTTAAATACCTGAATATACTGAGCAGAATATCGGCATGATTAAAATCGAACTCAACATCACGCTCTAGAACGTGCATGTTGTCGTATTCGCCCATAGTTTATGTATCTTCCGTGATGCGTGGCTGGAAACTATGCTGAACCTAAGTGAAAGGTTGAAGCTCAACTTATGTTACCAGATGTGAACCCCCGATATGAGCACATCCTGTAGGGGCCTGAGGCGTTGCATGAGCTTGTCTAGTCATCTGGAATACTTGAGCCCCTCGAAAGTTTTCGAGGGGGCTCAAAACTCGCGCACTTCCATGCGCATGAACCGCGAAAGTTCTGGTGCTAATCAATAACCGGGCGGATGGTCTCAACCGAGACGATACCACCGTGCTCGGCGGTTGAGACCTGCAGGACTACCGCATCCCCTGGCTCCATATAGGGGTCTTCGGTGGGAAGAATTTTCGCCGAACCCTTCATGAGGTGGCCTTTAAGAGCTTTAAAAACTAGCGGAAAAACGGGGCGATGCGTGCATAGCAGCGAAGGAACTTCCTTTACGAACAGCGATTCGGTCACTTTTGCCGTGCGTTTAGGATGCCCTGCCGCGCCGCTCTCTGAGAGGGACTTCTTCTCTTTGATCGCGATTGCATGGTCGTTCGCATAGGGCGCCACGGTCTGCATGCACCGCAGCCATGGAGACGAAAGCAAACGGGTGGGGGAGTATGCCTCCAGCAGGTGGCTATGCGCAAGCGCCTGGCGTTTACCGGTTCCCGCGAGTGGGCGTTCGTCGTCGGCGGCAGTCCAGTTAGACCGCGGTTTTGCCTTGGCGTGCCGCATAATGACGACCGGGCGAGTGTGCAGAGTACCGGCTTTATGGTGAGCAACGAGCGCATCCAAAGGCTCGTGGTCGGTGCTGTTGCTCAAGAGCTTGCGTGCCTCTTTGGGGGTTACCCAGCGGATTTCATCAACTTCGCCTTCGTCAGCGCGGGGATGCTCACCCACGGGCAACTGTGCGGCCCAGTAGAACACATCCTTGGGGCGCCCCGAGACCATATAGTTGGTGACCGCCAGCGGCACGCCGAGGGTTATTCTGAGGGTGACTTCTTCGCCTACCTCACGAACGGCGGTTTCAACGAGCGATTCGCCCGCATCCTGCTTGCCTTTAGGCCAGGACCAGTCGTTATAGCGGGGCCGGTGAATCATGAGCACTTCAAGTTTTTCGCCGTGCAAGCGCCAGACGAGGGCACCTGCGGCAACGACTGGCGCTGTGTTTTCGCGGGTGCGGGTGATGGCGAGTGAATTATCGTATACGTGGGCGGAATAGTACGTTGATTCGGTGGTCACGGGATCCTCTACGAGCTGGTAGTGATGATGCGGTGTACTCCCATTCTAGGGGAAAAATCTTCAGAGGCGTCACCGTCTCGTAACCTTGTGTTCACCTTCGTAGTAAAAATCCGAATGTTACGTGGCTTGGCGCCCTGCGGAGCGCAATTATGGGCATATAGTGTGGCTTTCAGATCGAAAATTCACTATAGTGCTACTTTTCGGTCTGAAAGCCACTTGCATATGGATTTTACGGAAAGGGAAAACCGCTAAATCTTGTCGTGGTTCTTCCGGGAGCGCGAGCGCAGGTAATAGGACTGCACATCGCGCAGCGGGTTGCCGTCGGCATCGGTATCGAAACGCTTCCACGTGCCGTCACCTGAGAGATGCCAGGTGCGGGATTCGTCGCTCATGTAGACCGTGAACATATCGAGCAGGTACTTGATATGGCGGGGGTCTTTGACCCTTACGAGCGCCTCGATGCGGCGGTCGAGGTTGCGGTGCATCATATCGGCAGACCCGATATAGACGATGGGTTCGCCCGCATTCTCAAACGCGAAGACGCGCGAGTGCTCCAGAAAGCGCCCAAGCACCGAACGCACCCGGATGTTCTCGCTGAGTCCGGGTACACCGGGGCGCAGGGCGCAAATACCGCGCACGACCACATCGACGGGAACTCCCGCCTGCGAGGCACGGTAGAGAGAGTCGATAATCGCCTCGTCCACCATGGAGTTGCACTTGATCTGGATGCGCGCCTCCTTGCCCGCCTTATGATTCTCAATTTCGCGGTTGATGCACTCAATGAGTCCGCTGCGCAGCGAACGCGGGGCGACGAGCAGCGACTTGTAGGTGGTTTTCGGTGCGTACCCGGAGAGCTGGTTGAACAGGCGCGAGACGTCCTCACAAATCTGCTCGTCACAGGTGATAATGCCGAGGTCTTCGTAGAATCGTGCGGTGGAGGGATGGTAGTTGCCGGTGCCGATGTGTGCGTAACGGCGCAGCTGGTTGCCTTCGCGGCGCACTACCAAGGAGAGCTTGCAGTGGGTTTTCAGTCCGACCAGGCCGTAGACCACGTGCACGCCTGCGCGTTCGAGCTTGCGCGCCCAGGAGATATTAGCTTCCTCGTCGAACCGTGCCTTAATCTCAACGAGGGCGACAACCTGTTTGCCTGCCTCGGCGGCTTCGATCAGCGCATCGACAATGGGGGAGTCGCCGCTGGTACGGTAGAGGGTCTGCTTGATAGCCTGTACCTTCGGGTCGGCCGCCGCTTGCGCAAGAAATGCTTGCACACTGGTGGCGAAGGAATCGTAGGGGTGGTGCAAAAGTACATCGTGATCGCGGGTCGCGGCAAACACGTCCGCCTCTTTGGCGGTTTCGGCGGCGTTAAGCCAACGGGAGGTATGCGCAATATGCTTGGGGTAGTGCAACGCGGGGCGGTTGGCGCGCACGATCGCGCCCATACCACGCAAATCCAGCGGCGCGGGGAGCTTGTATACTTCGGAGTCGTCGATATTGAGCTCAGAAATAAGCAGGTCAAGAATCGTGGGGTTGATCGTATCTTCAACCTCAAGACGCACGGGCGGGCCGAAACGGCGGCGCAGCAGCTCCTTTTCGAGGGCCTGCAGCAGGTTCTCGGCATCGTCCTCTTCAACCTCAAGGTCTTCGTTACGGGTTACGCGGAAGACATGGTGCTCAACAACCTCCATGCCGGGGAAGAGCGTGTCAAGGTGCTCTGCAATGATAACCTCTAGCGGAATATAGCGGGATTCCTTGCCGGTCGTGTTGGCGGCGCGGGGACCATCCACCGAAATCATGCGGTCAAGCTGATCGGGCACCTTCACACGCGCGAAAAGTTCCTTGCCGGTCTGCGGGTTACGAACCAGCACCGCAAGATTCAGTGAAAGCCCCGAAATATAGGGGAAGGGGTGCGCCGGGTCTACCGCGAGCGGGGTGAGAATCGGGAAAATATCGCGCAGGAATTCTTGGCGCAAACGGGTTTTAGCGTCTGCATCCAAGTCATCCCAGCCCACAATATGAATGTTCTGTTTTTCTAGTTCCGGGAGTATCTGCTCGTGAAATACCTGGGCGTGGCGCTTTTGTAAGCTGTGAGCGGCGGTCGAGATCGCTTCCATCTGTTCGTCAGGACTCAACCCTGCGGCGGAAGGTACTGCCAGTCCGGTAGCGATGCGGCGTTTGAGCCCCGCCACGCGCACCATAAAGAACTCGTCAAGGTTCGAGGCCACGATAGACAGAAAATTCAGGCGCTCCAGCAGGTACAGATCAGGGTCTTCGGCAAGCTCCAGCACCCGGGAATTAAAATCGAGCCAGCTGCTTTCACGGTCGAGAAAACGCTCGGCCCCAAAATCGCCTTCGATGCTGGGCAAATCGAGTTTTTCACCCGCCTCAATGCGGTCGGCACGGGTATCGGCACGCTCAATCTTCGAGATATCGTTTCCGATGTGAATCAACCCGGTCAGCGGTGCCGGTTCGGTATTCTTTTTGGTATGCGGGTGGGGTGCCACAGGCTATTCCTTACTATGTTGAGGGACTAAGTTTACGATGCGCCGCTCGTCATCGAGCACAACGCAGAAAGAACGTTCGGTATGGGTATGAGCCGGTAAAGGATCCGCGCCCCCACCCCGAATAAACGCTAGATGCTGCCGGTCGAGATAACCGCCGTGGTAACAGCGGAGAGCACACCCGCATCCACACCGTTAGACGAACTCTTGCCGGATCCGCGTTCGGGGGCGTACATGCGATCCACGGTCGCAACTGCGAACCCTAACGACTCGTAGAGCTTCAAGGCAGGGGCGTTATCGGCGTCCACATACAGTTCGATTGCATGCAGAGGCTCGCCGTTTTCGTCGGATGCAAGCGCCAAATACGCCAGGGCACGCAGGGTCACGGTGCGCCCCAGACCGCTACCCTGGGCGTTTGGGCTGACCCCCACCACATAAATCTCACCCGCAGGCACCAGATCATCGAGCGGCTGCCCCGGCTCGGTCTGAGCGGTAGGAATTTTTGTCCACGTAAACGCCGCAATATTATGCGGGTCTTCCCGCTCAGAGATGAGAAAGAACCCCTCCGGGCGGAACCAGTCGCTGCCGGTGCGCTCGCGTAAGTCCGCGAGAGTCAGGCGACCTTGTTCGGGGTGCTCGGCGAAGGCTTCCGCGTTAACGCGAAGCCAGGGGTTTTCGTCGGCGGGGGTGAAGGTGCGCAGCTCAAGCGAGTCGGGCAGGGCGCGCGCATCCGAGAGCTCGGCAAGATTCTCACGGGTTTGCTCGTCAAGCGGAAGTACCATTTTGTACAGCACTCGTACCGGGGTGAAACCTGCGGCTTCGGCGAGCTCATTGGTGGGACTCTCAATACTGGTATCGGTTGCGCTTCCGTGTACCCAGAGATTGTAGTTGGCGGCCTCGCTTCCTAAATCCTCAATAACGCGAGTGAAGAAGGCGGAACCGAGCCCCTGCCCGCGCATCTGCGGGTCAACGGCTGCCTCAAGTACACCGGGCTCGTCGGAGTCTTCGGGGGAGGGAACGGCAACGAGCACAGCCTGTAACTCGCGATTATCAGCGGCCGGAGTGAATGCGAAAACTTGCGGTTTAACCAGACTCTCACCGCGCACCGCTTTCGAGAGCTCCACCAGAGTTTGCTCGGAGAAAGCCGGGGTACCGTCGTGCTTCTGTACGGCGCGTGCGAACTGCGTGAAATGCTCTAGAAGCTCAGCATTGAGGGGCATATTTTCGTAGTGCCCAGAGTCGAGGGTGAAGTTTTCGGGTGATGCCGCCATTCTCGCCTTCTTTCACATTGCCTACTGTTTAACTCTACCGGGTGAAAGCCTGCGTTTGAACCGGTTTGATGCAATAAGCACAATCTTCGAAGCACCAGAAAAAGAAAAGTATTTCGCCGCGCCGTTAGTCTTCTGCAGAAGGATCATGATGCGTATTCTGCGCGTGGAACGAATATCCCACGTTGCGCACCGTGGTAATCATCTGTTCGTGCTCAGAACCGAGCTTTGAACGCAGTCGGCGAACGTGTACATCGACCGTGCGAGTGCCGCCATAGTACGAGTCGTAGCCCCAGACCTCCGAGAGTAGCTGCGCCCGCGAAAATACTCGCCCGGGATGCTGAGCCACAAACTTCAAAAGCTCAAATTCCTTGAAGGTCAGGTTGAGTGCCGCTCCGTTCAGATGCGCCGAATAGGTTTGTGCATCAATGACCAGATTGCCGATGCGGATAATCTGCTGGCTGCGATCATCCGTATCTTTGAGCTCGGGTGCCGTAACCAACAGGCGCAGGCGGGCATCCATTTCGGAGGGCGAAGCCTGATCCAGCACAATATCGTCCACCTGCCACGAGGCGGAAACAGCCGCCATTCCGCCCTCGGTCAGGACAATCATGAGCGGGATAGTGATCCCCGCAGTCTTCAGAAGTTGGGCGGTATTGCGTGCTTTGAGCAGATTTTGGCGCGCATCCAGAATAACAATATCGTGTTCCGTGCCGATAGTACTCAGGGGCGAATCGAGGGGAAGCTCAATCACACGGTGGCTGAGCAGGCTGAGGGCAGGAATGAGTTCTTGCGCTCGTGGCGCATCGCTCAGTAACGCAATGCGGTACATACACCCTCCTGAATCTGCAATCCTTACTCGCACGGTTTTGTACTATTTTACTCATGCCTTTGTGTGCTCTTCGGGCACAGTACCTTCAACGGAGCTAAAACACGCAGCAGCGGTACGCGTTAAAGTTATTTTTACCCAGGAGAAAGCGCCGTGATCCGTGCTTTAGTTCAGCTATCTATGGTATTTTTAAGGCATGGACAACATCTTGTACTTAGAGATCTTCTTCATCTGCTTGATGGCTCTCATCTCGGTATGCATCGCCGTTGGTGCATACGCAGTACTTAAGGGTCTCTTCGCAGGGCAGAAGTAGAACGTAAAATTTTTCCGAGCCGAGGAAGGCTCACGGTGCCCCCGGTTAATGCTGAGGCACCCCGGGCGGGGGTGCGCAGACAGTGCCGGGGGCTTTTGCATGCCCGGCTCTCGTGCATCCCAGCCTATGGCGAAATAGCCCACGTTTTGAACTGCTGGCCACAGAAAACCCCTATAATAGGGGAATGGCAATTGAAATTCCAACCAATCTAACCCCTGAGCTCGTTCCCTTCGCGTGGCTTCTGGGTACCTGGGAAGGTACCGGAACCATGTGGTACGAAGGACAAGAGAATACCCCCTTCGGGCAGATTATTAACTTCACCCAAGACGGTCTGCCGTACCTGGAATACCGCGCCGAGTCCTTTCTTCTTGACGATAACGGGCAGAAACTGCGCCCGATTACCCTTGAAACCGGTTTTTGGCAGATCGACCGCCCCCTCACGGATGCCGACGGCGGGTTCGGGCTGGTACCCAAAGATATTGTCCCCGCTTTTGCCGATGCGGAATCGGTTGAAACTCTGCGCAACGAAGATGATGGGTTCAATCTGATCGCCACCATCGCGCACCCCGGCGGCATTAGTGAAAACTACGTAGGCATGATTAAGGGCCCGGTTGTGCGCATGCAGACCGGTAACCTGCTGCGCGACGAAATATCGCACGACTACGCCGGATCCGTGCGTCTGTGGGGCCTTGTAAACGGCAACCTCATGTGGGATTGGGAAATCGCCGATCAGGAAGGCAACCTGCATAAGCACGCCTCGGCGGAACTGCGCAAAACCTCATCTATGACCGGCGATTCGCTGGGCACAGGCATGTTTGGCTCCCTCGACGACGGCGCAGAAGAAGACTCCGCCGAAAACTAGGACTACTCCACGCAGAGTAAAACCCGCATACCCGCCGTTCCGCTGCGGTGTGCGGGTTTTGCAGACCGCCTGACCGCCACTCACGATAAAAACAGCACGAGAGGAACATCATGAGCGCCGTTGAGAATACCGCCGCCGATGCGCCCGAATACACCCCCACACTCAGCCCCCTTATGCAGGTACACGGTGCCTTCGCCGCAGACAGCCCGGATGCGGGCATCGCGGCGCATTACGGCAACCCCCTCGTCGAACAGCGCGCCCTAGCCCGCGACCGTGGAGCCACAACGGGGGACCCCGTAGTCGTGGATCGTTCCTCCCTCGGCATCGTGAGGGTCTCCGGCCCCGACCGCGCCAGCTGGCTCACCTCCCTCGCATCCCAGATTTTGACCGACATGAACCCGGGGGACAGCCGAGAATTTTTACTACTCTCCCCGCAGGGACGCATCGAATATGCACCCGCCGCCGTCGAGGACGGGCAGGCGCTCTGGCTCATCGTCGAAGGTGCACAGGCGGAGCCGCTGACCGACTATCTGAACCGCATGAAGTTCATGCTTCGCGTCGATATTGAGAATATGAGCGGAGAGTACGCCGTTATCGAGACTGCCCGAAACCCGCGCGGGGAACAGGGCGCTATCCATCCGGTCTTTGCGGATGCACTGATATGGCGCGACCCGTGGACGGCAGTCGTCGAAGGAGGCTACCATTACAGCGCAACGCCTGATGCGCATCCCGGCACCGACTACGAACGGTACCTGAGTATTATTCCCCATGATAAGCTCACCACCCTCACGGAAGGCGCTCAGCTGGCGGGCGTCTGGGCGGCGGAGGCGCTGCGCATCGAAGCCTGGCGCCCGCGCGCAGGTACCGAAATCGACAACAAAACCATTCCGCAAGAGCTGGACTACACCCGCACCGCCGTGCACTTCGAGAAGGGATGCTACAAGGGACAAGAAACCGTCGCGCGTGTGCACAACCTGGGACACCCGCCGCGCCGCCTCGTCTTTCTCGACCTTGACGGCTCTGAGCACACCCTGCCCGCAGCGGGCAGCGAACTCTTCGTAGAGGGCAAACCCCGTGCGGTGGGGCGCATCACCTCGGTGGCGCTGCACCATGAGGCGGGTCCCATAGCGCTCGCCGTCATCAAGCGGGCCGTGGACCCTGCGGCACCTCTGCGTGCGGTAGATACCAGTGAGGCTTCAAGCGATGAATCCTCAACCACTGCGACCGAATATGCCGCAGCACAGACCCTCATCGTCTCTCCCGAGGCCGGCGAAATCGCCCGCAAATCCCTTGCGGGGCAGGACTTCCTCAAACGCTAACGAACATGCGAGCATAGAAAACGCGGGTGCCCGGCCAGAAACACTCTGACCGGGCACCCGTTGCGTTCTGTGATAGGCGGACTACCGCCGAGCCCTTAGCGGCCGAAGAGAACCGCAGCCTCGTCCCAGCGCTCGCGAGGTACCGCCTTGAGACCGTCCAGAGCCTCCTCAAGGGGAACGTACTTGATTTCGGTGCCCTGAACCGAGACCATCATGCCCCACTTCTTTTCGTGCACCATATCGACGGCGCCCATACCCAGACGGGTTGCCAGCACGCGGTCGTAGCCGGTGGGTGCGCCGCCGCGCTGAATGTGGCCCAGAATAGTGTTGCGGGTTTCGATACCGGTGCGTTCCTCAATCTCCTGGGTGAGGTATTCACCGATACCGCCTAGGCGGGGGCGACCGTCCTTTTCCGTGCCCTTATTGGCTAGAACTTCGTCAAAGCCTTCGGGAATAAAGCCCTCGGCAACCACGACAAGCGGGGAACGGCCACGATCGTGCACTTCTTTCACCCAGTGGCAGATCTCGTCCATTGAAACCTTGACTTCGGGAATCAGAATAGCGTGCGCGCCTGCAGCCATGCCGGAGTGCAGTGCGATCCAGCCTACGTGGCGGCCCATCACTTCGGCGACCATGCAGCGGTGATGCGATTCGCCGGTGGTACGAATGCGGTCCATAGCCTCGGTCGCAATAGAAACAGCGGTGTCAAAACCGAAAGTGTAGTCGGTGGCGCGCAGATCGTTATCGATGGTCTTGGGGACACCGATGACGGGCAGACCCGCATCCGCCAGACGCTTAGCACCGGCAAGAGTGCCTTCACCGCCGATAGCAATAATGGCGTCAATCCCGTGGCGTTCCATCATAATTTCGATATTTTCGGGTCCGCCGTTAGGTCCATCAAAGGGGTTGGTGCGCGAGGTGCCGATAATAGTGCCGCCGCGGGACGCCAAACCGCGTACCTTCTGCCGCGGAAGATCCATGAAGTCGCCTTCGACTACGCCACGCCACCCGTCACGAAAACCGACGAATTCGTAGCCGTACTTCTTGACACCGTTGAGAACTGCGCCGCGGATAACGGCGTTGAGACCGGGGCAGTCGCCTCCGGAGGTAAGCAGACCGATTTTCATGATGGCTCCTTATGTCTGCGCGTGTTGGGTGTTCTGCGCGTGGGTAAAAATATGGTCTCCGCCAGCGTCGTGCAATGGATGCGCGAGCTCGGGAGACCATCCTCTTAGATACTATTTTAGCCGCGTTTGGGTTATGTGGGTAGCTGTGGAATTACTTGTGTTTTGCCACGAAACGGCATTAAAGTTCAGGTTTTAAATACTCAAAGCGCGGAAAAGCGTCTTATCGGGAGAGAACCATATGTGCGGTGGTAGCTCAATGCTGCCGAGAGAGTGTGTGGTATCTGGGGTGTAACCCAGAAAAGCAAGACATTAGGCAAGAAAGCCGTTTCTCTGTTCGCTCCATGGGATAACCAAAGCTCGGGTAATAATCATGATCGTGAGAGTTGAGCCCCTCAGCCTGAACCCCCTAAGCATATGCGAGGCACCCGCCGGACTTTGCGTACAAGTCAGAACGGGTGCCTTATGCATGAGATGTATGCGGTGCGATCAGAAGTGCTTAACTACTCTCTTGAGGACCGCAAAAACGCCTAGGTTTAGCGTGCGGAACCGAGTAGCTTCTGCAGGCGGGCAATGCCCTCCGTCAGGTCGTCGTCGCTCAGCGCGTAGGAGAGGCGCAGATAACCGCTAGGGCCGAAGGCCTCACCGGGAACCACCGCAACCTCAGCCTCTTCGAGGATGAGCTCGGCGAGTTCGGCAGAAGTCTGGGGGTGTTTGCCCGCAATTTCTTTGCCAAGAAGCCCGCGCACATCCGGGTAGGCGTAGAAGGCGCCCTTGGGGCTAGGGCAGTGAACCCCATCGATCGCGTTTAGTCCGTCTACAATTTTGGTGCGGCGGCGGTTGAACGCGGCATGCATTTCCTCAACGTCATTCTGCGATCCGGTGAGAGCCTTTAGAGCCGCACGTTGCGCGATATTGTTCACGTTCGAGGTCAGGTGTGACTGAAGGTTGGAAGCCGCCTTAACTACATCTTCGGGCCCGATAAGCCAGCCCACGCGCCAACCGGTCATAGCGTAGGTTTTCGCCACGCCGTTGAGAATAACGCAGGTATCGGCAAGTTCGGGAACAACCTTGAGTATAGAAACGGAATCCATGCCGTCGTAGGTCAGGTGTTCGTAAATTTCATCGGTCAGCACAAAGACGCCTTTTTCAAGCGCCCACTGGCCGATCGCACGAGTCTCCTCCTCGGTGTACACCGCGCCGGTGGGGTTAGAAGGCGAGACAAAGATGAGCGCTTTCGTAGCTGGGGTGTATGCCGCCTCCAGCTGTTCGACGGTGACCTTATAGTCCTGGTCGCTTCCGGCAAAAACCTCGATCGGGTTGCCGCCCGCCAAACGGATGCACTCGGGGTAGGTTGTCCAGTACGGGGCAGGGAGCAGAATATCGTCGCCGTCATCGATCACGGTAGCGAAGGCTTCATAGACCGCCTGCTTACCACCGTTTGTAATAAGTACTTGAGAAGGATCGATCTTAACGCCGGAATCGCGCAGGGTTTTATCCGCGATAGCCTGTTTGAGCTCGGGTAGACCCGATGCGGGGGAGTAGCGGAAGTTTTTAGGATCATTGAGGGCTTCGCGGGCAGCATCAACAATATGTGCGGGCGTAGGAAAATCGGGTTCACCGGCACCGAAACCAATTACAGGACGTCCGGCTGCCTTGAGTGCTTTAGCTTTGGAATCGACGATAAGGGTTGCTGAGGGTGCGATTGCGCCGATACGGCTGGATATGCGCGCCATGTGTGAATGTACTCGCTTTCATAGTTATTCCGCCGTGCGCCTTCGAGAGGGCTCTACGCGGCAGGCGGAATCGTGAAGTATCTCTCCTAAAGTGAAACTCGGCGGTGCGTGTGTGAGGCACGTCGAGCCCTTCTTATAAGCATAGAGAACATTGAGGGGGTGGAGAAAGTGTATGTGCAAGATTTTTTGAGTACGAAACCCGAAAAGCACAAAATATTGCCTCCAGTACTGTGTAGAAAGTTGCCAAAGACGCGGGGCTTAGGATAGAGTTATGTCAGCACCCCATGAGGGTGTTTTAGTTTGCCTCCTCGTGGGCCCACGGCTACGAGGCATTCGAGGATGTAAACACGTGGAGTAATCCACGACCGACGAAGTTTATGCTTCGAAGGGCGGTGGCTCAATTGGTAGAGCAGCGGTCTCCAAAACCGCAGGTTGCAGGTTCGAGTCCTGTCCGCCCTGCTAGTGCCTCGATGAAGTGTTCTGGCATCGTATAGGATGCGCAACTAGACGTAGAAAGGGGCAGCGAAAATGGCTAAAACTGCCACTGTGAAGACCACAGATACAGATATTTCTGATGACGTTCAACCTGGCGTCTTTGGTCGTATGTTCCGTTTCCTCCGCGAAGTTATCTCGGAGTTGAAAAAGGTTACCACCCCCACTCGCAAAGAACTCGCCATTTACTTCTTCGGCGTTCTTTTCTTTGTTGTTTTCATGATTTTGTTCATTTCGGGGCTTGACTGGGTTTTCGGTCAGGGATCCTTCTGGGTATTCGGTAACGGAACTCTGTCACCTAATCAAGGCGGGCGATAGTCTTCATAAGGCGCATCCGCGCTTATACCCGTACTATTTATTGAGCCCCCGGTGTGGGGTTAGATTCACGATGTAAAGAAAGTAGGAGCGACGTGTCCGAGCAGGAACAGGTACCCGAACTTGAAGAGACTGAGTCAGTCGAGGCTGCGGTTGATACCGAGTCTGTTGAGGCAGAAACCGCCGATGCGCCCGTCGCTGCCGAGAACGCACCCGATGAGAGCACTGTAAGCCCTCTCGAAGAGTTCAAAGCGAAGCTGCGCCGCCAGATTGGCGACTGGTACGTGGTGCACACCTACTCGGGTTACGAAAACAAGGTGAAAACCGGTATCGAGACCCGCATCCAGAACCTTGAGGCCGAGGACGAAATTTTCGAGGTTCAGGTTCCAATGGAGACCGTCGTCGAATACAAGAACACGGTCAAAAAGACTATTCGTCGCGTGCGTGTGCCCGGTTATGTGCTGGTGCGTATGGATCTGACCGACCACTCGTGGGGCGTGGTGCGCCACACTCCCGGCGTGACCGGTTTCGTAGGTCAGGATGCATACAACCCGGTGCCGCTGCGCATGGATGAAGTTTTCGACATGCTCCTGCCCGTGTTCGAGGAAGACCAGCAGAGCAAGGGACTGCCGACCCCGCAGCCCGTAGTGGAATCCGATTACACGGTGGGCGAGAATGTGCGCGTGAAGTCCGGCCCGTTCGAGGGAATGGATGCTACTATCTCCGAGATCAAGCCGGAGTCGCAGCAGGTCGTAACCCTGATTTCGGTCTTCGAGCGCGATACTCCGGTGACCCTGGAATTCAATCAGATCGAAAAGATCTAATCTTTTGTTTTTCACTATATGAAAGGCTCTTTATATTGAATAAAGAGCCTTTCATTATGTTTAAGAGAACTCTAAAAATTTAGAATACTCACCGAATAAACGTTATATATTAGCATGATAAATTCCTTGCATCTGGAAGGGTGAAATGGCAGGGTGGGTAGTGTCTGCCATAGAGAATACTCCCGCCTTGAAAATCGCTTCGCCATGTGAGCGGACAGAGATAAGGAGAAATAGATGAGTTATGAGCTTTTGACGAACCGTAAAACCGAGAATCGTCATAAAAATTACCGCCAGGTCAACGATATTTTCTTCCTTGTTGTTCACTGGTGGGATGATAAAAAAGGACTGTCTTTTGATAGCAATGTGAATTTTTTGTGCAAAAATAACAATAAAGTTTCCGCACACTATGTTTCGGAGGGCGGTCGCGTAGCGCAGATCGCAGAAAACGAGGATGTAGCGCTTCATGCGGGTAACTGGAATATGAACGTTGCCTCAATCGGAGTCGAGAACCGCCCTGAGGCCGACTCCGATGACTTTGCAACCCTTGCCGAACTTATCGTAGATATTGAAACCAAGATTGGACATACGCTCTATATCATCGGACATCGGGATGTCGTTAGTAGGTTATGTCCCGGCGTGTACTATCCCCGCATTCCAGAGCTGATTAATCGTGTAAATACCATCAAATCTCAGCGCGGAAACGCTCCTGCTCCTTTGACCGAAGAACAACGTGCAGATATGCTTTCTCGACTGCAAAACATTAAAAATAACCCTGGGTAGCTGTAATCGTGAGCGGTGGTGGAAGCCCCATTTTCAATGCTCACAGTGCTTTAGTCGTAACATCATGCTCATAGATACGAAGGTGTACCGTTGTCCGCAAAAACGGTACACCTTCGAGTTCTGTGATAACCAAGAGTTTTCCTGAACCTGCGTGCACTCCAAGCTAACCAGGTCAGGTGCGCACTTCGTCTCTGCATCCTAGAGAGCAAGCCCTCGGCTAAAAGGCTCGTTGCAAGAAATTCCGGTGGATTTAAAGCTGCTTTAACGCTAGAATATTCGTTTGTGTATGCGCATGCTCACGCTTTCATGCGCCCGCACGGGTGACCGCGCCACGGTCACCGTCTGCTGGCGTACGCTCCTGTACGTCAGTTTCCCAGCTAAGAAAAGGACCTAACATTGGCTCCCAAGAAGAAGGTCACCGGCCTTATTAAGCTGCAGATCCAGGCAGGCGCCGCTAACCCGGCTCCGCCCGTCGGCCCGGCACTGGGCTCGCACGGCGTGAACATCATGGAGTTCTGCAAGGCATACAACGCTGCTACCGAATCGCAGCGCGGTAACGTGATCCCCGTTGAAATTACCGTATACGAGGATCGTTCCTTCACCTTTATCACGAAGACCCCTCCGGCTGCTGAGCTTATCAAGAAGGCTGCTGGCGTTGCTAAGGGCTCGGCTGTTCCCCACACCACGAAGGTTGGTTCTATTACCGAGGCTCAGGCACGCGAAATTGCTGAGACCAAGATGCCCGACCTGAATGCGAACGACCTAGACGCCGCAACTAAGATCGTTGCCGGTACCGCTCGTTCCATGGGTATTACCGTCGAGTAATTAAGCCGTTTTCGGCACCGCGGTTTTCCGCATTTTAACTTGTAAATGCCCACGTTTGAGCGTGGGATGTGGCAGAGTCGAGCGCGGCTCACGAGACCACAACTGCATAAGGAGATAAGCAGATGGCAAAGCGCAGCAAGGCGTACAAGGCGGCTGAAGCCAAGATTGAAGAGGGTAAACTCTACACCCCCGCTGAGGCAGTAGCCTTGGCGAAGGAGACTTCCTCCGCTAAAACTGATGCAACCGTTGAGGTGGCTCTGCGCCTCTCGGTTGACCCCCGTAAAGCCGATCAGATGGTTCGCGGCACCGTGAACCTGCCCAATGGCACCGGTAAGACCGCTCGCGTGGTTGTTATCGCAGCTGGCGATAAGGCTGCCGCAGCTGAGGCAGCGGGCGCTGACTTCGTGGGGTCGGACGAACTGATCGCTAAGATCGCTGGCGGCTGGACCGACTTCGATGCGGCAGTTGCAACCCCCGATATGATGGGCAAAGTTGGTCGCCTAGGTAAGGTTCTGGGTCCCCGTAACCTCATGCCGAACCCCAAGACCGGCACCGTGACCATGGACGTTGAGAAGGCTGTTGCAGACATCAAGGGCGGTAAGATCGACTTCCGCGTTGATCGCAACTCGAACCTGCACTTCATTATCGGCAAGGCTTCCTTCTCTGCTCAGCAGCTGGAAGAGAACTTCAACGCCGCTCTGGAAGAGATCAACCGTTTGAAGCCTTCCTCGGCTAAGGGTCGCTACATCTCGAAGGCTACCGTTGCGACCACCTTCGGCCCCGGTATTCCGGTTGATCCCGCATCCGTAGTTTCGGCTGCAGCCTAAGGCTGGGATTCTAGGAAGCCTGTGGGCTTCTCAGACGTGAAAGAACCCGTCGCCCATGCGTATTGCACGCACGGGCGGCGGGTTTTCTTTATTCTGGCACCGTATCCCACAAGATTTGTAGAAGAACCACCCAGCCTGAAGCAGGCTTAGAGGAACACGCTTCCGATCCATATTTCCGCTCCCATGGTATTTCCCAGCGGTTCTGCCGACATATCTATTCTGGATGAAGCCGCCGGGAATAAACGGAGCTTCTTTCCCCTTATGCTTCGTGGCGTTAAAACGCTGACACACGATCTTCGCATCGCTCTTGAAGGGGCGAGCGCCGCCGTATACTGTGCATATAACCCGGGAGGATTACATGAGTACTGCCGCCGCGCATTCCGTACCTTTGGGTACGCCCACCACCACAAAACCGTTCCCTATTCCGACGAGCTATTTTTCGGTAGCGCTGGGAACGAGTGCGCTGGGGCTGTCGTGGCGGTACGGTGCCACCGCAAATTTGGTACCGTCCTGGGCAGGAGAGAGTATACTGGCGCTCGCCTCGGCAACCTGGCTGGCGCTGATCGCGGCGTTTGCCGTCAAACTTATAACCCGTCGCGATGCGCTCCAGAGCGAACTTCGAGACCTCGTGATGTGCTGCTTCTTGGCGCTGGTTCCGGTCACCACCATTGAGGTTGGGATATCCGCGTACCCCTATGCGGCACCGCTCGGGTATGCATTGATTCTTATCGGTGTGCTGGGGCAGCTGGCATTTTCGATGTACCGCACCGCCGGACTCTGGCGTGGAACGCATACAGTTGCGGCGACAACCCCGGTCATCTACCTGCCAACGGTGGCCGCGAACTTTGCTTCCGCGTCTGGGTTAGGGGCGCTGGGACACCGCGACTGGGCGATGCTGTTCTTCGGTATGGGTCTTCTCTCGTGGTTTAGCGTGGAGGCTGCAATCCTGGGCCGCCTGCGCACCGAACCTGCATTGGATCCTGCAGTACGCGGCATTATAGGGGTTCAGCTGGCCCCTCCGTTTGTGGGCGGTAATGCCTATCTGGCAGCTAATGGCGGGCACGTGGACTGGGTTTTCCTAGCGCTCACGGGTTACGGGGTGCTTCAGCTGCTGTTCCTGCTTCGCTTAGTGCCGTGGGTTCTCAAGGCCGGGTACACCATGAGTCTGTGGGGATTCTCCTTCGGATTGGGTGCTATGGCGGGCACCGGAATGCACCTGGTCGCGGTTTCTCAGCTCGTGCAGCTTGGCTGGGCGCTGTGGATTCTTGGCACCGCACTGATCGCGGTGCTTTGGCTCGGGATGCTGATGCTGGCGATACGCGGCAGGCTTTTAGCGCGGTAGCTTCATCGAACACGGATCCTCAGGAACGTGCGGGCTGTAGCGCTGCTTTTCGGGTAGAACGCCGGGACGTCATAATAGAAGCATGACAACTCAAGGTTCAACACCTCAGCCTTCCTCAACGACGACTCACGGGGGGCTTCAGATTCGTGGTGTCGCGAAGAGTTTTGGGACGGATACTCATGTTCTGCGTGAGATCGACCTTGAGGTGGAGCCGGGCGAGATGGTGTCGCTGGTGGGTGCATCCGGAACCGGTAAGTCTACGCTTTTGCGTATTATTGCGGGGCTTGAGGAAGCCAACGCCGGGCGCATTACTTATGCGGGTCAGCCGTTGAGTGCCGGGCAGGTAGGGTTCGTTTTTCAGCACCCGATTCTGTACCCGCATCTGTCGGTTCGTAAGAATATTCTTTTTCCAACTACCCTGCGCGGCTACCGCCAAAAGGTCGATAAAAATTACTATACGGATCTTATGGATGCGCTCCAGATTGGCGAGCTTCAGCACCGCAAACCCCAGGAACTCTCAGGCGGGCAGGCGCAGCGTGTGGGTATTGCGCGCGCCCTCATCCGCAAAGCACCTGTGGTTCTTTTCGATGAGCCGCTGGCGAGTGTTGATGAGGAACTGAGCGCAAGTATTCGGGCGGATATTGTGCGTCTGCACGCCGAGTACAAATTCACGGGGCTGTACGTGACGCATGATCAGAATGAGGCGCTGCAGCTTGGGCAGCGCGTGGCGGTCATGGATGCCGGGTACCTGGTGCAGGTCGATACTCCCGAGCATCTGCTGGCAAATCCGCATACGCTGCAGGCGGTGCGGCTGACAGCATCGCCAGCTCTGAACGAACTGACTCTCACGGAGGGGCAGCATCTTCCGGAAGGGGCTTCGCTCTATGTGCGTGCAACCTCGCTGCGGCGTGTAGAGGGCATTGTTGAGAACCCCACAGAGAATACGATACCGGTGCAAATTCGGAGCGTACTCCCGCAGGTGGGCGGCACACTCTACCGTGCTGTAACACAGGCAGAGGTGACTTTATATGCCGCGTCGCATGACGGTTCGGCGCGATTTCCTCTGCAGGTTCCCGGTGGGCAGCCCCTCGAATTTTTTGAGCCGGATGCGCTTGCCCTACCCGTCCTTACATCGGGGGAACGGGTACAGGTGCAGGTTCCCCCGCATCGCTGTTTTATCTTTGCCGACGGTATGCGGCACTATCTATGAGACACTAGGAAATTGTTAGACTTGTATATAGTTTGAGAATTCTAGAAGATGATCTCCGATGCCACGTTGCCCCACCGAGTAACAATGCGGTATCTGATTCGCATGGCGAATACGGGGGAACGTCCAGTGCTTTGCAGATGCGATGATGAGCAGGAATACTGGTGCAAGAGTTTTGAGCTAAGTATCAACGAGGATACGGTGGTGAATGAAATCGTTTCTGCCGAAGTTGGTCGAGCTATTGGTGCTCCCGTGTGTGAGTGGGCAATAGTCAATCCTGAAGAATTTGCGGGGACATCATTTGAGGGTAAGGAAATATCGGATGCACCGCTTTTTGGATCGCGTGTGGTTCAGACTGCACAAGAGAAGGATACTCTGGATCATTTGAACCGTGACGGTAACCAAGAACGTATTCCTAGGCTGGTTGCTCTCTGGTATCTTTGCAATGCCGTGGATATACAGGTGTTGTATAAGCAGGAGAATGATTTCCAGATATTTTCTTTTGACCACGGCTACTGGTTCGATTCACAGGAGCCGCCAGGACGTCAACTTATCAGTTTTCATCAGTTAGCTGGAAGGACCGAAATACCTGCAATCCCGGGGCATATCAAAAAAGATAACTGGCAGGCAGCCATCAACGCGGTGGACGCGTTAGAATATTCAGACCTGCATCATATTATTGACATGATTCCGTCTGAATGGAATCAGTCAGAGCAAGGTATGGACGAAATACTTCGCTATGTGCTGGGGCGAAAAGGCTACACGATAGAACGTCTCACGCACCACATGAATCAGACGAGCCACTGAGAGGAGGAGAGAAAGACTGATGCTGTATCGCTACTGGACTGTTCGGTATGTTCCCGACGCCGTGCGCCCCGATACGGTCGGTGTCGGTGTGATCGTCGCCGATGAACAGAACACTGATTCTGCAAGCAGGTTCGTGACCAAGGTTTCCGATATTCCGAATATCGGCGGACCACGCAAAGAATTTCTGGCCTCTCTCAACGGTTTGAAGGAAGATCTGAAGTTAAGATCAGCGACTCAGTCGGATTTGGACCCCACTTCGACCGTGAGCGGGTTCGTGGAACGCGCTCGCAGGCAGGGGCACGGTATTCTTCAGATTGACCCGGCTCGTCCAGCTGCTGGTATTTCTGCACAAGCTATTGCAGATGACCTATATCAGCGGATAATTGATCGTTCACATGAGGCTCGTGCGCAAAACCTTACTCGTGTGCGCGGTATCGTTCGTGAAGAATATGAAAATTCAGTTATTATCGACCAATATCTTCAGAAGAAGCCAAAAATAGATATTCTTGGGGATTCTGCAACTGTTGACTTGGCGGTACTAGGAGAAAACTACACTGAACTCAGCAGCGCTTTCTCATTCTTGGCTGCCCCCAGCGCAGAGTTCCGCAACCGCCTCAAAGCTTTTATTGCTGATATGAATGAGGTCCGTGAAGGTAACGTGTCGGTTTTGCAGGGAGCTGATAAGAAGATGCTTCACCTTTCTGAAGATACCCCTGTGATTGGGTATTTTGAAGAGCCTCAGGGAAAGGAACAGGGCAGACTCTTTGAGTCGATGCTCAAACGCTGGGACCAAATAGGGGTTAAACCTCTATCCGTGGACCAAGCACACGAACACGTCCTAGATGTAGAGCGTAAACTCCAAAAGGTATAAGCCTCTCCTGTGCCTACGTGGCTCTCACATAGATAGTCAGGTGATTCTTACAGAGGCGACAACGGACTGAACCCGGGTAATAGGGTTTAACTTGCTTTTGTCGATTTAACCTGTCATGATGATTAGACCAAAGACCGCCGGTCTAGAGCTGTGTGCTGTGCAAATTTCGGTATCTTACTGTCACGAAATACAGCATAATCTCTGATAAGAGCAGATTTCCTATCGGGAAATCGCCGCCCGCGCAGGTGCCCGATGTGACAGTTGCATCCTATGCGGATGCATTTTCATGCTGTCTGCCTCGTACGTCTGCGCGTCGGGGCATTTTTTATTGCCCCAAATACTGCACTTATTCGGCGACCTTACAAGAATCGGAAGAAGGAACTACCATGGCGACTCAGGAAAAGATCGCTGCAGTATCCGAGCTGAAGGAACTCTTCGAAGCCTCGAACGCAGTCATCCTGACCGAATACCGCGGTCTCACGGTGGCACAGCTCAAGGAGCTGCGCCGTGCACTCGGTGCTGAGACCGAATACGCCGTGGTGAAGAACACGCTTGCTGCTATTGCAGCAAAGGAAGTTGGCATCAACTCGTTTGAGGGTCAGCTTCAGGGTCCTTCCGCGCTGGCATTCATCAAGGGTGACCTCGTTGATGCTGCTAAGGGACTGCGTGACTTTGCCAAGGCAAACCCCCAGCTTATCGTGAAGACCGGTTACTACGAGGGTGAAACCCTGACCGAGGACGATGTGAAGCGCTACGCTGACCTCGAATCTCGCGAGGTTCTGCTGTCCAAGGTTGCCGGTGGCGCAAAGGCTGCTATTGCCCGCGTTGCCCAGGCTGTGGATGCACTGCGCGTCAAGCTGGAAGAGCAGGAAGGCGCAGCCCCCGCTGCAGCCGAGGAGGCTTCGGAGGAAGCATAAGCTCCCCGCACCTCACCGCGTGAAAACGCACCAAAACTTCAACCCGCCCGCCCGGGCAGGGTACTAATAAACCAGACCGCGGGCAAGACCCGCACCTGATAGTGAAGGAGCCACACATGGCTAAGCTGTCCATCGAAGAACTCATTGCAGCTTTCAAGGAACTGTCCCTCGTAGAGGTTTCTGAGTTCGTTAAGGCATTTGAGGAAGAGTTCGACGTTACCGCTGCAGCTCCCGTTGCAGTTGTAGCAGGCGGCGCTGGCGGCGGCGAAGCTGCTGAAGAGAAGTCCGAATTCGACGTTATCCTCGAATCCGCTGGCGACAAGAAGATCGCCGTGATTAAGGAAGTTCGTGCCCTGACCTCCCTCGGCCTGAAGGAAGCAAAGGACCTCGTTGACGGCGCACCCAAGCCCATCCTCGAAGGTGCTTCCAAGGAAGACGCTGAGAAGGCTAAGGAGCAGCTTGAGGGCGCAGGCGCAACCGTTACCCTCAAGTAATCGATTTCTTTTCGATTCTTATTACGCTGGGCGGCGCATCCACTACGGATGCGCCGCCCAGCGGCTTTTGAATCCTTAAACACGAAACGTGTTGTTCTTACAATACGCAGGAAGGGATCTAACCCCGGAGAAACCTTTAAGCTGTACGCCAGCTGTGGCGATGCTGAGTCTGCCTGTACATCGGACAATAAAAGGCGCATGACCCTAGGGAGGACGCTCATGGGCTGGTATGATAAACGCTTGAACCCCCACGCAGAGGTATATTGCCAACAGCCGGGGGAGCAGAGCACAGATATCTGAGAGTTGAAAAGATCGAGACCATGAGCCCGAAGAAAACCAAGACCTCAAAGAACGCATCGAAAGCGCGCCCCGAACGAGACCTAGCCCTTGAGGCACAAGACGTTCTGGATACCTTCGGCGCTGCTGTTCGATCTGACCGCGACTATCCTGCGTTGCATTTAGCGCCTCCGGTAGGAAGACTGAATGACCCCAACGGGCTGGTCTATGATGGGCACAACTACCACGCCTTCTACCAGTACTCGCCGCTTCACCCCGAACGCAAAGTGTACTGGCGCCACGCCGTGAGCACCAACCTCGTAGACTGGAAAGACGTGGGGACTGCGCTGGTTCCGAATACCCGCTACGACTCCCACGGATGCTACTCGGGCTCGGGTATTCGCGTGAAGGGCGGTTTCGAGTTCTTCTACACGGGCAACGTCAAAGACTCTAAGAATAAGCGTGAAGCTTACCAGATTCTTGCCACCGCAGGTAAAGATGCGAGCCCCGTTCGCCAGCTTCCGCCGCTTATTTCTGGTCCTCACGATGGTTACACGGCTCATTATCGTGACCCTCACGTATTTGAGCGTGACGGAAAATGGTGGATGGTCATCGGCGCGCAGCGCAAAGATAAGACCGGTGCCGTGGTCGTGTACACCTCGAAAGATCGCCGCGACTGGAAATTCAAGGGCGAGCTGGGCATCAAAGCTAAAGAACTTGAGAAATGCTACATGTTCGAGTGCCCTTCTCTGCTGCAGCTGCGTGACGAAGTTACCGGCGAGATGCGGGATGTGCTCATCTTCAGCCCGCAGGGTTTGAAGCCGATGGGGGAGAAGTACCTCAACATCTACCAGAGCGGTTATATTGTGGGTAAGTTCAACCCGAAAACCCTCAAATTCAAGGTAGAAACCCCCTTTACCGAGCTGGATGCAGGCTTCGAATTCTACGCCCCGCAGACTATCTCGGGCACCGGAACCTCAGCGGCTCAGGATGCGCCCCACGACGAAACTGTGATGATCGCTTGGTTCGGCAATGCCGAGCAGGACGACCAGCCGTCCTGGTCGAAGCGCTGGGTGCATATGATGACCTTCCCCCGCGAACTGCACTTGCGCGATGGTAAGCTCTATCAGCGTCCTGTGCCTCAGCTTGACGACGCCATGCCGCTTCAGCCAATCGAGCCAGACGAGAAAGGTAAGCTCAAAGAGCTCAAGGACGCGCGCGTCTTCCGTCTGCGCGGCCGCGTGAACGTTGCCGATGAGCGCGTGAAAATCAAGATTAAGGATACGCACGGCGTGGCGCTGAGTATCGTACTGGATCAGGATTTCGTGCAGATGGATCGCGGCGGAACCCGCTACACCGAGGGAGGCAGCCTGCGCCGCCGCACCCTCAAACGTGCTAAGACCCGCCAGTTCGAGCTGCTCGTCGATGGCTCGGCTGCCGAACTCTTCGTGGGCGGTAAGCTTGCGGCTTCGCTGGGTGCAGAGGTATTTAGTGCCCGCACCTTTTTCAAAGGTGAGAAACGCCGCGTTCGCCTGACCGGCGGGAAGGTTCTTTCGCTGGAGTATGCCCGAAAAAACTAGACCCATCAGAGAGTTTCATAAGTAGAAAAATATATTGTGCAGGAGCCTGGGATTTCATGGTCCCGGGCTCTTATCTTCGGGTATACTGCATGCTAACATGTCAAGCGATTGACATATCACGAAACGGTGATTTTTCACCACCTTTAACACAGACAGCACCTCGGGGTGCCAATCCAAAGGAGAGTAGCGTGGACCACAAATCAGTGGCAGAGCGCGTGCTGCAGGATGTCGGAGGCGTGGACAACATCCGCGCGGCGGCTCACTGCGCAACTCGTCTGCGCCTGGTCTTGAAGAACCAGGATTCCGTTGATCAAAGTGCTATTGACAATGACGAAGACCTTAAAGGCAGTTTCCTGAATGCCGGACAGTTCCAGATTATTGTGGGCCCCGGCGATGTCAACGAAGTCTTCAAGCATATGGTGGCATCGGGTGCCCCCGAGGTCAGCAAAGATGATCTGAAATCTATTGCGGCAAATCAGGGAAATATCTTCTCCCGCTTCATCAAAACCATTGCCGATATTTTTATCCCCCTGATCCCGGTGCTGGTCGGCGGCGGTATGCTGATGGCGCTTGATAACGTCCTTCGCGCCAAGAACATCTTTGGGCCAAAGCCCCTGATTGAAATGTATCCCGCCTGGGAAGGCTTCGCAGATATCGTGAACCTGCTCTCGGCGGCGCCTTTCGCTTTCCTGCCCGTGCTCGTGGGATACTCCGCAACTAAGGTCTTTGGAGGCAACCCCTACCTTGGCTTAACGATGGGTGCGGCTATGGTCTCACCCGCGCTGATGAATGGGTATAAAGTTGCGGCATCGCTCGCCCACACTGAGGGTACAGACCCCATGAAGTACTGGGATCTTTTCGGTCTTCAGGTGCAGCAGGCGGGTTACCAGGGAACCGTGCTTCCTATCTTGCTGGTCTCCTTTATCCTTGCGAATATCGAGAAATTCTTCCATAAGATTCTCAAGGGCACAATCGACTTTATTTTCACCCCCACCCTGACCCTGCTTATTACCGGCTTCGCCACCTTCCTCCTGGTGGGGCCGCCTATGTTCCAGCTGGGTACTTGGCTGGGTGAAGGCGTGAACTGGTTATACACTGCCGCCGGTCCCATCGGCGGGCTGATTTTTGGTGTGCTTTACGCGCCCATCGTAATAACCGGTCTGCACCAGTCCTTCCCACCCATCGAAACCTCGCTCTGGGCAAGCGGCGGTTCCTTTATCTTCGTGATTGCATCGATCTCCAACGTTGCGCAAGGTGCAGCAGCGGCAGGCGTCGCGCTGACGACCAAGAACAAGAAAATCAAAGGTGTTCCTCGGCTTCGGCTCCTTCGGCATTCCTGGGTATTACCGAGCCCGCGCTTTTCGGTGTGAACCTGGTATTGCGTTGGCCTTTCTATATCGCGATAGCTTCGGCTGGTCTTGGCGGAGCACTCTCAGCAATTTTGGGTGTTAAAGCATCGGCCCTTGGATCTGCCGGATACCTGGGTATTCCCTCCGTTAATCCTCAGGTTGGAGCCGGTTGGCTTGGCTTCATTATCTGCTTGCTGGCGACGACCGCTCTCGCCTTTGCCGCCTCATACTTCTGGGGTCTGAAGGCGGCACGCAGTGAGGCTTCCTCGCCGGATGCTGCCGTACTCGCTGCGGACGGTGCTTCTAAGACTGATACCGTCGCGGCGGCAGCTCAGGATCCCGAGATTGAGGGTGAGAAGACCGAACTCACCACCCACCTGGTGGGGACCGTCGTGCCGCTAGCCGAGGTGAAGGATGCGACCTTCGCATCCGGTGCGCTCGGCGATGGAACCGCCGTGGAACCCACCGAAGGTAAGCTGCTGGCGCCCGCCGACGGTAAGATTACTGTGGCATTTCCCACCGGTCACGCCTACGGCATGCGCACCGAAGACGGGCTGGATCTGCTCATGCACATCGGTATGGATACCGTCGAGCTGGACGGCAAGCACTTTACCCCCAAGGTTGCCAAGGGTGATACCGTCAAACGCGGCGATATTCTCGCCGAGTTCGATATTCCCGCCATCAAGGATGCCGGGTATGTGCTGGTGACCCCGCTGGTCATCACCAACGCGAAGAAACTCACCACCGCCGTACGTGATGCACAAACTCCGGGTGCCTCGGTTGCTGTCGGTGACAACCTACTTCAAGTTGGTCTCAAAGAGAAAACTTCGGCATAGATCTCACTGAGCGAGACATAAATTTACGCTCAGAGGTGCATAAAGTGTGTGGCACCCTATCACGAAAATCTCTGATGAGGTGCCACGTTTTCGTTGTGGTGACAATGGTTTCGCAGAATTCTGAGTTACATTGAATGGGGTGCGAGGCTGTGCGAAGGTGTGTTGTACCTCCTTGTTCGCTCCTGGTGAGTTAGATAACGTTATATAAGTCAGTATTTTCTGCATAAAAATGCAGATATTGAGAGGGGATGAGACCCCAGCCCAGCCGGTAGCCACTGCCCAACCACATGAAAGGTGATCATCATGAATACCACCCCGTACACCGTCCGCCAAGCTCGTCCAGAAGAAGTATCGCAGGTTCTTGATACGCTCACTGAGGCGTTCCTGAACGACCCCTATATGCACAAGGTCTTGGGCGAAAAACCGCAGAAAGATAAACTGCGCGCCCGCTTTGAAGTCCAGCTCGAAGGCACCTACATGCCTCGCGGTTGCGTAGACGTCGCCGTTGATCTCGACGGAAAGATTTTGGGTACCGCCCTGTGGCTTTCCCCCGAAAATCAGCAGACCGATGTCAAACAAGAGCTTCGAGATAACGCGAAGTTCATGAGGATCTTGGGACCGCGGACTATGCGGCATGTGATGGCTGAGAACCGTGAACTGCACAAGTACCGTCCGAAGTTTAAGCACTGGTATCTGCACACGATTGCGGTGCGGAAGACCGCTCAGGGTATTGGGGTTGGAACGGAGCTCCTGCGCCACGCGATAGACCGCTTTGACGGTAACGCCGCATATTTGGAGGCTTCCACCCCGCGCAGTGCGGCTCTGTACGAGCGTCTTGGGTTCATTCCTATGGGCACCTTCGCCTCGGGAGACCCCTATATGGGCATGCTGTATCCCATGAATCTTGAAACCGCTCAGGATGATGAGCACAGCGTATCCGTCCGTGAAGAAGACTCTGACGACGAGGGACATTTCATGATGCGGGAGCTCGTCGGCTCCTCCTCATAGAACGTATCCAAGTCATCGCCGCGTGTCTTGAGCACTCGTAATTCTGACATTGCGAGTGCTCAAGACACGTATTTTTTATCTGAAGTACTTGAGAGGAAATACCTTAAAACTGTAGCGGTCGTTTGGGCATATTAGACAAGTGACACGGTGTATGCACAACACTCAATCTCGTGCAGGTCGCACCGTGCCGCCCAACCGCAGGGTTACCGGCAGAATATCCTCACCGCCGCTAGCGTCTGCGGGTTCTGCATCTTCCTCAGTCTCGGCTGCGATCGCCTCCGTTAAGCGCCGAACGGCACGCTCGGCAAGAGCATCAATCGGCTGCACTACGCTCGCAAGTTCGGGCAGAAGCGTGTGAACCGTATCCGTGCCGTCAAAACCCATAACCTGGAAATCTTCGGGCACCTGCACCCGGCGGCTCTGGGCCCAGGCCAAGGCGAGCGACGCATAGGTATCATTCGATGCGAAAACCGCCTCAACGGGTTGGGTGCAGCGATGCGCATCAAGGTATTCGTACAGCATGTTGCGCTGATACTCCGCTGACTCGTGAAACCCAAGCTCCAGAAAATCCGGTGATAGTCCAGCAGCGGTAAGCGCATCCGCATAACCTCTCTGTCGTAAATTCTGTTCGCTCAGAGTCGAGGTAATGTGCAGTATACGCCGCACCCCAGTGCCGATCAGATGCTCGGTCGCTTGCCGTGCCCCCGCATAATTATCGGAACGAATATTGGGGTAAGGGCCGGTTTCGGGGCGATCGATAGCCACCAGCGGCGCCTGTACTTGAGGAAGCTGCGCGACGGCCTGTGAATGAGAGCCGGTAATAATTCCGTCTACCTGATGGGCAAAAAGCATATCTAAATAACGGTGCTCAAGCTCTGGCTGCTCATCGCTATTGCACAGAATCACCCGGTAGCCCACGTTCGCCAAACGCGACTCCAAACGATACACCATTTCCCCATAAAAAGGATGCGCCACGGTCGGAAAAATAAGCCCGATAATATGCGAACGCCGTTCCTGAAGTGAACGGGCAATGGCATTAGGGCGATAACCTAGCTCGCGGATAGCCGCAAAAACCTTGTCACGAGTCTTTTGGCTCAAATAGCCGCGGTTATTCAACACTCGCGAGACTGTCGTGGGCGAAACCCCGGCACGGGCGGCAACATCGCCGAGTTTGGGCTGTGCCATAGCGCGTCCTTTCGCGTGTCAGATAATCTCCCAACACTATACAGTCTCTTGTACACCCCCGAGAACCCTAAGCGAGCCCGTGTTTACAGTACGGAATATCTTCCCTCATGCGGCAAGTTTTTACTGAACGGCGGGGTACTTAGGTACCCTGGCCTGTACAGCAGAACGATGTGCGGGCTAGAAAACAGGTACGAGAATTGCATGCGTGCCCGCCCGCTGTCCGGCCGCATCCACGAGAGCGAAGTGGGTCGCCTGAGCCAGCCCTGAAAGCATATGAGAGGCCAGAGCGTCCAGAGGATAAGCCTTACCTTCAGAAACCCGCACCGGCATAAGACGATGCTGAGAACGCTTGCGCAGAGGCGGAATATCTGTAGCGAGTTCGGCCCGATCAAGCGCCGGAATCGGCAGATCGCGCAGCCCCGCCAGGATCACAGGAAGATACGAATATAACGCCGTATACGCCGCTAACGGGTTACCGGGAAGACCCAGCACCAAACGCTCTTGTCCCGCATTCATACCCTCAGTGGGCGCGGGAATCTTTGCCGCCAACGCCGGATGCCCCGGTCGCACCCGCACCGACTCGAAAATATACTCGGCACCAATATCGGTAAGCGTCTGCCGTACCATATCCACCCCGGACGTGCTCGACCCGCCCGTAAAAATCAGGATGCGCGCGGTCGAAGTCGTCACAAAGGTGTGGAACTCTTCAGCGATATCCGCAAGCCGCGCGGAAGGACGCACCTCGCACCCGGCGCCGGCAAGAGAGACCTCCAGAAAACCGCCGAACGCATCCCGCACCTGGCCGGGAGAGGGCATGCCGAAGGTGATAACCTCGTTCCCTGTGAAAGCGCACCGCACCGGAACGTTCTTAAGCACGGGAAGCTCGTCAAAACCATTGACTCCCAAGAATGCCGCGCGCTGCGCCGTAATAAGATCGCCGCGAGAGCTTAGAATCGCGCCGGGAGAAAGCTCCGCGCCCGCATAGCGGATATCTGTTCCGGGCTTCGGGGCAGTGTAACCCTCCGCCATGTCAAGATAGTGAATTCCCGAACCGAGCGCACCAGCACCCTCGTACCGGTGGGAATGCTCCTCACGCACAATCGCCTCGGTCCCCTCGGGCAGAAGCCCACCCGTGAGAATCGGGGTTGCCTCCCCAGCGGCAATCGGAACCGCCAGACGGTGAACGTTTGTGCGCGCATCCTCGGGGTAATCCGGCGATACGAGACGCCAGGGCGGTGCACCGGCGACCGCATACCCGTCCATCGCCGAAGAACTATAGTGCGGCACAGGCATGCGCGCCGCCAGGTCCTCTGCCACATACCTGCCGATGGTCGCCTGCAGGGGGAGAGCCTCGGTGCTCAGCGTTGGGGTGAGCGCGCTCGCGGCGGCGTGAAGCAGTTCGCGTGCTTCATGCCAGGAAACGGCGGGTGGATGGTGGTGAGACATGGAATCCTCTGCTGAAGTTGATAGTTATTAGTAGTCGAGCCAGCGTGGGGTGCTGTAGCCGAGTTCGTGCGCCTGCTCCCAGGTATCGACGTCGGCAGTATGCGCGGGATCAAGCTCGACGGCGACCGGGGCAAGACGCTTCACAAAAGAGCGCACGGAGGCGTTGGTGCTGCCCTCTGCAAAGACTTCGCGTAGGGGTGCAAACCGGTAGATGCCAACGAGCGGTTGGAAGACTCCCTCCGCTACGCCCCAGTACCCCAGAGTTTCGGTTGATGCGTCTACTGTATGCGCGAGAAGTTTCTGTACTGCGGGCGCTATCTGCGGGGTATCTACCCCCAAAATAAGGCACCACGCGGGAGGGGCCTTCTCGCGCGCCGCATAGGCTGCCGCAAGTTTTTCGAGTCCGGCATGAAGCGCCGCCGCAGGACCGGAATAGGGAGGGTCTTCGCGCGTATGCAGTGCATCCGATGGCACCGGCAAGGTTTCGGGACCGACGACTACGCGCAGCTGCGCCTGCCCGGCGGCATCAAGTGCGCGTTCCAAAAGAGTGTGGGAACCATTGGAAAGTCCGGCCTTCGGGGTGTGATTGAGGCGCGAAGATTTACCGCCCGCCACAATAATGGCGCAGAACGCGGGAATCTGGGCGGCGCGGGTCACCGAATGCTGGGTTCGTGTACCGTTATCCGGCGCACGTAATGGGTCATGCGGTGTGTGCACAGAGGTGAGACCTTCCGGGATGATGGCAGCAAGGGTAGCGTGGTGCGCATCCTGGCGGAAAACATGAAGCAACCGTCAAAAGCGAACGACAGCCCATAAGTCTGAGTTTACCCGCCAGCAAAGGGCGGCAGAACGTCTACGCGCACATTATCGGTGAGCACGGTATCGAGTTCGGAACGGGTACCATCGATCAGGAACGAGCACTGGTGCATAACCTGCGCGAGGGTCATGCCGGAGGCGGTTTTCCCGGTAAACGCCTCACCCAGTTTTTCGACGAGCGCATGCAGGGTTGGCTCGGCCAGGTCTGTAAGGCTCACCTGTGTCTCGGCAACGCCGGATGCGGCACGTGCGGCGGCGAAGAAATGTATCTGCACGTTTTAACCTCCGATAGCGCTCATTGAGCGGCTTGCTTGGGCGAACTCTTCAATATCGAAATCAGCGTCTTCTTTGCCGTGAGCGCGCGGCTTGAACCACATACCTTCGCGCCACCGCAGGGCAATCTCGCGGTCGCTGGCGCCCGAACGCAGCAGGTCGAGCAGGTCGGTTTCGGAATCCGAGAAGAGACAGGAACGGATTTTGCCGTCGGCGGTCAGGCGAGTGCGGGTGCACGCCCCGCAGAATGATTCGGTGACCGAGGCGATAATGCCCACGCGCCCAAGCGATGCGGCATCTTCGCGCGGGAACCCGGCACTGTCGAGGGCGGTACCCAGCGGGTAGACCTCCCAAAGCTGGGCGGGGGAGTCGCCGCGTTTTTCGGCGACCGTGCCCAGAACGAAGTGTTCGGAGAGCATCGTGCGAATCTGTGCCGCCGTAATCGTTCCTTCACGCGTCCATTTGTGATCGGCATCTAGCGGCATCTGCTCGATAAACCGCAGCTGGTAGCCGCCGTCAAGTGCCCATTGCAGAAGTTCGGGGGCCTGAGCGTCGTTGATACCGGGCATGAGCACAGCGTTAATTTTGATGGGCTTTAGACCCGCTGCTGCCGCGCCGTCAATACCTTTAAGAACCGACCCCAGCTTATCGCGGCGGGTCAACTCGGCGAAGGTTTCGGGGCAGATGGTATCGAGCGAGACGTTAATACGGCTCAACCCGGCATCGGCGAGCGCCTGCGCACGTTTTTCAAGTCCTATGCCGTTGGTGGTGATCGCCAGCGGAATCGTGGGGTGTTCTCGGTGAATTCGCCCGATAATATCGACGAGGTCTGCGCGCACCAAGGGCTCCCCGCCGGTAAAACGAATTTCTTCGACTCCAAGTTCACGAATGGCGATGTCAGCAAGGCGTGCAATTTCAGCGGATGTCAGCAGATTATTTTTAGGCAGCCACTCCAAACCTTCGGCAGGCATGCAATAAATGCAACGAAGATTACATTTATCAATCAGTGAAATCCGCAAATCGGTGGCGATGCGCCCCCACCTATCTAAGAGCGGACCGCGGTTTGTAATATATGGGGTCTTGTGTGCGGGTTTATGTAAGGGCTTTTGGGCGTCACCAGAATTTTCGGGCGTAACAAAAGCCGTGTTCGCATCCTGCTCAGAAGCTAAGGTGCGTAACACGGGGCCCGCAATAAGCTGTGTCCGGCCTGAACCGGCGGTGTATGCCATGGAATGACCTCAAAGAAAATTCGTATATTAGAGGTGACAATTAGATTATTCCATGTCTGCGGGTATGGGTGATAGTGTGCGTACCTTAAGTTACATCGAGCGCAAACGTACGGCACATTATTATCGCGGCGGGAATGCACGTTATTGTGCGTCATCACACCACCGGAAAGAGACATACACTATGAAAACTTCGTTGAAGGTTGCCAGTGCCAGCGCGGCACTTTTTGCCTCTGTCACCATGACCGGATGCGGTTCCAACTCCTCTAACACCGATGCGTCTGCCTCTGCTTCTTCGGCAGCATCTGGATCCGTGTCTGGCAAGGTTGAGGTCTATGCGGCTGCTTCCTTGCGCAATGCGGGTACTGAGCTGAAGGAAGCATTCGAGAAGGAAAACCCCGGCGTTGAGATCACCTACTCCTTCGAAGGTTCCTCCAAGCTGGTGCAGAAAATCGAGCAGGGCGCAAGCCCGGATCTCCTGATTACCGCCGACACCCAGAATATGGATAAGGCGGCTAAACTCGACGAATTCAAGGACGCCAAGCGCGAGGTTATCGCCACCAACAAGTTGGTGCTGGTCACCGCCGAGGGTAACCCCGGCAAGATCAATTCGCTGGACGACTTGAAGAACAGCGAAGGCGTTGTCGCCGTATGCAAGGTGAACGTACCCTGCGGTACCCTGGCGGACGAAGAGCTCAAGAAGCACCATATTGAGCTTAAGAACGCGACCACCGAAGGCAACGTGAGCGAGGTGACCACCAAGGTCACTACTGGTAACGCGGATGCTGGCTTCATCTATACGACCGACCTTGCCGCCGCTAAGAAAGACGGCAAAAACCTGGGCTCGGTAGAGCTGCCGGATGTTCCCAGGAACGAGTACCCCGCAGCACTGACCACCAAGGGTTCTTCCTCAGACGCTGCGAAGAAGTTTAACGAATGGCTCTCTTCGGATGAGGCCCAGAAGATTCTGGCGAAGTACGACTTCGAGTCTCCTCAGGCAAACTAGAATCTTCAGCGCACAACAGCTGTCACGTAACGGTCGCCCCCTGAAAGAACCTTGCGAGATTCTTGCAGGAGGTGGCTGTGTCGCCGCAGATTCCGAAAGACGTACCCGTGAAAAAACATACCGCTTTCACTGCCGTTCCCCGTTATTTTGCCGTTCCCGCGCTCCTGGGTTTCCTGCTTATTCTGGGCCCTCTTGTGGGTTTGCTGTACAACATCCCCTGGATGCGCCTGCACGACATTATCGACAAAGAAGTTCTCGACGCCGCGCGTCTCTCGCTCACCACTGCCAGTATTTCGACGCTGATTTGCGGGCTTTTAGGCGCCCCCCTAGCGCTGGTGCTCTCTAAAGTTCTCAGCCGCTCTCGCCTGAAAAAATTTGGGGGAGTACTGTATGCGATTATTTATACGCCCGTGATCCTCTCCCCGGTGGTTTCGGGTTTGGGACTGCTCTTCTTCTGGGGACGTAAGGGCATGATCGGTGAACATCTGTACCACTTGGGCATCATAATTCCTTTTACACCCACCGCAGTTATTCTTGCCCAAACTTTCGTGGCTCTGCCTTTCTTCGTGGCGACCGCCGTGACAACCCTGCAGGCTATTCCTGAAGAATATGAGCAGATAGCTCGGGTGGAAGGGGCAAAATCCTCCGAAATCACCTATAGGGTGCTCCTTCCCTTAGCAGCACCGGGAATTGCCACCGCTTTCCTGCTTTCCTTCGCACGTGCGCTCGGCGAATTCGGTGCCACCGTCACCTTCGCGGGTAATGTGCAGGGCAAAACTGAAACTATTCCGCTCGGCATCGAGTTGGCGATTGCAAGCGGAAGCATGAGCTCCGCATTGGGTAACGCCCTCATGCTCATAAGCCTGTACGTGTGCATCTTTGGGCTGCTTGGCCTATTTTCCGTGGTGAAGAAACTGCGTGCCAAAGCCTCTTACAATAGCTAGTAGATAATTCATCACCATTTGGGAGTACAAATGCACAAGCCCCAGTTCGATGGCACCCCCACCACCGAAGAGTATCGCGCCTATCTGGCGCTTTTACTGCGTGATACTTTTATCGGTCGCGCCGAAAACCTGCCGCTGGCGCGTGCTACCGACCGCATCCTTGCACAGGATGTGCTGGCCAGGCTTGATGTACCGAGTTTCGATAACTCCCAGATGGATGGTTACGCCCTAACCGCCGAGGGCGCCAGCCGTGAGAACCGCATCTTTACGGTGGGGCGTGAAATTCCGGCGGGGCGGCCGCTGCAGCGTTCGCGCGCATCCGACGATTTAACCTACCCGATTATGACCGGTGCCCCCATTCCTAAGGGATATGTGGCGGTGGTGCCGGTTGAGCATTCTGAGCGCATCGAATATCCAGACTTACCCGAATCCTTCGGGCGTCCCAGCGAAAAAATTAGGCTCCCTCAGGCGCCCAAAGGGCAGTTTATACGTCGACGTGGCGAAGACGTGGTAGCTGGGCAAATCATGGCGCGCTCTGGCGAGCGCGTGACCCCCGCACTGCTGGGTACACTCGCCGCGCAGGGGTATACACGCGTGACGGTTGCCTGCGGACCGCGTGTACTGGTGTGCACCGGCGGCGACGAGATTCGCCCCACCCTCACCGAAGACGGCGACGATACGGCTACAGAGCTCGCCTATGGCCAGATTTATGATGCTAACGGTCCCATGCTCACCTCAATGTTGGTCGAGGACGGCGCCGTGGTGCGGCGCATCTCGATCGGAGACGATCCGGAGCTTCTGATCGAGCACTTGCGGGAAGAATATGAGACTTTCGCACCGGATATTATTATCACCTCCGGCGGGATCAGCCACGGCAAATACGAGGTAGTGCGCAATGCCATCGCTATGGCACCGTCTTTGGGACTGCCAATTCCGCTTAGTTGGTTCGGACATGTGAGCCAGCAGCCCGGCGGACCGCAGGGCGTGAACGTGCTGGATTTCAACGGGCATCGCCTGCCCATGATTTCTTTCCCCGGCAACCCCGTCAGTACCCTTATTTCCTATGTGCTGATGCTTCGCCCCTACCTGCGTGCGGGCGGACCTTACGGCACCCCGCACGAGGTGGCCTCGCGCATGGCGACTCTCGAAAATGCCCCGCGCGGCGTGCTCGTCATTGACAAACCGCTGACGGCACCGCCCAATAAACGCCAATTTTTGCGCGGTAACCTGGCGATGGTTGAATCCGAACCGGGAACCTATCGGGTGGAGCTATACCCCGATGTTTTGCCCGGATCGCATCTGCTTCATCACGCTGCGACCGCCGATGTTCTCATCGAGCTGGCGCCGGGCACCACGTACACTGGGGGAGAAGCGGTGCGGTACCACCGCATCCGGCTTACGGATAACTGAACGTGGCTGAACCCTCACCCCAACACAGATCTTAAGGACATATCGTGACTGAGAAGAATCTTCACCCCGATGCGGCACAGCCAGCCCAAGACTTGACTCATGTGCGCGCCGACGGGTCTGCCCATATGGTTGATGTGACCTTGAAAGACGTCACCACACGCACGGCGCTCGCTGAGGGAACCGTGCACACTCGCGCCGATGTGATCGCCAAGATTTTTGATGCCGATTTGCCTAAGGGCGATGCCCTGCCAGTTGCGCGTGTAGCGGGTATTATGGGCGCTAAACGCACCCCGGATATTATTCCGCTGTGCCACCCGCTGCCGCTGGGTAAAATTACTCTGGATTTTGAGCGTGGCGAGGACTTTGTACGCATTGTGGCGTCGGTGAAAACCCGGGGCGTTACCGGGGTTGAGATGGAGGCGCTGACCGCGGTCTCGACCGCAGCGCTGACGATTTTCGACATGATTAAGGCGGTCGATAAATACGCCGTGATCAGCAATATTCGGGTACTAGAGAAATCCGGCGGAAAATCCGGTGACTGGGCTGTTTAGCGTTTCGCACTTTGCTATTTTGTGAAGCCCAGAAGGAAAACCTATGAACAACAGCACGAGAGGGAGCACATCGTGAGTGCAGAAGAAATCCAGCTTCCCGAGAATCTGACCGGGCTTGTTATCGTGGCGTCTACTCGCGCCGCCCGCGGTATCTATGAGGATAAATCGGGGCCTATCGCGGTTGAATGGCTGCGTTCACGCGGGTTTAAGACCCCGGACGCCGTCGTGATCGAAGACCGGCAGATTATCGACTACTTCAACTCTCTCATTGCCGATGGGAAGAAGAATAATAACCTGCCCACGTTTATTCTCACCAGCGGCGGTACCGGGCTGAACACGGACGATCAGACCGTAGAGGCGGTACGCCCGCATCTGGATAAGGAAATCCCCGGAATCATGCACGCTTTCTGGGCGAACGGCCTGCAGAACGTATCTTCCGCAGTGCTCTCACGTGGGGTTGCGGGCGTGATCGATAAAACCTTCGTGATGACTCTGCCCGGGTCGCGCGGCGGGGTTAAAGATGGAGTGAAAACCCTAGACCCACTCGTGGAGCATATCTGCCGCCAGATGGAGGACTATCATGACCACTAAGCCGCAGGGGCTCGACCACAGTGGGGCGCACGGCGCTGAGCCCACCGGTTCGGTTGTCATTTTCACCGATATTACCGAGGAAGCCTTAGAACCACTTGCCGCCGCCGTGAAGGCTCAGGTCATGACAGAGGCCATGGGCGCCCTTGTTGTATTCGACGGCATTGTACGCAACCATGATCACGGCAGTGCGGTGCGCGGGCTTTCCTATAGTGCGCATCCGCAGGCAAAAGAATATATCGCGCGTGTTGTGCAGTCTGTAGCGGATGAGCTAGAGGGGGTTCGTCTGTGGGCGGTTCACCGCGTCGGTCCTATCGCTATAGGAGAGTCCGCGCTGACGGTGCTTGCCGCTGCGGCCCATCGTGGGCGGGCCTTCGAGGCCTGCGAGGCGGTGGCTGACCGTGTGAAAGCCCAGGTTCCCATTTGGAAAGAACAGGAGCTGACGGACGGCAGCACCGAATGGGTGGGCATAGACACCTAGAGACTCAACACGTATTCCCGCGAAAGATACCATCAGGATGAGCTTTATCCCAGACCCCGAAACCGCGCCGGATCCCGTAACTCAGCTGAGCGCGGCCGAACGTGCCTTCTATGCGCGCCAGCTGATTCTGCCCGAGATCGGCATGGCGGGGCAGCTGAAGCTGAAGGCGGCACGGGTTGCGGTGCTCGGCGCCGGCGGGCTTGGTGCCCCCGCCCTGCTCTATCTTGCGGGAGCCGGGGTAGGCGAGATTATCATCATCGACGATGACTCCATTGAGGTCTCAAACCTGCACCGGCAGGTTATTCACACTTACGCACGGGAGGGAAACTCGAAGGCAGAGTCGGCTGCCGAAACGATGCGCGCGCTCAACCCCTTCATCACGGTGACCGTTATCCGCGAACGCCTCACCGACAGTAACGCTTCGACTCTCCTCACTGGCACGGATGCGGTGCTTGACGGCAGCGATAACTTTGAGGCCCGCTACGCGGTTTCGGCTGCGGCACAACAGTTGGGCATCCCACATATTTGGGCGGCAATCCTGGGTTTCGACGCACAGCTCAGCGTATTCTGGGCAGGTCACGGGCCGGTCTATGAGGACCTCTACCCGCAGGCTCCCGCACCGGGAAGCGTTCCTTCGTGCAGTACCGCCGGGATTATTGGGGCGCTCGCCGGTGTAGTCGGCTCAGCGATGGCAATGGAGGCTATTAAGGTCATCACGGGTTCCGGAAAGCCGCTGCTAGGTGAGGTTGGGCTATACTCCGCGTTAACAGGAAAATGGGAATATATACCTCTCTTAGCTTCGATGCAAGCAAAACCTAAGAAATCGGTAGAAACTCACCCTCAAGAGAGTCAAGACACTAAAAATCACTTAATATTTCGTCATAATTCAGGAAAATTGACGGGTAACCATCACACGCAAAAGTTAGAAGACATAACCCCTGTTCAAGCCCAGCAGCTTTTACAGCACGAAAAAATGACCCTTATAGATGTTCGTGAAGCTATCGAGTTTTCTTCTTTTGCGATTGATGGGGCAATTAATCTGCCGCTGACAGAAATCTTGGAAGCTGCCCGCGAAGGTCGTCTTGCCGCGAAAATCCGCGAAAAAATTGACCCCGCATCGAAATATCTTGTGGTCTACTGCACGGGATATACACGGGCGTTGGAGGCAGCACGGGATATTGCTGCCGCTACAGATACTCCCGTGCGCGTTTTAGTAGGTGGAATTTCTGGATGGCTTACGGTCTGAATAACCCTATGAATTTCCTGGATTAGAGAATATTTTTATATCGTATTTGGCATACCAATTTTTGCGATATATTGGCTGTATGGAACAAGCATCACAGACCAAAGGTCCGGATGGACCCCTTACCGATCAGCTGATCAAATTCGGTAAGTTCTTCTCTCGCTGGGACGAGACTGATGACGGTCGTGCGGTCTTCCGTGAAGGCGGTCGCAAAGGCGATACCTTCTACCGCGACCGCTGGAGCCATGATAAAGAAGTTCGCTCAACCCACGGTGTGAACTGTACTGGCTCTTGCTCATGGAAGGTGTATGTCAAAGATGGCATTATCACCTGGGAAGCACAGCAGACCGACTATCCCACAGTCGGTCCCGACCGCCCCGAATACGAACCGCGCGGATGCCCCCGTGGCGCTGCATTCTCGTGGTACACCTACTCGCCGACCCGCGTGAAATACCCTTATGTGCGCGGTCTGCTCCTCGAAATGTACCGCGAAGCAAAAGCCCTGCACAGCGACCCGGTTGAAGCATTCCACTCCATCGTCTCCGACCCCGTCAAACGCAACCGCTACATCAGCGCGCGCGGTAAAGGCGGATTGGTACGCTCCACCTGGGCAGAAGCACTCGAAATCGTAGCCGCCGCCCACGTGCACACCATTAAGTACTACGGACCCGACCGCTGCACCGGATTCACCCCGATTCCCGCAATGTCGATGGTCTCCTTCAGTGCCGGTGTGCGCTTTATCCAGCTCATCGGCGGCGTGATGACCAGCTTCTACGACTGGTATGCCGACCTTCCCGTGGCCTCCCCGCAGGTCTTCGGTGACCAGACCGACGTACCCGAATCCGGTGACTGGTGGGATGCTTCCTACCTCATCATGTGGGGTTCGAACATTCCCGTGACCCGTACCCCGGATGCCCACTGGGTTGCCGAGGTACGTTACCGCGGTACCAAGGTTGTCTCGGTCAGCCCTGACTATGCCGACAACACCAAATTCGCCGACGAATGGTTGCCCGCACAGGCAGGTACCGATGCTGCGCTCGCAATGGCTATGGGTCACGTGATTCTCAAGGAAAATTACGTGGATCAGCGCGTGGAGTTCTTCGAAGACTTTGCCCTGACCTACACGGACCTGCCCTTCTTGGTGACCCTCGAAACTCGTGAAGACGGCACGAAGGTTCCCTCGAAGTTCCTGACCGCCGCATCCCTGGCGGGGGAGCAGCACCAGGAAAACGCCGATTTCAAGACCGCCATGATGGATCGCGAAACCGGCGAGGTCTTTGTTCCCAACGGTACGATGGGTCACCGCTACTCCGAATCCGATCAGGGTAAATGGAACCTTGAATTGGACGGGCGCAAACCCATTCTCTCGATTCGCGATCTGCCGCAGGGCGAGTCCGCCGCTGTCGAGATCAAGGTGCCGACCTTCGATAACCCCAAGGGTCACGGCGACATCATGACCCGCGGCGTGCCCGTCACCTATGTTGAGGGTCAGGAAGTTACCACCGTCTTCGACTTGATGCTTGCTACCTACGGTATCGGTCGCCCCGGGCTTCCCGGCGACTGGGCCAAGGATTACGAAGACTGGTCGATTCAGAACACCCCGGCATGGCAGGAGCAGATTACTTCAGTTCCACCGGAGGCTGTTATTCGCGTGGCGCGCGAATTTGCGCAGAACGCTATCGACTCTCACGGTCGTTCCATGATTATCTTTGGCGCCGGTATTTGCCAGTGGTACCACGCGGATACAACCTACCGCGCTATCTTGGCTCTGCTGAACCTGACCGGCTGCCAGGGTCGCAACGGCGGCGGCTGGGCTCACTACGTGGGTCAGGAGAAGGCACGTCCGCTCACCGGTTTGACCAATATGGCAAACGCTTTGGACTGGAGCCGCCCGCCGCGTCATATGATCGGCACCGGTTTCTGGTACATGCATACCGACCAGTTCCGCCAGGACGGTTACTCCACCGATTACCTGCAGTCCCCGCTGGGCACTGGCGAGCTCAAAGGCGTACACACTGCGGATGTTGTCGCGCGGTCCACCCGTATGGGCTGGATGCCGTTCTACCCGCAGTTCCCCGAGAACTCGCTCGACCTCGCCGATAAGGCAGAGGCGGCGGTAGCACGCGGAGAAGCCAAGGATAACGCCGATTATGTGGCACAGCGTCTGAACTCCGGTGACCTTGAATTCTCTGTCGAAGACGTCGATAACCCCGTGAACTGGCCGCGTACCCTGATGCTGTGGCGCTCGAACCTCTTTGGCTCCTCCGCTAAGGGTGAGAGCTACTTCCTCAAGCACCTTGTCGGCAGCATGGACAACGTGCAGGGCGCCGATCATGAGGAATCCATTCCGCGTGAGGTCACCTGGTACCAGGAAGCACCGCAAGGCAAGCTCGATCTGCTGGTCACCTCGGACTTCCGCATGACCACCACGACCCTGCTTTCGGATGTTGTGCTCCCCACCGCTACCTGGTACGAGAAGCACGATATTTCCTCGACCGATATGCACCCCTTCCTGCACGCGTTCTCACCTGCTATCGACCCGCCGTGGGAAGCACGAACCGATCACGATACCTTCAAGGCTCTCTCATACGAGTTCACACGCCAGGCCAAGAAACACCTGGGCACCCGCAAGGATATTGTTTCGGTTCCGCTCCTGCACGATACCCCCGGTCAGATCAAGCAACCCGGCGGTCATGCACCCGACTGGAAGAGCACTCCCGGCATGTTAGGTGTTCCCGGTAAGAACATGCCGAACTTCATGACTGTCGAACGCGACTACAGCGCGATGTACGATATGTACACCTCTGTAGGCCCGCTTTTCGACAAGGTTGGTGCCACCACCAAATACGTGACGTACGATCTGAAGGACGAAGTCGCTCAGATGGCGAAGGAATTTGGTGTAATGGACTCCGGTAAGGGCGCGGGTCGTCCTGCACTGGATACCGACACCAAGCTCGCCGAGTCGATTTTGCGCATCTCTGGTACTTCCAACGGTGAGGTGGCCCTTAAGGGCTTCAAGGAACTTGAGAAGCAGACCGGTCTGCACCTGATGGATCTTGCCGAGGGTAACGAGGAACGTAAGATTACCTTCCCCATGACCCAGGCAGCCCCACAGTCCGTGATGACCTCTCCCGAGTGGTCCGGTTCGGAAACCGGCGGCCGCCGTTATGCGCCGTTCACCGTGAACATTGAAAAGAAGAAGCCGTTCCATACCCTAACCGGTCGTATGCACTTCTTCTTGGATCACGACTGGATGCACGAAATGGGCGAGGCGCTGCCGATTTACCGTCCCCCGCTGGATATGACCGGGCTCTTCAAAGAACCCGAAATCGGTACTACCGACGGCGTTTCGGTTGCAGTGCGTTACCTAACCCCGCACAACAAGTGGGCTATTCACTCCCAGTACTTCGACAACCAGCATATGCTGACCCTCTTCCGCGGTGGTCAGACTGCCTGGATGAGCCCCCAGGATGCCGAGAAGATCGGCGTCAAGGACGGCGAATGGATCGAATGTGTGAACACCAATGGTGTGTTCGTGGGTCGTGCGGTTGTCTCGCACCGTATGCCTGAGGGCGTGTGCTACGTGCACCACGCTCAGGAGCGTATGATGACGCCGAAGACCGAAACCACCGGCAAACGCGGCGGTATTCACAACTCGATGACCCGCATCCTACTCAAGCCGACCCATATGATTGGCGGCTACGCACACCTGGCATTCGCTTTCAACTATCTCGGACCGACCGGCAACCAACGTGACATTGTCTCGTACATTCGCCGTCGCAAGTCGCAGGAGGTTACATTCTAATGCGTGTTATGGCACAAGTTGCAATGGTGATGGCGCTTGATAAGTGCATTGGCTGCCACACCTGCTCCGTGACCTGTAAACAGGCATGGACAAACCGTTCCGGTACCGAGTATGTGTGGTTCAACAACGTTGAGACCCGCCCCGGTCAGGGCTACCCGCGCCGCTACGAGGACCAAGAAAAGTGGAAGGGCGGCTGGGTGCTGAACAAGCGCGGTCGTCTGGAGCTCAAGAGCGGTAACCGCTTCCAGAAGCTCTTCTCCATTTTCGCCTCGCCGATTCAGCCCGAGCTCAGCGACTACTATGAGCCCTGGACTTACGACTACCAGAATCTCACCACCGCACCTCTAGGTGATGACTTCCCCGTGGCTAAGCCGGTATCGATGATTACCGGTCAGGACGCCAAGATTCAATGGGGCTTGAACTGGGACGATAACCTGGGCGGCGCCCCCGAGCACGGTCACCTTGACCCGCTTGTGGAGAAGGTGCGCAAGAAGGCTGAGGACAAGATTAAATTCGAGTTCGAGCAGACCTTCATGTTCTACCTGCCGCGTATTTGTGAGCACTGCCTGAACCCGTCCTGTATGGCGGCATGCCCCTCCGGCGCTATCTACAAGCGAGCCGAGGACGGCATCGTGCTGGTCGATCAGGATCGTTGCCGTGGCTGGCGTCAGTGCATCACCGGTTGCCCCTACAAGAAGGTGTACTTCAATCACAAGACGGGTAAGGCAGAGAAATGTACATTCTGCTACCCCCGTATTGAGGCCGGTATTCCGACTGTGTGTGCCGAGACCTGCGTGGGTCGTATGCGCTACATCGGTATCTTCCTCTACGATGCAGATCGCGTGACTGAGGCAGCATCCGTTGCCGATGAGAAAGACCTGTACGAGTCGCAGCTTTCGCTTATGCTCGATCCTTCGGATCCCGAGATCATTCGTCTGGCACGCGAGAACGACATTCCCGAGGCGTGGATTACCGCAGCCCAGAAGTCGCCCGTGTACAAGCTGGCGAAGGAATGGAAGGTTGCGCTTCCACTGCACCCCGAATACCGCACCATGCCGATGGTCTGGTACGTTCCGCCGCTGTCGCCGATTGTGGATCTGCTCAAGGACCAGGGACACGATGCTGAGAACAGCCAGAACCTGTTCGGCGCGATCGAGGCGCTGCGCATCCCCGTTGAATACCTTGCTGAGCTGTTTACCGCTGGCGATACCGAGGTTGTAACCTTCGTGCTCAAGCGCCTAGCCGCAATGCGCGCCTACATGCGTGACATTAATTTGGGCGGCGAAGGCAATGAAGAGATTGCAAACTCGGTGGGTATGACCGGTGCGCAGATGTACGAAATGTACCGTCTGATGGCGATTGCTAAGTACAACGAGCGTTATGTGATTCCTCCGGCTCATATGGAAGATGCGCACAACCTCGAAGAGATGGGATGCTCGCTGAGCGTTGATGGTGGTCCCGGCATGTACGGTGACGCATTCAACGACATGGAAGGTCGCCCGACCCCCGTCTCGACCGGCGTATATGAGAGCTCTAACAAGGTTAGCCTCTTTAGCTGGGATGGAAACTCGCGCCCGGATGGTCTGTTCCCGAATACCACCGGAAAGAAGTAAGTAGTGGCTGGATTCTTTTCCAAGCTTATGGGCAAAGCCGATTCCGGGAATACCCCGGAATCGGCGCAAGCCGCGCACGACGACATTGATCCGTTTGATCGTGACTATGGTGCAGGTGAAGACCGAGACTCGGTGATTTACCAGGTCAGCGGCATGCTGTTGAGCTATCCGACGGAAGAAACTCTTGATCTTCTGCCGGAGTTTAAGCGGTTGGCGCAGGCAACTGAGAATCCCGATTTCGTGCAGGCCGTGCAAACCGTTGCGGATTGGCTTACGGCTCGCGAGCTTGAAGAAGTTCAGAGCGACTACGTGCAGGAATACGATCTCTCCCGCAGGCACGCTCTGCACCTTTCTTACTGGACGGATGGCGATACTCGCCGTCGCGGCGAAACCCTTCTTCGATTTAAGAAAATGTATCGTGATTCGGGGATGCTCACCCGCCTTAACGGAGAACTTCCCGACTATTTACCTCTCGTCTTGGAGTTTGCGGCGCTGGTGGATCGTCGCCAGGGTCGCGCAGCGCTTCAAGCATACCGTCCCTCATTGGAGCTGCTTCGTTTAGCGCTTCGGGATGGAAACCTCCCACACTACGGGTTATTACAGAGTATCTGCAATACCCTCCCCGGTGTCTCTCCCGAGACTCAGGAACAGGTGCAGCAGATGGCGGGTTATGGCCCGCCCGTGGAGACCGTTGGTCTGAGCGGGTATGCCGATCCGCGGCTGACCCAAGTTAACCCTAATAATATTTAGACCCCTCAAATTAGGAGTACATCGTGTACGCACTCGCATCCGAGCACGCAGCCCATGCGGTGCCTGTCGGCGAGCCGGGGATTGTAGACACCCTCCTGTGGGGCGTGCTTCCCTATGTCACTATTCTTGTTCTGATCGGCGGCACCATTTGGCGTTACCGTACCGATCAGTTTAGTTGGACCACTCGATCATCACAGATTTATGAATCCAAGATGCTGCGTCTGGGATCGCCTCTATTCCACTATGGTCTAGCCGCCGTGTTTATGGGACACGTGGGCGGCCTAGTGGTGCCTAAGATGCTCACAGATCTCGTGGTGGACGACCATACTTATCACATTGTCGCTTTGGTAGGCGGTTCCGCAGCCGCTGCAGTAACTATTCTTGGTTTGTTCCTGCTTCTGTGGCGTCGTCGTCGTAACGCACAGGTTTTCTCTGCAACGACGATGAACGATAAGTTTATGTACTTTGTGCTGGTCGCCGTCATTCTGGCGGGTACCGCCGCAACTTTAATTTCCGCTTTTGACCCCTCGGGCGGTCTGCCCCCGGTTAATGGGCATGAGGTGGAGTTTAACTACCGCACCTCCATTGCGGTGTGGTTCCGTTCTATCTTCTACTTCCACCCGGAGGTAGCGTTGATGGTGAATGTGCCTGTCGCCTTCAAGATTCACATCATTGTGGCTATGGTGCTATTCATTATCTGGCCTTTCACTCGTTTGGTGCATGCACTGACTATGCCGCTGCACTACCTGTTCCGTCCCTACACCATCTACCGTTCTCGTGGCAACGAGCGCGTGGGCGCACGTCGTGGTTGGGACAACCCGCAAGAGGCGCTCCCACGTGAGCGCGTCAATCGCTAACAATATACACACAACACATAACACAAAGAGGAATCATGAGTGCTCCCACTGCTGAGAGTTACGACCTAAAAAAGGGGCAGCTTTTTAACCTGCTGCTGGTTACCTTCGCCTCGACCGTTGGGTTCTGGGCGTGGACGATTGTCGGTCCGCTTGCGAAGTATTATGCCAAGCCGGATCAGATGCATTTGAACCCGGGTACCACGAGTTTGCTGGTTGCTATGCCTATCTTTATTGGTGCGATTGGGCGTATTCCGATTGGTGGTCTAACCGATAAGTACGGTGGGCGCATCATGATGAGTCTGGTACTTGCCGTCAGCACTCCGCTGGTGCTCTTGGTCGGTGTTGCCGGCTCGATGAAGTCGTTCCCTCTGATGTTGGTCTTCTCGTTCCTGCTGGGTATCGCCGGTACCGTGTTCGCGGTGGGTATTCCGTTCAGCTCCGCTTGGTACCCGCCCGCTCGTAAGGGCTTTGCAACCGGTGTTTTCGGTGCTGGTATGGTCGGTACCGCTCTGTCGGCGTTCTTTACTCCGCGCCTGATGAACCTCGTGGGTTACATGAATACCCACTACATCATTGCGGCTCTGTGCGCGGTAACCGCCGTCATCTCGTTCTTGTTCCTGCGTGATTCACCGGCTACCGCTAACCGCGAGGTTACCCCGCTGATGCCGAAGATCATTCGGGCGTTCAAGGTGAAGTCAACCTGGCAGCTGTGCTTCCTGTACTCGGTAGTATTCGGTGGCTTCGTGGCGTTCTCGAACTACCTGCCGACTTACCTGAACAATATCTACAGTTTCAACCCTGAAGATGCTGGTGCTCGTGCCGCAGGCTTCGCGGCGGCTGCCGTGGTCGCTCGTCCCTTCGGCGGTATCTTGGCTGATAAGTTTGGTCCGAGGATCATTACCTTCATCGCGCTGGGCGGCGTATCGGTTTTGGCTCTGGTTACCGCATTCCAGCCGGATGCTGAGCATGTCTACGGTCCTATCTTCTTGGCGATGGCAGCTCTGCTGGGCTTGGGCTCCGGCTCGGTCTTCGGTTGGGTTGGCCGCGCGGCTGACCCGAAGAACGTGGGTGCGGTCTCCGGCGTGATTGCTGCTGCTGGCGCTCTTGGTGGCTTCTTCCCGCCGCTGGTGATGGGTGCAACCTACGATGCCGCACATCGTAACTACTTCATCGGTCTAACTCTGTTGGCTGTAACTGCAGCTGTGGCTTTTGCCTCGGCATTCTTGGTCAAGCATGGCGGTAAGCCGGAACATCATAAGGCTGATGCCGTAGCGAAGTAGTAGCTGAGTTTTTCACTCAATTGTTTGTTTCCATGGCTCTGGCCGTTCCCTACTCTGAGGGAGCGGCCAGAGCTTTTTACGTGAGTTTCGTACCCTAAAACCAATATGGGGTGGCGGTCACAAATTCGGAACAGATGGCTCTGAACGTAAATACCTCTAATTTATTGATTACAATGCAGGTTTTGGCCGCCGGTGGTCTGGGCGGGTTCTTCCCGCCGCTGGTGATGGGTGCAGCCTACGACGCTGCCGCAAACAGCTACTTTTAACGGATAGATGCTCTTATCTGTAACGGCTGCCGCCAGAGGGGGGATGACGCTCCTGTATGTGGTGGTAAGAAATCATTCGCCGTGCCGTAACAGGTGGTCGTATGTATGCCGATAAACCCTTATAACATACGTGTCACAGGGCATATGTAGCTAGAAGTTTGAGCCCACAGTATGGGAAAATTAGTACTGTATATACACAACAGTACTGTTGTGAACCGCTAACGGTTTGCGCCGAATAGGAGAAGATATTATGTCTTTCATCGATCGTCATCTCGGCCCCCGTTCCGCAGACGCTGAGCAGATGCTCAAAGCCCTGGGATACGATTCCCTGGGAGCTCTGATGGACGACGCTGTCCCGCCTCAGATTCGCCTTCACGGCGAGCTTGATCTTCCCGATCCGTTGACAGAGCAGGATGCACTCGCCAAGATCGCCGAGTATGCCGCCGAGAACAAAGTTTATACGCAGATGATTGGCGAAGGCTATTACGATGCCGTAACCCCCGCCGTTCTGCGCCGCAACATTCTTGAAAACCCCGGATTTTACACCTCGTACACCCCCTACCAGGCTGAAATTTCGCAGGGTCGTCTGGAGGCTCTGCTGAATTTCCAGAACGTGGTTATGGAACTCACCGGCCTGGATATTGCGAATGCTTCCCTACTCGATGAGGCAAGCGCGGTCGCGGAGGCGGTTGTGATGATGCACCGCGCCAACCGTAAGGTTAAGAACGGTTTCTTCGCGATTGATTCTCGATGCTTGCCGCAGGTTCTTGCCGTGGTACGCGGTCGTGCCGAACTTCTTGACATTCCGTTCGTGGTCACCGATTTCTCGGAGGGGCTGCCCGAGGGCGATCTGTACGGTGTGGTGCTTGCATACCCCGCATCCGACGGGGAAATTCGTGACATTGAACCGCTGGTGAAGGCGGCCAAGGAACGTAACGCCCTAGTGACCGTGGACGCCGATTTGTTGGCGCTCACCCTGCTGAAGTCTCCGGGGGAACTCGGTGCTGATATTGCCGTGGGCAATACCCAGCGTTTCGGTTTGCCCTTCTTCTTTGGTGGTCCGCATGCCGCCTACATGGCCGTGCATAAGGGTATGGAACGCACTATGCCGGGCCGTCTGGTCGGTGTGTCGCAGGATTCCGCCGGTAAGCCTTCGTACCGTTTGTCTTTGCAAACCCGCGAACAGCACATTCGTCGCGAGAAAGCTACCAGTAACATCTGTACCGCCCAGGCTTTGCTGGCGATTGTTGCCGGTGCTTACGCTGTGTATCACGGTCCCGAGGGGCTGCGCGCTATTGCCGAACGTCTGCATACTAACGCGGCTCGTGTAGCGACAGCCTTGGAAAGCGTCGGATACGGTATTGCCTTTGAGCATTTCTTTGACACTGTTGTGGTTGAGGCACCGGCTCGCGCAGACGATCTTGTAGCCAAGGCGCTTGAGGCTGGCATTAATATTCGCCGTATCAACGAGAACCGCGTGGGTATTTCGGTCGGTGAATCTCATAATGACCGGGTTTTGGAGCGTCTGGTAAAGGCATTTGGCGCAGAACTTCCCTCCGAGGCAGATGCCAAGTTCAGCATTCCCGCAAATCTGCTCCGTACCGATGAATACATGCAGCACCCCGTCTTCCATAAGTACCGTTCCGAGACCGAGATGATGCGTTACCTGCGCCACCTCTCTGATAAGGATTTGGCTCTGGACCGCACGATGATTCCTCTGGGCTCGTGCACTATGAAGCTCAATGCCGCGGCGGAAATGGAGCCGATTTCCTGGCCCGAATTTGCGAATATTCACCCGCTCGCACCCGCCGATCAGGCTCAGGGCTGGCATAAGCTCATCAAGGAACTTTCCGACTGGCTGGTTGCTATCACCGGATACGATGTCGTGTCTTTGCAGCCGAACTCCGGTGCAACCGGTGAGTACGGTGGTCTGCGTGCTATTCGTGCCTACCACGAGGCTAACGGTGATCACGAGCGTGATACCGTGCTTATTCCGCTTTCGGCGCACGGCACGAATGCCGCATCCGCAGCGCTTGCCGGGCTTAAGGTTGCGGGTGTGGCGACCGCATCCGACGGCTCGATTGATGTTGATGATCTGAAGACGAAGATCGAGAAGTACGGCGATAAGATCGCTGGCATCATGATTACTTATCCCTCGACGCACGGCGTGTTTGAGTCTCAGGTATCTGAGGTTTGCGAGCTTGTGCATGCCGCGGGTGGTCAGGTCTACGTGGACGGCGCAAATCTGAACGCGCAGATGGGCTTCGCACAGCCGGGTAAGTTCGGCGGCGATATTTCCCATCTGAACCTGCACAAGACCTTCTCCATTCCACACGGCGGTGGCGGTCCCGGTGTTGGGCCTCTTGCTGCTCGTGAGCATCTGGCGAAGTACCTTCCCGGCGATGCCGCGACTGCGGATGCCGAAGGAAAGCTGCCTAGCGGCGCGGCACTTCCGATTGCGCAGGCGTTCTTTGGCTCTGCCGGTGTGCTTCCCATTAGCTGGATGTACATTGCTATGAGCGGTGCTGAGGGCTTGAAAAAGTCCTCGGAGTACGCGGTGCTGAACGCAAACTACGTGGCGAAAAAGCTCAACGATAAGTTCCCTGTGCTCTACACCGGCAACGCAAACCTGGTGGGTCACGAGTGCATCCTAGATATTCGTGAGCTTACCGACCGTTCCCATGTGACCGCCGAAGACGTGTGTAAGCGTCTGATGGACTTCGGTTTCCATGCGCCTACTCTTGCGTTCCCAGTTCCGGGCACTTTGATGATGGAGCCGACCGAATCGGAGTCGAAGGAAGAACTCGATCGCTTTATTGAGGCGATGGAGACTATCTACGGCGAAATTCTTGAGGTTGCCGAAGGCAAGGTCGCAGTGGAAGATTCCGTGCTGCGCAACGCTCCGCATACGGTGGATGTTGTTTCTGCCGACGAGTGGGACCGCCCATATAGCCGTACCCAGGCTGCCTTCCCGGTTCCTTCGCTTCGCGCCAACAAGTACTTTACGCCTGTGGGTCGTATTGACGGTGCGGGCGGAGACCGTCACTTTGTCTGCGAATGCCCTCCGATGGAGGCATTCGATCTTGAAGCTCACGCCGAGTAGCTTCGATGATTCGATGAACTTCTGTGTGTCCCGCGTTTTTCGCCTGTTTGTTAGGAGGCGGGGGAGCGGGGCACCCGGGAGTCTTACCGTACACACATAAAATAGAATGAATGTTCTTAAAAACAAGAATAATCGTTCTAGTATAAAACCATTCTGGCACAAAGCAGTGTATCTGACTATGTACTAAGGAGAAACATGTCACCCAAGAAGACCGCACTCTACCCCGTCCACGAAAAGCTAGGCGCCGCATTCACCGACTTTGGCGGCTGGGATATGCCGCTCAAATACGCCAACGATGTTGCCGAGCATCAGGCTGTGCGCACCCGCGCCGGTATTTTCGACCTCTCCCACATGGGCGAGTTCCGCATCACCGGGCCCGATGCCGCTGCATTCCTCGACTACGCTCTGGTCTCCAACATGTCCGTACTCAAGCCTGGTCGCGCCAAGTACTCGATTCTCGCCAACGACAAGGGCGGCGTGATTGACGACCTTATCACCTACCGCTTGGGCGACGAAGAATTCTTGGTTGTGCCCAATGCCGCCAATATTGATAACGATTTTGCGGCCATGAGCGAGCGTCTGGGTAATTTTGATGTGAAGTTCGTCAACGAATCTGACGACACCTCCCTGATTGCTGTGCAAGGACCGCGTGCCGAAGAAATTCTGCTTGCGGCTGGTGCCTCAGATGAGGATGCGGTACGTGAGCTCAAATACTACGCTTCCGTTCCGGTCACCATTGCCGGGGTAGATGTACTTCTGGCACGTACCGGCTACACCGGCGAGGACGGTTTCGAGCTCTTTGTACCGAACGCCAACGCTGTGAAACTGTGGGATGCGCTCGCCGCCGCTGGTGAGCCCTTCGGCTTGACCCCGGCAGGTTTGGCGGCACGCGATTCGCTGCGTCTGGAAGCTGGTATGCCGCTTTACGGTCACGAGCTGGGCCTGGATATTACCCCCTTCGAGTCCGGCTTGGGTCGCCTAGTTGAGATCGCTTTGGAGAAGAAGACCGTCGATTTCGTGGGTCGTACCGCCCTGACCGAGCTGGCGAAGTCTCCGTCAGAGCGTATTCTGGTTGGGCTGAAAGCCCAGGCAAAGCGCCCGGCGCGTGCGGGTTCGTTCCTCGTCGATGCCGAGGGTAATCAAATCGGTGAGGTAACCTCCGGTATTCCTTCCCCGACCCTGGGTTACCCGATAGCAATGGCATTGGTGAAGCGCGAATTCTCCGAGGTCGGTTCCGAGGTGGACGTAGATATTCGTGGTAAGCGTGCAACTTTCGACGTGGTCTCGCTTCCGTTCTACAAGCGCGAGAAGTAAACACTGCTTCATCTCAGGTAACCCGAGCAAGAGGCATAGGGCGGGTGAATATTAGGTACATTCACCCGCCCTTCAGCATGCCTGTGTCGGTATATCGACTCGGAGTTTATCGTACAGGAAAGCCCGGACGGACGCGCACGCAAACATAATGTCGCCTTAGTTTATCCATGACGTGAAGTAAGCTAGGATGAACTCAGCAGGTTGCAAGGTGCTCGGTGAGCATAAACCTCAGGGAAAACCAGCAGACGATGAAGGCTGCATACCGTCTTCGGGCGGTTACATCGGGAGAACCTACAGGTGTACTCCCAGAAGCTAATCCCAACAAACGGACGAACCGCCGCATATAAAACCTGGCGGGCAAGCGCATACTCACACAGATGAAGGAATAATGTGGCACTAGATACTGGCGTTCCAAGTAGTGTGCAAAAACAAGCCGAAGCGCTCGAATACGATATCAGCGTGTTCGAGCTCTTTAGCATCGGCATAGGTCCTTCCAGCTCCCACACCGTAGGGCCGATGCGCGCCTCCAACCGTTTTATCGCCGAACTTATTGACACCAACCTGCTCTCACGCATCACGAAAGTGCATATTGACCTGTATGGATCACTCGCCGCAACCGGGGCAGGGCACGGTACCATGAGCGCGGCGCTCAAAGGGCTGTGCGGGCATGTGCCCGAAACTATCTGCCTCACCGAGGCAGACGCCATGATCGAGCGCAATAGCGTGGACGGTACTCTGCCGCTCGCCGGGTATCCTTCCAGTATGTACGGTGCGACGGCTCCCTGCGGCGAGGAGGGCAAAGTTTACGGACCGGTTCTGAACTACCGAGAACTCGATATAACCCTGCGTCCCCTAACAGTGCTTCCGCGCCACACAAACGGTATTAAGATCGCCGCATTCGAGGGCGAGAAGATGCTTTTGGAGCGCACCTATTTTTCCATCGGCGGTGGATTTATTGTCGAAGGTGACGAGCCCGCAACCGGGGGAGCATCCCTGGAACACCCACCCTACCCGTTCGGTTCCGGCGCCGAGCTCCTAGATATGGCGAACGAGACCGGGATGAGTATTGCCCAGCTCAAAATGAAGAACGAATGTTCGCTTCGCAGCGAGGCTGAGGTACGCCAAGGAATTCTGCACATCTACAAGGTTATGAAGGAATGCATCGGGTCTTCACTATCGCGTGTTGGTTACCTGCCTGGGCCCCTCAAGGTACGTTGCCGCGCCGGGGCATGGCACCGCGACCTAATGACCGAAGACCCTAATAAATCGCCCGAATACGCCATTGACTGGGTGAACCTAATCGCGCTCGCCGTGAATGAAGAGAATGCGTTTGGTGGCCGCGTGGTGACGGCACCGACGAATGGTGCATCCGGCATTATTCCGGCGGTTTTGCACTATGCGATGAACTATACGCCCGGAATACGGCATTGCGGTCGGGGCAAGCGTGAGGATGCGGTGATCGACTTTTTCTTGGCTGCCGCCGCAATCGGGGTGCTGTATAAGAAGCGTGCCTCAATTTCCGGTGCCGAGGTGGGATGTCAGGGAGAGGTCGGCAGCGCCAGCTCGATGGCCGCCGCCGGTCTTGCTCAGGTTTTGGGCGGTACGAACGAGCAGATTGAAAACGCCGCAGAGATTGCGATGGAGCATAACCTAGGGCTGACTTGTGACCCTGTGGGCGGGTTGGTGCAGATTCCGTGCATTGAACGCAACGCGATGGCCGCGTCGAACGCAGTCACGGCGGCACGCATGGCGCTGCGCGGTGATGGTGCGCATCGTGTTTCCCTAGACCAAGTGATCGAAACGATGCGCCAAACCGGCATGGATATGTCACACCGTTACAAGGAAACCTCAATGGGTGGCCTGGCGGTTAACGTGGTGGAGTGTTAGCTCCAAAATGGTAGGGGAGCGCTCGCCCGGAAGCCGCAGGGGCATTCAGGGCGAGCGTTTTCTTTATCTTTATTGTGCAGTCGGTTAGAACACTGGTCGAGCGGTTACCGGTACGGCGAAAGACTGGCGGTCTCCCACCCAACCGTTTGTTGGTACCATGCTCTCCAGGGCGGCTAAGTCTTTTGCCTCTAGGTGGTAGCGCATAGCCGCGGCATTTTCCTGTGCCCTCTGCGCATTGCGTGTTCCGGGGATAGGAACAACATCGTCGCCCTGCGCAAGAAGCCACGCCAGAGCCAGCTGAGCCATGGTCATGGAGCGGGATTGCGCAAACGAGGCGAGGGCATCAACTTGGCGCATATTAACAGTGAGACTGGAACCGTTAAACCGCGGGTCATTCGCCCGGAAGGGGCTTTCGGCAACACTGGTGGTACTGAGACTTCCACCAAGCAACCCGCGGCCCAGAGGGCTATAGGGGACTAGGCCCACACCCAGCTGGCGTGCCGCTGGCACAATATTTACCTCAGGTTCACGCCACATGAGCGACCATTCAAATTGCACGGCGGCAATCGGATGGATAGCGTGGGCACGGCGCAACTGGTCAGCCGTCACCTCAGACACTCCAAGATGGCGTACTTTCCCCTGGGATACCAGCTCGCTCATCGCACCAATTGACTCTTCGATCGGCACCTGCGGGTCTACACGGTGCAGGTAGTACAGGTCAATCGTTTCAGTTCCGAGGCGACGCAGCGACTCGTCACAGTAACCTGCAACGCGGTCCGGGTGGGCATCCAGGTGAACACCGTGATCGCCCCGCACAATGCCGAATTTAGTTGCGATCTGCAGATTTTCGCGGGGCATGCCACTGGATGCTATGGCGCGACCTACCAGCGCCTCGTTATGCCCCTGACCATAGCTTATTGCGGTATCAAGCAGCGTAACCCCAGCATCAAGAGCAGCATGAATGGCCGCGATGGACTCGGTATCATCAGCAGACCCGTACCCCTGAGACAGACCCATGCAGCCAAAGCCTAAGGCTGAGGTCCTCAGAGCTCCGAGGTTCCGGGTGGCTGGACTATCTGTATGTTGATGTAATGTCATATGAAAAATTTTTCCACCCACACTTCTATATGTCTAAGACAAGGTTTTTATAGAATCCATAACGTTTTATTATGGATAGATGGAACTACGCTACTTGGAATCCTTTGAAGCAGTCGTACGGTGTGGCGGGTTCACCAAAGCTGCTGCTGACCTGCATCTGGCACAGCCTGCTATTTCCGCACACGTCAAAAGGCTGGAGAAGGAACTAGGGGTCACGCTGTTGAACCGCTCCCGAACTGTGACCCTCAGCGCTGCCGGGGAACAATTTTTACCCTATGCTCGGCTGGCGTTGGCGAACCTTGAAGAAGGCAAGCGGCTGATGCAGTCTTTCCACTCGGTTTCAGCGGGTCATGTGCGTGTGGCCGTCACGCCACTCACCGGTAATTTTGATGTCGCTGGTCTGCTGAGTCGATTTCGTGCACGTTACCCACAGGTGACGATTTCATTGTCTACCGGGCTTATTGCAGAACTGCTGGGTAAGTTAGAAGCGGGTCAGGTTGATGTGGTGATCGGGCCTGCAGGTGCTGCCGATGAACGTCAGGGATGGCAGCGAACCGAAATTACGAGTGAACGGTTGGTACTCATCACGCCGCTTGCTGGCAGGGGTCATGTAAGTACACTGGCTGATGTGGCGCATGAGTCATTTGTCTGCTTACCCTCAGATAGCGGTCTGCGCCACCTGCTGAACGAGGCATTCGGCGTAATCGGAGTCAAACCGCGAGTGGATTTTGAGACGCACAGTCCGGACAGCATCCGCGAGATGGTTGCGGCAAACCTGGGATGCGCCATAATCGCGCAGTCTATCGTTGAGAAACAGGGAACAGCAGTGCGGGTGCATCATATTCCAGGTCTTCCCCCGCACCCACCGATAAGTGTTATGTCGGAAGAAGAGCCCGCTCCGCCTACCGCGCGGTTTCTTGAAGAACTGGAGACAGCAATTCGAGAACATGCTCGCTAAAAAAGACCGCATGGGGCGCGGTGGTGAAAAATGAGAGTTTACATAGGAGGAAAGCGATAGCGATGAAATCTAATAACACCCACGACCCCAATATCATAAACTTCACCTACGATGCTGACGAAGAGCTCTATGTGAGCGACCCGGTGGCCGTGCCTGCGCTCAAGAAGGTATCGGTAACGTTTAGTTTCGATATGCAGGCTCTTGACTCTGCCGGGTGGCAGCGTATTCGTGCCGCGATTAACAACTTCCGTTCACCCGATGCCGATATTTTTGCTCAGGCAACCCCTTATGTGTACCAGTTCTACCGTATGTATTTTGATATGGCGGATGAGTACGACTGGGAACAATACTTGCCGGATATTCCCGAATCTCAGGTGTGGACTCTTGTGGATCCTATCTGGGATCGGTGCACGGTTGCCTGGGACAATAACAATGTGCTGATTGTGGTGGAAGCCGAGACTGAGTGGGATATTGAGCACGGTATGATGATGGTGCTCCAAAACGGCACGAAACTGGTGAAAGTGGGTATGGCGGTTGAGTCTTACACCAACCCTGACGGCAGTATTTTCTTGCGCGAAGAATAGGATTAGCAGGGGAGAGCGAGAGGGTGCTCATACGCGATTTCAAAAGCCTAGGAGATATACCCCGGAAGCTTCCGGAAGGGCTGTAAAAAGCTCACTTGAACCCGGCGCTTGCATCTGCTGTACGGGTGTGGTAGACAAACGCGCGAGCATAGTGTATTGTTAATATTTACGCTTTCCCTGACCTTTGTGCCTTCATATAGCGGTGGGCACGGGCTGAAGGTGACGTTAAAACCGTTCGACATCTACTAGCTTTGCACACCGTTTTCGGGGTCTTCATCATGATGTCTTACGGCTCTGTCGCCGGGAGGCAGATTGCTAACAGACATGTCTGTGGAAGGATCCCCATTTTGGTCGCTTCGAGCACCTCTAACCATGACGCCGCTAACGGTGCGGAAAACAATTCCGACCGTCGTATCTCATTCGCAAAAATTAGTGAACCGTTGAAGGTTCCCAACCTGCTGGCTATCCAGACCGACAGCTTCGACCGCCTCGTAGGTAACGAACGCTGGGCAAAGCGTCTGGAAAATGCTCAGGCAACAGGTGACACCTCTGTTCCCGAGAAATCCGGTCTTGCTGAGATCTTCGAGGAAATTTCCCCGATTCGTGATTTCCAGGAAACCATGCAGCTGTCCTTCTCGGATCCGGAATTCTCCGATCCCAAGTACACCATGGAAGAGTGCAAGGATCGTGACGCAACCTATGCGGCACCCCTGTACGTTAAAGCTGAATTCATGAACCTGACCACCGGTGAGGTTAAGCAGCAGACCCTCTTCATGGGCGACTTCCCGCTCATGACCGAATCCGGTACCTTCGTGATCAACGGTACCGAGCGTGTGGTCGTTTCCCAGCTGGTGCGTTCACCCGGTGCATACTTCGAGAAGGCACCCGACCGCACCTCCGATAAGGACATCTACTCAGCACGCGTTATTCCTTCGCGCGGTGCATGGTTTGAGCTTGAAATAGACAAGCGCGATCAGGTGGGTGTGCGCCTGGACCGCAAGCGTAAGCAGTCTGTGACCGTGCTGTTGAAGGCTCTGGGATGGACCGAGGCAAAGATTCTTGCCGAGTTCGGGAACTATGATTCTATTCGTGCAACCCTAGAGAAGGACTCCGTCTCAACCCGCGACGAGGCTCTGCTCGATATTTATCGTAAGCTCCGCCCGGGCGAGCCCCCAACGGTAGAGGCCGCACAGGCGTTGCTCGACAACATGTACTTCACCCCGCGCCGCTATGATCTGGCGAAGGTTGGTCGTTACAAGGTGAACCGTAAGCTCGGTGTAGATGTTCCTCTTGATTCTCCCGAGGCATCGGTACTCAGCCAGGACGACATCGCTCAGATGATTCACTACCTGTGCGCCCTGCACGCTCAGGAGAGCAGCATCCCCGGTAAGCGTGACGGCAAGGAAATTTCCGTTAAGATCGATATCGATGATATTGACCACTTCGGTAACCGCCGCATCCGCACTGTGGGCGAGTTGATTGAGAACCAGATTCGCACCGGTCTTTCCCGCATGGAGCGTGTGGTGCGTGAGCGTATGACCACTCAGGACGTTGATTCCATCACCCCGCAGTCCTTAGTGAACATCCGCCCTGTGGTGGCAGCGATTAAAGAGTTCTTCGGTACTTCGCAGCTTTCGCAGTTCATGGATCAGAATAACCCGCTGGCTGGGCTAACCCACAAGCGTCGTCTTTCGGCGCTGGGCCCCGGCGGTCTTTCCCGCGACCGCGCGGGCATGGAAGTGCGCGACGTGCACCCCTCGCACTACGGTCGTATGTGCCCCATCGAAACCCCTGAAGGTCCGAACATTGGTCTGATCGGTTCGTTGGCAACCTACGGGCGTATCAACTCTTACGGCTTTATCGAGACCCCCTACCGCGTGGTTGAAGATGGTAAGGTCACCGACAAGGTGCGTTACCTGACTGCCGACGACGAGAAGAGCGTTATTATTGCGCAGGCGAACGCCCCGCTGACTAACGAGCGTACCTTTGCTGAGGACGAGGTTCTCTGCCGTGCAGGCGATGGTTCTGGCGAGGCCGTGCTGGTTGCCCCTGGCGCTGTGCAGTACATGGACGTTTCCCCGCGTCAGATGGTGTCTGTGGCAACCGCTCTAATTCCCTACCTTGAGCACGACGACGCAAACCGTGCGTTGATGGGCGCTAACATGCAGCGCCAGGCTGTGCCGCTGTTGGAATCCGAGGCTCCCGTCGTTGGTACCGGTATGGAGAAGTACGCTGCGCTTGACTCCGGCGATTCCGTGCTGGCGAAGAAGGCTGGCGTGGTATCCGAGGTATCGGCCGATCTGGTGTTGGTCCGCAACGATGACGGCACCACCAGCTCGTACCCGATCATGAAGTTCTCCCGTTCGAACCCGGGCAACTGCTACAACCAGCGTGTTGTGGTGAAGGCCGGTCAGCGTGTGGAGGAGCGTGACGTTATCGCGGACGGTCCTTCGACCGACGGCGGTGAGCTCGCTCTGGGTAAGAACCTGCTCGTGGCATACATGCCCTGGGAAGGTCTGAACTATGAGGATGCGATTATCCTCTCCCAGCGCATGGTTTCCGAGGACGTGCTGACCTCGATTCATATCGAAGAGCACGAAATTGACGCTCGTGACACCAAGCTGGGTCCCGAAGAAATTACCCGCGATATTCCCAACGTTTCTGAGGAAGTTCTCTCTGCACTGGATGACCGCGGTATTATCCACATTGGTGCCGAGGTTGAGGCTGGCGACATCCTGGTCGGTAAGGTAACCCCCAAGGGCGAGACCGAGCTGACCCCTGAAGAGCGCCTGCTGCGCGCAATCTTCGGCGAGAAGTCCCGCGAAGTTCGTGATACTTCTCTGAAGGTTCCCCACGGTGAATCCGGTACCGTGATCGGCGTTCGCATCTTCGACCGCGAAAGCGACGATGAAGACGATCTGCCCCCGGGCGTTAACAAGCTTGTGCGCGTGTACGTTGCGCAGAAGCGTAAGATTACCGACGGCGACAAGCTTGCAGGTCGCCACGGTAACAAGGGCGTTATTTCCAAGATCCTGCCGGTCGAAGACATGCCCTTCTTGGAAGACGGTACTCCCGTTGATGTCATTCTGAACCCGTTGGGCGTGCCCGGTCGTATGAACATCGGCCAGGTGCTTGAGGTTCACACCGGCTGGCTCGCTAAGCAGGGGTGGAAGATTGAGGGTGACCCGGCGTGGCTGAAGAATATGCCGAATTTCCCGAAGGAATCCGGACCCACCCGCCTGGCAACCCCCGTGTTCGACGGCGCTCATGAGGACGAGCTCTTCGACTTGATGGATCACGCGAATCCGAACCGTGACGGCGATCGTCTGATTACTCGCTCCGGCAAGGCACGTCTGATTGACGGTCGTTCGGGTGAGCCGTTCCCTGACCCGATTTCGGTGGGTTACCAGTACATCCTGAAGCTACACCACCTGGTGGACGACAAGATTCACGCTCGTTCCACCGGTCCTTACTCGATGATTACCCAGCAGCCGTTGGGCGGTAAGGCACAGTTCGGCGGTCAGCGCTTCGGTGAGATGGAAGTGTGGGCGCTGGAAGCATACGGCGCCGCCTACACCCTGCAGGAAATCTTGACCGTCAAGTCTGACGATGTGGCCGGTCGTGTGAAGGTTTACGAGGCGATCGTCAAGGGCGAGAATATCCCCGAACCGGGTATCCCCGAATCCTTCAAGGTTCTTATTAAAGAAATGCAGTCACTGTGCCTGAACGTCGAGGTACTTTCTACCGACGGGAAGACCATTGAAATGAGCGACTCGGAGGAAGAAGGCTTCCGGGCAGCAGAAGATATGGGCGTGAGCCTAACCCACGAGGAGCCCAGCTCCGTGGACGAGCTCTAATCACAGCCCCTCCTTCGCGGGCAGGGCGTAGTCACGCACGATTTTCGCCCCGCCCATCAACCCCAAGTCTTCGAAACTACAGAAAGAGATTAGGACCGATATGTCCAACGAATCTTCGCTTGGTTTGATGCGAATTGGTCTTGCCACCGCCGACGATATCCGTCGTTGGTCTTATGGCGAGGTCAAGAAACCCGAGACCATCAACTACCGTACCCTGAAGCCGGAGAAGGAAGGCCTCTTCGACGAGCGCATCTTTGGTCCCACCAAGGACTGGGAGTGCTACTGCGGTAAATACAAGCGCGTGCGCTTCAAGGGTATTGTGTGTGAGCGCTGCGGCGTTGAAGTGACCCGCTCTAAAGTGCGCCGTGAGCGCATGGGCCATATTGAACTGGCTGCACCCGTCACCCACATCTGGTACTTCAAGGGCGTTCCTTCACGCCTGGGCTACCTGCTTGATTTGGCGCCCAAAGACCTGGAAAAGGTCATCTACTTCGCCGCCTACATGATCACGAGTGTGGACGAGGAAGCTCGTCACGAGGATCTGCCGAACCTGCAGGCGGCACACGACCGCGAAAAGCGTGAGCTGGAGTCTCAGCGTGACGCCGATATTGCCGCTATTTCCCGCGAAGTTGAGCAGGAATTGGCCCGTATTGAAGCCGAGGGCGGCAAGAAGACAGCCGAAAAGCGTAAGCTACGCGATAATGCAGAGCGTCAGATGGCTTCTGTTCGTAAGCGCGCCGACCGTGAAATTGAGCACCTGGAGAAGGTTTGGGATCGCTTTAAGAACCTGAAGGTTGCTGACCTTGAGGGTGATGAGGCGCTCTACCGCTCCATGATCGATAAGTACGGCCTGTACTTTGAGGGTGCAATGGGTGCTGAGGCTATCAAGAAGCGCCTGGAAACCTTCGATCTAGAGGCCGAAGCTGAGGCCCTGAAAGAGGTCATTCAGACCGGTAAGGGTCAGAAGAAGACCCGCGCGCTCAAGCGTCTGAAGGTTGTAAACGCCTTCCTGACCACTAATAACTCCCCGCTGGGTATGGTGCTGGATGTTGTTCCGGTTATTCCGCCGGAGCTGCGCCCGATGGTTCAGCTCGATGGCGGTCGCTTTGCGACTTCCGATCTGAACGACCTGTACCGTCGTGTGATCAACCGTAACAACCGCCTCAAGCGTCTGCTGGAGCTTGGCGCTCCCGAGATCATTGTGAACAACGAAAAGCGCATGCTGCAGGAAGCTGTGGATTCGCTCTTCGATAACGGTCGTCGTGGTCGCCCCGTGACCGGCCCCGGTAACCGCCCGCTGAAGTCGCTCTCCGATATGCTCAAGGGTAAGCAGGGTCGTTTCCGCCAGAACCTGCTCGGTAAGCGCGTGGACTACTCCGGCCGTTCCGTGATCGTGGTTGGTCCGCAGCTGGAAATGCATCAGTGCGGTCTGCCGAAGCAGATGGCGCTGGAGCTGTTCAAGCCCTTCGTCATGAAGCGCCTGGTGGAGCTTTCGCACGCGCAGAACATTAAGAGTGCAAAGCGTATGGTTGAGCGTTTCCGCCCGCAGGTGTGGGATGTTCTCGAAGAGATCATTACCGAGCATCCTGTGCTGCTGAACCGTGCACCTACCCTGCACCGTCTGGGTATTCAGGCGTTCGAGCCGAAGCTGGTTGAGGGTAAGGCTATTCAGCTGCATCCGCTCGTGTGTTCTGCGTTCAACGCTGACTTCGACGGCGACCAGATGGCGGTTCACCTGCCGCTCTCGCCCGAGGCTCAGGCTGAGGCGCGCATCTTGATGCTCTCCTCGAACAACATCTTGAAGCCTTCGGACGGTCGTCCGGTAGCTGTGCCTTCGCAGGATATGATCATTGGCTTGTACCACTTGACCACCACACGCGAAGGTGAGAAGAACGAGGGTCACGCATTCTCGTCGATTGCTGAAGCTCTGATGGCGATGGATCGTCACGATATTGAGCTGTACACCAAGATTAAGGTGCGTCTCTCTGGTGATGAGTTTGTAGCGCCCGAGGGTTGGGAAGCCCCTGAGGGTTACACGCCTGGCGATCCGATTCTGCTGGAGTGCACTGTCGGTCAGATTCTGTTCAACCAGACTTTGCCGAAGGATTACCCGTGGTTCTCTGGCATTGCAGATAAGAAGGGGCTGGGCAAGCTCATTAACGATCTTGCTGAGAAGTACCCGATGGATATCGTGGCGCGTACCCTGGATAACCTCAAAAACGCTGGCTTCTACTGGGCTTCGCGTTCGGGCGTGACCGTCGCCGTTTCTGATATCGCGACCCCGGCGACTAAGCCCGCGATTATGGAACGCTACGAAAAGCAGGCCTCCGCGATTGAGGATGAGTTTGATGTCGGTATGATTGGCGACGACGAGCGCCGTGAGGAACTCATCAAGATTTGGACCGAAGCTACCGATACGGTCGCTGAGGCTATGCGCGAGAATCTGAGCGACAACGGTGGTCTGAATACCATCTACCGCATGGTTACCTCTGGCGCACGTGGTAACTGGATGCAGGTTCGTCAGATTGCGGGTATCCGCGGTCTGGTGTCTAACCCGAAGGGCGAGATTATGCCCCGCCCGATTAAGTCCTCCTACCGTGAAGGGCTGTCGGTGTTGGAGTACTTCATCGCAACTCACGGTGCTCGTAAGGGTCTTGCCGATACCGCGCTGCGTACCGCTAACTCGGGTTACCTGACCCGCCGTCTGGTGGACGTTTCGCAGGATGTGATCGTGCGTGAACACGACTGCGGTACTCGCCGTGGTTTGGTACTTCCGCTGATCGATGCCGACGGCAACCTCCACCCGGATGTTGAGACTTCTATCCACGGTCGTACCTTGGCAATTGATGTCAAGGATTCTGACGGTAACGTCATCGCACCCGCTGGTGAAGATGTTTCGGATGTGCTGATCGAGAATCTGTTCAAGGCTGGCGTGAAGGAACTGCGTGTTCGTTCTGTGCTGACCTGCGAGTCCAGCATCGGCGTATGTGCCCTGTGCTACGGACGCTCGATGGCATCGAACGTTCTGGTTGATATTGGCGAGGCTGTGGGCATTATCGCGGCTCAGTCCATTGGTGAGCCCGGTACTCAGCTGACTATGCGTACCTTCCACACCGGTGGTGTTGCATCGGCTGACGATATTACCCAGGGTCTGCCCCGTATTCAGGAGCTCTTTGAGGCTCGTACCCCTAAGGGCGTGGCACCGATTTCTGAGGTTTCCGGCCGTGTGACCATTGAGGACACCGAAAAGTCGTACAAGATCGTCATTACCCCGGATGATGGTTCCGAACCGCAGTCTTACACGGTTCTTCGCCGTGCGGCTTCGAAGCTGCAGACCGGCGACCACGTTCAGGTGGGCGATCAGCTGGCTGCTGGTGCGGTTGATCCGAAGGAGGTTCTGCGTATTCGCGGTCCTCGTGAGGCGCAGAAGCACCTGGTGAGCGAGGTTCAGGGCGTGTACAAGTCTCAGGGCGTAGAGATCCACGATAAGCACGTTGAGGTTATTGTGCGTCAGATGCTCCGCCGCGTGACCGTCATTGAGTCTGGCGATACCGAGCTGCTGCCCGGTGAACTCGTGGATAACATCGTGTTCCAGAAGGCTAACCGTAAGGCGCTCGTTGAGGGCAAGAAACCTGCCGCTGGCCGTCCTGAGATGATGGGTATCACCAAGGCTTCGCTGGCCACCGAGTCCTGGCTGTCTGCCGCATCCTTCCAGGAGACCACTCGCGTTCTCACCCAGGCTGCTATGGAGGCTAAGACCGATCCGCTGCTTGGTCTGAAGGAGAACGTCATCATCGGTAAGCTGGTTCCCGCCGGTACCGGTTTGGCTCGCTACAACGATATTGAGGTTGAGCCCAGCCAGAAGGCGCGTGAGGAGCAGATGCAAGCGTTTGATGGCTTCGGCTACCAGAGCGCGTTCACCCAGCTAGGTGAAGATCCGTACCCCTACGCCAACAGCGGCTACATGGCCGTTCCCTTGGATGAGTACGGCCGCGGTCTTGAGTAAGACTCACATAATGGGTTCGTAAACTCGATTGTGAATCGGGCCTAGTAGCCTAGATGATGGAGGCGGTTTCGGGAACTTCCCGAGACCGCCTCCTGACGTTAGCTAGGGGGAGAGGACTACTCTATTTCAGTATCAAGTGATGAATACCATAGTGTATTTACCGTGATGGATGGTGTTCTCTCCGAGTTCAGCTAGATTAACAGGATTTTAACCTGTATAGTCTTTATCCGAAGTACCTAGACTCGGCGTGGAATTCACCACCGTGATTCCTTGTGATAGTTAATCGTGAGGTCTTGGGTCAACGAATCAATGGCAGTATGGATACCGTCCTTTGGTGTTGCCTGTGTGCTGACACCTAAATGCCATTTTTGAGTGTGCCCAAAAACTTTTTCATCAGAAATAAGTTTAAATCTCGCTGAGAGCAAGAACCCGTGTGCCTAGATGGGCTACGGGCTTCTGTAACCGAGAGCATTTCGTGGCAACACAAAATGCCAGTAAGTTCCCAAGGACTTGAAGACAGATAAGTCCACATAGTAACGGAGAAAACGTGCCTACTATTCAGCAGCTGGTCCGTAAGGGCCGGACTCCCAAGGTCGTTAAGACCAAGGCGCCCGCACTGAAGGGCAACCCTATGAAGCGTGGCGTGTGTACCCGTGTGTACACCACCACCCCGAAGAAGCCGAACTCGGCACTGCGTAAAGTCGCTCGTGTCAAGCTCAACGGTGGTATCGAGGTTACCGCATACATTCCCGGTGAGGGTCACAACCTGCAGGAGCACTCGATTGTGCTCGTTCGCGGTGGCCGTGTGAAGGACCTCCCCGGTGTTCGTTACAAGATCGTTCGTGGTGCTCTGGATACCCAGGGTGTTAAGGGTCGCGGCCAGGCTCGCTCCCGCTACGGCGCTAAGAAGGAGAAGAAGTAATGCCTCGTAAGGGTCCCGCTCCCAAGCGTCCCCTCGTAAACGATCCTGTTTACGGTTCTGCGCTGGTTACCCAGCTCATTAACAAGGTCCTGTTGGACGGCAAGAAGTCTGTGGCAGAGCGCATCGTATACGGTGCTCTTGAGGGTGTTGAGAAGAAGACCGGTTCTGATCCGGTCGTTACCCTGAAGAAGGCCATGGACAACATCAAGCCCTCGCTTGAGGTTCGTTCCCGCCGTGTTGGTGGTGCAACCTACCAGGTTCCGGTCGAGGTTCGCCCCGGCCGTTCCACTGCTCTAGCTCTTCGCTGGTTGGTTGGCTTCTCGAAGCAGCGCCGCGAAAAGACTATGACTGAGCGTCTGATGAACGAGATCCTGGATGCCTCCAACGGTCTCGGCGCCGCTGTCAAGCGCCGCGAGGACACTCACAAGATGGCCGAGTCCAACAAGGCCTTCGCACACTACCGTTGGTAATTCTCTGTTCATAGCCTGTCGAGGTTATGGAGCCTGGCAGGCTTTCGGAGTATCTCATTTAGGGAGAAAAACGTGGCACTTGATGTGTACACTGACCTGAGCAAGGTCCGCAACATCGGTATTATGGCGCATATTGACGCCGGTAAGACCACTACTACTGAGCGCATCCTGTTCTACACCGGTATTAACCACAAAATCGGTGAGACTCACGATGGTGCGTCAACTATGGACTGGATGGCTCAGGAGCAGGAGCGAGGTATTACTATTACCTCCGCAGCTACCACCTGCTTCTGGAAAGACAACCAGATCAATATTATTGACACCCCCGGTCACGTTGACTTCACCGTTGAGGTGGAGCGTTCGCTGCGCGTGCTTGATGGCGCTGTAGCGGTATTTGACGGTAAGGAAGGTGTTGAGCCTCAGTCTGAGACCGTGTGGCGTCAGGCTGATAAGTACGACGTTCCCCGCATCTGCTTCGTTAACAAGATGGACAAGATGGGTGCGGACTTCTATTTCACCGTTCAGACTATTATTGATCGCCTGGGTGCTAAGCCGCTCGTTATTCAGCTACCCATTGGTGCTGAGAGCGATTTCGTCGGCGTGGTTGACCTGCTCGAAATGAAGGCATATGTATGGCCCGGTGACTCTAAGGGCGACGTGACCATGGGTGCAGAGTACGAAACTCGGGAGATCCCCGCTGATCTGCAGGCTAAGGCTGAAGAGTACCGTGCAGAGCTGGTCGAAGCTGTTGCCGAGTCCAGCGAGGAACTCATGGAGAAGTACCTCGAAGGTGAAGAGCTCACGATTGATGAGCTCAAGGCTGGTATTCGCCAGCTGACCATCAACGGCGAATCATTCCCCGTACTCTGCGGTTCCGCATTCAAGAACCGTGGTGTTCAGCCCATGCTGGATGCTGTGATCGACTACCTGCCTTCTCCGCTGGATGTTCCCGATGTGGAGGGCTCTAGTCCCTCGAATGAGGAAGAGAAACTGTCCCGTAAGGCTTCCGTTGATGAGCCTTTCGCGGCCTTAGCTTTCAAGGTTGCAGCTCACCCGTTCTACGGTCAGCTTACCTATACCCGTGTGTACTCCGGTCACGCGGCTCAGGGGCAACAGGTTCTTAACTCGACTAAGGGTAAGAAGGAGCGTCTCGGTAAGCTCTTCCAGATGCATTCCAACAAGGAGAACCCGGTTGAGGAAATCACCGCAGGTCACATTTATGCGGCGATCGGTCTGAAAGATACAACTACCGGTGATACCTTGTGCGACGCTTCGCACCCCATTGTGCTTGAGTCGATGACCTTCCCCGCTCCCGTGATCTTCGTGGCTATTGAGCCTAAGACCAAGGGCGACCAGGAGAAGATGTCGACCGCAATTCAGAAGCTCTCCGCTGAGGACCCCACCTTCACCGTGTCGCTGAACGAAGAGACCGGTCAGACCGAAATCGGTGGTATGGGCGAGCTTCACTTGGACATCATCGTTGACCGTATGAAGCGTGAGTTCAAGGTTGAGGCTAACGTTGGTAAGCCTCAGGTTGCATACCGCGAGACCATTAAGAAGACCGTTGAGAAGGTCGACTACACCCACAAGAAGCAGACCGGTGGTTCCGGTCAGTTCGCGAAGGTGCAGGTTTCCTTCGAGCCGCTGCCTCTGGATGGCGAGGAACTGTATGAGTTTGAGGATAAGGTGACCGGTGGTCGCGTGCCTCGCGAGTACATTCCTTCTGTTGACGCTGGTATTCAGGACGCTATGAAGTTTGGTGTTCTGGCTGGTTACCCGATGGTCGGCGTGAAAGCGACCCTGATCGACGGTGCCTACCACGATGTCGACTCCTCTGAAATGGCGTTCAAGATCGCTGGTTCTATGGTCTTCAAGGAAGGCGCTAAGCGCGCTAACCCTGTCCTGCTGGAACCGCTGATGGACGTTGAGGTGCGTACCCCCGAAGAGTACATGGGCGACGTTATTGGCGACCTGAACTCTCGTCGTGGTCACGTGCGTTCCATGGAGGATGCATCCGGCGTCAAGATCGTCAAGGCTCTCGTACCGTTGACCGAGATGTTCGGCTACATTGGCGATCTGCGTGGTAAGACCCAGGGTCGTGCAGTATTCTCGATGGCATTCGACAGCTACGGCGAGGTTCCCAAGAACGTCGCTGACGAGATCATTCAGAAGAGCCGCGGCGAGTAATTTCCCGTCTCTTTCCTGAGGGCCGCGGGTTGAGAAGCCCGTGACCCCTCACTAAAATTTTTAAATAAAAATCCACCATTGAAGGCATGGACAGTTTCATCTCTGCCGCGTAATCCGCTATTCTAGACGCTAGACCGTTTTTTGCGGGTTGCGCCGGAGCGAAGATCCGGGTGCATGTTTTCAATACGTTCTAGGAGGAACACTCTTGGCTAAGGCTAAGTTCGAGCGCTCCAAGCCTCACGTTAACGTCGGTACCATTGGTCACGTTGACCACGGTAAGACCACCCTGACCGCTGCTATCTCCAAGGTTCTGGCTGACAAGTACCCGGACCTGAACGAACAGCGCGACTTCGGTATGATCGACAGCGCTCCTGAGGAGCGCCAGCGCGGTATTACCATTAACATCGCTCACATTGAGTACCAGACTGAGAAGCGTCACTACGCACACGTTGACGCTCCCGGTCACGCTGACTACGTCAAGAACATGATTACCGGTGCTGCACAGATGGACGGCGCAATCCTCGTGGTTGCTGCTACCGACGGTCCCATGGCGCAGACCCGTGAGCACGTGCTGCTCGCTCGCCAGGTTGGCGTGCCCACCCTGCTGGTGGCACTGAACAAGGCTGACATGGTTGATGACGAAGAGCTTCTCGACCTCGTCGAGATGGAGGTTCGTGACCTCCTCTCCTCGCAGGAGTTCGACGGTGATGACGCTCCCGTGATCCGCGTGTCCGCTCTGAAGGCTCTCGAAGGTGACCCCGAGTGGGTTGCTAAGGTTGAGGAGCTCATGGAAGCAGTTGACACCTACATTCCGGATCCGGTTCGTGAGACCGACAAGCCCTTCCTTATGCCCATTGAGGACGTCTTCACCATTACCGGTCGCGGTACCGTTGTGACCGGTCGTGCAGAGCGCGGTACCCTGAAGATCAACTCTGAGGTTGAGATCGTTGGTATCCGCCCCATCCAGAAGACCACCGTGACCGGTATCGAGATGTTCCACAAGCAGCTCGACGAAGCATGGGCAGGCGAGAACTGTGGTCTGCTTCTGCGTGGTCTCAAGCGTGACGACGTTGAGCGTGGTCAGGTTGTTGTGGAGCCGGGCTCCATCACCCCTCACACCGAGTTCGAAGCAAACGTCTACATCCTCTCTAAGGATGAGGGCGGTCGCCACAACCCCTTCTACTCGAACTACCGTCCTCAGTTCTACTTCCGTACTACTGACGTGACCGGTGTTATCAAGCTCCCCGAGGGCACCGAAATGGTTATGCCCGGTGACAACACCGAGATGAGCGTTGAGCTGATCCAGCCTATCGCTATGGAAGAGGGCCTCGGCTTCGCTATCCGTGAGGGTGGCCGCACCGTTGGTTCGGGTCGCGTTACCAAGATCATCAAGTAATTGCCGTAGCAACGACAATTCGCTGATGATGCGTTGAACAGTTTGATCTTTCAACGCTAGCGATTTTAGAAGTCCCCCTGCATCATTGAATGCAGGGGGACTTCTACGTTTAACACTCCGCAGAGAGGGCGCTTCTGTGAGCGATAGTTTATGTTTGGCATCTAACCCCAGTGGCAGTACACCCCCTAACCATAAGCACGGCTGGGGGAGGGCATGCCGGGGTAGATCGGGTACCTTCTTTTAGCGTGTCCTGCTTGGGCAGGCTTTTCTAGAACACGCTAAAAGGTAACGGGGTGAATAGTCCGGGATTGCATTACTTCACCTTACCCGTGCCTCCCTTATCCTCTCCATAAAAGAGCCTTGATAGTGAATGAAGCGAAGTTTCCAACACTTTGTTCACCATCAAGGCTCTTTTGTAGGAGCTAGAACATCAGGAATATTCTAGGCTTGAATATTTCCGTTCGGATTGTTGTGCTGTTGTGAGTACCCCGGATACTGCGTCTGACCATTGGGCTGGTTATAGCCTTGGTAAGGTTGCTGCCCTGCCCATGGCGCCTGTCCATAAGGTGCGGATGCAGCATTTGGAGGAACGAATCCGGCAGGCGCGCCCTGATACGGGTTCTGCGGAAGAGCGGGAGCTTGTTTATCCGCTGAAGGCCCCTGATCGCGAGCCAGCAAACGCCATACAACACCAGCAATGAGAAGTACCGAGATAATCATGAGCGTGAGCGGGTTGAGCCCGTTGAGTAGAAGCGCAAGATCTACTGTAACGAGAGCCGCGCTGACAAATACCCAGATACGGTCAAGAACAACGCTGACGAGTACAGTCAGGAGAATGCCCACGAGCATGATGACCGCACCTTGCTGAAGGTAACCAGCGCCCCATGCCATGATGGTGAGGAGCCCCTGTAATCCTATAGCCGTGTAGAGCAACGCCGCAGAGATACCTTGCTGAGCGGGGTGTTTCTCGATGAGGTTCCGGAGTATCTTAGATGCCACAACAGCAAGCAGAATGAGGATCGCAGCTTCCAGCAGGCTCTGGAAGAATCCTGTCACCGAGAAATCCAGAAGGATTCGTGTAGTAAATGCCACCGGTGCGGCAACGATGGCTGTTGGCAGCATGCGTTTAGTGCTGACGGAGGCAAAGCTCAAAGCTGTAAGACCCCACAGCAGGGCGCTCTGTACCGTATCTTCGGAAGCAATCGAAGCAAAAGTCCAGAAGGCGATAGCTATGATCGCCGGAACCATCAAAAAGGTGTTGTGCGGACCGTAGAATCGGGTGCTGTCATTGCGCTGAGAAACCAAATAGTTTTTCGAGGACCGGGCAGGTCCGTGGAGCGGAAGCTGAATAACTTGCTCTGAGTTCTCCAACTGCACGTTAAGAGGCTGAAGCGAATCATACTTGCCGGAGATTTCGCGCTTCAGCAGGGTTGTTAGACCGTAGAGGACTGCACTGCATAGGGCAGCGGCAAGCCCCTGGTAGATAACATATTCAGAGAACCGTGCGTGATTGAGGTTCAGCATATGATTGGTAACGGTATAACCTGTCAAGAGCAACGCGATAGAGGCGCATACTCGGAGCATAGCCAGGTTTGCTGCCTCCCCGAGCCCCCACAGTACTAGAACAGCAAGGGGACAGAAGATGGCGGTGAACAGAGCGTTGTCTGAGTACGCGAAGGGAGCGATGAAACCGGGCAGACACGCTGTGTAGAAGATAATGTAGAACACGATCCGTTCGCGTGGCTGGCGGCGAGTCATGTACAGGATTCCGCTCAGCAGACCTTGAATAAGGAGCAGTCCAGAGGCAGTGAGGAATACCTGATCAGAGGCAATGCTATTGGAAGCCCACAGCACAATGACTGACCCCAGCATCGGGAACCTAGACGTCATAAACATAATATGACGTTCCGAGGTTTTCTGAGGAATAATGTAAGACATTCCAAACATATAGATGCTGGTCAGAACCAAAACCCCGACTGCCCACCAGTCCCCAGTGGGGAAGAGGTAGTTCATCGATGTTGCTGCAACGCCTAAACCGCCTAACGTGAGATAGATACAGATGAGAGGCACAATCTTTTGATCTTTATACGCACTCGATGCTCGGAGCGTCAAGAAGCCAAGAGCCAAAACCGCGAGAAGAGCGACAACATAGAGCGAGGTATCAAGGGCTGGGTCAACAACCTCGCGGGGAGTCCACGTGAAGATCGAACGCAGCAGAAAGAATACAACTGCCATAACAAGGTACACCAGAATTTCCCGGAAGGCTGTTAGAGAACGTTTCTGGGGTAGCATCTCGTAACGGAACGCGGCGAACAATCCAAGAGCGGTAATGGTGAGAGCACCTGCTAGGAGGATACCTTGTACGCCCCATCCGAGCTGAAGCGTAAAGAGCAGGTGCATAGTACCTAGGAAGAGGAATATCTTCGTTGTACTCGATACAAGGAGCTGAGGTAGCTTAAGCCTGCGGGCGGTGAGCATGAGAATACCCGCTGTTACGAAGTACAGGTAGAAAGCGGATTCGTGCTGGCCTAGCAGCATCAGGCTTAGCCCGCCGCTTATTCCAGCGATTAGGTATATGTACTCCTGAGCGGGGAGATATTTGCGGTAGGCAGTAATAATACCCACACAAAGCACAGCAAATACCCATGCACGCGGAAAGGTAACACCGTCTAGATGCACAAGCAGCATAAATTCTAGCCCAGTTGGGAAAGAATTTATATTGGTCAGAAGTACATGTGGCATTTCGATAAAAGTGACGAATGCAGCAAAAATAATGCTTATATAAGTATCAATCCGAACATTCCAGCGCATGATGGGATGCTTAGGTAGATTCGCCTTCATTTCACGCTGCATAAGGGGGTACCCTACCAAGACTGCGAGAAGGTGCAGCGTATATAGGCCCATGAGGACAATTGTGACGGTAACGGGCCTCTCTAAGCCCCAGCCGAAACTGATCAGGGCGATGAACGGGTAGAGGCGAGCCTGAACGTAGTAGTCAAGCTTGCGTTCCAGAGTAGTAAAGACGAAAGCGTGAGCCGACATAACGGAGAAGACTATGCCCATATCAGAGCTGCTCATCTGCGGTATAAAGAAGAGCACAACGACCGCTGTGACGGGAACGAAAATACGGGAGGATTCTAAAAGACCCTCACGCAAACCGGTAGGTACAAGGCGCGAATTCAGGCGTATGAGCAGGCCCAGGATAATGGCGAGTACTGTGAGCGCGACGAAGTACCACACAAAGGGGAGAGCAGCTACGTTCGTGGCGGCAAGCGCATCCGAGACGAAGAAAGAAATAAGAACATAAGCCATCACCCTGTTGCGCATAAAAGAGCAGGCCAGAATAATCGCAGCTGTGCCAACGAGTGAGACCAGCAGCCAGATGAGGCTTCCGTCATTCCAAAGTCCCAGAACATAGGTTGCGATACCGGTAAGGGGTAAAAGTGCTAAACCTGTGGCGGTGAATGAGTAGGATGCGATGCGCAAACGTACCACGGTTTTGTAGGTAATAAGACCTGCGCTGTAGAAAAGTAAACTACCTAATCCTAGGCCAGCTACACGAAGAATAACGCTGGTCCTATCTTGCGAGGTGATTGAGGTGATGAACAGCGCTGCAGAACCGATGAGGAGCAATGAGCCCAAGTAAAGCAAGACATTGAGGAAAAGATCTTCGGCACGGCGGCGGGTCAAAGAACGGGTGGTCTGCTGGGGAGCCTGCATCGTTGCCTGTGATGGATCAGAATACCACGTTGTTTGTGGGTTTTGGCCCTGCCAAGGCATCTGTGCCTGAGGGTATGAATACCCGGCTGGTGTCTGAGGAGACTGCCCTGAACCCTGCGGCTGAGTGCCGGAGGGGATTTTGTGGTTGGGGGTAGACATGATATTTACTCCTTTAATGATTTACCTATTTTCACCATAGACGAATGCGGAGCATAGATTCTTTGATTTGATGCTTTATTCGGCATAGAGGTTTCTGGAAAAAGAATGAGAGAATCCTGAATGTGAAATAACCGCATTTTTAAGGAGTAATTCTGGTTTTCGAGATTTCCTCATGATAGATTCCCAGGACACTCAAACGATATGAAAAAATAAAATAATGAACCTCAGCATGAGAGTCAGGCAGGACTGCGAAGCAAAGGCGTGTATCCTTGCCAGTAATTGTGTTTTTAACAACAACCTTTGAATCTGCTTGCGTGAGATGGCGAGTTTTGAGAGAATGGACGACGTTGTAAAAGCGTTTATCTGTTCTAGATAAGCCCACATATGACCCGGTCCGAGGAATGAAGGGACGAGTCTGTCTTACGGTAGGCGACACGCCCGAGTTCGGGGGTCGGTGCCCATGCGGGGTGAGGAACCCGGTTTCACCGGATTCAGTCCGTGGTGGGCGGCGCACGTGATGAATATATCGCGTTCCTTAAGCGCCATGATAAGGGGCACAAGCTCCGATACAGGGAATACATCAAGAAAGAGAGTCCGACAGATGGCGGGACAGAAAATCCGCATCCGTCTGAAGTCCTATGATCACGAGGTCATTGATTCTTCGGCACGGAAAATCGTCGAAACGGTAAAGGGTGCAGGCGCAACTGTAGTTGGCCCCGTGCCGTTGCCGACCGAGAAGAACGTATACTGCGTTATTCGTTCTCCCCATAAGTACAAGGACAGCCGCGAGCACTTCGAGATGCGTACGCACAAGCGTCTGATCGACGTTGTTGATCCGACCCCTAAGGCTGTTGATGCCCTCATGCGTCTTGACCTGCCGGCAGACGTGAACATCGAGATCAAGCTGTAGAGGATCGCATCTCATGACTAACAAATTCGAGCGCCAGGTGAAGGGTCTGCTGGGTACTAAACTTGGCATGACTCAGGTCTGGGACGAGGGCGGCAAAGTTGTGCCGGTGACCGTCGTCAAGGCCGATTCTAACGTTATTACTCAGATCCGTAACCAGGAAACTGACGGCTACCACGCTGTGCAGATTGGTTTCGGTTCCATCGATTCTCGCAAGGTTACCAAGCCTCTGGCTGGTCACTTCGAGAAGGCCGGTGTTACTCCCCGTCGTCACCTCGTCGAACTGCGCACCGCAGACGCTGCTGAGTATTCCCTCGGTCAGGAATTGACCGTTGAGATGTTCGAGCCCGGTCAGAAGGTAGACGTCGTTGGCAAGACCAAGGGTAAGGGTTTCGCAGGTGTTATGAAGCGTCACGGCTTCAAGGGTGTTGGCGCATCGCACGGTCAGCACAAGAACCACCGTAAGCCCGGTTCCATTGGTGGTGCATCCTATCCCGCACGCGTGTTCAAGGGTATGCGCATGGCTGGCCGTATGGGCGCAGCTCGTCACACCACTTTGAACCTGACTATCCAGGGTGTGGACGCAGAGAACAATGTCCTGCTGATCAAGGGTGCAATCCCCGGTCCTAAGGGCGGCGTTGTTCTGGTTCGTACCGCTGTGAAGGGAGCCTAGTACATCATGGCTGTCAAAACCCTTAAGGTAGATCTGCCCGCAGAGATTTTCGACGCGCAGGCATCCGTACCCCTGCTGCACCAGGTTGTCGTTGCACAGCTTGCTGCCGCACGTCAGGGTACCCACAAGACCAAGAACCGTGGTGAAGTTTCCGGTGCAGGTCGCAAGCCCTTCAAGCAGAAGGGTACCGGTAATGCACGTCAGGGCTCCATCCGCGCTCCGCATATGACCGGTGGTGGCGTGGTGCACGGTCCGACCCCGCGTAACTACGCACAGCGCACCCCCAAGAAGATGATCGCCGCAGCACTGCGTGGCGCTCTCTCTGACCGTGCTCGTCACGACCGCATCCACGTGGTGGAGAACTTCATCTCTGGTGAGACTCCCTCGACTAAGGCTGCTAAGGCTGCATTCGCAGAGCTTACCGATCGCAAGAATGTTCTGTTCGTTATCGATCGTGCAGAGGATGTGCTGGCACTGTCCGCACGTAACCTGCAGAAAGTTCACGTGCTCTACGCAGATCAGCTCAACACCTACGATGTGCTGGTTTCGGATGATGTAGTCTTTACCAAGGCGGCATACGACGCGTTTGTAGCTGCTAATCAGAAGAAGGAGGGCGCTAAGTAATGAGCGTTTCCACCAAGTCTGTGTACGACGTAATTATCGCTCCTGTTGTTTCTGAAAAGAGCTATGGACAGATCGACGAAGACAAATACACTTTCGAGGTCGCTCCGGACTCAAACAAGCTTGAAATCAAGCAGGCTATCGAAACAATCTGGGACGTCAAGGTTGCTTCCATCAATACTATGAACCGTAAGGGCAAGCGGAAGCGCACCCGTTTCGGTTGGGGCTCTCGTAAGGACACCAAGCGTGCCGTCGTGACCCTCAAGGAAGGCCGTATCGACATCTTCGGCGGTCCGCAGGCATAAGGCTCGCGGAGACCACTTTAACGAAGGAAAGAAATATCTCACATGGGTATTCGTAAGTATAAGCCGACGACCCCGGGTCGCCGCGGTTCGAGCGTTGCTGATTTCGTTGAAATCACCCGCTCCACCCCGGAAAAGTCCCTGCTTCGTCCGCTTCACAAGACCGGCGGCCGTAACAACACCGGTCGTATCACCACTCGTCATAAGGGTGGCGGACACAAGCGTCAGTACCGTCTGATCGACTTCCGCCGTCACGATAAAGACGGTGTGAATGCACGCGTTGCGCACATCGAGTACGATCCAAACCGTACCGCACGCATCGCACTTCTGCACTACTTCGATGGTTCTAAGCGCTACATTATCGCTCCGAACAGGCTCTCTCAGGGCGACATCGTCGAGTCTGGCCCTTCAGCCGACATCAAGCCCGGCAACAACCTGCCCCTGCGCAACATCCCCGTAGGTACCGTGCTCCACTGCGTTGAGCTCCGTCCCGGCGGCGGTGCAAAGCTGGCACGTTCCGCTGGTGCTTCGGTTCAGCTGGTTGCTAAGGAAGGCAAGTACGGTCAGCTCCGTCTGCCCTCCGGCGAAATCCGTAACGTGGATGTTCGCTGCCGTGCAACCGTGGGCGAAGTTGGCAACGCAGAGCAGTCCAACATCAACTGGGGTAAGGCTGGCCGCAACCGTTGGAAGGGCATCCGCCCGACCGTTCGTGGTGTGGTTATGAACCCGGTTGACCATCCGCATGGTGGTGGTGAGGGTAAGACCTCCGGTGGTCGTCACCCGGTTAACCCCAACGGTAAGCCCGAGGGTCGTACTCGTCGTCCCAATAAGGAAAGCGACAAGCTCATCGTTCGTCGCCGTCGTACTGGCAAGAAGCGCTAAGGAGCCTGACACATGCCTCGTAGTTTGAAGAAGGGCCCTTTCGTTGATCAGCACCTTTACCTGAAGGTAGCGGCTCAGAACGAGAAGGGCACCAAGAATGTTATTAAGACTTGGTCCCGTCGCTCGATGATTATTCCCGATATGCTCGGGCACACCATCGCAGTGTACGACGGACGCAAGCACGTACCGGTATTCATTACCGAGTCGATGGTTGGGCACAAGCTCGGCGAGTTTGCACCCACCCGCACTTTCCGCAGCCATGTGAAGGACGACCGTAAGGGCAAGCGTCGCTAATCGGATAATCCGATCAGTTAACGTTTCCTTTTCGGCATAAGACGAAAGAGAGATAGGCAATGGAAGCCAAGGCATCGGCGCGTTTTGTTCGCGTTACGCCTATGAAGGCCCGCCGTGTCGTCAACCTGATCCGTGGTAAGCAAGCGGAAGAGGCTCTGGCGATTCTGAAATTCGCACCCCAGGGTGCTTCAGAACCGGTATATAAAATCGTTGCTTCGGCAGTAGCAAACGCTCGCCAGAAGGCGACCCAGGAAGGTCTGCCGTTCCGCGAGGAAGAGCTGTTCGTCAGCGAAGCATTCGTGAATGAAGGTCCGACCATGAAGCGCATTCAGCCCCGCGCGCAGGGTCGTGCATACCGTATCAATAAGCGCACCAGCCACATCACCGTGGTAGTTGCTACCCCGGAGAAGGAGGAGGACCGCTAAATGGGTCAGAAAATTCACCCGAACGGTTTCCGACTGGGCATTACCACCGAGCACGTCTCCAAGTGGTTCGCTGATTCCAACAAGCCCGGCGAGCGTTACGCAGACTTCGTTCGCGAAGATGTGAAGATCCGCGAGCTTTTGGCAAAGAACCTGGATCGTGCGGGCGTTGCAAAGGTTGAGATTGAGCGTACCCGTGACCGTGTGCGTGTGGATATCCACACCGCTCGTCCCGGTATCGTCATCGGCCGTCGTGGCGCTGAAGCAGACCGCATCCGTGGCGAGCTTGAGAAACTGACCGGCAAGCAGATTCAGCTGAACATTCTTGAGGTTTCTAACCCCGATCTGTCAGCTCAGCTGGTTGCTCAGAGCATTGCAGAACAGCTTGCAGCGCGTGTTGCATTCCGCCGTGCTATGAAGAAGGCAATCCAGTCCGCACAGCGTGCAGGCGCAAAGGGTATTCGTATCCAGTGCTCCGGTCGCTTGGGCGGCGCTGAAATGTCCCGTTCCGAGTTCTACCGTGAAGGTCGTGTGCCCCTGCACACCCTGCGTGCGAACATCGATTACGGTTTCTTCGAAGCCAAGACTACCTTCGGTCGTATTGGTGTGAAGGTCTGGATCTACAAGGGCGACTTGACCGACAAGGAACTGGCAGCTCAGCAGGCAGCCAACAACCGTCGCGGCAACCGCCGTGATGGTGATCGCCGCCGCTCCGGTGGCCGTGGTCCCCGTCGTGAACGCCGCAACGAGAATGCTTCGGCAAACACCGAAGCCAAGACTGCAGAGAACGGTGAGGCATAAATGCTTATTCCCCGTCGAGTAAAGTTCCGTAAGCAGCACCACCCCAAGCGTCATGGTCTCGCAAAAGGCGGCACCGAGGTTAGCTTCGGTGAATGGGGCATTCAGGCTCTTTCGCCCGCATATGTGACCAACCGTCAGATTGAGGCTGCACGTATTGCAATGACCCGTCACATCAAGCGTGGCGGTAAGGTCTGGATTAACATTTACCCGGACCGTCCGTTGACCAAGAAGCCTGCCGAAACTCGTATGGGTTCCGGTAAGGGTTCACCCGAGTGGTGGGTCGCTAATGTTAAGCCCGGTCGAGTCATGTTTGAGATCGCCGGTGTATCCGAAGAGGTGGCTCGCGAGGCGCTGCGCCTGGCAATCCACAAACTCCCGATGAAGGCACGTGTTGTGCGTCGCGAAGGTGGTGAATAAGCGAGATGGCAGTTGGATCCAAGGATCTGAGCATCGATAAGCTCGCAGAGCTCTCCAACGAAGAGCTGGCTGCAAAGCTGAGCGAATCGAAGAAGGAACTCTTCAACATCCGTTTCCAGGAAGTCACCGGTCAGGCTAACGCTGGTCGCCGCCGCACCATCAAGCGTGATATCGCACGTATCTACACCGTGCTGCGTGAGCGCGAGCTCGGTATTCGTCCCGCAACCGAAGGTGAGTCCAAGTGAGTGAAGTAAAGAACGAAGAGCGCGGCTACCGTAAGTCCCGCCGCGGCTACGTTGTCTCCGACAAGATGGACAAGACCGTTGTCGTCGAGGTCGAGGATCGCGTGAAGCACGCTCTATACGGCAAGGTTATGCGCCGTAGCTCCAAGATCAAGGCACACGACGAGCAGAATGTCTGCGGCGTTGGTGACTATGTTCTGTTGGCAGAGACCCGTCCGCTGTCCGCTACCAAGCGTTGGCGTGTCGTGGAGATCCTAGAGAAAGCTAAGTAAGTGCCTAGGACTCTGCTTGAGCACTATACGAGGTAGGGCCTCTTCCCCCATAATTCCATGGGGGAGAGGCCCTACCTCTATGTTCTATACGTCTCTTATATGAAAGATGTGCAGATGATGAAACGAAATATATTCCAGTACTTTATGAAAACTTTACTTTTTGAATATGGTTGAAAATCCGCTCTAGTATTGCTTACTATCGAAGGTACGCTTACTAAGTAAAACCTATATTTGACGTGGTTTCGCTGATTAGTGAGCTTCTAGGGCGTTATGCCCCCGACACACTGCATACTGAGGAACACAGACATGACTCCTTCATCTAATCACGGCATATCTCGACCCACGCAGAGAGCGCTAGCATCTGCTGGAGCTGTATCGCTTGTGATGGCATCGTTAAGCGCGATGCCTGCATCGTTCGCTAACGAGCAACAGCCCGCTCCCCACGACAACAGTTCTGGTTGTCGTAATATTGCGATCACCGCTGATCGATACCAGGGGCTTCCGGGCGAATATCAGCTGGCATATTCCAACTACACCCGGAACCTTTATACAACATTCTCAAATGGACGTCCGCCCGTTTACACCGGCGGCATTGGAGTGTGGACAACCTACGGCGAAATCCCAACCCTCGATGAAGTGATGCTGCCGGGAACCGTAGATTTTGTACCCAGCGGGCAGACCGAAGCGACAAGTAAGCAACTTGCTTCTCCTGACGGTATTGCTATTGATGATGCACACGGTACTATCTGGGTAACCCAGACTCGTACCAACTCGGTAACCGTGTACGATCTGTACACCAAGAAGGAACTGTGGACCAGCTACGATGCGCAGAATCCGGAAAACGGGTCTGTATCGCGTCCTCGTGAGGTTAAGGTTGATGCGAAGTCAGGGAAAGCATTCGTTTCTGGTTCTGGCGGCGTTACTGTGTTCGACTTGAAGAGCCACCAGGTTATTCAGAAGATTAACTTTACTAGTTCCGATGGCTCTGCTGATACGGGCATGAATATGGAGCTGGATTCCGAAGGTGGTCGCCTCTACGTACCTTCGCTGAACTCAGGAACGCTGAAAGCTATCAATACCGAAACTCTCGCTGTTGAGCAGACCATTGAGCTGCATAAAGAAGTGGCAGACGCGCAGCTGCGTCCCTCCGATGTAACGATTGATAAGTCTCTGGGTGAAATCTATGTTTCGTCCCAGGGCGATATGGACCGCGAGACGAAAGTTTCTAAGGGGAACTCTGGTATCACGGTTTACGATTTGAAGACGGGCGAGTACAAGAAGAGCATTAATTTCGGGAAACAGACGCTGGCGATTACTGCCGACGAAGAGCATGACGTGGTTTATGCTACCGATTTTGCTACCGGAAAGATCGGCGTTATTGATGGCCGTACCGGCTCCATCACGCATGAGGTGAGCACGGGTGCAGAAGGCGGAGCTAACGACGTTCTCGTAACCCCCGAAGGCGAAGTCTACGCGGTTGTCAGAGACAAGTTTGCTGATAACGTGACGACGGGGTACACGCTGGATCCCACCACCGGTAAATTTAAAGAGGCGGCAAGTGCTGAACCCAAGGGTGAGAACGGCGCAGATACTCCGATCACGGTAAATTCTCTTGTCAAGATTACTCCGACGTTTACTGCTGTTCCAAATATTCCTCAGTGCGATCCTGCGCAGACTCAGCAGGTTGTCGCCACGACTTCAACAGCAGGTGCTGTATATCCTAGGGGCACCAGCACAGTTCCCGTGCAAACCAAGACTGATACCCCCGTTTTCTCGGATGTTCCTGAAGGTTCTCCCTTTTACGCCGATATTCAGTGGTTGGCGCATCAGCGGCTTTCTTTTGGGTGGGCTGATGGTACCTATCGTCCCCAGCAGACGGTAGATCGTGGGGCTATGGCGGCGTATTTTTACCGTCTAGCGGGTTCTCCCGAGGTAGCACTTCCTGAGATTTCACCTTTTAAAGATGTCGATTCGTCACATCCTTTCTACAAAGAGATTGTGTGGATGTCCCAGCAGGGCATTACAACTGGGTATGAGGATGGAACTTATCGTCCCGGCATATCGGTAGATCGTGGAGCAATGGCGGCTTTCTTCTTCCGTTATGCGAAGGTGACAAACTATGAAGCACCGCAGACTCCTCAGTTCAAGGACGTCGATCGCAATAATCCGTTCTACCGCGAGATTTCCTGGTTTAAGGACCAGCACATCACGACTGGCTGGGGTGACGGCACTTTTCGTCCGAACGAGCCTATTCAGCGTGCTGCGATGGCGGCTTTCATCCACCGATTCGCTGTCAAATAAATAAGAGGCGACACAAGCGAGTACGCGGTTACCGAGGCGGTGCTTACCCCCCCCATGTTCGTGGGGTAAGCACCGCCTTGTTACTGTTATTTGGAGTATTCGAAGTATATCCATTGCTCAGGTGAACGTGAGCATAAGAGAGCCATGATCTTGAGTGAGTGCCGCTGCTATTTGCCTAAATAGTAGAGAATAACGCCGCGACCTTCGACGGTGGCGGCGTTATTTGACAGTTAAAAGCGGTTCGGCTCCTGCAGACGGACTAGCAAGGAATATGGGACCCAAGAAATCTGTCTGATAAGAGCCGAACCTGTAAAATGACGCAAGCGTCTTAACCATTATGATGCAAACTGTTAGATTTTGCATCATGTTCGCGAGTAAAAGAGAAAAAATCTTGTTAATTCATGAAGTTATCTACCTTTATATCCGTAATGTGTCTAATATGCAGGTACACGAGTCTTAAGCGTCACGAGCCAGTTTCATTCAGGAAGTACAGAGCTGCGGGTGTTTTATGGATTATGTTGCGTTATGGTGCTGGTAGGAACTTACCTAAGGGGAACCTGAAGAGTCTGACAATGATACTCCCGATGCGACGGTTAGGGTGACCGCAAGGTGGTGCCATTCAGTGGATACCCCCGCACTGTCTTCTAATAACCTGAGAATGTATGCATTGAAGCCCGATATGATGCGCTATGCCTCACGATAAATCCTTTGAAATATCAGGAAAATTCCGGTAAAGTTTTAAGACTGTGTGGCTATACCCAGATATAGTCTCATAACCACGGGTTTCTCGTGCCAGTGCATAATGCCGCTATAACGGGTGGATACGCCCGCTTACGCGGGTCCAAATGTTCCTGGCATGGGTTACCCCAGGCGTTTCCGCTAACCCGCGCATCCTTATGATGCTGTGGGCCCGGGGCGTCAATCAATCCCGTAAAAATGTTCCGCAAGGCTGGCTCGCGCCTGAAGGCGAGTCGGAACCGGCGAGACGACAGGAGAAATATGATTCAGCAGGAGTCGCGACTGAAGGTCGCCGATAACACTGGTGCGAAGGAAATCCTGACCATCCGTGTGCTTGGTGGTTCCTCGCGTCGCTACGCAGGCATCGGCGATATTATCGTCGCAACCGTCAAGGATGCAATTCCTGGCGGCACTGTTAAAAAGGGTGACGTTGTGAAAGCAGTCGTCGTCCGTACCAAGAAGGCAACCCGTCGCGCAGACGGATCCTACATCAAGTTCGACGAGAACTCAGCAGTTATTCTGAAGAACACTGATGGTGATCCCCGTGGTACCCGTATCTTTGGTCCCGTTGGTCGTGAACTTCGCGATAAGAAGTTCATGAAGATTGTTTCGCTGGCTCCGGAGGTGCTCTAACTTATGGCTAAGATCAAGTCCGGCGACCTGGTTCAGGTTATTTCCGGTGCAGACAAGGGTAAGCAGGGTAAAGTTCTGAAGGTTATCCCCAGGGAAAACCGCGTGATTGTTGAGGGCGTTAAGGTCGTCACCAAGCACACCAAGGCAAACCCCGTAACCGGCGCAGCAGGCGGTATTCAGAAGGTGGAGGCACCGATTCACGTTTCGAACGTGGCAATCGTTGATCCTGAGACCGAGAAGCCGACCCGTGTTGGTTTCCGCGAAGAGACTGTAGAGCGTAATGGCAAGCAGCGTACCGTTCGCGTGCGCGTTGCTAAGCGTTCGGGGAAGGATATCTAATGAGCGAGACCAAGATTACCCCCCGCTTTAAGACCAAGTACGCTGAGGTTGTCGTCCCCGCGCTGCAGGAAGAGTTCAAATACCAGAACGTCATGCAGACCCCGAAGTTCGTTAAGGTCGTTGTAAATATGGGTGTTGGCGAGGCAGCTCGCGATGCAAAGCTCATGGACGGCGCTATCCGCGATCTCACCGCTATTACCGGTCAGAAGCCGGTTGTAACCCGTGCCAAGAAATCCATCGCACAGTTCAAACTGCGTGAAGGCATGCCAATCGGCGCACACGTTACCCTGCGTGGCGACCGCATGTGGGAGTTCCTGGACCGCCTGGTTACCCTGGCTCTGCCCCGTATCCGCGATTTCCGCGGTCTTTCCGATCGCCAGTTCGACGGTAACGGCAACTACACCTTCGGCCTCACCGAGCAGTCCATGTTCCACGAAATCGATCAGGATTCGATCGACCGCGTGCGTGGTATGGATATCACTGTGGTGACCAGCGCCAAGACCGACGATGAAGGCCGTGCCATGCTTAAGGCACTGGGCTTCCCGTTCAAGACCAACTAACGACTACGTTGCAGGTCCAGAGTCTGTTACCGCAGATTAGGGAAACCGCAACGAGGAAGGGCTACAGCCCAAAATGACTATGACTGATCCGGTCGCAGATATGCTGACCCGTTTGCGCAACGCAAACTCCGCATACCACGACACCGTATCTATGCCCTACTCGAAGCTCAAGGCTCGCATCGCCGAGATCCTGAAGGCTGAGGGCTACATTGCCGATGTTAAGGAAGAGGAAGCAAAGGTTGGCAAGACCCTGACCCTCGTTCTTAAGTACGGTCCGTCCCGCGAGCGTTCTATCGCTGGCGTGCGTCGTATTTCCAAGCCGGGCCTGCGTACCTACGCAAAGTCCACGAACCTGCCTCGGGTTCTGGGTGGTCTCGGTACCGCTATTCTGTCCACCTCCTCGGGTCTGCTCACTGATAAGCAGGCTGCGAAGAAGGGTGTGGGCGGCGAAGTTCTCGCCTACATCTGGTAGTCGGTTAGAAGAGAAAGGAAGAGAAGAATGTCACGTATTGGACGTCTCCCCATCTCGGTTCCAGCCGGCGTTGAGGTAAAGGTCGATGGCAACCTGGTGACCGTTAAAGGTTCCAAGGGTGAGCTAAGCCACCAGGTGGCTTCCCCCATTACTGTTGCTCTAAACGACAATGAAATCGCGGTATCGCGCCCGAACGACGAGCGTGTTTCTCGCTCGCTGCATGGTCTGACTCGTACCCTGATTCAGAACATGATTATCGGTGTGACCAACGGCTATGAGAAGAAGCTGGAAATTGTTGGTACCGGTTACCGTGTGACCGCGAAGGGTAACGACCTGGAATTCGCTCTAGGTTACTCCCACCCGATTAGCGTTTCTGCACCCGAAGGTGTTTCCTTCGCCGTGGAAGGCGCTAACAAGCTGACCATTTCGGGTATCGATAAGCAGCTCGTCGGTCAGGTTGCAGCAAACATTCGTGGTCTGCGTAAGCCCGATCCCTATAAGGGCAAGGGTGTTCGCTACGCAGGTGAGCACATCCGCCGCAAGGTCGGAAAGGCTGGTAAGTAAACATGGCTATCAAGTCGAAGGCATCGCAGCGTGCACGCCGTCACGCTCGCATCCGCAAGTATGTTTCGGGTACCGCTGCGCGTCCGCGCCTGTGCGTCACCCGTTCGAGCCGTCACATGTTCGTTCAGGTTATCGACGATGTCAAGGGCGTGACCCTGGCATCCGCCTCCACTATGGAAGCAGAGCTTCGTGCCGCAACCGATCTGGACAAGACCGCTAAAGCAAAGCGCGTTGGTGAGCTTGTAGCAGAGCGCGCTAAGGCAGCCGGTATTGAAACTGTCGTGTTTGACCGCGGCGGCAATAAATACCACGGTCGTGTTGCAGCAGTTGCTGATGGCGCACGTGAAGGAGGTCTGGCACTCTAATGAGCGAACAGAACGTAAAGGAAACTCAGGTGAGCGAAGCAGTAGCAGCTGAAACCGCTGAGACTTCCAAGCAGCGCGAAGAGCGCCGCAACAACCGCGGCGAGCGTCGCGGTCGCGGTGATCGTAAGAACCGCGCACGCGAGGAGGAAAAAGATAAGTACATCGAGCGCGTGGTAACCATCAACCGTGTGTCCAAGGTCGTCAAGGGCGGTCGTCGCTTCAGCTTCACCGCTCTGGTCGTTGTTGGTGACGGTAATGGCATGGTCGGCGTTGGCTACGGCAAGGCTAAGGAAGTTCCAGCAGCTATTGCCAAGGGTGTTGAGGAAGCTAAGAAGAACTTCTTCCGTGTGCCCCGCATCGAGAACCGCACTATTCCCCACCGCGTACAGGGTGAGGAAGCAGCAGGCGTTGTGATGCTCCGCCCGGCAACCGCTGGTACCGGTGTGATCGCTGGTGGTCCGGTGCGTGCAGTGCTCGAAGCAGCAGGTATCCATGATGTGCTGTCGAAGTCTCTCGGTTCCTCGAACCAGATCAACATTGTTCACGCAACCGTTGCAGCACTCAAGCAACTGGAAGAGCCTCTGGCAGTTGCAGCCCGTCGTGGTCTGCCCAACGATGAGGTTATCCCCAGCTACCTGCGCAACACCAAGTCCGATAAGGCAGGTGCGTAATGGCTAAGCGTATTCAGCCCAGCGACGCAAAGCTGGAAATTACCCAGGTTAAATCCTATGTTGGTCAGAAGCAGAATATGCGCGACACCCTACGTTCCCTCGGTCTGAAGCGCCCGGGCAACAAGGTAGTGCGCACTGCCGACCCCGTCACCGTTGGCATGGTTAACACCGTTGCTCACCTGGTGAAGGTTGAGGAGGTCAAGTAAGATGGCAGACGCTATCAAGATTCACGATCTGCGCCCGGCACCGGGTGCCCACAAGGCAAAGACCCGCGTAGGCCGCGGTGAAGGCTCCAAGGGTAAGACCGCAGGTCGCGGTACCAAAGGTACCAAGGCTCGTTACCAGGTTCGTCCCGGCTTCGAGGGCGGTCAGCTTCCGTTGCACATGCGCCTGCCGAAGCTGCGCGGATTCAAGAACCCGTTCCGTACCGAGTACCAGGTTGTTAACCTGAAGCGCATTCAGGAACTGTTCCCCGAAGGTGGCGAGGTCACCGTCGAGGCCCTAGTCGCTAAGGGCGCCGTTCGTAAGAACGAGCTTGTGAAGGTTCTGGGCGACGGCGACATCACCGTCAAGGTGAACGTTGTGGTTGATAAGGCTTCTGCATCCGCAATCTCTAAGATTGAGGCGGCAGGCGGTTCTGTAACCGTTAAGTAGTCTTCAGACTCACTAGATGGCTCCCGCACATGAGGCGGGGGCCATCTTCTTTGAGCAGCAAGAGTCTGCATTAAAGCTTTTATGATGTATTTAACGTCTCAGAAATTCTAGAAAATTCATCTTAAATAACGCTCACAGAATACAAAATACACATATCTCGCGCCGTGGTTATCGACAACACCGGTGAACAGGCTAGACTGGAAGGTATGTGTTTAGCGTGTTCCTAACATCTGTGTTAGCGAATACATACCCCAAGATCTTCAGGAGGACATGTGCTTAGCGCGTTCGGGCGAGTCATTAAGACCGCCGACCTGCGACGTAAGCTGCTGTTTACCCTAGGCATGATTGTGCTGTACCGTATGGGCACCTTCATTCCCGCTCCCGGTATTTCCTACGGCACGGTTCAGCAGTGTCTTAACGCCAACCAAACTCACGGTGGCGCCTACGACATCATCAACCTGTTCAGCGGTGGTGCACTCCTACAGCTTTCTATCTTCGCGCTGGGCGTGATGCCCTACATTACGGCAAGCATTATTATTCAGCTGTTGCGCGTGGTCATTCCTCGTTTCCAAGAGCTACACGATGAAGGGGCTCAGGGACAGGCCAAACTCACTCAATACACCCGTTATCTCACTATCGCTCTTGCGCTTCTCAACGCGACCACGATTGTGTCTATGGCACGCTCTGGCGTGCTTCTGGGGAACTGCCCCGGTATTATCCCGCAAGACGATGTGCTGCACATCCTGGTTATTATCATTACTCTGTGTGCCGGTACCGGCGTCATCATGTGGATGGGCGAGCAGATTACTGAGCGCGGCGTAGGCAATGGCATGTCTTTGCTTATTTTCACCTCAATTGCTTCCTCGTTCCCGAATGCTCTGGGCTCCATCCTGGAACAGCAGGGTCCGTTCGTCTTCTGGTCCGTATGCCTTGTGGGCCTTGCCGTGATGCTTGCGGTGGTCTACGTGGAGCAGTCTGTACGCCGCGTTCCTGTGCAATACGCTAAACGCATGATTGGTCGCCGTACTATTGGCGGCACCAGTACCTATATTCCGCTCAAAGTCAATATGGCAGGCGTTATTCCCATCATTTTCGCCTCCTCACTGCTGACTTTGCCTGGTATTATCGCGCAGTTCAATACCCCACAGGGTGGTGCAGCACCCCCCGAATGGGTGAACTGGGTAAATACTTACCTTACGAGGGGCGATCATCCGCTGTACATCGCTCTGTACTTCCTGCTGATTCTTGGATTCACGTATTTCTATGTTGCGGTGACTTTCGATCCGGTCGAGGTTGCAGACAATATGAAGAAATATGGCGGCTTTATTCCGGGTGTTCGCGCGGGTAAGCCCACTGAACGTTACCTCAGCTATGTGCTAACCCGCATTACACTTCCGGGTTCGCTTTACCTCGCTGTGGTTTCCATGATTCCGCTTGTTGCGTTGGTTCTCTTCAACGCAAACCAGAACTTCCCGTTCGGCGGTGCATCGCTGCTGATCGTGGTGGGTGTTGGTCTTGATACTCTCAAGCAGGTCAGCGCCCAGCTTCAACAACGAAACTATGAAGGATTGCTTCGATGAACCGTCTTCTGATCATAGGTCCTCCCGGTGCCGGTAAAGGCACTCAGGCCGTCAAGATCGCTGAGGAGCTGAAGATTCCCGCGATTTCGACCGGCGATATTTTCCGGAAGAACATTAAGGAAGAGACCGAGCTCGGTAAGGAAGCGAAGTCGTATATTGACTCCGGCAACCTCGTGCCCGATTCTGTTACGAACAATATGGTGCGTGCTCGCCTTGACGAAGCCGATGCGGCACACGGTTTCCTTCTCGATGGATACCCCCGCAACATCGCTCAGGTTCACGAGCTTGATGCTATCCTTGCGGATAAAAACCAGCAGATTGATCGTGTACTTTTGCTCGTTGCAGATAATGATGAGCTTGTTGCCCGACTGCTCAACCGAGCTGCCGAGCAGGGGCGCACCGACGATAATGAAGAGGTCATTCGCCATCGCTTGAAGGTGTACGAAGAAGAGACCGCACCGCTGATCGCGAAGTATCGTGAACGCGGTATCGTCAAAGAGGTTGATGGTCTAGGTGAGATTGCCGACGTGACCGAACGTATTCTTAAAGCCCTATCTTAGGGATATACAGTATAAGCTGCGCCTCCGTCATCGTGCGGGGGCGCAGCTGCATGAACGCACTGCCGCAGTAATGGTGATACGGCAATGCTCTTAGGACTCAGAACGAGAAGGAACCCTATGGCACGTGTAGAGGTCAAAACTAATACCGAATTACACCACATGTCGCGCGCAGGCATTATAACCAGCCGTGCGTTGGATGAGGCAGTTGCGGCTGCAAAGCCCGGAGTGAGTACCGCAGAGCTCAATAAAGTTTTCGAGCGCAGTCTAGAAGAACAAGGCGGAATCTCGAACTTTTATGGTTATTATGACTACCCTGCAAGTATCTGCACCTCTGTGAATCATGAGGTGGTACATGGCATACCCGGTGACTATATCCTTCAAGACGGCGATATTATCTCCATTGATGGAGGCGCCTATATTATTGACCCGGCTACTAAGAAGCAGTGGCACGGCGATTCTGCACGAACTGTATTGGTTGGAAATACTTCACAGGCCCGCCGAGACCTATCCGATATAACCCGGGAAGCCCTCTGGCACGGTATCGCAGCACTGGCACACGCAAAGAAAATCGGCGAGGTTGGGATTGCAATCGAAGAATTCGTGCGCAGCGAAACCGGGAATACATACGGTATCATCGAAGACTATGTAGGCCACGGCATCGGTACCCACATGCATATGGCGCCCGACGTGCTGAACTACGCCGCCCGTGATCTCGGCCCAAAAATTAAACCTGGCATGGCATTTGCAATCGAACCCATGCTTGTAACGGGGAATACCGATACCACCGTACTTGAGGATGACTGGACAGTCATTACAACCGATGGATCGGATGCCTGCCAATGGGAGCACTCGGTTGCCGTGCATCGAGATGGCCTGTGGGTTCTAACCGCAGAAGATGGGGGAGCCTCTGAACTGGCACGCTTCGGCATTATCCCCGTACCGATTCCTAAGTAGCATCTGCCCATTTTGGGGTGTGCATCCTTGACAATCATCGAGCATCTATAACGCCCGAAGGAAAACTATGAGCGAAACTCTGACAGGCTGCGCCGCAGCTTCAACCGATTCCACGTCGCGCTCCACCAAAGTACCCGTGGAGATTTCAAGCGTGCGCCCTGAACCGGGAAAAATTGCGCTCAAAGCACCCCGGCGAACAAAACCGCCCAAGCATATTGCCGATTTTGATATGGCAGGGCGCCGTGAATTCCTCAAGGAACTGGGATATCAGCCCTTCCGTGCATCGCAGCTCTCAAAGCACTATTTCGAACGACTGGTTAACGATCCGGCGCAGATGACAGACCTGCCTGCTCAGGATCGTGACGAGATAGTATCCCGTGCAATGCCGCAGCTGCTAACTCCCGTGCGAACCCTAGAAGCTGACGGCGGGGATACCCTCAAAGTCGTACATCGTCTTTTCGATGGGGCGCTTATTGAATCGGTCATTATGCGGTATGACAACCGCGTCACCATGTGTATTTCCTCGCAGGCTGGATGCGGTATGAACTGCCCCTTTTGTGCCACCGGGCAGCAGGGGCTCACCCGCAATCTCTCGACCGCAGAAATCGTGGATCAAGTAGTTGCTGGGGCACGATATCTGAAACAGATGAAGGGTCTTGACAAGGCCGATGGAGGGTCGGAAGATACCCGCCCGCTACGCGTCTCCAATATTGTATTTATGGGAATGGGCGAGGCGCTCGCAAACTATAAATCAACGATGGGCGCGGTGCACCGTCTGATCGATCCCGCTCCCGAGGGACTGGGTATCTCCGCGCGCGGACTTACGATGTCTACCGTGGGTTTGGTGCCCGGTATCCGCAAGTTTGAGCTGGAGAAACTGCCGATTACGCTTGCCCTATCGCTGCACGCGCCGGATGATGAACTGCGCGATGAGCTTATTCCCATCAACCAGCGGTGGAAGGTTGATGAGACTCTGGATGCCGCATACGACTATTACCGCACGACCGGGCGGCGCATCTCAATTGAATATGCGCTTATTCGCGATATTAACGACCAGGGATGGCGCGCCGATTTGCTGGGGAAAAAGCTCGCGCAGCGCGGTCGCGGATGGGTGCATGTAAACCCTATTCCGTTGAATCCGACTCCTGGCTCAAAATGGACAGCATCGCGTAAGGGCGTGGAGCAGAATTTTGTGGAGCGTCTGCGGGCACACGGTATCCCAACGACAATTCGCGATACTCGCGGTTCTGATATTGATGGTGCATGTGGCCAGCTCGCTGCCAAAGAAGAAGAGTTAGGGGCGCCTCATACCGGATAATAGTCCTTATTCTGCAGTTGTTTAAAAGGCAACTATGTCGTATAGTTGATAGTTGGCTGTTTGTACCAGCGTTAAGTGCGCCCTTTTGCAGGTGTAAAACGCTCTTCACCAGTGTGTGAAGATATACAGCATCAGAAGATAGAACTGTTCAGAGCATAAACTCTGGGCACCGACGTTAGCGGAGGATATGGCAAAGAAAGACGGCGTCATCGAGATCGAGGGCTCTGTGATTGAGGCTTTGCCCAATGCGATGTTCCGTGTTGAGCTAGACAATGGTCACAAAGTTCTCGCGCACATCTCGGGTAAGATGCGTCAGCACTACATTCGAATCCTGCCTGAGGATCGCGTGGTAGTGGAACTGAGCCCCTACGACCTGTCCCGTGGTCGTATCGTCTACCGTTATAAGTAAAACCCGATCATTAAACGTCGCTTCGGCGGCGTTTAAGTCGTGTTCATAGGGATAAATAGTTTTTCTGGTTGCACAGTAAGAACCTCTTATCTCGCCAGTTATCAAGTTGCAATCAAAAGGAATGCGATGAAGGTCAAGCCGAGCGTTAAGCCGATCTGCGATAAGTGCAAAGTGATTCGCCGTCATGGCGTAGTCATGGTGATCTGCGAAAACCCGCGCCACAAACAGCGCCAGGGCTAAGCCCACGGTAGCTGCGTAACACCGCCTGCGGGCGGAATCGTCATAGGCACCGCTCCGCATTGTTTATCGAGTGATAAAGGATGCGGATACCTCCGGACTCAGAGGCCGGGGACCGGGCAAATACCCGGGCAGTGATGCTACAGACCTCTGGAAAACAACAAGGAGAAGCCAGTATGGCACGTCTCGCTGGAGTTGATATTCCCCGCGAAAAGCGCGTGGAAGTTGCTCTCACTTACATTTACGGCGTGGGCAAGACCCGTGCTCACGAAACCCTCGCTTCTACCGGCGTGAACCCTGACACCCGCGTCAAGGATCTCACCGACCAGGAGCTCGTGGCACTTCGTGACTTCATCGAAGGCAACTACAAGGTTGAAGGTGATCTTCGCCGCGAGGTTGCAGCCGATATTCGCCGCAAGGTTGAAATCGGCAGCTACCAGGGTCTGCGTCACCGTCGCGGCCTGCCGGTTCACGGTCAGCGCACCAAGACCAACGCACGCACCCGTAAGGGTCCGAAGCGTACCGTCGCAGGTAAGAAGAAGTAAGCAACGTTGCTCTGTCGAACTATCAGTATCGACCAACGTATTAGAAAACCTTTGTAGGAGAATCAATAATGCCTCCCAAGACTCGCGCCGCGGCTGCTCGCAAGACCCGCCGCAAGGTCAGCAAGAACATCGTTGCTGGTCAGGCTCACATCAAGTCGACCTTCAACAACACTATCGTCTCCATTACCGATCCCACCGGTGCAGTAATCTCGTGGTCCTCTGCAGGTGATATGGGCTTCAAGGGCTCTCGTAAGTCCACCCCCTACGCCGCACAGCTGGCTGCTGAGACTGCCGCAAACCGTGCTAAGGAACACGGCGTCCGTAAGGTTGATGTTTTCGTAAAGGGCCCCGGTTCTGGCCGTGAGACCGCAATCCGCTCTCTGCAGGCAGCAGGCCTAGAGGTTGGTTCGATTCAGGACGTAACCCCCGTAGCTCACAACGGTTGCCGTCCGCCGAAGCGCCGCCGCGTCTAATTAGGCGACTGCCTAATCCCTCTGCGGCTGTCGTCTTCACAGATAACACCAAAGAGTCCAGACACCCGTCTGCTTCCTAAAATCTGTTTTCCCAAACTTGTGGGCTCATATAGCGGAGCTCACCGAAAGGAAACAAAGTGCTTATTGCACAGCGCCCCACTCTGACTGAAGAGGTCGTAGCGCCGAACCGTTCGCGCTTCACCATCGAGCCCCTTGAGCCGGGCTTTGGCTACACCATGGGTAACTCCCTCCGTCGCACCCTGCTGTCCTCCATTCCCGGCGCCGCTGTTACCAGCGTTCGTATCGACGGTGTTCTGCACGAGTTCAGTACTGTTCCCGGAGTCACCGAGGATGTCACCGAGATTATCTTGAACGTCAAGAAGCTCTCGATTTCTTCGGAAAATGACGAGCCCGTAGTTGCATACCTGCGTAAGCAGGGCGAGGGTGAACTTACTGCAGCCGACATTGAAGTACCTGCCGGTGTTGAGATTCACAACCCGGAACTGCACATCGCAACCCTCAATGCGAAGGCAAACTTCAATGCCGAACTGATTATTGAGCGCGGTCGCGGTTATGTGTCTGCAGCTCAGAACAAGACCGGTGATGCAGAGATCGGCCGTATTCCGGTTGATTCTATTTACTCCCCGGTTCTGAAGGTTACCTTCAGCGTTAACGCAACCCGTGTTGAACAGCGCACCGACTTCGACAGCCTGACTTTGGACGTCGAAACCAAGGAAGCCATTGCACCGCGCGATGCCGTCGCATCCGCAGGCAGCACCCTGGTTGAGCTCTTCGGACTTGCACGTGAGCTCAACGTTGCTGCCGAGGGTATCGAGGTTGGTCCGTCGCCTGCCGACGAGTCCATGGCTGCCGATTTGGCTCTGCCGATTGAGGACCTTAACATGTCCGTTCGATCCTACAACTGCCTTAAGCGCGAGGGCATCCACACCGTGGGCGAGCTCGTGACTCGTAGCGAGGCGGATCTGATGGATATTCGTAACTTCGGTGCTAAATCCATTGATGAGGTCAAGGCTAAGCTGCATGAGCTTGGTCTGGCTCTCAAGGATTCCCCTCCGGGCTTTGAACCCGTTGCTCGTGCATACGATGACGAAGACGGTTCCGGCGAATAAATTTCGATCGAATAGTTCACCCGGTTGTTCCGGGATCAGTAAACGTGGTTCCTAAGTCCCGTTGTTGGGGCGGTGGAACGTAAATCATGGAGAAATAACTATGCCTACTCCCACTAAGGGTCCCCGCCTCGGCGGTTCCCCGACCCATGAGCGCCTAATGCTCAATAACCTGTCGGCGCAGCTCTTCCAGCACAAGCGCATCACCACCACCTTGACTAAGGCAAAGCGTATGCGCCCGGTGGCTGAACGTTTCATCACCTTCGGTAAGAAGGGCGATTTGGCGGCTCGCCGTCGCGTGCTGCGATCCATTACCGACAAGTCCGTAGTACACGAGCTTTTTACTGTAATCGCACCGGCAATGGCCGAGCGTCCCGGTGGCTACACTCGCATCACCAAGATCGGTAACCGTAAGGGCGATAACGCACCTATGGCTGTTATCGAACTCGTGATGGAGCCTGTAGAAACTAAGGGTGCTGTTGCAGAAGCTACCAAGGTTACTGAGAAGGCTGCCGAAGCTCCCAAGGCTGAAGCAAAGAAGGCAAAAGCTGAAAAGGCTGAACCTAAGGAAGAAGCTAAGCCAGCTAAGTCTGAAGGCACCGAGGGTCTGCCCGCAGGTGCACACGCTCCGTTAGAATCTGGTGAGGCTCCCGAAGGATTCGAGGTCAAGGGTAACGCTGACTCGATGAAGTACCACGTGCCTGGCTCCCGCTGGTATGCAAACACCATCGCCGAAATCTGGTTTGACTCCGCTGAGTCGGCTGAGGCGGCAGGTTACGCACCCGCCGGTGGTGCAGCAGCTCAGAAGGTTTCTGCTAAGTAAGCACAGCTAACGCGCGTTAGTGTATCGTCAAAATCCGTCGCCTAGGTTCATAGGCGACGGATTTTGCGTGTTTCAGACGTACATTCTTGGGCAAATTCACCAGGTATTGTTGAAGGGCGAAAGGGGGAAAGCTACTGTGTCTGATCAGTTACAAGAACCTGGTCCTCAGGCATCACAGATCAACCTGGACTCACAGCCATCATCTGGCGATGGGGACGTGCTGGGCACGCAGCGGGTACGTATCGACTGCGCCTATGACGGCACGTGGTTTAGCGGGTGGGCAAGGCAGCCTAATCTGGTAACTGTGCAGGGTGTATTAGAGGATGCGCTGGAGCTGGTGCTTCGCGCGCATCACCGAGTGACGGTCGCCGGCCGTACTGATGCCGGAGTACATGCACAGGCGCAAACTATTCACCTTGATATTGCCGCCGAAACCTGGCAGAAACTTACCGGGCGTGACGGGCTGGCAGATCCAGCTGAGTCGCTCAAGCGTAAGGTTTCTGGTGCCCTGAAACGAACCCTGGCGCAGGCAGAACATACGCTAGGAATCCCTGAGCGTATGCGCGGGCTTCTTCAAGGATCTCTTGTGCTTCACCAGGTACAGCCCGTGCCGCAGGACTTTGATGCGCGGTTTTCAGCGACCGGCAGGCGGTATACGTACCGCATCCTGGATGGACAGGGGAGTAGCCCCGATCCGCTGCGCCGCGCGTATGCCTGGTGCATTCCCGAAAGCCTAGACCTTGAAGATCTTAACAAGGCTGCTCATGAACTTACGGGGCTAAATGATTTTCTCTCGTTCTGTAAGCCGCGTGAGGGAGCTACGACGATTCGTGAACTCCGCCGTATATACCTAACACGCCATGATGACGGAGTTATTGAAGCGACAGTTGAGGCAGACGCTTTTTGTCACCATATGGTGCGCTCGCTTATAGGGGCACTAGTTCTCTACGGCACCGGAAAACGGACCCAAGCATGGCTGCGGGAACGCCTAGAAACCCCGCAGCGGGATGCCTCACTCATTATGGCACCCCCGCATGGATTAGCTCTTGCACACATTGATTATCCAGCGCCTGAAGAGTACGGTCTGCAGGCACGAGCTACTCGGGCAATGCGGCAGAGCAACATTTTTAACGGGGAATCCGCGCCATTTAAGGGTTTTGGTGTGGATTAAGCACCTAAATTGCTGTATAGTTTTGCTAGTTGTGCGTGTTCTGCCCGAGCACGCTCTCGGCACTGTCTAGTTGCAGGACGTTAAGGTGTCGCAGAGTACGGGTCAGAACGGGCGAGCATTCGGTCCTCACCCGGATTCGTCATGCACGTAGTAATAGGCGTGATACCCAACTAAGCGCCGAATGTACATTTCGAGACAAAGGCCAATATTTTGCGCACTTATACTCCTAAGCCCGGCGAAGTTGAGCGCCAGTGGCACATCATTGATGCCACCGATGTGGTGCTCGGTCGCCTCGCAAGCCAGACCGCTATCCTGCTGCGCGGTAAGCACAAGCCGACTTTTACCCCTAACGTGGACACCGGCGATTTCGTGATCATCGTGAACGCCGAAAAGGTCGCTCTGACCGGTGCAAAGCTTGAGCAGAAGCGTGCATACCGTCACTCGGGTTACCCTGGCGGTTTGAAGTCCGTCAATTATGCAGAGCTTCTTGAAACCAACCCTGTTCGTGCAGTTGAGAAGGCTGTGAAGGGTATGCTGCCCAAGAACAAGCTAGCTGCACAGCAGATCAAGAAGCTGAAGGTCTACGCTGGTCCCGAGCACCCGCACGCGGCACAGCAGCCCAAGACCTACGAATTCAACCAGGTCGCCCAGTAATTCGGGCCTACGAAGAAACTATTAGGAGAAATCGTGGCTCAGAACGAAGAGCAGATCGTAGTCGAGGAAGAGCTCACTAGCTACACCTCGGAATCCGCAGCCCCCGTCGCGGCGGCTGCACAGACAAGCCGTCCGGCACTGACTGTTGCAGGTGCTGCAGTCGGTCGTCGTAAGGAAGCAGTGGCACGTGTTCGCGTGGTTCCCGGTTCCGGTAACTGGACCATTAACGGCCGTAGCCTGGATAGCTACTTCCCCAATAAATTGCATCAGCAGGATGTGAACCAGCCGTTCAAGATCCTGGAACTTGAAGGTGCTTACGATGTGATTGCACGCATCAGCGGTGGTGGTCCCTCCGGTCAGGCAGGCGCGCTGCGCCTCGGTATCGCTCGTGCCCTCAACGAGATTGATCGTGAGAACAATCGTCCCGCGCTGAAGAAGGCAGGCTTCTTGACTCGCGACGCACGTGTTATCGAGCGTAAGAAGGCCGGTCTCAAGAAAGCACGCAAGGCTTCGCAGTTCTCCAAGCGTTAATCGCTGGTTCTGCTGCACAAAGCCCCCGCACTTCCCAAAGAAGCGTGGGGGGCTTTGTGCATTATAAGGGGTTTACCTGCATAAGGTTGCGATAACTGTTACATTTGTCACTCATTCTCACTCTCGGTACAGTTAAAGTGTCAAAGCAGACACGAACGGAAAGAGAATTCATGACAGAAAAGAACCTTCAGCCCGCAACGGAGCAGGTCGAGAGCACCGTACCCGAGACCGCTCCTCAGTCTTCCGATGTTGCAGATCCAGCCGTATCAGAGAAAAAGCACGCGATTAAAGAAGCTCTTAAACCTCAAGTTCGTCGCACCTCGGTGGTTGAAGACTATGCGGCAGAACTGGATGAAATGGCATCTCTCACCCATGCTCTGAGCGGAAATAAGAAAAGCTCAAGGAGCGATGCCTGGAAGATTGGCTACCCCTACGATGAAAAACTCGGTCGTAAAGCATACGAAAAAGAAAAACGCGCATTGCAGATTGAGCTTCTGAAGCTCCAGCTATGGGCAAAATCGACCGGGCAGAAAATCCTCATTATTTTTGAGGGACGCGATGCTGCGGGTAAGGGTGGTTCCATCAAACGCTTTACGGAACACCTGAACCCCCGTGGGGCTCGCGTGGTGGCTCTTGAAAAGCCAACCGATATTGAACAGACTCAGTGGTATTTCCAGCGCTATATCAAGCACTTACCCTCTGGTGGCGAGATCGTCATGATGGACCGTTCCTGGTACAACCGCGCCGGGGTTGAGCGTGTGATGGGCTATTGCACGCAGGCCCAGTACTTCGAGTTTATGCGCGAAGTACCCGACCTAGAACGTATGCTCGTGAACTCGGGCATTAAGCTCATTAAGTTCTGGTTCTCAGTCACCAAGCAGGAACAGCTGGCACGCTTTACCTCACGACGCACCGATCCTGTTCGTCAGTGGAAACTATCACCTACCGATTTGGCGTCGCTCGATAAGTGGGATGATTACACTGCTGCGAAAGAAGCCATGTTCTTCTACACCCATACCGGCGATGCTCCGTGGACCGTTATCAAGTCAAATGATAAGAAGCGTGCTCGTCTGGAAGCCATGCGTTACGTACTCTCACAATTCGACTACACCTCAAAAGACCGTGAAGTCGTGGGAACTTGCGATCCTTTGATTGTACGTTCTGCAACGGATGTTTTTGAAGAAGAAGGCGGCAGTGACCCCGAAGGTTTCCCTGTCATCCAATAAATAAAACTTTTGGTTGGTTTATTCAATAAACCTGCTAAGAAAATAACTAAGAACCGCCTCTGCCTACCAAAGCGGGGGCGGTTCCGGCGTAAGATAGTAAGGTGACTGAACGACTTTTTGGAACTGATGGCGTGCGCGGCCTCGCGAATGAGATTATCACTCCGGCACTCGCTCTTGAGCTCGCGCAGGCAGCCGCCCTTGTACTTGGACACGAGCAGGTCGCCGAAGGCACCCGCCCCCGCGCCGTAATCGCTAACGATTCACGCGCATCCGCAGATTTTATTGTCTCTGCCATGAAAGCCGGGTTTACCAGCGCTGGTGTGGATGTGTTGGACGCGGGAATCGTCCCCACTCCGGCCGCCGCCTACTTAGTGGCTTACACGGATGCAGACTTTGGTGTGATGATCTCAGCATCGCATAACCCCGCCGCCGATAACGGCATTAAATTCTTGGCGCGTGGTGGACAAAAGCTTGAAGACGCCACCGAAGATGCCATTGAGCGCGTGTACCGGGAAAAGAACTTTAGATACCCTACCGGGGGTGAGGTCGGCTCTATCTGCGCCCTAGAGAACGGTACCGAGGCATACGTTAAGCACCTAGTTTCCACGCTAGAAGACGAGAAGCCTCTCGCAGGTCTTAAGGTTGTGCTGGACTGCGCAAATGGTGCGGCTTATGCAGCTTCTCCTGCGGCCTTCACCCGGCTAGGAGCCGAGGTTATCGCGCTTGCTGCTGAACCGAACGGCACCAATATCAACGATGGCGTAGGTTCTACGCATCCGCAGTCCCTTCAAGCTGCCGTCGTTGAACACGGCGCAACCTTGGGGATTGCACACGATGGTGACTCTGACCGATGTCAGGCAGTTGATGAGCAGGGGAACCTGGTAGACGGCGATCAGATTATGGCTATTCTTGCCTTGGCGGCGCATCGTGCTGGGCACCTGAGCCAGAACACTCTGGTGGCAACCGTGATGAGCAGCCTAGGGCTTGAACTCTATCTGCGTGAGCATGGCATTTCGCTGGTGCGCACCGCCGTGGGAGATCGTTATGTACTCGAAGAGATGCGTGAGCACGGGTATAACCTAGGCGGTGAGCAGTCCGGGCATGTGATTATGAGTGACTATGCGACCACGGGCGACGGTGTGCTCACCGGGATTCAGCTTGCCGCTGAGGTGGCGCGTAGCGGGGAGAAACTTTCTGTGCTAGCCTCACGGATGCAGCCCACCCCGCAGCGTTTGATTAACGTGAAGGGCGTAGATCGTGCCGGCGTTTCAACCAATGCTGCGCTGAATGCTGCTGTGGCCGATGCCGAGAAAGGGCTGGGGGAGAGCGGGCGTGTTCTTCTGCGTGCTTCTGGAACCGAACCGCTGGTACGCGTTATGGTTGAGGCCGCTACGCAGGAGCAGGCCGATTCTGTTGCTCAGCATCTTGCGGATGTGGTGGCGAAAGAACTGGCTCTCTAGTCTTACAAGCTTTCTAGAAAATTGATGCGTATCGTTGGCGAAATATTTCTATCTCGCCGACGATACGCATTTTGTTTATAGCGCAGGTCTAGCTCATATCGGCAGATTTATTCGAGTTGAAAAATACCGTGGGGCACATCCAAAATCGGATGCGCCCCACGGCTTTTGTTGAATGACTAGTTATGTTTGAATCGGAGTGATCCGTAGATTACTTCTTAGCGAGGGAATCGCGGATTTCCTTGAGAAGAGTAAGCTCAGTTTCTTCTATTTCTTCAACCCTGTTGCGGGTAACCCTTTCGTTGAGCTTTTGAACTGGAAGAACAACGGCGAAGTACACGGCAGCCGCAATAAGCAGGAAGTTTACGACAGCGGTCAGAAAGACACCGATTTTAATCTGACCGAAGACGAGGAAAGAATCAAAGTTCGGAAACTGGAAGAGCATGGAAATTGCGGGCATGAGCACCGACTGAACCAGTGCAGTCACAACTGCGGTGAACGCAGTACCCAGGATGATACCGACTGCAAGGTCGATAACGTTGCCACGAATCAAGAAATCTTTAAAACCTTTAAGCATGTAGCCAGGGTATCGTGTTTCCCAGCAAATTTTCAGGGAAAACCAACAAAAACCGTTCCAAATAAAGTGATTTTCTTCACTAGCACATCGTATATCAATCTTTAAAGGTTGATTTTAGATATTTGTTTCTGTGGTTTTAGAACCCTGTCTAAAGAACAGTTAGGGGTGTAAGCTGTTGATAAACCTATGAGAGGTAGCTGAGTCTACCCAAGATAATCCGGTGCCGCACCGGTGCCAAAAAACTCCTCCAAAGTCTTTGCTCCGGATGCTCGATACTCCTGAGTCAGACCAACACCTAAATAACGGTAATGCCAGGGTTCAAAGATATAGCCCGTCACATGCTGCTGGTTCTTCGGGAAACGCAGGATAAACCCGAAGTCGGGGGCGTTTTTCGCCAACCATTGACCCGCACGAGTATCTTGATAGCATTCTTGCAGCAGGCATCCTTCGGGGGAACCAAAATCGATAGCCAGTCCGGTCTGATGTTCCGAATATCCGGGCCGTGCAGAAAGTGTATCTGCGGTCTTCTGCCCATTAACTTGAACCCAATGCTGGTAGGTCTGTTTCTGTGCCGCGAAGGAACGATAAGCACTGCTGACCGTGAGGGTTACTCCATCCCGTGCTGCCGCATCCATCATGGACTGTGCCGCCGCAGCCGCCTCTGCACGTAGCTGCTGCCCATAAAACGGCACCAAATCCTGCGGGGTCCAATCTTGCGGTGAGAATGGGCGAGTTTTATTGACGATGCACCGTAACGATTCCGGATGCGATTCGACCGATGTGTGCTCAGCAGGTTTTTTGCTCTCGGGCGCGGAAGGTTCTTCTGTAGTGCCGCCTTCTGGTTGTGACTTCTGGTCTTTGGGCTGGGATGACTCTGAGGCCGTAATCTCTGGGGTAGCTTTTTCAGACGGTTTCGTCTCTGGGGTTTTCTCGTTTGCCGTCGGGGACGCACTAGGTTTTATCGTAGGGCTCGATGGGGTGGAACTCTTCGTAACCTTCGGGGTGGCGGTGGGTGAAGATGACACACTTGCCGGGGAAGTCGTGCCTGTCGCGCTTGGTGTAGTGGAAGCAGTAGCTGATGTATTCCCGCTAGTCTGAGGTTCCTGAGAGCCGCATGCAGACAAGACCCAAGACCCAGATGCTGCAGAGGCTGCAGTCAGCAGCGCTCGGCGTGAAAAAACTGATGTACCCATAGGGAACCTCCTTGGGAAACTGGTCTTTATTCTGGAATATGTCAACGGCAATGCGCTAATTTTTGCGCAAGAGAACCTGCGCCACCTTATGGTCGGAACCTTTCTGCAAGATCAGGTGCGCGCGAGCGCGAGTAGGAAGAACGTTCTGTACGAGGTTAGGCTCGTTGACGGTTTTCCAGATACCGGTGGCAAGCTCAATCGCTTGGGCATCGCTTAACTCAGCATAGCGCTTAAAGTAAGAATCCGGGTTCGTGAACGCGGAGGAGCGCAGGGTGAGGAACCGGTTAACGTACCATCGCTGAATATCTTTGGTATTTGCATCGACGTAGATGGAGAAATCAAAAAAGTCACTGAGCGTCAGGTCTGAGGTTTCGGGGCCTTCAGCGCCAGCAGGAGCGAGTACATTAAGTCCCTCAAGAATCAGCACATCAGGGGTCGTGACCTCAATCTGTTCATCGGGAAGAATGTCATAGTACAGATGCGAGTATTTGGGGGCTCTGACCACAGCGACTCCCGATTTTATATCGGAGACAAATTGCAGCAGTGCCCGCCTGTCGTATGATTCGGGAAAGCCTTTGCGGTGCATAATGCCGCGGCGTTGTAACTCAGCATTTGGGTACAGAAAACCGTCGGTGGTGACGAGCTGAACCTTTGGGGTTGAGGGCCAGCGCCTCAGGAGTGCCTGCAGCAGGCGTGCCGTCGTCGATTTGCCGACCGCTACGGACCCGGCTACACCGATAATAAAGGGAACTCGTCGGTGGGATGCCTGAAGGAAATCATTCGTCATGTGGTTGAGTGAGGATGCCGCATTGACGTACAGATTCAAAAGTCGGGAGATCGGCAAATAGATCTGACGTACCTCATCGAAGTCTACCGGTTCTCCTAAGCCGCGGAGCGCTTCGAGTTCCTCTTCGCTGAGGGGTACCGAAATTTCGGTCGCTAGCCGCGACCATCGTGAGCGTTCCAGTTCGACAAAACGCGAGCTGGCGGCAGAAAAATTTGAGGAGCTCATTCCCCTAAGTGTACGAAGTTTGCTCGTCAGATGCGAACAAGATGTGGCATCCTTTAGGTTGAGAATGCACAAAGGCTGGGGCTATACCTTGAAAGAAATGCCTTTTGACTAGGGGTTATTCTGCCCACAGGTGTAAAGGACGCCGGGTTAGCTGCCCTGAGGCGTGAATAAGATAAACTTGAGCTATGTGTGGAATTGTAGGATATGTAGGTCTGGACGCAGCTCCGGACGGTAATAAATTCGACCACGATGCATACAAAGTGGTCATTGAAGGTCTGCGCCGCCAGGAGTACCGCGGCTATGACTCGGCCGGTGTTGCGCTCGTATGCCCTGACGGCATCGAATTCCGCAAGAAGGCGGGCAAACTTATCAACCTAGAACATGAGGTTGAGGACGCGCCGCTCACCGAATCACAGATTGGTATTGGCCATACCCGTTGGGCTACCCACGGTGGTCCCACCGACAATAACGCGCATCCGCACGTAGTCGATCACGGTCGTCTAGCGGTTGTGCACAACGGTATTATTGAAAACTTTGCCGAGCTACGCGCCGAACTGCTCGCCGAAGGGGTCGAGTTTCAGTCTCAGACCGATACTGAGGTAGCTGCGGCACTTATTGCAAGTATCTACAACAAACTGGGTACTAAAGACCTGACCGAGGCAGTGCGTGAAGCATCAAACCGTATGGAAGGTGCTTTCACGATTCTTGCGGTTCACGCAGACCACCCCGACCGTGTGGTGGCAACCCGCCGCAACTCTCCGCTGGTAATTGGACTGGGAGAGAACGAGAATTTCTTAGGATCCGACGTTTCGGCGTTTATCGACCACACCAAAGAAGCCGTAGAGATGGGGCAGGACCAGATTGTCACCATCACCGGTACTGACTATTCCATTATTGATTTTGCAGGCAACCCCGCCGAAGGCAAACCCTTTCACATCGAATGGGACGCTGCAGCGGCAGAAAAGGGCGGCTACAACTCGTTCATGGAGAAGGAAATCCACGAACAGCCCACCGCCGTTGAGCAGACCCTCATGGGACGCATGGATGAAAAAGGCAACCTCGTTCTGGACGAGCTCAATATCGATGATTCCGTGCTGCGCTCGATCGATAAGATTATCGTGGTGGCCTGCGGTACCGCAGCATACGCGGGTCAGGTTGCGCGCTACGCTATCGAGCACTGGTGCCGTATCCCCACCGAGGTCGAGCTTGCCCACGAGTTCCGCTACCGCGACCCCATCGTGAACGAGAAGACCCTGATCGTGGCTCTCTCGCAGTCCGGCGAGACCATGGATACCCTCATGGCGGTGCGTCACGCCCGCGAGCAGGGCGCTAAGGTCATCTCCATCTGCAACACCCACGGTTCAACCCTGCCGCGTGAATCCGATGCGGCGCTGTACACCCACGCTGGTCCCGAGATTGCGGTCGCATCGACCAAGGCGTTTCTGGCGCAGATTACTGCAGCATATCTGCTGGGTCTGTATCTTGCGCAGCTTCGCGGCAACAAGTACAAGGATGAAATCTCTGCCATTCTCGGTGAGCTGCAGAAGATGCCCGCTAAGATCCAGAAGGTTATCGACAACGATACCCTCGTGAAGGAACTTGGTGCCGAGATGAAAGATACCTCTTCGGTGATCTTCCTAGGGCGCCACGTTGGGTTCCCTGTTGCCCTTGAAGGCGCGCTTAAACTCAAAGAGATCAGCTACATCCACGCCGAAGGCTTCGCCGCCGGCGAGCTGAAGCACGGTCCTATCGCCCTGATCGAAGAGGGTCAGCCCGTTATCATCATTGTGCCTTCCGCACACGGGCGTGAATCTCTGCATGGCAAGGTTGTTTCCAATATTCAGGAAGTGCGCGCCCGTGGGGCATTTACCATCGTGATCGCCGAAGAAGGAGACGAAGCCGTCAAGGACTACGCGGATCGTCTGATCACTGTTCCCGCTGCGCCTTCTCTGCTGCAGCCTCTGCTGGCCACCGTGCCGCTGCAGATTTTTGCGTGCGCACTTGCTGAGGCGAAAGGACTGGACGTTGACCAGCCCCGTAACCTCGCCAAGTCGGTGACCGTGGAGTAATCCTTATCCCGCATATGCGTTCGCGTGGGCGGTGTCGTTACCCTTCAGAGGACGGCACCGCCCACGCCTCGTTAACCCGCACCACAGTGCGAGGCCGAGGAAGTTTCATGATGCGTTAACATTGTTCGCCGTGCTGTCTTCCCTGTACCAACCTCGCTAAACTTAAAACAAAACTCGCATTTTGGCAGGAAAGGCGAAAAATGATTATCGGAATCGGCGTAGATACCGTCAACATTGAGCGCTTTGAACGAATCGTCACCGAAACACCCGCTTTTGTGCGCAGGGTATTCACACCGAATGAGCGCACTCGTAATATCCGTTCCCAAGCCGTACGTTTTGCCGCCAAAGAAGCGGTCGCCAAAGTCTTAGGGGCACCCGATGGACTCAACTGGCAAGATTGCGAAGTCGCCAGCAGCGAGAGCGGGCAACCATACCTGATTCTTACGGGAACGATCGCCGAACGCGCCCGTACCCTCGGCATCAACCGTCTGCACCTGAGCCTAACCCACGATGAACCTGTAGCCGTTGCCATCGCCACGGCGGAATATCTGAGCGCTACAGAGCTTGCCCATCTGAAAAGGTTCGATCCTGAAAGCTACAGTATGACGGTTCTCACCGAAGACCCCACCGACTAGCCCCTGCCGCATCGACGCGAGCATTTGATCAGGAGGAGTTATGAAGCTCGTCTACACGGGTACACAAATTCGCAACGCTGAACGTCCTTACCTTGAGGCACCGGACTACGACGGGTATTTGATGCAGCGCGCGGCGGATGCGCTCGCCGCCGAAGCTCACGATATGCTCGCTGATGCGGGGCAGCACAGCCAGTACACGCGCATCCTCTTACTGGTTGGGCCGGGGAATAACGGTGCGGATACAGTGTATGCAGGCACCCGGCTGCATCAGCAGGGGTACCGCATTGAGGCCGTTCTCTTCGACCCAACCGGTAATAACCTGGAGCTGCTCGCCCGCGAAAGCGGTGAAGGAACCCGCGTGCTTGACACTGCCCAAAGTCTGCGCGATATTGCCTCCTACTCCCTGATTATTGACGGTATTTTGGGAACCGGCGCGAAGGGAGCAGCACGTGGGGAAGCGGGGGAGTATCTGGCTAAACTCCGTGCCGTACAGCTGGACGGTAAATTACCCCCAGTGCTCGCCTGTGATGCCCCGACCGGGCTCGATAGCGAACGCGGCACCCTGCACGAACCCTCACTCGCGGCTGAGCGAACGGTCACGTTTATCGGACGTAAACTACCAGCAGGAACCCATATTGCAGAGCACTGCGGAACTATTAAACTCTACGATTTAGGGATTCCCGAAGCCCTCAAGGGACATAAGCCGATGCTGCGCGTTATGGAACGCGAAGACTATCGTGATCTGCTCGAAAAGCCTTCGGTATCCTCGTATAAGTACAATCGTGGTGTACTTGGTATGCTCACGGGAAGCCGCGATTACCCTGGTGCTGCCCTGATGAGTGTGCGTGCTGCCCTCAACACCGGGGTGGGGATGGTGCGTTTCAATGGGAAAGACGATACCTTGCGCACTCTCATGCTCGGGCAAAACCCGGAAACAGTGTGTTTTACAGGGCCTCCCGCCCACGAGCATGTGCACGCCTGGGCTGGCGGCAGCGGTACCGGTCCCGAAACCCTGGACCATAACAGGTACCTGCTCAATGCCCCTGAACCTGCAATTCTGGATGCTGGTGCAGTAGACCTTGCCGCAGATTATTTAATGGCGGGGCACAGTCTAGGCGAACATAAAATTCTGACTCCGCATGCGGGAGAATTGGAACGTTTTCTGCGGCGCATTCATGAGCATTCGCCGCAGCGTTGGGAAGAAATGCTTGACGGTGCTCTCGTGCCCAGCCGGGAAGATATTAACGCCGAGCCGTTCCGGTGGGTTCGTGCCGCATGCGAGCTCAGCGGCGCAACCGTGATGCTTAAGGGCTCGACGACGCTTATCGCCGCCCCCGTGGGTGCCACCTATAGCGTGCACGGGGCTACCGGGTGGCTTGCTACCGCCGGAAGCGGCGACACCCTCACCGGTATTCTGGGGGCTCTTTTGGCTCAATATATGGCGGCTGCGCAGGAACGTCATGAGCAGGTCGAGGGATGCACTTATGCAAGTCTTGCGGCACTGGCGGTTTACCTGCATAATCGTGCGGCGCTGGCATCGTTGGAGGGACGCAAAGGGCCGGTTCCTCCCAGCCGAGTGGCCGCGTATTTACCGCAGGCGATCGCGGAACTTCTTGATGAGAAAGCCGTTCTCGACGATTAAAACCTGAACGAGATACATAGTATGGTTGGGGCGTGACATGATGTCACGCCCCACCGCTGTATTGGACTATACCGACCTTGGCATAGTCGGGCACGAAAATTAGTAGGCGCCTTCCTTGGCGAAGACTGCTCGTACCGTGCGCAATAGGATAATAAAGTCGGTTGTCATAGACCAGTTTTCGACGTAGTACAGGTCAAGACGTACCGATTCATCCCAGGAGAGGTCGCTTCTGCCAGAGACCTGCCATAGTCCGGTAATCCCGGGTTTGACGAGCAGGCGGCGGTACATAATATCCTCATATAGGTCTACCTCTTCCGCCAGCGGGGGCCGAGGGCCCACCAGGGACATGTCGCCAATAAAAACATTCCAGAGCTGCGGCAGCTCATCAATGGAGAACTTGCGAATGAACCGACCTATAGGGGTAATGCGAGGGTCATTCGCCATCTTAAAGAGCACCCCGTTGCCTTCGTTCTGTTCCATAAGCTGGGCTTTGATCTCTTCGGCGTCGGTGCGCATCGACCGGAATTTGACCATGCGAAAAACATCGCCGTTCATTCCTACGCGCTCTTGGAAGAAGAGCGCTGGCCCGCCGTCGCGTCTGATAAGGATACCCACCACCAAGAAAACAGGGGAGAGCACGAAAAGCCCCAGTCCGGAGGCGAGCACATCCAGGGCGCGTTTTGCCAGTGCGGCAATACCCGTAATATGCGGGGTAGAAACATGCACAAGCGGTAGCCCGTTGAGTGGCTGAATATGCATGCGAGGCCCCGCAATATCGGTGGTCGCGGGAGCCATAATCAGGGCGATATGCGCATCCGCGAGACGCCAGCCGAGCATCCGCATCTGTTCCGGGGTCAGCTGATGTCCGTTCGAGATGGCGACCATCTGAATATTGTTTTCCTGCACGGCCTGCATAATATCGTCAGGGTTCGTGGAGTAACCCAGAATGGGCAGATCGACGTCTGCAATTGTGGTACCGGCGTAGATTCCCGGCAGGTAAAACGCAGCTGGTGAAAGCCCCGATGCGACGGCGCCGGAGAGGCTCTTATACAGATGTTTACCGGTGGGAACGTCGGAAATAATCATGACGCGGGTTAGTGAATACCCTTGCAAACGTTTTTGTACTAGTCTTTGGCGTAGTAGCCATCGCTCTATCATGATGAGTCCTAAACCCAACGGGTAGGCGATGAGCAGGTACATGCGAGTCAGGTCGATTTTGAGAAAGAACGCCACTATCACGAGTGTGCAGAAAAAGTAAGTGCTGCCGCGTGTGACCATACGGTATTCGTCGGTTCCCATTCCTAGAACGCGAATATTCCGTGAGCCGTTGACTTGCAGAGTCAGCCACCAGATTGTGATCATGCCGATATCGAGGAAGATATAGTCGATGGGTGCGACGGAAGGATCGAGCAGGTTAAGCGGCCAGACATTCACAGGTGGTAAATCCGCGTTTACGAAGCCGAAGCGAATAAAGTGCGCAGCAAAAATAGAGATGGCAATGGCAATCAAGTCGCCCAGGTAAAGAGATTTCAAAACCTGTGGATGCCACTCACGTTTGGCGACATATGTGGTGCCCCAAACTTTTTTGAGTCTTTCTTTTGCTTTCAATGAAGTTATCTTCCCCGGTCGTGGTGAGCGCGCATATCGGCGTATGCGCGGAATGCTCGAGTTTGAGACCCGCAGCCCGGTGGTCAGTCGGAATACAGATGAATGATGTGTGCAGTGTGTGAGCGAGAAGTAGAGAGAACGAGAACCAGCTTTGAGGCCCCGAGGTAGTCCGGAAGAGAAACCTGGCCTTTAACTGATTCTCACGATAGTTCTTCAAAACTACTCAGTCCTTATATTTTACGGTTAAACCAGGAGTTCAGTCCTCCTGAATGGTGGTCTAAACTTCAAGGATAAAGAGTGAATTCAATCACCTTAATGTGTCATAAAGGTGCTGAAGACACGATTATTAAAGGCTATTGTGGATGTTTACTTTTGTAAATAGCTTTAATAAATATCCTAGTCAGAGAGCTTCAATACCCGTAAACTAATAAAATACCTTGAAAGAATAAAAAACTATAGCCTAAAAGTTTTACCGAAATTGTTTCAATGAGGCGCGATTCACCAAAAAATCAATCAGCGGTTCGTAACGATTCGGCGGAACATTATCATCCATCGGAACACACACCGGTAAATCACCCTGCTCTGCGGCAATAAACAATCCCGGATCGTTACAGTCGGCAATACCGAGCGTCAGCAGCTTCTGCTGTGATGCCGCATACCCCGCCATCCCGTGATCGGAAATCACAAGATCGGGCATCTCACCGCGCTCACGAAGCTGGGCGAGGGTGATGCGCATCGGCCCGGGGAAATGCGTATGCTGCAGATTTCCGTACTGCTCAAACATTACCACACCCATGATCTGGCGAATATCGCCATCCAAGAACCGCTCGCCCTGCTCAATGCGCAGCACCGTGGCCCCGGCACGTTCGGCGATGCGCGCCAGCTCAGCATAAATGGGGAAAAGTCCGGCGGGATGACCGGTGGCGAACAGGATCTTTTGGCGGGCGCGCACCGCATCGCCAAAAATACGGGCATACTCTTCGAGAGCATCAATGCACTGGGCGGAACCAATCGTATCTTGCCCCTGGACATGTGAACGGTCAGGGTTCAGACCAGCACGGCGTACCATGACCTCAAAAACTTCGTCGTAGGTCCAATCCTTCGACCATGTAACCCCGAATTCGAGGTGCTCATTGTGATCGAGAAACCCTTGAATATGCGAAAGGTTATTCTCGCGCGGTGTAGCAACATCACCCGTGATGCGGGCAGAATCAAGATAAGCGGCAAACTCGTCGCGCGTCATTGCAAAACTCATACGTCAAGTGTAGCCGCTTGAACAACTTTCGAGACCGTGCTGTGGTGCGTTCTACAGGTTTTTGAGGAAGAGCAGAGTAATTCGGCAATAAACTATGCGGAACCCTCGGCCCGCTCTTGTGCTAAATGACAACCGGTTATCGCCTCGGAATAGACGCACAAGGTTTTTCGGGCGGTCGCTTCCCAACTGAAAGAACGTGCACGAGCTGCCGCATTCGCCCCCAGTGTTAAGCGCAGACGTGGGGCACGCACCAGCCGCTCGATCGCAACCGCCCAACGCTGCGGGGTACGCGGCGCCACAAGCAACCCCGTTTTATGGTTCTCGATAGCGAAACGCAACCCATCCGCATCGGTAGCAAGTACCGCAGCCCCCGAAGCCTGCGCCTCCAAAGCCACTAGCCCAAAAGATTCAGACGAGGAAGGAGAAGCCACAATATCGGCGCGGCGAAAAATATCGGCAAGAATATCGGCAGGAACCGGACTGCGCAGATGCACCCGATCGGCGATGCCTAAATCGCGGGCACGGGCAAGAAGATCTAATTCGTATCCGGAAGAAGACTTGCCGATAATATCCAGTTCAACATGCAGATCCGCGGGAAGAAGCGCAAGGGCCTCTACCAAAATATGGGGTCCCTTTAACGGCTGAGGACGCCCCGCAAAAACCACCCGAGCGTACGTATCCGAACCCTCATGTTCGGCGTGCACCCCCGGCAGCGGGTGAAAAATACCGGTATCAACCCCCGGCGCAATCACACGCATGCGTGCGGAATCTGCCCCGTAGTAGTCCTGCAGCTGTTGCCCTTCAAGAGAAGTATTGACGATCGTCAAAGCGGCATGTTCAAGAACTCGATGCTCACTTTCATAACGTGCGTGTGGTTCTTCGGGCTCGTCGGGGGAGCGGCGCGCATCCTTCGCTGCGGCGGTCGTATGAGGGGTAAATACTACGGGAACAACTGTTCCTTCGGCAGCGTAGGTCTGAGCAGCCCCCAGCGCAGCGACGCCCGAAAGCCAATAATGTGCATGAATAACCTGCGGATGCCAGCACGCTAATGAGACGCATTGCGCCGCAAATTCGGTTGTAAACTCAGCAAGTTGATTTTTGCGAGCACCTAAAGCCTGCGGAATCAACACCTGATGCACCCGCACTCGATCACGATACGAGTTGAGAAGAGTCGGAACCTGTACCCCGGGCTTTGCATGCTCACAATCGGGATCGGTAAGAAGTGTGAAAACCTCGACGCGCAAAGTATCGTCTGCCGCCAGCATAGCCGCAATCGAACGCGCAATATAGACGTTCATGCCCCCGGCATCGCCGCGACCGGGCTGCGCAAAAGGATCGGTATGCAGAGAATAGACATGCACAACAGGCTGGGGCAAGCGGGACTGCGAGCTCTCGGGAATCTTCACCTTCCTAGTCTAACGCGCGGTTTTATGAGACAGCGCGTTCTGCAAGCCGAGTGAGCCTAAGGGTGAACGTGTAAGCTTCGACGGTATCGAAGAGGCGCATTCGCACAGTAAGAACATGAACTGTTGATGAACGCTCCCTAAATCGGGATAAGAAGAGCGAAAATACATGAAAAGACGGGCTAGAATGAGTGTAACTAGACGCTCCCCGCGTTCACCGAGTACCGGAGGTATATAGAAATGACTGTTCCCACACGTCCCCTCTACACCCCGAACCTGCAGCCCGGTGAGGCGGAGCGAACCGCTATCATCGACCTTAATGCTCTTGAGCACAATACGCGCGTACTCAAAGATATGATCGGTGAACGTAAACTCATTGCCGTAGTAAAGGCGGATGCCTACGGTCACGGTGCCTACCCCGTGGCACGGTCAGTACTCGAAGCCGGTGCCGATATTCTGGGCGTTGTGCACGTGGCCGAAGCCTTGGAGCTACGCTCAGAGGGTATTACCGCCCCGATTATAGCTTGGCTGCACACCCCGCAGACGGACTTCGATGAAGCACTCGAAGCAGATATTATCCTGGGTGCCTCCGGCTGGGACTTAGAAGCAATAGCAGAAGCCGCTAATCGCACCAAGAAGCGTGCTCGTGTACATCTGAAAGTAGACACGGGGCTTGGGCGTAACGGCTCCACCTTTGAGGACTGGCCCGCGCTAGTGGCGCGCGCCCTTGAACTTGAAGCCGCAGGGCTGGTGCGCATTGAGGGCATTTTCTCGCATCTGGCGGTTGCCGATGAACCTGAACGCCCCGAGACCGCACGGCAGATCGCCCGACTTAACGAATTTGCGACCGTTGCCCGCAGCGCGGGTCTTACCCCCGAGCTTGCTCACCTGGCGAACTCCCCGGGAACGATCACCGGCGCAAGCCCCCTATATAACACGAACGAGGCAGTTCTTGCCGATGCGGTACGCTGCGGAATTGCCCTCTACGGTCTTTCCCCGCTCGCGGGTGTGAGCTCCAAAGACCTTAATCTGCGACCCGTTATGACCCTGGGAACCCATGTGTGCAATGTCAAAGAGGTACCCGCCGGGCAGGGGGTCTCATACGGGTTGCGGTACAGCACCGATAAGCCCACCACGCTGGCCCTCATTCCGCTCGGATACGCCGATGGCGTGCCGCGCATCGCTGATGGGGCTCCGGTGCGTATTTACCCGCGTGCCGATGCCGCAAACCCCGTGGAACCACGCACGTACCGCGCCGTGGGAAGGATTGCTATGGATCAGCTTGTAGTTGATCTGGAAGAACCCGGACTCGCCGATCCTGCGCGCGGTATTCTCGGCGGTTCCGCCGTGCTTTTCGGCTCGGGAGATAACCCTCCCGTTGAAGAATGGGCCGCTGCAGCGCAGACCATTAACTACGAGATTGTGACTCGTATTTCCCCGCGCGTGATACGCATCTACCGCGGTGGCGCCTGGGTGGAACGCGAAGTAGATGGTCTGCATGCCTTGGGATCCCTCTTCGGTCTTGACGATGAACAGACACCGGAAACCGTCTAACGATATGTGAGGTCGAGCCTTCGCACCTCTGTTTAACCCGTACCGTTCCCCGGAAAGAAGCCCATGCACGCACATCCAGTTTTAGAAGTTGATCTTGCCGATCTTGCGCATACACGCGCGGCGGCGCATGCGCTTGCGCCGTTGCTCATCGCCGGGGACCTGCTCTTGCTCTCGGGAGAGCTTGGTGCCGGGAAGACCACTTTCACCCGCGCCCTAGGCGAGGGGCTTGGAGTACGTGAGGGTGTTATTTCGCCAACTTTTGTGCTCTCGCGGGTGCATCCTAATCTACTGGACGGCACCCGCCCAGGCGGGCCCGATCTCGTGCACGTGGACGCATACCGGCTCTCTAGCGCCGAAGAATTAGACGACCTCGATCTAGAATTTTCGCTGGAAAAATCCGTGACCGTCATCGAATGGGGACGCGGTAAAGCCGAGCATCTGAGCGATTCACGCCTGGAACTAGACTTCACGCGACTCACCGGCGCGGATGCCTCCATCGCCTACGCCGCCGAGAATTACTCGCCCACAGGGGAGGGGGAGTTCGACTGGGATGCGCTTGACGATCGTGAGGAGGAGAGCGCTGATGCCTCAGAACCGCGGCTGCTGCGCATTACCGCTTACGGCCCACGGTGGGAAGGCGAAGCGTATCGAAGTCTTGAAGCCGCCATGCTCAAACTCGGCGTCGAGTAACCTGTTTAAGAGTTGCCGGGAGCGAACGGAAGCGCACCTCATGAGCCTGCCTTGGGATATTTATGAAGCGAGAACCCGTCACAATAGTGGGTACACGGCAGCACGTTAGAATGATAGGGTGCTCATACTTGCTCTAGACTCATCAGCCACCGCATCCGTGGCTTTGGCGCGCCTCGACGGCGAAAATCCCGGTTCAACCGCAACTATTCTCGCCGCCCGCGAAAGCGCCGATACACGTTCACACGCCGAAGTGATGTCGCCCTTCGTAGCCCAGGTACTCGACAAAGCACAGGTAAATGGGCGGAACGTGGATGCGATTCTCACCGGGACCGGGCCGGGCCCTTTCACCGGACTGCGCGCCGGAATCGTCACCGCCCGGACTCTTGGATTTGCCTGGAACAAACCCGTTTACGGGCTTATGAGTCTAACAGCTCTGGCAGAGCGAGCATTCGTTCAGGATTTCCAGGGCAAAGCCGCGCAGATGACCGAGATTTTGGTAGCTTCCGATGCGCGCCGCCGCGAAATCTACTCTGCAATTTTCACCGTTACCGAGAACGGATACACGATAAAAACCGGTCCGCAGGTGGCACCCGCAAGCGAAAGTACGCCTGCACCTGGCAGCGTTTCTGGACAGAATACCGCAGGTTATCGTGCCTACGGTTACGGTGTCGAGCTTTACCGCGAACAGCTGGAACAATCGGGGGCGCAAATTTCTTCCGAATTATCGCAGCTGCACCCCAACGCAAGCGACCTCGTGCGTGCCGCCGCGCGCTTGGGTATAAAAAATCTTAGCACCGACACCCGCGCCCTCTACCTGCGTGACTCGGATGCGAAGGTTCCAGCCGCCATGCTTGCGCGGCAGAGCCAGAACGCTCCGAGCGATCCCGCATCGTCTAAGGGATAGGGGGCGTAAATATGCACTCGAAACTTCAGCATCCAGAACTTCCCGGTGCGCTCGCCCGCGGTGCCCGCCTGCGCCGCGCCGATATTAACGATGTACCGCATCTGTTCACCCTCGAACAAGAGCTCTTCCCCCTCGACGCCTGGAACCTTGATATGTTCCTCGCCGAAATAACCCACCCCACCCGCACCTATTACGTACTTGAGCGGGCGTATTCCGGTGAAAATCCCCAGGAAAACCCCGATGAGAAGAACGCTCCGAATATTATCGGATACTGCGGGGTTATGACGGTGGCAGACACCGCCGATGTGCAGACCATCGCCGTGCTGCCCGAGTACGAAGGCAACGGATACGGAAGAGCCATGCTCGCCACAATGCACCGCCGGGCACAGGATTTAGGGGCGCAGCGCATCCTTTTGGAGGTGCGGGCCGATAATCCCCGAGCCCAGAACCTCTACCTGCGCACCGGATACACGCATATTCACACACGGCCCGGCTATTATGACGACGGCACGGATGCGCTGATCATGCTCAAGGACTTCGCCGCCAATGCCTCCACAACAACGGAAACTACCTGAGAAATGATGACTAAACCAAAACTTTCTGCCGCAGCCGAGCCGCTTGTATTAGGTATCGAATCATCCTGCGATGAGACCGGGATCGGCATTGTACGCGGCACCCGTCTGCTCACCAACACGGTTTCATCCTCGATGGAAGAGCACGTGCGGTTCGGTGGGGTGATTCCCGAAATTGCTTCGCGGGCTCATCTTGATTCTATGATCCCGGCTCTAGAAGCCGCACTTGCAGACGCTTACGTGACCCTCGACGATATAGACGCGATTGCCGTCACCGCCGGTCCCGGGCTCGCCGGGGCACTCATGGTCGGTGTTTCTGCCGCGAAGGCGCTGGCTACCGCTACCGGAAAGCCGCTCTACGGCATTAACCATCTGGTGGCGCATGTGGGCGTGGGGCTGCTCGACGATAACGGTACCGAAGACGGCTCGGCGCTGCTTGAACACGCTCGAGATGGCGGGCTCGGGGCACTGCTGGTTTCTGGTGGTCACACCGAAATTCTGCAGGTACGCGATATTACTCAGGATGTTCGTCTGCTCGGAGCCACCCTTGATGATGCCGCCGGTGAGGCCTACGATAAAGTCGCTCGTTTACTGGGACTCGATTACCCGGGAGGCCCCGCTATTGACCGCGCCGCGCGCACGGGGAATGCTAAGGCGTTTGTTTTCCCACGCGGGTTGTCAAACCGTAAGTTCATGGGTACCGCCGAAGCCCCGGGGGCACACCGGTATAATTTCTCGTTTTCAGGGCTCAAGACCGCCGTAGCGCGTGTGATTGAAGGCTTCGAGGCACGCGGTGAAGAGGTTCCGGTCGCCGATATTGCGGCATCTTTCCAGGAAGCGGTTGTCGATGTTATCACGAAGAAAGCCGTGCTGGCCTGCCGGGAACAGGGACTGCACACTCTCTTACTCGGCGGCGGCGTTGCGGCAAATTCGCGGCTGCGTGAGCTGCTTTCGGCACGATGCACTTCAGCTGGGGTGCGCCTCATTATCCCGAAATTTACGCTGTGTACCGATAATGGTGCAATGGTGGCTGCGCTTGGGGCACGCCTTGTCGAGGCCGGGTATGAACCTTCGGGAATCGATTTTACGACCGATTCTTCGCTGCCGGTCACGACGGTGTGTTTCTAGAGCATTTGCTTAGACTAGAGGGAACCGTCAGCCTGCCTCCTGAGAAAATTCGGGGGAGCGGGCTGGAACTTTATCGGCTCCTAGCGGATGGGACGCGCCCGTGACTGGAGCGCGACATCTCGAATAACCTCGTGGAAAGAGCCAGTTTTCTCGTAGATAGCGCGCTGCCGGTCGGCACCGGTGCCCTCCGCCAGCATATTCCTTACATGCTGCAGCTCCGGCAAACAATCCAAATCCCGGGCAACATCCTCTAGCTGAGTAACAAGAAGCTCAATGTCCTCGCGCAGCGGGCGCACCTGCGGCTCGTTAGACACAATAATCTCGGTGTCTAAACCATAGCGGGCGGCACGCCATTTATTCTCCTGCGCATGCCAAGGGTTTAACACTTCAATCTTCTCGCCAGCCTCAATTTTGCGCGAGAAAAACTCCACTAAACATTGGGTGAGCGCCGTAACCGCCGCCACATCACGAATCGACGGAAGGCCGTCGCAGTACCGCATCTCTAAGGTGCCGTAGCGGGGGACCGGGCGCACATCCCAACGGTCCTCGCTGACCTCTAAAATAGCGCCCGTCTTCACCAACGCATGCAAATAGTCACTGTACTCCTGCCAGTTTTCAAAATGAAAAGGCAGACCATTTGAAGGCAGCTGCTGATACAGCATCGTGCGGTGCGAACCATATCCGGTATCCACGCTGTCCCAGTAGGGCGAAGACACCGAAAGCCCCAGCAGATGCGCGCAATAGTTGGTGAGAGCATCCACGAGCGGCAAAACCTTATCGCGTGAATCGACACCCACATGCACATGCACACCAAAAATAACCATGTGCCTGCCCCAGTACTGGCCGCGACCAACCACACGCTGGTACCGCTTCTTCGCAGATACCTGCTGTTCCTGCCAATGCGCCGTAGGGTGTGTGCCCGCCGCATAAAAATCAAGTCCCAGCTCATCAGTAACCTCACGGATCTTATCGGTCACCGAGATCAACTGCTGGCATGCCTGCGGCACCGTAGTACACACGCCGGTAATAATCTCAAGCGTATTTTCCAAAAATTCGCCCGTCACATGAGCATGATCCAGGGAAGGTTCCAAAAGCTCGGGGTAACGTTCGCCCACACGGGCAAGTACCTCTTGAGCGCGCGCTACCAGCTCTCCGGTATGCTGGTCAATCAGCGCGATCTCCCACTCTACGCCAAGAGTGGATTGCGCCGAGGAAGCGAACGGAATCAAAACTCTCTCCTTCTTAGGGTGACTGCATTTATTTTACGGTGTTGGTGACCACAACAGCGCTTTTTCGAGTGCGTATGAACTAAATACGACACGAACATGAAGTATCTGACATAAAACGTCACACACCGTCATCACAGTTTTTTGTAGATACGCCGCCCACATAAACCGCTAGACCACAGAATTCTTAGTGTCCGAGCTAGAGACCTGTGCTGAATCAGAAAAATCTACAGGCCGCACATGCCACCCGATGCGCCGTGCCTGCTGCCCGAACCCCACTCGCGTAAACACTAAAGTCGCCGGGTTATAGCCCTGATTCTTCGCGGCTTTCTTACCTGATTTCTTGCCCGCACCGCCTGCCAGCAGGGTCGCACGCATTTTCTCGGGCACCAGATCAACGCCGCGTTTCTTGATCGTCAAAGCCGTAAAACCGCGCTCGCGCACCCACTTTTTGAGCTGTTTCTCATGCACCGGGATTTCCTCAAGAACCTCATAACACTGTGCCAGCGGACTCTGAACAGCTTTTGCCGCCATGAGGTACGCCAGGTGCGGATCAATCAGGTTCGCCCCAAGCTCTTGGGCTAACTCCTGCACCAGATGCGCCCGCACTACCGCGCCGGAAGGCTCATAGAGGTACTCACCGGGGGAGGGGAACCGGGTTTGCTTTTCATCAACAGGGGTTACTTGTTCCGCAGAATAGGGACTACTCAGCGTGGTTTTGTGAATGCGCAGGCCCTTGTCTTCAGCCTGTCCCGTCGCCTCCTGCCGCAGCACCGTGACCGTGCGTGCAACGCCCTCCTGAGCCAAAGCATTAAACCAAAGCACTAACTCCACGAGAGAACCCTCATGCTCAACCCACTGCGCCGTGACACGCGGATGGGGGTTCGCCTCGCTACGAATATCCTCGGGGCGCGCAATAGCCTCATGCGGCATCCCCGGACCAAGTTTGACACCCATCGGCATGCCAGTTCTGGCCAGATCCACTACGAACGAAAGCGGGGGAGAATAGGCTTCGGGATCAAAAATACGTTCTGTACGGGATTTTACGACTCCGGTCAGATCACGTCTGGCCGGATCAAGCCAAATGCCCTGCACGACCTTGCCGTTGCCATCACGAAAACTCTCGAGATCAAAATTTGTCACATCACCGACCACAACCCGTGAACCCGAAAAATCCGCCAGATTTGCGGCAGCAAAAGATGCCGTCAACGGGTCAAGCTCCACAGAAACAGTCGCTAAGGAAGCGCGCGCGAACTCCAACGAATCCGCGCCGATACCGCATCCCAGATCGGCAACCGAGCGAACCCCGGTACGGGCAAACACGGCCGCGTGCTCGGCAGCAACAACCGGTCGAGTCGCCTGCTGCGCGCCGTGCTCGGTCAAAAACATAGTGCGCGCCCTATCGCCGAACTTTGACAGCGCCCGAGTGCGCGCCTTAACAAGGCTGAGAATATTGGCGGTCTCATCGGGCGTGAACCCCTGCGCCCGCAGCCGCGTAACCTGTTCGAGCGAGCGCTCTTGACTATAGGGGAAAAGCGCATCCGCGGCATCTAACGCCTGCCGGGTAAAAGGAAGCTCGGACGGCAAGGCAAACGGCGGCGGGGGCACAAAATCAACCATAGGCTTAAGTGTAGTGGCATGAGCATATGCAGAAGGCTTGGATGCTGCGGCAGGTTCACGGGGCGCTCGCGTATTATCCTGTGCGCGAAACGCCGCCCTCGAAACGGCGCGCATTCTTGACCGGGTGCCGCCGGGATTCTAAAGTTGAATTTAGCACTCGAAGCGGTGCAGTGCTAAACGCCCAGGCACTAGGGCTAAACCGCTTCACAAATTTTTAAAAACGCTGACTAAAAAGGAGCATACCTATGGCTATTAAGCCCCTCGAAGACCGAGTAGTTGTCAAACTAGAGCAGGCTGAGCAGACCACCGCATCCGGTCTGGTTATTCCCGAAACTGCAAAGGAGAAGCCGCAGGAGGCTCGCGTAGTAGCTGTGGGCCCCGGTCGTGTGGACGATAAGGGCAACCGCGTTCCCGTCGATATCGCTGAAGGTGACGTAGTCGTGTTCTCCCGCTATGGCGGTACCGAGGTCAAGTACCAGGGCGAGGAATACCTGATTCTCTCCGCTCGTGACGTTCTGGCGATCGTCGACTAATTTCGCATATATGCAGGATGCGCCGCCGGTTTCTCGCGCGGCGCATCCGCTATACCTGACCTGGATTTGGCGCACTCGCGCCTTCTACGATATCGAACGCTCACAACCCTCAAGGAGTAGCGAATATTCATGGCTAAACAGCTTGAATTCAACGATGCCGCCCGTAAGTCCCTGCAGGCCGGCGTCGATAAACTCGCCGATGCGGTCAAGGTTACCCTCGGCCCACGCGGGCGCAATGTTGTGCTCGATAAACAGTGGGGCGCACCGGTTATCACGAATGATGGTGTCTCGATCGCCCGCGAAGTCGAGCTTGAAGACCCCTATGAAAACTTGGGCGCGCAGCTCGCTAAAGAGGTAGCCACCAAGACTAACGACGTTGCCGGTGACGGTACGACCACCGCAACCGTGCTGGCGCAGGCACTCGTGAATGAGGGGCTGCGCAACGTAACAAGCGGTGCGGCACCTGCGGAGGTGAAGCGTGGCATTGAGGCCGCCGTTGAGAAGGTCTCCGAGCGTCTGCTTCAGGATGCCCGCGAGGTACAGGGCCCGGAAGTTGCGCATGTTGCCGCTATTTCGGCTCAGTCCGACCAGATCGGCGAGCTTTTGGCATCTGCTTTTGAGAAGGTCGGTCAGGACGGCGTCATTACTATCGAGGACGGCTCCTCCACTGAGATTGAGCTTGACATTACCGAGGGTATGCAGTTCGACAAGGGCTACCTTTCGCCTTCGTTCGTGACCGATGCCGAGCGTGGCGAAGCGGTTCTTGAAGATAGCCTCATTCTGCTCTACCAGGGTAAGATCTCCACTGTTGCCGAGATTATGCCTCTGCTGGAGAAGGTCGTACAGGCGAAAAAACCGCTGACCATTATCGCCGAAGACGTTGATGGTGAAGCACTGTCCACCCTCGTGGTGAATAAGCTCCGCGGAACTCTCGACGTTGTGGCGCTTAAGGCTCCCGGGTTCGGCGATCGCCGCAAGGCTATTATGCAGGATCTCGCCATTCTGACCGGCAGCATCGTGATTACCCCCGAACTGGGTATCGACCTGGCCCAGGCAACTCTCGAAGAAACCGGTTCGGCGCGCCGCGTGACCGTCACCAAGAACACCACCACGATTGTGGACGGCGGTGGCAGCAAGGAAGCGGTTGAAGACCGTGTGCAGCAGTTGCGCCGAGAGATCGAGGCCGTCGATTCCGAGTGGGATCGCGAAAAGCTCAAGGAACGCCTGGCGAAGCTCGCCGGTGGCGTGGGCGTGATCAAGGTGGGTGCGGCAACCGAGGTTGAGGCTAAGGAACGTAAGCACCGCATCGAAGACGCTGTGTCTTCTACCCGCGCGGCTCTTGAAGAAGGCATCGTATCCGGTGGCGGTTCGGCACTGATCCACGCCAGCAAGGCGCTCGACGGTTTTGAACTCGATAGCCACGACGCAAACGTAGGTGTGCAGATTGTACGCCGCGCCCTGGTACAGCCGCTGCGCTGGATTGCCGAAAACGCTGGCGACGACGGCTATGTGGTGGCGGCAAAGGTCGCCGAACAGCCTGTTGGTCACGGTTACAACGCCAAAACCGGTGAGTATGTTGATCTGTTCGAAGCGGGCGTAATTGACCCCGTGAAGGTCACCCGCTCTGCGCTGCAGAACGCATCATCTATCGCGGCTTTGGTGCTCACGACCGAGACTCTGGTGGTCACTAAGCCCGAAGAAGAGGACGAAGACGAATAATTGATGGGTTGCCCGGTTCGAGGAGAGAAAATCTCGTTGAACCGGGCAACAACTATCTGTAGGGGTTTGATGCAGACTGGCCTGAAATAAACGCAAGCGCAGCCTCGAACCGGATACTGCGGCCTTGCAGGAAAGGCACACATCCGAACCGCTCCGTGTACCCCGAAGCAGACGTAAGCGTTTACCATAGAGATACGACGTTTTACACCCGGTGGCACCACTCGCTACACAACATCTATACATCCGGTACAGCATTTGAAAGGCTAAACATGACTGTCCCCACCGCCCTGACCGACGACCCCTTCGGATTCACTGGTCTGACCTATGATGACGTGTTGCTTCTACCCGGCAACACCGATGTTATTCCCTCCGATGCCGATACCAGCACTCGACTCTCCAAGCGTATTACCCTGGGCACCCCCATTATCTCCGCTGCGATGGATACCGTGACTGATTCCCAGATGGCGATTTCGATGGCGCGCCTAGGCGGCATGGGCGTGATCCACCGCAACCTTTCGATCGAGGATCAGGCAGCGCATGTTGATCGCGTGAAACGCTCCGAATCGGGCATGATCATTAATCCCGTCACCATCGGTGCTGACGCAACTATCGGCGAATACGATAATCTGTGCGGCTATTACAAGGTTTCGGGTCTGCCGGTGGTCACCGAAGATGGCAAACTTGAAGGTATTATTACCAACCGCGATATTCGCTACCTCTCGCGCTCGGACTATGAAAGCACTCTCGTGCGTGATGTTATGACCCCGATGCCGCTCATTACCGGTTCGCCAAACCTCACGAAGGATGAAGCCTTCGCCCTGCTCTCGAAGAACAAAATCGAGCGTTTGCCCCTCATTGACGAGGCCGGTAAACTTGCCGGGCTGATTACCCTCAAAGACTTTGTGAAGACCGAACAGTACCCGCGTGCCACCAAGGATGACGATGGTCGCCTGCGCGTTGGCGCTGCTATTGGCTTCTTCGGTGACGGCTACGAACGTGCAATGGCTCTGGTCGAGGCCGGGGTGGATGCACTCTTCGTCGATACCGCCAACGGACATTCCCAAGGCGTGCTCGATATGATTTCCCGCCTGAAGAAAGATCCCGCAGCCGCACATGTCGATGTGATTGGTGGTCAGGCGGCAACCCGTGAAGGTGCTCAAGCCATTATTGATGCGGGCGCAGATGCCGTGAAAGTCGGCGTGGGTCCCGGATCAATTTGCACCACTCGTATTATCGCGGGTGTGGGCGTACCCCAGGTAACCGCGATTAACGAATCCGCGAAGGCAGCTATTCCCGCCGGTGTTCCGCTCATCGCCGACGGCGGCATGCAGCACTCCGGTGAGATCGGTAAGGCTCTGGTTGCTGGCGCCGATTCCGTGATGCTTGGCTCGCTTTTGGCGGGAACCGCCGAGGCCCCCGGCGATCTGATTTTCATGAATGGTAAGCAGTTCAAAGCCTACCGCGGCATGGGCTCGCTGGGCGCTATGCAGACCCGCGGTCGCCACAAGTCATACTCGAAAGACCGTTATTTCCAGGCAGACGTTTCCAGCGAAGAGAAGCTGATTCCCGAGGGAATTGAGGGGCAGGTTCCGTTCCGCGGACCGCTTTCTGCCGTGCTGCATCAGCTTGAGGGTGGTCTGCGCCAGACCATGTTCTACGTGGGTTCACGCACCATTGAGGAGCTTAAGACCAAGGGTAAGTTTGTGCGCATCACTCCGGCGGGCTTGAAAGAATCTCACCCGCACGACATTACGATGACTGTCGAGGCACCTAACTACCGCCGTTAACCACCGCTGACCGGCTCAATGGTGTGTAAGACTCGAACATTAGGGAATCTATTCCGTCGTGCATTTTGTGATATTTCTGAATAATCTGCGGCGGAACGGGTTATACGCCGAGTAGAGTAGATACTGCATCAGGCGCGTAGTCTTGCGGGGCAGCCGTGCGCCAGGAAACACCGGTCAGAGACCTTCCGAAAGGGAAACACACATGTCCGATATTCAGATTGGGCTCTCTAAGAGCGCCCGCCGCACCTATGCGCTTGACGATGTGGCGCTGGCACCGACGCGCCGCACCCGTGACCGTCGCGATGTCGATACGTCATGGCAGATTGACGCCTTCAAATTTGACACCCCAATTGTGGGCGCACCGATGGACTCTGTGATGTCTCCAGCGACCGCGATTGCGCTTGGAAAGCTCGGTGGTTTAGGCGTGCTCAACCTAGAAGGCTTGTGGACTCGCTATGAGGATCCGCAGCCGCTTCTTGACGAAATTACTGAGCTTCCCGAAGCTGATCCTGCCTCTGCTACCACGCGCATGCAGCAGATTTACGCTGAGCCGATTAAGCCCGAGCTGATTACCGCGCGCCTGGAAGAAATTCGTGATTCGGGTGTTATTGTGGCGGGCTCGCTTACCCCGCAGAACACCCAAGAGCATTACGAGACGGTGGTGCAGGCCGGGGCCGATCTTTTCGTGATTCGCGGGGCTTCGGTCTCTGCGGAGCATATTTCGACTTCGCATGAACCGCTGAACCTCAAGAAATTCATTTACGAGCTGGATGTGCCTGTTATGGTCGGCGGCGTGGCAGGGTATACCCAGGCGAAGCACTTGATGCGCACCGGTGCCGCCGGTGTTCTGGTGGGCTTCGGCGGCGGTTCCGCGATGACCACCCGTAAGGGGCTGGGCATTTCCGCGCCGATGGCAACCGCTATTGCCGATGTTGCTGCGGCCCGTTCGGACTATCTGGACGAATCCGGCGGACGGTATGTTCATGTGATTGCCGACGGCGGGCTTAGCCGTTCCGGTGACCTGGTGAAGGCGCTGGCTCTGGGCGCGGATGCGGTGATGATCGGCGCGCCCCTGGCGCGCGCATCTGAGGCGCCGGGCCAGGGCTGGTACTGGGGCAATGAGGCGCATTCGCGGGACTTCCCGCGTGGGGTGCGCACCCCCTTGGGCGTGGTTGGAACTCTCGAAGAGGTGCTGTATGGGCCCTCGCACCATGTGGATGGTACCCGCAATATTGTGGGCGCCCTCAAACGCGCAATGGCGAACTGCGGCTACCTGGATTTGAAGAAGTTCCAGAAGGCAGAGATGACACTCGTGCCTGAATATCGGGGATAATCTCGGTCAGTCTCGTGTTCCGTTGAGTGCGCAGGAACCGAGCGAACATTCTCTTTGCTAAAACGTATTGCGCCCTCACCGGTGAAAATATCCGGTGGGGGCGCAGTGTTAGAGGTGCAGCCGTTGCGGTTTTTGTGCGCCAAGCTGGAGCATTGTGCGCACCGCGTGGGCTGGTTATCTGCCGTTAGTCTTTTGTGGTGGCAGGCTGTTGGTTGAGTGAGGGAACCTCGCCGACGACTTTCGGGTACCCGGCGAACGGAACCTCGGTGGCTTGCACAGCATCCTGGGTGGGTACGGTGCAGCTGTCAATGTACTTGGGATTGTACTCTTCGACCTTGAACTTTATGGTGAGAGAGCGCTGCTTATCTCCTTTGGTTTTGCCAGAAGAAATGGTCACGTTGTGTTCCTCACCAGGTTTCCAGTCGGCGGGCACCTCAATGTCACGGGTGAACGACGTCTCTTCCTCGGAGAGCTTGAAGGTCATTTCGCCCTGCCCGTTTACCTTTGACTTGCCGTCATCCAGGGTGACGGTAATATCCGAGGGAAGATAGTCTTCTCCATACGTCCAGTCAGACCCTCCAATCGTGAACTTCTGCCCCGCGTATACGGTCTTCGGGGCGGAAACAGTGGTCGCCTCACTGGTGTTATCGCTTACCAGGCGGGTCTGTTCAGGCGCGGACGCAGGGTCGATAATCCGTTTGGTTTCGCCGGGCGCGGTACCTGCATCTTCAGCCTTGAACCGGGAGAGCGTGTTTGCAGTAATATTCACGGATTCCTTGCCGGGGTATTCGTCCACGCTGGCGCTCTGGTACTCGCCGGTGGTGGGGTCAATGCGGAAGTCCACATTTGTGTTTTTGTACGTTTTATCACGGGAAACAGCCACTACGGAGCCGTCGTCCATCAGGTGCGGGTGGGGGAGACGACCGTGGAGCTCACCCGCACGGAGTTCGAGCTGCTGGTTGCCCTAGCCCTGCGCCCCGGCCAGGTGCTGACCCGCCACGACCTGGTCACCGAGGTCTGGGACACCACCTGGGTCGGTGATGAACGCATCGTCGATGTCCACATCGGCAACTTGCATCGCAAGCTCGGCGCCGACACCCGGGGCCGGGGGTTTATCGACACCGTGCGTGGCGTGGGCTACCGGGTGGGGCAGCCATGAATCACGGACCCGGCCTGACCTTCCGCTTCCTGGCCGCCCAGGTGTTGGTCGTGGTGATTAGCCTGCTGATGGCCGCGGCCGTGGCCACGATGGTGGGCCTGACCCTGTTCCATGATCATATGTTGATGACCGGCCGGGAGGACCCCTCGCTGGAGCTGTTCCATGCCGAGCAGGCCTACCGGGACGCCAACCTGATCACCCTGGCCGTCGCCCTGCCCACCGCATTGATCAGCGCCCTGCTGGCCAGCCTGTGGTTATCGCGTCGCCTACGCACCCCCCTGCAGGATCTCACCCGCGCCGCTACCAGCCTGACGGCCGGCAACTACCGTATCCGCGTGCCCGCCGGAGAAGCAGGCCCCGAGGTCACCACCCTGGCGCATGCCTTCAACACCATGGCCGACCGGCTGGAACACACCGAACAGGTCCGCCGCCAGATGCTCTCTGATCTGGCCCACGAAATGGGCACCCCCTTATCGGTGCTCACGGTCTACCTCGATGGTCTCCAGGACGGGGTCGTGGACTGGAATAATGCCACCCACACGATCATGGCTGACCAACTCGCCCGCCTGACCCGGTTGATGGAAGACATCGACGATGTCTCCCGGGTCCAGGAACACCGGATCGATTTGGACCTGGCGGAGGAAGGGCTCGGGGATCTGCTCCATACCGCCGCTGCTGCCGCGGGGGAAGCTTATGCTGACAAAGGCGTCGATTTACAGGTCGAGACCATTACGGACACCGCCCGGGTGCTCGTGGACCGGCAACGCTTCGGCCAGGTGATGAGCAATCTCCTGTCGAACGCGCTACGGCACACCCCGGCCGGCGGGCAGGTCCGAATCAGCGTCCACCGACAGGGGGCGTCCACCGCGCTCATCCACGTCGCCGATGACGGCGAGGGCATCCCACCTGGCCAGCTCGGACACATCTTCGAACGCTTCTACCGGGGGGGGGG